>JAJZPM010000005.1 GCA_021811105.1 Nitrospirota bacterium | reverse complement strand
ATTAGAAAAACTTTGCGTGGAAAAGGCATCCACAGAAGGCAGTGGCAAAAATTTACAAAATATTGGGCGAGTGGGCCGGTTTTCTGAAATCAATGCCGAAAAAATCGGACTTTATACACAGACTCTAGCTAGGCGCTTACCGTAAGGGACGGGCCCGGACAGGGTCCGTCCCGCCCCCACCGATCGGTCTCCCATCGCAATATTTCGGAACTTGTCCTTCGTTTACAACCTCTTGAAAAAATAAGAAAAAATGAATTATTATTATGTTCCGTCCATGAGAGCCGTTGCGTGCGGGCTTTCTCTGGGTCTGAGGAATACAAAAAATACATGGAAGAACTCAGGAAATTCAGAAACAACATCGACAAGATCGACGACGAGATGCTGACGCTGCTGAACAAGCGCGCCGCCTACGTAATCGAGGTCGGCAGGATCAAACGTGCCCGGAAGTCCACCTTCTATAAACCCGACCGCGAACGCCAGATACTTGAGCGGCTCGCAAAATACAATAGGGGGCCTTTTCCGAATGACGCGCTGAAGGCGATATACCGGGAGATCCTCGCCGCGTCTCTTGCGCTCGAGGAGCCGCTGAAGGTTTCCTGTCTTGGGCCGCTCGGGACCTTCACGCATCTCGCCGCCCTGCGCCACTTCGGCTCTTCCGCGTCTTTCGTCCCGGAAGACAGCATCAAGAAGGTGTTCGAGAATGTCGAGACCAACAAGGCCGAATACGGCGTAGTGCCGATCGAGAATTCGAACGAGGGCGTCGTCAGCCATACACTCGACATGTTCATGGATTCCGACCTGCAGGTGGTTGCCGAGATCATCCTCGAGGTCTCTCACAACCTGCTTTCGAGACAGTCAAGGCGCTCGAAAATAAAGAAGATATACTCTCATCCTCAGGGGCTGGCGCAGTGCAGGGGCTGGCTCGAGTCAAACATGCCCGGCGTACCGGTCGCTGAATCGACCAGCACCGCGAAGGCCGCAGAACTGGCAGCCAAGGACCCGAACTCCGCCGCCATCGCCAGCGAGATCGCCGCGCGCATGTACGATCTGAATATCCTCGAACGGAATATCCAGGACAGCAGGAGAAATATCACCCGGTTCCTCGTCATCTCGAAGGAGTTTCCGCACAGGACCGGCAACGACAAAACTTCGATCATGTTTTCGATCAAGCATAAGCCCGGTTCTTTGTATGAGGTGCTGCTGCCTTTCAAGCGGGCGAAGATCAACCTCACCAAGATCGAATCGCGGCCTTCGAAACGGAAGGCGTGGGAATACATATTTTTCGTCGATATGGAAGGACATATAGAAGACAAAAGGGTGAAGAAGGCGGTGGATGCGCTGACCGAAAACTGTCTTTACCTCAAGATCCTCGGGTCCTATCCGCAGGGGAACATACAATGATACGACCGCCTGAATACGTACTCGGGATACAGCCCTATGTGCCGGGAAAGCCGATCGAGGAACTGGAGCGCGAACTCGGCATCACCGATTCGGTAAAACTCGCATCGAATGAAAACCCGATCGGCCCCTCACCCGCCTCGCTGAAGGCGATTGCCGGGAGTCTCGGCGACCTGAACCGTTATCCCGACGGAGCCGGTTACTACCTCAAGAAGGCGCTCTCGGGAAAACTCGGTGTGGCCGAGGAGGAGATAATCCTCGGGAACGGATCCAACGAACTCCTCGACATTGCGGCAAAAACGTTCATGAAAGACGGCGACGAGGCTGTAATGGCCGTCCCCTCTTTCGTCGTCTATTTCATGGCGGTCCAGGGGATAGGGGGCAGGTCTGTACAGGTCCCCCTGAAAGACCATACGCACGATCTCGGCGCGATGGCCGACGCGATCACGCCTGCGACCAAGATGCTCTTCATCGCGAACCCCAATAACCCGACCGGTACGATGAACAGGAAGGACGAGTTCGACAGGATGATGGAGAGGGTCCCGAACGACGTGCTCGTCGTGATCGATGAGGCGTATTATGAATATGTCTCTGACCCTGAATACGCGGACAGCATGAAATATCTGAGGTCGGAAAAGAACGTGCTCATCCTCAGGACCTTCTCGAAGATATACGGGCTTGCGGGGCTGAGGCTCGGATACGGCATCGCAAAAAGGGAACTTATAGCCGACATGAACCGGCTGCGGGAGCCCTTCAACACGAACACAGTAGCGCAGAAGGCCGCGATCGCAGCGCTGACGGATACCGACCACGTCACACGGTCCCGGCAGGTGAACGAAGCGGGAAAGGATTACCTCTACCGCGAACTCAGGTCGATGGGGGTCGCCTTTGTACCTACGGAAGCGAACTTCATCTTTATACCGGTGGAAGGATCGATGGCCCTTTATGAAAAGCTCCTGAAGATGGGGGTGATCATACGGCCAATGGGGCCGAAGGCGATCAGGGTAACGATCGGCCTGCCGGAGGAAAACAGGAGATTCATAGAAGCGCTGAAGGCAGCGCGGGGTTGATGCCCCCGGGGGGAGGCATGCCGCCCTCTTCAGGTCCTGCCCTGTTTCCTTTCGCCTTCGCGCTTTTTTTATTTTTGATCAGCTGACCAGGAGGAACACATGGATATCATCGTATTGAAGCGGGACGCGACCGAAGAAGAGATGCGTCACGTTGTGAAAAAATTGGAGAGCCGCGGTCTCAAGGCGAATATCTCTGCGGGGACCGAAAGAACGATCATAGGAGTCATCGGCGACACATCGAAGGTCACCGAAGAGGAAGAAGATGCGATCCGGGCGGCCTCCGGCGTCGAAAACGTGGTCAGGATCCTCAAGCCCTACAAGCTCGCCAGCCGGGAATTCAAGATAGAGAATACCCAAATACAGGTAAGGGGCATCCTGATCGGAGGGAAAAAGATTCCGGTCATGGCAGGACCATGCGCGGTCGAAAACAAGACCGTGCTCACTGCGATCGCCGAAAAAGTGAAGGCAGCAGGCGCCGCCTTTCTCAGGGGCGGGGCATACAAGCCGAGGACGTCGCCCTACTCTTTCCAGGGACTCGGTGAAGAGGGGCTCGAATATCTCGCTGCGGCGCGCGAAAAGACCGGGCTCCCGATAGTCACGGAGATCATGGACCCGAGGGACCTCGACGTCATCGTAAAGTATTCCGACATCATCCAGATCGGGGCGAGAAACATGCAGAACTTCAGGCTTCTTCTGGAGGTGGGCTCTGCCCATAAGCCTGTGCTTCTGAAGCGCGGGCTCTCCTCCACAATCAAGGAATGGCTGATGTCTGCCGAGTACATCATGTCCCGGGGCAACCATGAGGTGATGCTCTGCGAAAGGGGGATACGGACCTTCGAGACCGCCACGAGAAACACGCTCGACCTGAGCGCGGTCCCTGTCCTGAAACAGCTCACCCACCTGCCGGTGGTCGTCGACCCGAGCCACGGGGTCGGCAAGAGAGACCTGATCGCGCCGATGGCAAAGGCGGCCGTGGCGGCCGGCGCGGACGCGCTGATCATAGAGGTCCATACCAACCCGGAAGAGGCGATGTCCGACGGAGAGCAGTCCCTGAAGCCGGAGCATTTCGAGAAGCTGATGGCCGAACTGAAGCCGGTAGCGGCCGCCGTCGGAAGGGAAATATAGACTTGCCGTTCGGGAAGATCACAATCCTCGGTGTTGGTCTCATCGGCGCCTCATTCGGACTTGCCGTCAGGAAAGAAGGACTCTGCGCTCATATCGCCGGATTCGGGCGTAATGAGGAGAACCTGAAAAAGGCGAAAGAGAGGGGTATCATCGACTCGTACGGACTGGACCCTTCCGCCGCATCCGAGGGTGCCGATCTCGTCATGCTCTCGACGCCGGTCGGAAACTTTCTCGAACTCGTGAGAAGATGTGCAGGCTCTTTCAAAAAAGGGGCCGTCGTCACTGATGCGGGGAGCGTCAAGGGCGGTCTTGTCCGTGAGATCGACGCGCTGATGCCGTCCGGCGTGCACTATGTCGGCGGCCATCCGATCGCAGGAAGCGACCGTTCCGGCATCGACTCCGCAAACGCGGAACTCTTCAGAAACGCCAAATGCATCGTGACGCCGACTCCGGATTCCGATGCCGGCGCAATAAGGACCGTGACCGCCATGTGGAACGCGCTGGGATCGCAGGTGGTCACGATGGGGCCCGAAGCACACGACCGCGTGTTTGCGGCGGTAAGTCACCTTCCCCATCTGCTCGCCTACGCAATGATCAACACAGTTGCCGATGTAGATCCATCATACCTCGAATTCGGCGGACAGGGGTTCAGGGACATGACGAGGATTGCGGCAAGTTCTCCGGAGATCTGGCGTGACATCTGCCTGATGAACAGGGACAACATCCTCGAGCTGATACTGGTTTTACAAGAAAAGCTCGATTCGCTGAGCCGTTATCTCAGGGCCGCTGATTCAGTCTCTCTCGAAAAAGAGATGGAGCGGGCCCGGACGCTGAGGGAAGGCATTGGACAAGGTTGACGTCGGGCCGGTGAGCGTTTTTAAAGGCGAGTTTTTCCCCCCTTCCGACAAGTCCATCTCCCACAGGGCAGTCATCCTTTCCTCCCTCGCAGAGGGCAGAAGCGTGGTGAAGAATTTTCTCAGGGCCCAGGACACGGAAAGCACCGCGAACGCATTCCGCAGCCTCGGCATAGAGATCCTGGGCGAAGACTCGATGCTCACGATACACGGGAAGGGACTGCGCGGATTGTCGGAGCCGCAGGGCGTCGTCGATTGCGGGAACTCGGGTACCACGATAAGGCTCATCTCGGGTGTGCTCTCCGGGAACCCCTTTTTTTCGGTGCTCACCGGAGACGACTCGCTTAGGAAACGGCCGATGGCAAGGGTGATCAGGCCGCTCAGCCTCATGGGCTCACAGATCATGGCGAGGGCCGACAACAGATACCCCCCCCTGGCTATAAAGGGAGGGGGGCTGAACCCTTTGCGCTACGAACTGCCGGTTGCGAGTGCCCAGGTGAAATCATCCATACTCCTTGCGGGCCTCTACTGCGACGGGGAGACCGTGATCACTGAGCCGGCGAAATCGCGCGACCATACCGAGAGGATGCTGCCGGCACAGGGCGCTGACCTGCGGGTCGAGGGGCGCACCGTCTTCGTCAGAGGGGGCCGGGAGCTTTCGCCGATGGAGATGGAGGTGCCGGGGGACTTCTCATCGGCCGCGTTCTTCATCGTGGCTGCGCTGCTAATCCCCGGCTCCGAAATAACAGCGAGGAACGTCGGCATCAATCCAACGCGGACCGGACTGCTGGAAGCGCTCTCGCGGATGGGGGCAAAGGTCGGGATAGAGAATGTGCGGCAGATGTCCGGCGAGCCCGTCGCGGATATCCACTGTGCGGGGGGGACGGCACTTAAGGCGATCGACCTCACCGAAGAGAGCATCCCTTCGCTGATCGATGAATTCCCGGTCTTCTGTGTCGCTGCCGCATATGCGGAAGGGTTCACGACGGTCCGCGGCGCTTCGGAGCTGCGCGTGAAGGAATCGGACAGGATAAAGGCGATGGCCTCCGAACTGAGAAAGATGGGCGCCTGGGTGGAAGAATACCCGGACGGGATAGGGATAAAGGGGATCGGGTGGCTGAAAGGCACAGAGGTCGAAAGCCACGGCGACCACCGGATCGCCATGGCGATGGCGGTGGCCGCGCTTGCGGCGGAGGGCACTACCACGATCCGCGGCGCATCGGCGGTGGGCATATCGTTCCCGGCATTTTTCGATATCCTGAAGAGGCTGTCGTCATAAGAAAGGTAATCGCCATAGACGGGCCTTCGGGAGCGGGGAAAAGCACTATGGCGAAACTTATTGCAAAGGAGACGGGGTTCGACTACCTCGACACCGGGGCCCTGTACAGGGCGACGGCCCTGAACCTGGTCCGGCTGGGCCTCAACGAAGACTCAACCGACGAAGAGATCGCTTCGGCCCTTGAAAAGACAAGAGTCGAATTCTCCCGGGGCCGGATAATCCTGAACAGCGCGGACGTTTCAGAGGAGATACGCTCTTCTGAAGCGGGTCATTACGCCTCGGTCTTCTCCGCGCGAAGTCCCGTGCGCCGCTTTCTCCTCGACATCCAGAGGGACGCAGCAAAAAAGGCTGACCTCGTTGCCGAGGGCCGGGACATGACCACGGTCGTGTTTCCCGAAGCCTACAAAAAAATCTACCTTGATGCCTCTGTCGGAGAACGGGCAAGAAGGCGCACGGAAGAACTCCTCGGCAAGGGCTTCGCTGCAGACGGGGAGAAGATCCGGAAGGAGATCATCGAACGTGACGCGCGGGACTCGGGCAGGGAGATCGCGCCGCTGAGGAAGGCCGACGACGCCTGCTATATCGATTCTACCGGACTTACCAGGGAAGAAGTCCTCGGACTGATCATGAGGGTGATAAAAGAGAATAAATAGTGACCAAGTCGAAAGTACGGGCAAAAAGCGGAAAGTACGTTACAATACTAATATGAAGAAGGACTCTGCGAAGAAAAAGAAGACCGCAAACCCTGGGCCCGTCGTGAAGACCGCCAAGAGGGCGGGTTTTTGTTTCGGGGTGAAGCGGGCGATCGATATCACCTTCGATATCGCTGAGAAGGATAAGAGGGGTGTCTTTACCCTCGGGCCCATCATCCATAATCCGCAGGTCATCGAGAAGCTCAGGCTGAAGGGGATCTTCACAATCGGGCCGGACGACATCGGGGGAAAGAAGATCAAGGACCTGATCATCAGGACGCATGGAATACCCAAACAGCTCTATGATAAGATATCTGCGGGCGGCTTCAGGGTCATCGACGCTACTTGTCCCTTCGTGAAAAAGGCGCAGCATTATGCTAAACTTCTTAAGGAAAATGGTTATCAGGTAGTCATATTGGGCGACATCGACCATCCCGAGGTAAAAGGCCTCATGAGTTACGCGGGAGAGGACGTGATGGTGGTGAACGAGCTTTCCCCGCTGGAAGGTCTCAGATCGAAAGTAGGGATAATCGTGCAGACCACCCAGCCTGTCGAGGCCCTGAAAAAAGTCCTTTCGAGGATCATCGAACGGACAAAGGAGGTCAAGGTTTACAATACGATCTGCAATTCCACTGCGCTAAGGCTGAAAGAGACCGAGGAAATGGCGCGCAAGGCAGACGTGATGGTTGTCGTCGGAGGCAGGAATAGCGCGAACACGACGCAACTCGCAAACCTCTGCAAGGGGCTTTCGGTAAGGACCTATCATATCGAAACCGCTTCCGAGATCCGGGACGAATGGTTCGCCGGCGCAAAGAAGGTCGGCATTACCGCAGGGGCTTCGACGCCCGACTGGCTCATCATAGAGGTAGAAAAAAGAATCAGAGATAGAGGAGGGGAAACCCGTAATGGACATTAATAACAATGAGATGGAGAAGCTCTACGCCGAATCTTTCCACAGCATCGAAGAAGGGGCGGTTCTGTCGGGAAAAGTGGTGGCGATCAAGCCCGACGGTGTCATCGTCGACATCGGGTACAAAACTGAGGGGGTCATCCGGATCGAGGAATTCAACGACGAAGAGCTGAAGGAACTGAAACCCGGCAGCCGGATTGAGGTCTACGTCGTTAATATGAGGGACTCTGAAGGGGTCCTCAACCTCTCAAAAGAGCGCGCATCCAAGATAAAGATATGGGACGTTCTCGAAAAAGCCGCACAGGACGGCACGCTGGTTGAGGGCGTTGTGACGGAAAGGACAAAGGGCGGAATGACCGTCGACATCGGCGGCGTCAAGGCGTTCCTTCCCGGCTCTCAGGTCGATATCAAGATAACGAAAGACGTAGATGCTCTTCTGCGGCAGAAGATGTTTTTTAAGGTGCTGAAGATCAACAACAAGCGATCGAATGTGATTGTCTCCCGTCGCGCGGTCCTCGAAGAAGAACGGGCCAGGAAGAAGGGGGAGACCATCGTAAAGATAAAGGAAGGTGCGGTGCTCGAAGGGACCGTAAAGAACATCACCGATTACGGTGTCTTCGTCGATCTCGGAGGGATCGACGGGCTCCTCCATATATCCGACATCTCCTGGGGAAGGATCACCCATCCCTCCGAATTCTTCGCCATCGGCGACACGGTAGAGGTGGTTGTCCTGAAATACGATCAGACCAGTGAACGGATAACGCTGGGGTACAAGCAAAAACAGCCCGACCCTTGGTCAAGCGTCCTCGAAAAATATCCCGTCGGCGGGAAGGTGAAGGGCAAGGTCGTAAGCATTACCGATTACGGCGCATTTGTCGAGTTAGAGGACGGACTCGAGGGACTCGTTCATATTTCGGAAATAGACTGGACGCCGAAGCCAAAGCACCCTTCCAAATATCTGTCCATCGGAGAGACGGTCGAGGCGGTCGTGCTGAAGGTCGACCGGGAGGAGAGAAAACTCTCGCTCAGTATAAGACAGTGCAAGCCGAGTCCCTGGACGCTTATAAAGGAGAATTACGCCGTAGGCCAGAAGATATCCGGCAAGGTGAAGAGTCTCACAGATTTCGGCGCCTTTGTCGGCCTGCCCGAGGGCGTGGACGGTCTGATCCATATCTCCGACCTTTCGTGGACAAAACATGTCAAGCATCCCTCCGAGATCCTCAAAAAGGGACAGAAGGTGGACGTGGTGGTCCTAGCGATCGACGCCGAGAACGAAAAGATGTCCCTCGGGCTGAAACAACTCGAGCCGGACCCGTGGATCGAAGTGATACCGTCCCGCTTCAGGCTCGGCGATGTCGTACAGGGGAAGGTGCTGAGGGTGACCGACTTCGGGATATTCATCGAACTCGATGGCGGGGTCGAGGGGCTCATCTATTCCTCCGAAGTGGTCCAGCCGTCGGGCGAAGAACAGGTCAAGGAAGGGGACCCGGTCTTTGCGAGGATCATTAAGATCGACCTCGATGAGAGGAAGATCGGCCTCAGCATGAAAAACGTCAAAAGGACGGACGAATGAAGAAACTCTGCATCGTCATAGGCGTGCTCGTCCTTCTGCTGGTCGTGGTAAGCCTCTCGCTCGTAGTCTTCGAAAAGAACATACCACTCAGAGACAGGATCGCGCTCGTCAGGATCGAAGGACCGATACTCGACTCGCAAAATGCAGTGGAGGAGATCAAGGAATACGGCAAGGACAGCTCGGTCAAGGCAGTCCTCCTCAGGATCGACAGTCCCGGCGGAGCGGTCGCACCCTCTCAGGAGATCTACTCGGAAGTGAAGAAGGTCGCAGCCGGCAAGGCTGTCGTGGTCTCAATGGGGTCGGTGGCGGCATCCGGCGGTTACTACATTGCCTGTCCGGCTACGAGGATCGTGGCGAACCCCGGGACGCTGACCGGGTCGATCGGGGTAATCATGGAAATCCCGAACATCGAGGGCCTGCTGAACAAGATCGGCGTGAAGACTGAGGTGATCAAGAGCGGCAAGAATAAGGACATCGGTTCCGCATTCCGGACGATGAAACCAGAGGAGCGGAAAATCCTGCAGGGCGTGATGGACAATGTGCATGAGCAGTTCATCAGGGCGGTGGCCGAGGGCAGGAAGATGAAGATCGAAGACGTCAGGGCTATCGCGGACGGCAGGATATTCACCGGAGAACAGGCGGTCTCGGAAGGCCTGGTGAATGATCTCGGCACGCTCGAGGACGCGACGAAGATCGCGGCGAAACTCGGCGGCATCAAGGGAGAGCCGGAGGTCGTTACCAAAAAAGACAAATTCTCTTTTATCGATATCCTGAGGAACAAATTCCCGAAGGAAATCCTGAACGTGTTTCCGTCGGTGAAGATAAAATATCTCTATGCACCTTAAGGAGGTCATATGACAAAATCGGTTCTCATCGAAAAGGTCGCGGAAAAAATCGAAGGACTTACGAGAAACCAGACGGAGATCGTGGTCGATACGGTCTTCGACAGTATCAAGAAGGCCCTTATGTCAGGTGATAAGATAGAGATCAGGGGCTTCGGCAACTTCAGGCTGAAGACGCGGAACCCGAGGAAGGCACGGAACCCGAAGACGGGCGAGAGCGTAGAAGTCCCGGGCAAGAAGGTCCTCTATTTCAAGGTCGGCAAGGCCCTCAAAGAGGCCCTCAACAAAGGGTAAACACCACCACTCCGAAGGGCGGGAAACACCCGCCCTTCTTTGCTCTGGCAGTTAATCAACCCTTCTTTGGCCATTCGTGGCACTTGAAGCACTCGAATTTCGGAGGGTGCGTCTTCTTCATTGCGTATTTCTTCCCGGTACCGTGGCATTCCATGCATGAGGCGATGTCCTGCCCCGTCTTATGGAATTCATCCGCGGGAATCGGCGGATATTTCTTCCCGGGAAAGAGCAGTAGAAACCCGACCATAAGGGCGACGAAGATGAAAAAACCGAGGATGCTTTTCATGATCAATTTTACCACGCTGAAATATCACTTGTCTTTTCCCTCGCCGCGTTTTAGACTGGAACCTGAAAGCATAAGAAGACAGTCGTTAATAAAGCCACATGATCCAATTGCCGTCATGCTTGGACTTGATCCGGGCATCCATGCTTTTCCGGAATACGGCCTGCCCCGAAATTGCTTCGGGGTAAATGACGAACAGGAGGCTCCACTTATGACTTCTTCGCACTTCGCAATTGCAAAACAGGAATGAAGCAGGTGTCTTCTGTGCATGTGCTGATGAGGTCTTTATGAAGAAGAAGGAAAAAGGTCCGGCGGTGCCTGTAGAGCGGCATGAGACCCTGCGCCAGGAGATCATGTCGGTGCTCGGGCACGGGACATCTTCGGCAAAGGATATTTCCTTCGAGGTGAGGATCTCCGAAAAGGAGGTCTACGATCATCTCGAACACATCCGGAAGACCCTTACCAAGAAGGAGCACCAGCTAATGATCGTCCCTGCCGAGTGCGTAAAATGCGGATTTGTCTTCAGCAAAAGAGAGAGGCTCAGGAAGCCCGGGAAGTGTCCCGTCTGCAAAGGCGAGTCGATCAGAGAGCCGCTTTTTTCGATCAAACAGTAGTCTTCCCTCTTCTTTCCCATCCCACTAACAGTTCATTATATAAACAATAGAAAGCCTCTGCTTCGTATAACACCCCCTTTTTATCCATGACTTTGTTTCAAACTGCATACTGATTGCGTTTATATGTTATTTCGAATCTTCTTGACTTTATCTTGCAAATCGGTTATCTTTGATCAAAGCAGATATGAAGTTTTCTTTTATATATATCTTTGTAGCTCTACCTTTAGGTTGCTGTAACCTTCCTGCCTTCATACCCCGCTATTTTGAACGTAATGTCTCATTCTTCTTTTCTGAAAGTCCCTATACCCTTGAACCCCTGCATATAAATCACTGTTACTTTGTAACAGCATACAAACATCAGAAGCGAGGTAGTTATGAAAAAAAAGCTTCTCTCGGCAGTAGCGGCATTCTTATTCATAGCCGCGACTTCAGCGCAGTCGGCCACGGTCAACCATTATGAGTTGATCAAAGGGCCGTTCAAGACAGGCGAGGATGTCACAAAGGCATGTCTGCAGTGCCACGAAAAACAGGCGGAGGAGATACTCCAGACCCCACATTGGAAATGGAAAGGCGTCCCGCGGACTGTGAAGGGGCTCGAAAACAGCAAGGAAGAATACGGCAAGGCAAACCTCCTGAACAACTTTTGTACCGACGTCGAGGGCGGAAGCAGGCCTTTCTGCACCAAATGCCATATCGGCTACGGATGGACGGACAGTTCGGCCCCCCTGAACGACAAGTCGAAGATAGACTGCCTCGTATGCCACGCCAAAGAAGGCAACTACAAAAAAGCGCTCGGCGGCTATCCTGATCCCGTGCTTCTCGAAAAGGGCAAGATGGACCTCGTCCGGGCAGCCAAGAGCGTGAACCTCCCTGACCGCAGTAATTGCGGCGTCTGCCACTTTTTCGGGGGGGGCGGCGATGCGGTCAAACACGGCGACCTCGACTCCACGCTCATCAAGCCGACAAAGGACCACGACGTCCATATGGGTGGTCCGGCCGACATGACCTGTCAGGCATGTCATGTCTCAAAAGAGCACAGGATCGCTGGAGCTTCAACATTTCTCGCCACGAACGACGGCAGGGTGAGCTGTGAGGACTGCCACAGGGAGCCGCATAGAGATTCCGCAGAGCGCAAGACCCTTGACAGACACACAAAGACTGTAGCCTGCCAAACCTGCCATATTCCTCTCTTTGCAAAAGGCCAGGCGACGAAGATGAGCTGGGACTGGTCGCAGGTCGGCAAGGACATCGAACCCGAGGAAAAGTTCGGCAAAGAGACTTACGCAAAACATAAAGGCTCATTTGTATGGGACATGAATGTTGTGCCGGAATATGCATGGTACGACGGAAAAACCGAACGGTATCTGAAAGGCCAGGTAATCAAGGACCCGTCGCAGACGGTCTTGATTTCGAAACCGGTCGGATCCATCAAGGACCCGAACGCCAAGATATTCCCCTTCAAGGTGCACAGGGGAAAACAGCCGATGGATTCGAAATATAAGTATCTGTCGATCTTCCAGAACTACGGAGGCCTCTGGACTCATTATAACTGGCAGAAGGCGCTCATCGACGGCGCCAAGGCGTCGGGTCTTCCCTATAGCGGGAACTTCGAGTTCGTCTCGACCGCCTTTTACGGAAGCATAAACCATGAGGTCGTTCCGAAGGAAAAGGCCCTCAAGTGCAGCGACTGCCACTTCGGCAGGGACAAGAGGCTTGACTGGAAGGCACTCGGATACGCGGGCGACCCCATGAGGGTCGGCGGAAGGTTCGAGACGAATGTGGCCACGCCGGCCAAAACGTCTGATACCCGCGTCAGCGCGCAAAAGTAATTATCAATCCGAAAGGGGAGGGACCCTCCCCTTTCCAAAAAAAAAGGAGGAATTCGGGATGAGGATTGCAAAGGCAGTTTCGGTGATAGTGATCGCGATGCTCTGCGTATCGATGATTGCAGGCGTGGCCTTTGCGGAGGAGAAGATCTCCGTAAAGGGCAAGATCAAGGACTATGACATCGACAATAAGACCGTCGTAGTGACAATGGACGACGGCAAGGACATGACCTTCATCATCGAAAACGAGAAGGCGCTTCAGAAGCTGGACGACCGGCTCTTCAAGGGAGACGAGGTGAAGATCAAGTACGTCGTGGAAGGCGGGAAAAACGTGATCAAGCTCAACAGCGATTTCAAGGGCACCAAACCCGGCTGCTGAGCAGACAGCGATACTAAGCCCTAACGTTGCATGGCATCATGAAAGAGAGTGGCGGATGTGCTGAAGAAGGTCCATAATCTGAGGCACCGCATAGTCCCCGCATGTGTCGACAAACCTTTTCCCGAATGTCACCCGGGGTTAAAGCTGCGTTTACGTGAATCACAACAGATATTTGCCGAATTTATGGACTTTTTCAGCATGTTCGCCTTCTCCTTAATGCAACAACGAGATAAATACTTTAGAAGGAGGTGTTCGTATGAAGGTTTTTTTAGCAGTGCTCCTCTCACTTAGTCTTCTTCTCCCTCTCCCTGCCCTGGGGGCGGACCAGGCGGAGATCATGAAGAAGATAGAGGAGATGACCAAGGAACTCGAGACCCTTAAGCAGCAGATGCAGGAGATGCAGAAGAAAGAGACCGCAACTGCCGCAAAAGTATCAAAGGTCGAAAAGACAGCCGAAAAAGCGGCAAAACCCAGCTGGCTGGAGATCGGCGGCGACTACCGGGGCAGGTATGACTATCTGAAAGGCACGGTCCATGATTACTTCCAGTTCGTGCCGAACCCCGCAGCCATGGGCCTTCCCGCAGGGCCGCCGACCGCAATAGCGGTCCAGGGCCATGATGTAAAGAACGACGCACTTATGACAAACCGCTTCGGCCTCAACCTGAAGGCGCGGGCGACCGAAGACATCACGGTAAAGGCAAGACTGCTGATGTACAAGGTCTGGGGGCATGAGACCGCAGATCCTATAGCCGGTCCGACAAGCGCATTTTTTGCCGACAAGTTCTTCATCTTCGACGGCAACGTCGGACATATCCCTGAGGACAACATCCTGAGAGTCGACCAGGCGTTTGCGACATGGTCCAACATCGGCAATCTTCCGATATGGTTTTCGGTAGGGAGGAGGCCGTCTACCGCCGGCGTCCCGACAAATCTCAGGGAGAATATCGAAAGGGGAGGGAGCGCCGGCGTGCCGGGTCTTCTCATAGACTACGCCTTTGACGGAGCCACGATAGGTGTGGCCCCCGACATCGAGGCACTGCCGGGCGCATATGCCAAGGTCTGCTACGGCAAGGGATTCGACAGCGGATTCAGGCCGAACAACGGCCTCCAGGACGTTGCTTTCCTCGGCGTCAACGTCGTCCCGTACGATACCGACAATCTCCATGTCGAACTGCAATGGGACAGGGCGTTCAGTCTCTTCGCTTTCCCCGAATTCAGAAACGGAGCGAACTTCGGATTCGGGCCGAACGTAAACCTTGGCGATGTCGACCAGTACGGCATCACGGTCATGGGCAAGGTCCTCGGAAACCTCAATCTCTTTGCGAGCGGCGCCCTGAGCACCACCCATCCGAACGACAACATGTTGACCGTCGTAGCCCCGGGCGTCCCGGGAGGACTGCTGCCGGTCGCCGGTCTGATGTATGACGCGGGAGGAGAAAGGAAAAACCGCACCGGCGGGGCCCTCTATCTCGGCGCGCGGTATGACTTCCTTTCAACGGGAACGAAGATCGGACTCGAATACAACTACGGATCGCGGTACTGGCTCGCCTTCGACCCTTCATCTGACGACATGTGGACGAGCAAGCTCGGCGCCCACGGAAACGTGTATGAGGCATACGTCATCCAGGAGATCAAGAACAAACCGATATCAAAATACGGCAAAGCTTTCTTCAGACTGGGTTATCAGTATTACGACTTCCAATACACGGGAAGCAACAACTGGGTCGGCCAACCCAAGAGCATGTCGGACCTGAGCAACCCGATGAATGCACAGATGTTTCCGCCTCTCGACAAAGCGCACGACATCTATCTTACGTTCGACGTAACCTTTTAAATCTCTCTCCCCCCTGGAGGGGCGCAAGCCCCTCCTTCTTTATTTCCTCATTCTCAGCCATTAACTTTTGAAAAGTAATGCGAGAGTTACGGGTGCGGTGATCTCGCACACCGGGTCAGACCATTCCGGACAGCGTTTCGACAAGAAGCTCGCCGGGTGGAATGGAAGAGCGTGAGTTAATTACACCGTTACACGGCACCAGTCAGTGTGAGTATATTTTGACTGATAAGCCGCATATTTTGCCATTGATTAAATGCGTGGAATTCTGGTAGAAATATATAGCGGATCAAGATGGGGAAAAGATGGAACGAAGAGTGACGAATAGAGGGTATCGGGGAAAAATCAAGAAGAAAGACCCCATTGAGTGACTCCCAGGCGCACTGCGGTGTGATATTTGACCTAAGCGCCTATCGATAAGCCCCTCCATCCCCTGCTCCTCATATCTCACCAGATAACGACGGTACGTCCGCTCGCATACTCCTAGCAGCCTCGCTGCCTCCTGCGTCAATCTCCCCCTTTGACATCCCTCATATGCTTCCTCAAATCTCATCTTCCGTACCTCCTGTAGTAGTGCTGTCCTGTTCATCAATGGCACCTCCGTGCCATCCAATCTTAACCGGACAGTTTATGTGCTACAAATACGGACAGTTTATCTGCTCGCTACAGTTAAATAAATTTAACTTGACAAACGGATTCGCTTTTGAGATATTGAGAACGAGGGATTTAAATCGTCTATTAATCGAAATCCGTAATAGAACCGGTATTTGCTTTTTGCAGGTCCTTCAAGAGATGGGGGGAAAAATCTTAAACTCTTGAAATGCACATTCCATGAGCCTCTCCGAAAATGGAGGTGATACTTATAGCTCTAGTTAGGGATCGATAAGGCTGATAGCCACTTATTAATCTTAAGCCTTAACAAAGGGGGATCAAAATGAAAAAGCTATATCTTTTCCTGATATTTTTTCTTTTACTTTCAGGCCTATCTTTTGCATCGCCGGAATTTGAACACCAGCAGGAGATATCTAATGTGCCGTCTATCGAGCCCGAATTTCCTCCGCAGCCTGCAGAGACATTTGTGGTTCCCATACCGCCAGTTTCGAGCACTTACGCGGCGCCGGATATTCTTAACTATCTGAGTGGGGTTCCTTATTACAGCTATTTGAAGGACATGGGCCTTTTACCATCAAATCCACAATATCCTCTTCAAGAGACGAGTCCGACTATCGGGCAAGTCGCGCCGGCTCTGTCAATTTCACCTTCATACAATATGACTGGTGATAATAATCAAGACGTGGAACCGTCGGTCATGGCATATAACAGCAACGGTACGATATACAAATCGACAACCTATATCAAGTTTCTTTCCAATGGTACGCCAGGAATTTACTATTCCACTACCCCAAACTTTTCTACGTTTTATCGCGGACAACTGTCGATGCCGCCTGGTTATCAATACTCTGCTGATCCTCTTATGTCTAAGAATGCAATCAATGGCGGTGTCGCACCTGGAAGAGTATACTCAACGGGATTAATTTATAATCCCAACCAAGCCCCCCCAAATGGTATTGCCGTATGGCATAGTGACGACGGCGGGCGTTCCTGGTCTCAACCAACAATCGTAATCTCTAATCCGAGTGATTCAACGTCCACCTTCGACAAACCGGCAATTGATGTTTCCTGGCACAGAGGCTCTGATCTTGGCTACGTTTACGCAACGTATGTATATATTTATGGCGGAACATACCCGCCTACTACGTATATTGGCGTCAGCAGAAGTATAGACGGAGGAGTTACATTTCCGCAGACTACAGTCCCGTTTTCAAGTCAAGATGTAATAAACGGAGTCCAGGTTTTAGTAGATTATTATAGTGGGTACGTATACGTGTTGTGGACGGATTTCAGCAATAACACTATCTACATGTCCACTTCTAAGGACACGGGTTCAACCTGGAGTGCGCCCGAAATCGCGGTTAGCGGAAATCTGGTCTTCCCACACTACAGCGGGTCACAGGAATATGGTTTTCTCAAATGCAGCGGCTCCAATAATGGCATTCGGGCTCCCTCGTTATCAATGGCTCGCTTCAATTGGGTTGCCAATAAGATATCCGTAGTCTGGCACGAATGGCAACAAGGGAGTCCTTCCAATTGTAATAGTCTTCCTCCGGGCTCCTCGGGCTGTACCACAGATGTTTATTACACTGCCAAATCACCCTCCGGATGGCAAAGCAAGGTTAAGATCAGTGACGCAGCCTCAAACGACCAATTCCTGCCGGCTCTTGATTTCGACCTGACCGGAAGCCTAACTGTGACCTTCTACGACAAGAGAGACGACACCAACAATATTAGGTACTATGAATATATGTCTCGTATCGATTCGACGGGAAGGCTTCTCCAAGGCAATACGCGAGTGAGCACTTTCCAATCTGATCCTACAAGATATACCCAGTATCCATGCTTTATCGGCGATTACCAGGACATCTGGGACCAGACTATCTCAAACGTGAATAACTATTTTCCCGCATGGGTAGGTATTCCTGTTACTTCGGGTATTGGCGATATTTATATGTCGACAATTGTGCCTTGAGCGGGTTTGACCGGCGGTGAAAGGAGGGCGAGTAAGACCTCGCCCTCTTTGATGATGAGGAATTGAAGCACATCATTATGAAAAGGAGAAGAAAGATGAAAACAAAGAATAGCAAGAAAATGTTATTGATGCTGGCTCTATTGGTGTGCTTATCTTTTTACACCTCTACATATGCTCACGCTGAAGTGAGCTATCTCGGAGAAGCTTGTATATGGGAAGCTACGCCGGGCGTTATGGGGATGCCGCCAGTTTTGCTTATGAAACTAGGCATTCTAAACTATGGTAGTGGCCACTTTGTATTGAATGGTAGTGGCGCACCAGGGCTGGATGAGCCAATAAGTGGAACTGGGATGATCGATGGAAACACCTTTGTTGCAACGTTGGTTTCTTCCCTGGTCAATTCCACTAACACATCCTTCACGGTAAGTCATCTTGTGCTGAACTTCGAGACGGGTGGTACGAGTACGATAACGAGGATGACATTCGACCTGACTCAGCAAACTGCTCAGACCAAGGTCACTCCGATACCCATATATGTGACTGTCTGCAGCCCATAATCAGGGGATGCGGGGTCACCCATTAAAGGCCACACTGTCAAGAGCCCTGTGGGATGTTAGCCTTGCAACTTTTTCTACTTGTAGCCCACAGAACTCTCTGGATCGTCATCCCTGCGGACTCCTGTCAACTATAGCGGCAAATGAACATACCATTTTTTGCTGATTAGGAGGGTACTCAGTAGTCATCGAACACTGCGACTCCTGCAGATTTTCAAGAAGCTGCTATTTGCACGCGTTTTCAGTGCAAAGTGGATATTTCCCCTGCCCGGGGCGATGCTTTTGCTTCGGAACTGAAAAGGTTAATTGACGCTTAGCTGCCGGCCGGAGGCGAGCCGTTTCCCTTCGCTTCTTTGATGATCTTTTCGATCTGTCCTTTTTCGAGGACCTCTTCCTTCATGAGCGCCTCGGCGAGCGCGTCGAGCACCGGCCTGTTTCCGGAAAGGATCTCCCGTGCCTTCGCATCGGCCTCGTTGATCAGCTTCTGGATCTCCTGGTCCATGATCCAGGCCATCTCTTCGCTGTAGCGCTTCGGCATCGAGAGCTCGCGTCCGAGAAACGGGTGCTCCTCGCCCCTGCCTAGGTTCACCGGACCGACCTTGTCGCTCATGCCCCATTGTGCGACCATCTTTTCGGCGAGCGACGTCGCATCCTTCAGGTCGTTCTGTGCGCCGCTGCTGACGTCGTTGAAGACCAGCTTCTCGGCGTTCCTGCCGCCGAGCGCCACGCAGAGCCTGTTCACGAGATACGCCTTCGGATAATAATGCCTGTCCTCCTCCGGAAGAAGCTGCGTCACGCCCATCGCCATGCCGCGGGGGATGATGCTCACCTTATAGATAGGGTCGGTGCCCGGCAGCTCCCGCGCGACAAGGGTATGGCCGGCCTCGTGGTAGGCGGTGATCTTCTTCTCGAAATCGCTGATTGTCTCCTCCCGCTCGGAGCCCATAAGGATGATATCCTTCGCCTCCTCGAAATCGCTCATCTCCACTTTTTCCTTCTTCTTCCGCAAGGCCACGAGTGCCGCCTCGTTCGCAAGGTTTTCGAGGTCCGCGCCGGTCATACCGGGCGTGCCCTTCGCGATCGTCTCGAGGTCCACGTCGTCCGACATGATCTTGTCCCTCACGTGGATCTGAAGGATCGCCCTCCGTTCCTTCCACCCCGGCCTGTCGACCACGATATGTCTATCGAAACGTCCGGGTCTCAGAAGCGCCGGATCGAGCACGTCGGGCCTGTTGGTTGCCGCAATAACGATCACCTCCTCATGGGGGTCGAAGCCGTCCATCTCGCTCAGGAGCTGGTTAAGGGTCTGTTCCCTTTCGTCGTGTCCACCACCGAGCCCTGCCCCGCGCGTACGGCCGACCGCGTCGATCTCATCGATGAAGATGATGCTTGGGTGAGACGCTTTTGCCTTCTGGAACATGTCCCTCACGCGCGAGGCACCGACGCCGACGAACATTTCGATAAACTCCGACGCGCTGATGCTGTAAAAAGGCACACCGGCCTCGCCTGCGGTGGCGCGGGCAAGAAGCGTCTTGCCGGTCCCCGGCGGTCCGACCAGAAGCACACCCTTCGGGACATTCGCCCCGATCTGTGCGTATTTCGAAGGGTCCTTCAGATACTCGATGGTCTCACGGAGCTCCTGTTTCACGTTGTCCATCCCCGCTACGTCCTGAAAGGTGACGCTCGGCTTTTTCGCGTCGAAGAGCTTCGCCTTGCTCGCCCCGAAGGTGAAAAGTCCCCCGGGACCGCCCTGTATCTGGTGCTGCGCCCTCCTCATGATCAGCACCCAGACCCCGATGATCACCACCCACGGGAGGATGCCGATGACGAACTGCCAAAAGAGCGACCTCCCCTCCTCCGGCTCGACGGTGATCGTCACGTTCTTTTTTTCGAGCTCCGCAAGAAGCCCCTCCCCCTGAAAAGACGGCAGATAGGTCCGGAAATCCTTGACCGTCACGGGTTTCTTTTCTCCAGGGTACGTGATATCTACCCCCTTGATGAACTCGCCCGTCACCTGGAGCTTTTTTATAGAGACAGATTTGATGTTTCCGGCGTTGAGCTGATCGATGAACCGGGTGTAGCTTACGTCGTACTGTTGCGGCCCGGAAGGGGCGAAATACTGGCTCCAGATAAGCATGACCAGAAAAACGAGGACGATAACGATCCCCATCCGCCACTGCGGGTTTTTCAGTTTTTCCGAGATGTTCTCCTTTACGTTAGGGTCTTCCTTTTCCGCCATGCTGTAATTGTAGCATCTTATCCCCAAATTCGGAAGTGATTTCCTGATGAAGTACTTTTTTTTAGCGCCCACCCACAGGCGTCACTTTTTCCTCTTTGCAAGCTGTCCATAAACGGATACAATGGAACTGAGGAGACCGAACTAAAAAAAGTAATCTTGAAAGAAAGGGGCCCTATGGACAGGATAATAATCGCAGTAGACTTGGGTCATTTCAAGGCGTACGGCGTAACACAGAAACCCTTGGAAAGCCCGCATCTGGAACTGATCGAGAGCTATGATTCCACCGAGGCGCACGGCAAATTATCCGAGAAATACAGCGACGCCAACGGGAAGTTCGGGCTTATGGGGGGCAAGGGCGGGACGGCGACGGGAAACGGTGAAACTCACAACATCGAACTCGAGGCCGAGAAGAAGATGGTTAAGTGCATCGCGGGAGATATCGAAAAGATACTCCTGAAAGAAAACGGTACGGAATGGTATCTTGCGGCCCCGGCCGGGATCAACGGCCGCATCGTCGAGAAGCTCTCTTCCTGGGCAAAGGCGAGGCTTGCAAAGAACGTTTCGGCGAACCTGACCAAGAAGAAAAAGGCTGAGATCCTCTCCTATTTCGAATGAAGATGATAATCGGGGTCCCGAAGGAAATAAAAAAAGAGGAATACAGGGTCGGCATCGTACCTTCCGGGGTGAAGGAGCTCAAAAGTTCGGGCCACACCGTGCTGGTCGAAAAGGATGCAGGGGCAGGAAGCGGGTTCCGGGATGATGAATATCTCGATGCCGACGCAGACGTCGTTGAGAGAAACATCCTCTTCCAAAAGTCCGACCTCATCGTCAAAGTAAAAGAGCCGCTGCCGGAGGAATACGGTCTTTTGAGGACCGGACAGGCGATCTTCACGTACCTCCATCTAGCGCCGAACAGAAGCCTCACCGAGTTTCTTCTGGAGAAGGAAATTGCCGCAATAGGATATGAGACCCTCGAAAAAGAGGGGGGCCTCCCGCTCCTTTCCCCCATGAGCGAAGTGGCCGGCAGGATGGCGCCGCTCATGGGTGTCTATTACCTTCAGATGATCCACGGAGGTACAGGGGTATTGGCGACCGGGGTCGCCGGGGTCAGGCCGGCAAAGGCGCTCATCCTCGGGGCGGGTGTCGTGGGCGGCAACGCGGCGAGGGTCTGCATCGGCCTCGGGATGGATACGGTCGTCATCAGCAAGGGGACTGATAAACTTCAGAGGCTCGATGAGCTGTTCATGGGGAGGATCCATACACTCCCTGTGACAGCGCATGACGTGGCTGAAGAGATCAGGGATGCCGACATAGTGATAGGCGCGGTGCTCGTGCCCGGCGGCAGGACGCCGGTGCTGATCACGAGAGACATGCTCCGGTCGATGAAAAAAGGGGCGGTGATTGTCGATGTCTCGGTGGACCAGGGCGGCTGCACCGAGACTTCCAAGCCGACTACCCACGACAATCCCGTTTACACCGTCGACGGCGTCATACATTACGCGGTCGCCAACATGCCCGGCGCCTTCCCGCGGACCTCCACGATCGCGCTCACGAACGCGACGCTGCCGTACATAAAGACAATCGCGAACCTGGGGGTCGAAAAGGCGGTCAGCGAAGACCCTTCGCTAAGGAGCGCGCTCAATACCTACCGGGGCATGATCGTCCATAAAAGCGTCGCCGAGGCGTTTGATAGACAAAGGTAGCCCCTCATTTTATAAGACAGAGGCGGACATGCTGGAAAAAGCCATAAAAGCGGCAGGATCAGATTTTGATTCACGTAAACGCAGCTTCTGCAATAATTATTAATTGGTGCATAGGTAAAAGAACATTGAATGTAAAATCTCCCCGCACCCCTCTCCGGTATCATAACTCCCCCTTCCCCCTCTTATCTTAAGAGGGGTGTCCCGAATGCTTTCGGGAGGGCGTTACTCCAAAGAGGGGCAACCTTCCTCCCTTTAGCAAAGGGAGGTTAGGAGGGATTTTATAATAGAATGTCTTCATACTTATGAACTTCTTAGTAACTTCTGGAAAGGGTTGGCCGGCAACACCCGGGGGCTATGCGGAGCCGTCCGCACACGGCGGATCCGCCCGAGGAGGACTGATTATGGACTTTTTCGCATCACATCCGCCTTCTTCATTGTCCTGATTTATGCAATATTAGGGCGACATTTACTCTTCCGGTAATGGCATACTATAGCTATAGCATGGACGCGTTCATCACGGCCGGCCCGGAGGTGCCCGATATCTGAAGATGTCGTATTTAAAGTAAAGGGCCTCAAAAAACTCTACCGCATGGGAGAGGTACAGGTGCACGCCCTCCGCGGCATTGATCTCGAACTCTCTGCGGGAGAACTCGTCGTTCTGCTCGGCCCTTCGGGCAGCGGAAAATCCACGCTCCTCAATATACTTGGCGGCCTGGACACCGCGTCGGAGGGAGTCGTGACCTATAGGGG
Organism: Nitrospirota bacterium; assembly: GCA_021811105.1. Lineage (GTDB taxonomy): Bacteria > Nitrospirota > Thermodesulfovibrionia > Thermodesulfovibrionales > UBA6898 > Sulfobium. The sequence goes on along the minus strand of JAJZPM010000005.1, from coordinate 95,356 downwards.
AAAAGACCTCACCACGGCGAATGAGCGCGAACTTACCGAATACCGCCGGTATCACGTCGGCTTCGTCTTCCAGTTCTATAACCTTATTCCGAGCCTGACCGCCCGCGAGAATGTCGCAGTCGTCACGGACATCGCAAAAAAGCCGATGAGGCCCGAAGACGCCCTCGGTCTCGTCGGGCTCGGCGAGAGGCTCGACCACTTTCCAGCCCAGATGTCGGGCGGGGAGCAGCAGCGTGTGGCGATCGCGCGGGCAGTCTCGAAGAACCCGGACGTCCTCCTCTGTGATGAACCCACGGGCGCCCTTGATTCTTCGACCGGGATCAAGGTATTAGAGGCGCTTGAAAGGGCAAACCGTGAGCTAGGTACGACCACGGTCATCATCACCCATAACGCCGACATCGCCGGGATGTCCGACCGTGTAATCCATCTGAGCGACGGCCGGATATCGGAAATCACCACAACCGCGGTGAAAAAGAGACCGGGAGAACTCCACTGGTGAAGTCGTTCACGATGCTCGACCGCAAACTCCTGCGTGACCTCTGGAAGATGAAGGGACAGGCCCTTGCCATCGTCCTTGTCATCGTAAGCGGTGTTGCGACCTATGTGATGCTGATAGGCACGATGGACTCGCTGAACGTGACAAGGGACAGGTTCTACCGCGACAATCGCTTTGCCGAGGTATTCTCTTCGCTGAAACGGGCGCCCGACAGCCTTAAGGAGAGGATCGCGGAAATACCCGGTGTGGAAACCGTGGAGACCCGCGTTGCCGCCGACGTGAAGCTCGACATCAGAGGCTTCCCGGAACCGGTGACCGCCCGGATAGTCTCTCTGCCGGACATCGGCGACCCGCTGCTGAACATACCATACATCAGAAAGGGCAGGATGGTCGAGCCTTATAGAGACAACGAGGCGCTTGTAAGCGAGGCATTCGCAGAAGCACATCATCTCTCCCCCGGCGACACCTTCGGCGCGATCATCAACGGCAAATGGAAGACGCTCGTCATCGTAGGCACGGCCTTGTCACCGGAGTTCGTGCTCCAGTCCAGGCCCGGTGCGATCAGTCCGGATTACAGACGCTATGCGATCCTCTGGATGGGGCGTGACGCTCTCGGTACCGCCTACAACATGAAGGGGGCGTTCAATGACGTGGTGCTGACCCTCTTGCGCGGCGCGAATGCGGAGGACGTGATCGTCATGCTCGACGCGCTCCTCGACCGCTACGGTGGTCTCGGTGCCTATGGCAGGAAGGACCAGATCTCTCACCGCTTCCTGAGCGAAGAGTTCAAACAGCTCCAGAGGAGCGCCGAGATATTCCCGACGATCTTCATCGCTGTCTCGGCGTTTCTGTTGAACGTCGTTGTCAGCAGGACCGTCGGCATCCAGCGTGACCAGATCGCGATCCTGAAGGCCTTCGGGTACGGAAACCGCGCCATCGGGGTCCATTATGCAAAGATGGTGCTGCTCATCGTGCTTCTCGGAATTGCAGGAGGACTCGCCGCAGGCATCAGGCTCGGGGAGGGGCTCGGCGGCGTATACATGGAGTTCTACCGTTTCCCGTATCTCGTCTTCGAACTCAGGCCGTCTGTCGCTCTTTCCGCCGCCTTCATCACCGCCTCCGCCACCCTGGCAGGCACGATATTTTCGGTATACAGGGCCGCAACGCTCCCGCCGGCGGAGGCGATGCGGCCCGAGCCGCCCGCGCAATACCGCCGGTCCGCAGTGGAGCAACTCGGCATCGGCAGGTTCCTGGCGCAGCCGACACGGATGATCCTGCGGAACATCGGCAGAAGGCCCCTGAGGTCTTTGCTGACGATTGCCGGGATCTCGCTTTCCTGTGCTATCATGATTGCAGCGACTTTTTCGAAAGACGCAGTCGACTTTATGGTGGATGTGCAGTTCAAACGCTCGCAGAATGAGGACCTTACGGTGACGTTTACCGATCCCACGTCGAAAAAGGCGGTCTGTGAATTGAAGGGCCTGCAGGGGGTGACGCAGGCTGAGGTCTTCAGGTCCGTGCCTGCACGGCTAAGGTTCGGGCACCGCAGTTATCGCACCTCCATCCAGGGCATCGAGCCGGGGAACTCCCTCAGCACCCCCCTCGACAGCAGCCTGCATCCGATCAGCCTTCCGCAGGACGGCATCGTGCTCAATGACTATCTCGGTGCAATTCTGGGCATTAAGCCCGGGAACATGCTCACCGTCGAAGTGCTCGAAGGGAACAGGCCCGTCCGACAGGTCCCGGTGGCCGGGCTCGTAAAACAGTATATAGGCCTGCAGGGCTACATGGATATTCATGCCCTCAACCGCCTCATGAAGGAAGGAGATGCGATCTCCGGGGCCTATCTTGCCGTGGATTCCCGCTATCGCGCAAGGCTATATAACACTCTTGTCAACATGCCGCGGGTCGCAGGTGCTGTCATCAGAAAGGAAGAGATCAGGAATTTCTACGACACCCAGGCCGAGGCGCTCCTCTTCTTCACCTTTGTCGCCACGATTCTGGGAGGCACAATCGCATTCGGCGTCGTCTATAACAGCGCGCGGATCGCGCTGTCGGAGCGGAGCCGGGAACTCGCAAGCCTGCGGGTGCTCGGCTATACGCGCGCAGAGATCTCGTATATCTTCCTGGGGGAACTCGGGCTGATGACAATCGCCTCGATCCCTGTTGGAATGCTCGTAGGACGGGGGATCGCTTCTTACATCGCAGGGGCGATCAGCTCCGACCTTTTCAGAGTGCCGGCGGTCGTAGAACAGGTCACCTATTCTCTTGCCGCCGCAGTGGTGGTGGTCTCCGCCTGTCTCTCGGGGCTCATTGTGCGCCACCGGCTCGACCACCTCGACCTCGTGGCGGTGCTTAAGGCAAGGGAGTAGACCATCATGAGCAGGAACAGATGGATCGTTGTCATCGGTATCGCGGCGCTCGTTATATTCGCGATCGTCTTCGGCTTCTTGCCGAAACCGGTGACTGTGGACATCGCGAAGACAACGCGCGGCCGGATGATGGTCACGGTAGAGGAAGAAGGGAAGACCAGGGTGAAAGACCGCTACGTCATCTCCGCGCCTGTCGCCGGTTACCTGAGAAGGGTCGAACTGGATGTAGGCGATCCGGTAAAAAAAGGAGAGGTGCTGGCCGAGCTCGAGTCCCAGAGGTCAGCTGTCCTAGATCCGCGGAGCCGGGCGGCTGCGGAGGCCGCGGTCTCGGCTGCCGAGGCGACGCTGAAAGCGGCCGAGGAGGCCGTCCGGGCCCGGGCCGCGGATGCGGAATATGCGAACGCAAACGCCGTACGCGCGACAAAACTTTATAAGTCCGGTTACATCTCGAAGGATTCTATGGACCAGTCCGAGGCACAGGCGAAAAGGACGGATGCGGACCTCCATGCTGCACGTTCGGCCGCCAGGTCGGCGCAGTTCGACCTGGACAAGGCACGGACCTCGCTCGGGTACTCCGCTGCAGAGCAGGCAGTGAATCGTGGTAAAGTCGTATTCGTGCGCGCTCCCGCGGCAGGCCACGTATTAAAGGTCTATCACGAGAGCGAGGGCACGGTAAACTCCGGAGACCCTCTGATCGACATAGGCAACCCAGCCGCACTTGAGGTGAAAGTAGAGGTCCTCTCTGAAGACGCGGTCAAAATAAAACCCGGCATGGCCGTGCTCTTCGAACGCTGGGGGGGCGATGCGAACCTCTCGGGACGGGTGAGGGTCGTCGAGCCGGCGGGCTTCACGAAGATCTCGAGTCTAGGCGTCGAGGAACAGCGGACCCTCGTCATCGCAGATATCACTGCCCCGCCCGAAAGCTGGCAGCGACTCGGCGATGGATATCGCGTCGAGGCCCGTTTCGTGATATGGGAGGGGAAGGACGTATTGCAGGTCCCTGCCAGTTCCCTTTTCAGGAAAGGCGACGAGTGGGAAGTCTTCGCAGTGCATAACGGGAAGGCGCGCCTGCGGCCTGTTCAGGTAGGGCACAGAACCGGGCTTGCTGCCGAGATTGTTTCAGGTCTCTCGGAAGGCGAGGAAGTGATCGCGCATCCCGACGACTCTATCAATGACGGCACGCGCGTCAGGCCACGCAAAGAATGATTGCCGCTTAACGGCGGTCTCCAATGCAGGGCAGAGGTCGATGAAAAATGGATTGCCTGCGACACCCTTATCTGCACCGGATGTAACCCATCAACCCATATGCATGACATTATGCGTAATCGTTTATCACTTATGTAAATCAAAACAAAGTTTGTCGTATTGCAAGACTTTTTCAGCGTCCCTGCCCTGCATCTTTGCCGCATGCCGTAGACTGGAAAAAGACTATTTTTCGGTTTCGACTTTTTTCAGTTCGGCCACGACCTTGCCGATAGGCACCTTTGTCTCCACCCTTATCGGGAATCTGTTCCCATCGTTAGAAAGCCAGATGCGGATGTCGCCCTTGTTCTGGAAAAGACCGTCGGACTTAAGGATCGGCTTCACCACGATCGCCTCTATCTCCCCTTTCCCCTCGAAATGTATCTTCTCTTTCCCGAGCACATTCACCTCTGCGTTGAGGAACTTGTTGCTGTCGAATATATTGATGAAGATCGTCTTTTCCAGTTCCATCCCCTTCGTCCTGAGAAAATAAAAACCGGAGATCACGTCCCAGAACACACCCCGCTTTCCCTCGTGCTCTTCCTTGAGGCCTTTCAGATAATCGAAATAGGTGATCTTCCCGTTACGCACGTCGAACTTCGTCTCCTTGTCGCTCCTGTATCTGCCCTCGTGCTGCCGGATCCTGAAGTTTAAGGGCACGCCGTCTTTGACCTTACTCTCGGCGAAGTCCTCCACCTTGTAGAAGTTCGACAGAAAGGCGGCCGAATGCGCCCGGGAAGTGATCTTTACCATGCCGTTTTCATTGACGCCCTCAAGGACCGCGCTGCCGACATAGATGCCGATCCAGTAAATGTCGTAATAAAACTTCTCTCTCGTAAAATTCAGCAGGTCAGGCGTGTCGCCGCGTTTGGAACGCGTAGAGTGCACTATGCCGCCTGAAAAACGCGCGTCCGGGACAAAGGCGACCGCAGCGGCATACAGAAATCCGCTCAACAACACAAACGTCAACAGAAAAAACAGGACCCGTTTCACAGCGCTTCTCATCCCATCGCCCCCATTATTGTATATAGTAAACGAAAAAAGGGGTTAATACAATCCGGGGTAGGACAATGCCCGTGGGGCATGGTGGAAAAGATAACTCCCCCTAACCCCCTCTTATCTTAAGAGGGGGAGAGGCGCAGCCTGGGGGAGTTATCCCCGGCGGCGGACCTGATCCCGGACCCTGCACCATCCCCATAGGGTGCAGGGTCGTCCAGGACAGATCAGTCCGCCGCCCCAGCCCAGTCTTCAACGCGTGGGGAAAAAGCAGTCCCCCAAAACCGACGAGGCGGTTACAGCCTCAGCACATCGCAGGCGTTCGTAAAGATCGACTCATGTATTCCGAATTGCTTCAGTATCCGGTAATGATTATCGAGCAGGTTCCCCTGCCCCTTGATATGTTCAAGGAGTTCATGGGAACTCAGAGGCTTTCTAAAAAGGTTGATGTCCACCGCAGGCATCGGGAAGTCACTTCCATAGAGAAAACGTTTCGGGCTTATCTTCCCTTCTTCGATCTCCCGCACGATCCTTTCAAGGTAGCCTATTCTTGACGGACTACAGCAGGCCGATACGTCGGCATAAAGCTCCCATCTCCTTGACTCCGCATCTCTCAGCATCTGCATCAGCTCTTCGAAGTATCCCCGGTCGGACGGCACAACGCTTCCGGCTGAGGGGGAAGCACAATGCGCTACGATCACCTTGACGCCGATGTCGAGTGCCCGTATCAGTTTTCTGGGGTCATTGTACCCGCTGATTCTGAAGTCTGATGTGCGCATCGTGAATTCCGTCCCGGCATGGCAAAAAAGTGGGATCCCCTCCCGGGCCAGGCAAATATAAAAGGGGATACACCGGTCGTCTTCGGGATTGATCTGCTGGCCCGACGGCGACCACTTGAACAGCACCGCCCCTTCGTCGACGCAGCGCTTCGTTTCGGCGATCATTTCGTCCGCCAACCGGTACGGGTGGACCGAAGCTCCGAAAAGGGCACGTCTGTTCTCTCCGGTCATACCGATCACATAGTCATTCGGGACGACAAGATGCGACTCAGCCTCTACGAACTTGCCGTTTTTATATACTCCGTCCATCGCAAGCAGAACGGCGTAATCGACATTTTCAGAAGTATCGATGCTATCGAGAAGTATCTGCCGTATCTTTCGGTCTCCGGCTTCAAACGGCGCTGTCTTGAGAGAGATGAGCATCGCTGCGAAGGTCGGGCTGTAGATGAATTCCCTCGATGCCCTGCAGCCTGTTCCCGATTCGCCCACACCCACCACGTGAACATGCAGATCGATCACCTTTGTGCCGATCGCCCGGTCAGACCTTTCCGTGCCTTGCACCCGGCTCATTACCTCGCTCCCAGCCATTCTGTCAATTTCCTCCTTTTCGGAACCGTTGGCCGATCCGCATTCTCTGAGTTTCCCCGGACTTCCTCACGTACCTTCATCCGTGTCAAGGTTCGCCGCCATGGATACTGCCTGCATTCGGTTCACCACGCCCAACTTCCGTATGATGTTGTTGACATGATAATTCACCGTCCTCTCGCTGATGCGAAGGATCACCGATATGTCCCACGAGGTCTTGCCCATCCTCAACCATCCAAGCACTTCTCTTTCCCTGGGGGAAAGAAGATGCAGCAAATCTCCGTCACAGCCGCCCGGTCCGTATTTCATATCCCCTCTGTGCCGGTGTATTTGAATCTTCCGCTATGGAAGCAATAGCAAAGAGCGGGCCAAAATTCAGGGACAGCAAAAGCCATGGGCTTTAAAGGATTTTTTCCCGGGGAATAATCTTCCGCGGACCGGGGGCATAAAGATATTAGAGGGGCACTATAAAAAAATCAGACAATTAACCCTAACGTTGCATAAAGTATGTGTATTTAGGCCGTCATTCCCGCAGTCTTTAGGCGGGAATCCATTCTTAAGAAAACATGGATGCCCGACTGAGAACCTCGAGCATGACGGAAAAAGAACTATGACCCGGAGGTAGCGGCTATTTTATCCCGAATTCTTTTATCTTCGCGAAGAGCGTGGCATAACTGAGTTCGAGCATCTCGGCTGCCCTGGTTTTATTGCCTTCGGTCCTCGCAAGCGCCTCTACGATCATCCTTTTTTCGAGGTCCTTTACCGCCTCCTTGACCGACATGACCGGATACGTAAACCGGTCCCTGGACTTCTGGCTCATCAGCGTCTCAATGCAGGACCAGCCGATCACGTCTCCCTCCGTGTGCAAGGCGGCCCTCCTCATCATGTTCTTAAGCTCCCGCAGGTTTCCGGGCCATGGGTGTTTGATAAGAGTACCGAGGGCGTCTCCGGAGATCTCCTTGATCTGCTTGTTCAGTTCAGATGCCGCATCGAAAAGAAACTTCTGGGCGAAAAAGGGGATATCTTCCACCCTCTCTCTGAGCGGCGGCAGGCTCACAATGAATTCCCCGAGGCGGTAATAGAGGTCTTCCCTGAACTCTTTCTTTTCGACGCCCTCCCTGATGTCCCTGTTGGTCGCTGCGATGATCCGGATGTCGACATCCACTTCGCCTGTGCCTCCCAGTGGATATATCTTCTTCTTCTCTATGACGCTGAGGAGCTTCGCCTGGACGTGAGCCGACATATTCTCGAGTTCATCGAGGAAGAGTGTACCGCCATGCGCGGCCTCGAAATACCCGGACTTGTCCTTCTCCGCGCCGGTAAAGGCCCCTTTCTTGTACCCGAACAGCTCGCTCTCCACAAGAAGGTCCGGGATCAGACCTATGTCCACACTCATGAAGGGCCTCTCCGACCTCCCGCTGAGGCTATGAATAGCCGCCGCCACCACCGACTTGCCGGTCCCTGTCTCGCCCTGGATAATGACCGAGAACTCGGTCCCTGCCACCTGGTTGACCTGTTTTATCACGGTTTTCATGGCGTCGCTCCTGCCGAGCTGGTGCTCGAGGGAAGACTTCAGGGCCGTCTGGGCCTTCACAACTTCTTTTTCCAGCCGCCGTGTCTCGATCGCCCTGCGGAGCGTGATGACAAGCCTGTCGAATTCAGGAGGCTTCACCATGAAGTCATAGACACCGTTTTTTATGGCATCGACGGCAGTAGGGATGTCGCCATGTGCGGTGAGGATTATGATAGGGACGCCGGGACCCATCCTCCTGAGTTCCCGCATCGCGTCGAGGCCGTCCATATGAGGCATATTCAGATCGAGCAGCACCACGTCCGGGGGCTCTTTCCTGAAGAGCCTGACCGCCTGCAGGCCGTCCTCCGCCTCGATGACCGAGAAACCCTCTTCCTTCAACACCTGTCTGACGATCGCCCGCAGGTCCTTCTCATCGTCAACCAGCAGCACTTTATCCATGCATCAGCACCTCGCGGTAAATTCTATCTACTCTTATTTTCCATATCTTCCTCATTTTTTTCGAGCAAAGGAAGATAGACCCTGAATATCGTACCCTCCCCTTTCTCGGACTCCACCCATATCCAACCTCTATGCTGTTTGACGATGCCGTAGACGATTGCAAGGCCGAGACCGGTCCCCTTGCCCACGTCTTTTGTCGTGAAATACGGCTCGAATATCCTCTCTCTCGTCTTCTCGTCCATACCCGGGCCAGTGTCCCGCACGGACATCACTGCGTACCTGCCGGGCGCCGGCGGGTATTGCCTGCCGGCCTCAGACCCGACCGTGACCATCTCCACCGAGATCGACAGCACTCCGCCGTCGGGCATCGCGTCGCGGCCGTTGGCGCAGAGGTTCATGAGGATCTGTTCCAGCTGAACACTGTCGCTCATCGCCATGACCGGCCCCTCCGGCAGCGAAACCTTCAGATGCACGCCCTCTCCGGCCATGTTCGTGAGCATCGGCTGTAATCTCCTGATGATGCCGCCCAGGTCCGCCGGCCGGAAATTGATGCGCTGCGTCCTGCTGAAGGTGAGGAGCCCCCGTATGAGGTTCTGTGCCCTAGCGATGGAACCGTGGACCTGCCGCGTATACTGGCGGAGTTCGTCATGAGCGGGCAATTTTTTGTCGATGAGGTAGATCGAGCCCCGCAGGGTCGCAAGGATGTTGTTAAAGTCGTGAGCGATCCCTCGCGCCAGTGTGCCTACCGCTTCCATTTTCTGGGCATACCTGAGTTTTTCCTCGAGCAACTCCTTTTCCGCCTCCCTCTTTTTCAGGTTGTCGGACATCGTGTTGAAATCCGTAGCGAGCCTGCCTATCTCGTCCATCGACTCGACCGGCACCTGCGCAACGGTCTCTCCCCTGCCGAGGGACCGCACAGAAGCGGCAAGGTTCGTCAGCGGACGCATCAGCCTCCTCACCGCGATGTAAATCGCGACGCTGCCGGCGAGCAAGAACAGCAGGGTGGCCACGGCGTTCCGGATGAGGATCGACCTCATCTCGGTCCTGAGCACCCCCTTGTCGAGAACAACCTCCACGTATCCTATAACGTGCTGCACGCTCTGTTTGGGCGACTCTTCGAAGTAAATGGCCTCTTCCATGTTCTTGTACGTCTCGAGCACGACAGGCGACAGGAACCCTATCGTCCCTTCTCTTTCGGCTGTCTTCGGAATAATGCCGGCCTGTTCCATCCGCATTTTCCCCGCGGCCGCAGGATCATTTCCAAAGGGGTCCTTCTTGTCGGCAGACTGTTTCTTCTCGATGATCAGGACCTGCCTATCGGCATTGTATACCACTACCGCCACAACATTTTTCTGGCCCATGACCCCCTGCACCGCGTCCTTCAGCATGTCCTTGTTTTCGGCGAAGACCCATGTCCTGATGCTGTAGGCAAGCATGTCGGCGAGCATCGTGCCCTCCTTATAGAGGTCCTTTTTCACCATGCTGTTTTGGTAATAGACGAGCAACGCCGAAAGGACGATCGCCACGACCAGGATCGAGAGCGCAAAGGACCTGAAGACCTTGAACCCGAAACTCTTTCTGAAACTCTTAGTCGGCATATTCCGCCCTGCCCAGGACCTCGCCCCGGATCCTGATACCAAGTTTATTCATGATCTTTCTGTTGATCACCAGGACAGTCTTCCTGGCATCGGCCCTGATCACCTTTCCGTTTTTCTCGGAGACGATTTTTTGGACGATCTCTCCGGCCTGCAGCCCCATGTCGTAAGGCGCAGCGTAAAGCCCGGCGGCGGACCCCATCTCGACATATTTTCTGGAGAAGGTAAAGACCGGCACCTTGTTCCTGAATGAAAAAAGAAGGAGATATTTTACCGATTCCGGGTTGATAACCGTTACGTCGGGGACCATCAGGAATACGTCGATCCGGCCCCTCATGCTGTCGATGAGCGTGGGGATGTCACCCGGCCTCGAAGTCTTTTCCGCGACGAGCTCTATCCCCCTGGCGCGACAGGCTGAATCGGCATCCCTCACGAACGACCCGGAATGTCTGGCGTCGAATATCAGGCCGATCTTCTTTGCATGGGGAAAGACCTCGAGTATTGCGGCAATAAATTTTTCGGGGGAAATATACATGCTCACGCCGGACGCGTTCTGTTGGGCCACGCTCAACAACTGAGAGTTGGGCACCATCGAATATACCACCGGGACATTTCCGATCGTCTTCGAGAAATTCAGGGCGTCCATCCCTACCGCAAAGACCGCCTCAGGGTCCGCGTCCCTGATTTTTTCGAGGACGTCCCGGCCGGCCGTTTCGTTGAGCACGATCTCGCTGACGTCGCACCTGCAGGACTTCATAAATCCCTCAACCGCCTCGTTGTAGGGTTGAATGTCGGCGCTTTTCAGTGCGACGATCTCCCCTGCCCCGGCGGACACTGGAAGCCCAAGGATAAGCAGGAAAAGCAAGACTACTGATATAGGATCTCTTTTGTTAAGCATCCGTCCCCACGGAATATTTTCTCACTTGAAACTATATCAGAAGACAGCAAATAACACAATAAGGAGGTACTTCCAATTACTTGATTAAGGAGGTCTGGGGTTGGTCCCCTCTTGGGAGGGGTGGAAGGGTAGGTCAACTCATTTCCTCACCAATCCATACTTCATGTCCTGATTCACAAACGCTTCGAGCGTAGCATCGAAATACGCCTTCCTGCAGTCGACCCCGTCCATGTTCCCGTCGCGGACCAGCTTCATATACCTGCACCCGCCGAAGCAGAGCGGAAGATACGCGCAGTCAAGACATTCGTCATTTTTCCAGTTGTCGAGGTTGTGGGAGGCGCGATAGTCCCCGGTCCCGCTCCATATGTCCCCGATTACATATTCCTTTCTTCCGATCAGACCGGGACATTTGCAGATGCTGCCGTCATAGTTCACGAGGATATTGTTCCTGTGCTCCATCATGCAGACCCCCGGACCGACCGGCTCCAGCCTGCAGCCCCTCTTCAGTATCTCCTCCCTGAGATAGACGCTTGCATCGAAGAGCCATGGCTCATCAATGGAAGCAATGCCCTCATGAAAATCAGGGAGCGCAAAGTCGGCGCTTTCGGCCGTGACCGGAAAGAACCCGCGCACCGCCACCTTCGAGGGCAGCAGCCCCTCGGCCGTCAGATAACCGAGGAGTTCCGGAAACCTTTTATAATTCTCCTTTGTAAAATTGCCGCCTGTCTGCACCTCGATCATGCCGCAGACGTCATGGATATTGCATATTATTCTTCCGAAGCTGCCCCTGCCCGATTTATATGGTCTGGTAATGTCATGGTTGTCCTGCGGCCCGTCAATACTGACATACGCCTCTTTCAGTCCGAGGCGTTTCATCTCCTTTACCGTCTCTTTTGTCAGGAGCGTGCCGTTGGTGATCAGGTAGAAGCTGAAAGGGATTCCGGGCGACCGGGCCAGCCGCTTCAGTCGTGAGGAGATGCGGAGGATCAGTTGTTTGCTCATGAGCGGTTCGCCGCCGTAAAAGGTGACCTGGAGTTCCTTGATCTTCGGACGGCTGGCTATTCTCTTCCTCACGAACTCAACGAAGTCGTCGGCCGTCTCCTTCGTCATATAATGTCTGCCCTTTCTCGTCCCCTCGAAGCAGTACCTGCAGGCGAGGTTGCAGTCGAGGCACATCACAAGCTTGATGCTCAGCGTCCTGTTCAAGCGGTTTAGCTCGTCGATAAAGCCGAGCATATCTATTTTCTCTTTTCCGGGATCTTCTATGAGGAAACCCCAATTTTTCAGGAGCTTCCTGTCCCCTTCGAGGCGCGAGATATTTCCGAGGCTGGACTTCGGGATTCGGATAATGGCAGCGTTTTTTGTCGAGAAAAGGATCAGACCCTGAGGGTCTCCGGGGTCGGGATATGCCTTACAGTACCTTGAAAGTTGCATAACAAAAAAAGGAGGGCCTTCGCCCTCCCTGATTCGAAAGACCGCCTTCTATCTTATGGACACTGCCCCGCCCCTGCAGCATACCGCTTTCGCCGTCTTCTTCCTGGCCGCAGGCTTGGCCACCTTCTTTGCGGTCGTTTTCTTTGCCGTAGTCTTCTTGGCAGCTGGCTTCTTCGCCGTTTTCTTTTTTGCAGCTGTTTTCTTTTTCGCCGGTGCCTTTGCAGCCGCCTTCCTGATGGTCTTTTTCATCTCATGCCCTCCCTTATTTTGGAATATGTTAAACCCCTGAAAGGGGCCGCTTCCCTCTCAGAATTTGCACCTGATGCCTGCCTCTATCCAACGGTTAGGGTTCATTAAGAAATTATTATCATACGATGACGCGTTAAATATGTTGTGGCCCGTAAAGAACGCCTCGAGCGTCGCATTGTTCCTTGTGAGGATTTCTTTGATGACGTTGAAGTCCATCACAACTCCGTTATACTTCGCATCCCAGAACGAGGGCTCATTCCACCATAGATAATGGCCCTTGAGCACCGCCCTCAAACCCTTCCCTTCATCATAGGATAGAGACGTATTGAATCCGTATCTCTTTGTGTTATCGAACAGCCTTATGTCAGAGAAGTTGTCCAGTTTGACGCTCTCATAATGAGCTCCCGCCTTAAGAATAAAGCCCCGGTATTTCTTCGTGATTATCTCGATCTCCCCGCCTATCGTCTTTTCCTTGCCGCCGTTTTCACTCGTAAAAGAACCATCGCCAAGGTCCTTGTCGAGTATGATGTCGTCGATATCATGCAGGAATAAGGTAAGTTTTGTGCTAAGGATATTGGCAACATTAGCCTCCGCGCCGATCTGGTAAGACCATATCTTCTCAGGCTTGATGCCGGTATTTCCGACAAATCCGACAGACGGGTCATCAAAAAAGCTTGTAATCCCTGGGTCATGAAATCCCCTGCTCACAAGCGCCCTGAGCAGAAGGTCCTTCGAAAGAAGATACGTCACACCCAAACTCGGGCTTACGATATCGCCGCCCAGATTGGAGTGGTCATATCTCAGCCCGGGCGTTATGGTGAGACTTCCAAGAGATATAGTGTCGTTTGCGAAGAACGCATATTTCCTCTGTTCAACGTCTCCCCCTGGGTAGATGTTCGCCTTGGACTTCCCATTCAGAACATCAGTGCCCGCGACAATGGTATGAGCCCCTGCCCTCCACGTGAGACTACCGCTGAAGCCATACTTGTCGAAGCTTGAGCCCGAATCAAAAATCGGCTCGTTTGTGCTGACCGTCTTTTCATAAATATCCGTATTGGTGTTGAAGATCCATCCCGAGACGTTAAGGTCGAGGTCATTGCTGAGTGCAGACTGAAGCGACGCCCTGCCATAAACCTGTTCCTGTTTGTAGGCGTCGAAGGCGTCATAGTCAATGAAAAGATAATCCCACTGAACGCTGTCGTCCTTGTGGTAGAAAAAAGAGAGGTCGATCTTCGTTTTCTCACCCGCATCGACTGTGAACTTCGAAAAGAAATTATTGTGATGAAAGAAGTGGCTGTCTATGAGGCCGCTGGAGTTCATCGCGCCGCCGAAGAGATATACGCCTATGGGCCCTTTCCTCCCGTTAAGCTCAGCCCTGACGTCGCTCGTTGCATGCTCCCCACCCGAGGCATAGGCGAGCCCGTTTATGTGATCTCCCCCGCCAGCTGATTTCGTGATGATGTTTATTACGCCTCCGAAGGAAGAGCCCCAGATGGATGACGCAGGCCCCTTTATGATCTCTATCCTCTCTATCATCTGGACAGGGAGGATGCCTGCGGCAACCGCATTGTTCTCATTCTGAAGCGGGACGCCATCGAGCAGGACAGCAACCCTCGTATAGTCGGAGCCATGTATGCCTATCTCTCCCTGCGCACCAGGGCCGACAAACACGCTAATCTCCACGCCTGTCACGAAATAAAGGGCCTCGGCGACTGTATGGGCGTTCATCAGTTCGATGTCGTCTTTTGTGACAACCTCGACGTTCTCTGCGACGCGAGTGATAGACTTGAGGCTCCTGGTGGCGGAGACGACCTGGAGCTCTTCTTCCTTGAAATACATGAGAAGGAAACTGCGCTCTTCCTCGGACATTGCAAAGGCGGCAGACGAGAGATACGAGAGAACGAGGACAAGCAACAGAACCAGACCGGCCCTACTGAAAGACATATTTTCGAATCCTCCCAAGAGTTATTTTGAGAATCTGTATGTTAATGTCCGCTGTCTTTTCAGTAATCGTACTTTTATTTTTTTCAAGTATATTCTAATGAAAGACCGGATGTCCAGAAAAAAACCGCGAAATTCATTGCCGATGTCATCCTAAAATAAAAAAGGGGTCGTTCATCACGACCCCTTTTTATTGCTTCAGCCTTTTCTCTCGTACCTACTTGACTCTCCTGATCTCTACGACCTGGGACCTCGTTACCGCGCGCTCGAGCGCTGATTCGGCCCTCGCGAAGTCGACGTTCTCGGCCTGCTTCAGCCTCTCTTCAGCCCTCTTCTTCGCGGCCGTAGCGCGGTCGAGGTCGATGTCTTCCGACCGCTCGGCGCTGTCGGCGAGTATCATCACCTTCTCGGCGCCGACCTCGGCATAGCCCCAGTTCACAAAGAAGTACTTTGATTCATTGCCCTTCTTGCATGTGAGCATGCCGATCTTGAGCGTGGTCACGAACGGCACATGGCCGGGAAGGACCCCGAACTCACCCTCGCTGCCCGCAGCAGTGACTTCATCGACCTCCTCGCTGAACACAAGGCCCTGCGGGGTAACTATCTCAAGAAGAACCTTGCCTTCCGCCATTATCTTGCTCCGAGTTTCTTCGCGTTTTCCTCGACGTCCTCGATGCCGCCGCACATGTAGAAGCACTGTTCGGGGACATCGTCATACTGACCGTCGACGACCGCCTTGAACGCCTTGATCGTATCGGCTACCTTGACGTACTTTCCGGGCCTGCCGGTGAAGACCTCGGCAACATGAAACGGCTGGCTGAGGAACCTCTGTATCTTCCTTGCCCTTGAGACGGTCAGTTTGTCGTCTTCGGAGAGCTCTTCCATGCCGAGGATCGCGATGATGTCCTGCAGCTCTTTGTATCGCTGGAGGATCTTCTGGACCGACCTGGCGACCGCGTAATGCTCATCGCCGATGACCTTGGGATCGAGGATTCGAGAGGTCGAATCGAGCGGGTCGACCGCAGGATAGATGCCAAGCTCGGAGATCTGTCTCGAAAGAACGACTGTGCCGTCCAGATGGGTAAACGCAGTCGCAACCGCGGGGTCGGTAAGGTCGTCCGCAGGAACGTAGATCGCCTGCATCGACGTGATCGCGCCCTTCTTCGTCGTCGTGATCCTTTCCTGCAGCACGCCCATGTCCGTACCGAGTGTCGGCTGGTAACCGACGGCTGAGGGCATTCTGCCGAGGAGCGCGGAGAGTTCCGCGCCGGCGAGAGTATATCTGAATATGTTGTCGATAAAAATAAGCACGTCCTGGCCCTCATCCCTGAAGTACTCGGCGCAGGTGAGCGCGGTGAGCGCGACCCTCGCCCTTGCTCCGGGCGGCTCGTTCATCTGACCGTAGATCAGCGCGACTTTTTCGAGAACGCCGGAGTGCTTCATTTCACCGTAGAGGTCGTTTCCTTCTCTGGTCCGCTCGCCGACGCCCGCGAAGACCGAGACGCCGCCGTGCTTCATCGCGATGTTATGGATCATCTCCATGATGACAACGGTCTTTCCGACGCCCGCGCCGCCGAACATCCCCATCTTGCCTCCCCTGACGAATGGTACGAGGAGGTCGAAGACCTTAACGCCGGTCTCGAACATCTGCGTGACCGGCTCCTGCGCCGCAAAGTCCGGGGCAGGCCTGTGGATCGGCAGTTTCTTTTCCCCGCTGATCGGGCCGAGGTTGTCGACGCCTTCGCCGATGACATTCATGATCCTTCCGAGAGCTGCCTTTCCCACAGGCACCGTGATCGGCGCGCCCGTGTCCACTGCAGGAGTTCCCCTTACAAGTCCGTCTGTCGCGGACATAGCAACCGTCCTGACCTTGTTGTCGCCCAAGTGTGATGCGACTTCGAGAGTGATCTTGATATCCGGGATGCCCTTTGCGGCATCGCCTTTCTGGTTGATCGTTACCGCATTGAGTATCTCCGGCATCTTGCCTTCGAACTCGAGATCAACAACCGCACCGATAACCTGTGAGACTTTTCCTGTATTCATTCTATACCCCCAAATATATTTTCGCTGTATGATCTTTGCATCGTTATCCTTTCATCGCCTCAACGCCGCCGACGATGTCCATAAGCTCCTTGGTGATAGAAGCCTGCCTCGCCTTATTGAACTGAAGCGTAAGACTACCGATCATATCATTGGCCGCCCTCGTGGCGTTTTCCATAGCCGCCATCCTCGCCGCCTCTTCCGATGCCTGCGATTCGAGAAGAGCCCGGAAGATCTGGATCTCGACGTTCTTCGGAACGAGCCTGCTGAATATCTCCTGCTTCGAGGGCTCATAGATGAAATTGTAGATGGGGAGGGTCTCCTCGGCGGCCTGTATAGGCGCCAGGGGCAGGATCCTCGAGATCACCACCTGTTGGGCGATGGCCGACTTGAACTCGTTGAATATCAGCACGACCTCGTCGGTCGTTTCGTTGGTGTAATTTTCGATGATCTCAGCGGCGATCTCCTGCGCGTTCGCATAGGATATCTTGCCTGCGATCCCGGTCCAGGCCTTGCGCATCTCAATAGCGCGTCTCTTATAGTAATCGCGGGCCTTTCTTCCGACAACGTCGATGGTGACTTCGTACCCCTCGCGTCTCAGCTCGTCGATGTGGCGGGTCGCTGCCTTCATGATATTGGTGTTAAAGGCGCCGCATAGTCCCCTGTCGCTCGTCAGCACTAGCACCTCGATATTTCTGCGCGGCCTCACCATAAGAAGAGGATGTGTCTCGCCCTCGGCGCCGCTTGCGAGACTCGACAGGATGCCGTTCATCCGTTCGGCGTAAGGCCTCATCTCGAGCATCCGCTGCTGCGCCTTCCTGAACTTCGCGGCGGAGACCATCTTCATCGCCTTGGTGATCTTGCTCGTGCTCTCTACCGCTTTTATTCTTCTTTTTATGTCTCTCAGTGTCGCCATTTCTTATCCTTTATCCTGACCGTTCATTAGTGATTTCTCTTTTTTCTACTCACAATTCACTAATCACTATTCACTGTCTTTATGCCTGGAACCCCTTCTTGAACTCCTCAATCGCCGCAGTCAGCTTTGCCTTCATGTCGTCGTCAATCGCCTTCTTCTGCGCGAGTTCCTTCACGACGTCCGCCTTGCGGTCCCTCATGTAGCGGAGGAACTCCTCCTCGAACTTCTTGATAGCCTCGACCGGAACATCGTCGATGGAGCCCTGGGTCCCCGCGAAGATGATCATGATCTGCTCTTCCGCGCTCATCGGCACATATTGGTCCTGCTTCAGGATCTCGACCATGCGCTTGCCTCGCTCGATCTGCTGCAGCGTGTTCTTGTCGAGGTCCGAGCCGAACTGGGCGAAGGCGGCAAGTTCACGGAACTGCGCCATCGTCAGCCTGAGCGTACCGGCGACCTGTTTCATCGCCTTCGTCTGCGCTGCGCCGCCGACGCGGCTGACCGAAAGTCCGACGTTGACCGCGGGCCGCACGCCCGCATAGAAGAGTTCCGGCTCCAGGTAGATCTGGCCGTCCGTGATCGAGATAACGTTCGTCGGGATGTAACCCGACACGTCGCCGGCCTGCGTCTCGATGATCGGCAGGGCGGTCAATGAACCTGCGCCCTTGTCGTCGGAAAGCTTCGCCGCCCTTTCGAGCAGTCTCGAATGGAGGTAGAAGACGTCGCCGGGGAAGGCCTCACGACCGGGCGGACGCCTCAGGAGCAGCGAGAGCTGCCTGTAGGCGGTAGCCTGCTTGCTCAAGTCATCGTATATGATCAGCGCGTGCTTGCCGCTGTCCCTGAAAAACTCACCGATAGTGCAGCCGGTATACGGAGCGATGTATTGAAGGGGCGCGGGCTCGCTGGCGGTAGAAGAGACGATGATCGTATGATCCAGCGCCCCGTTTTCCTCGAGGATCTTCATGGTACGCGCGACATTCGAGCGCTTCTGGCCGACCGCGACGTAGATGCAGGTGACGTCCCCGCCCTTCTGGTTGATGATGGCGTCGATCGCAACGGCGGTCTTTCCGGTCTGACGGTCGCCGATGATCAGCTCACGCTGTCCGCGGCCGATCGGGATCATGGCGTCGATCGCCTTGATGCCGGTCTGGAGCGGCTCGTGGACCGACTTCCTTTCGATGATGCCCGGCGCGACGACGTCTACGATACGGAATTCCTTCGTGTTGATCGGCCCTTTGCCGTCGATCGGCTGGCCGATTGCGTTGACGACCCTCCCCCGGAGTGCATCGCCCACCGGCACCGACATGATCCTGCCGGTACGCTTCACCACATCGCCTTCGTGGATAAGTGAATCTTCGCCGAAGAGGACCGCACCGACGCTGTCCTCTTCGAGGTTGAGGGCCATCCCCATAATGTTGTTCGGGAATTCGAGAAGCTCCGATGCCATGCATTTCTCGAGGCCGTAGATCCTCGCGATACCGTCGCCGACCGATAAGACCGAGCCGACCTCGCTCACGTCGACCTTCTTTTCAAAGTCCGTTATCTGCTTCCTTAAGAGTTCACTTATCTCGTCTACTTTAATCTCCATCTGATCACCCCTTTATAAGCTCATCTTTTAACAGCCTAAGCTGGCCTTTTACGCTGCTGTCGTACATAGTGCTGCCCACCTTGACCAGCACCCCCCCGAGCAGGGAAGCGTCGATCACGTATTCGATATCGATTTCCCGCTCGATCATCTTTTTCAGGGAGGCCTTCAGCCTCTCTTCATAGTTCTTGCTCACCTCCACCGGCGTCATCACCACCGCCTTCGCGCGCTTCATCCTTTCGAGATAGAGCGCGGTCGCGATCTTCAGGATGTCCGAAAGCGCCGCAATCACCCTGATCTCGGTGAGGTGCATGACGAACTTGACGACCTTGTCGGAAAGCCCCGCCTTCGCCGCAACCTGCTGCAACGCCTTTGTCCTCTCGGCGCCGGAAAAACCGGGGTTCACGAGCAGGCTCCTGAACTCCATGCTCTTCTGCATCAGGGTTTCAACCGCGCCGAGTTCCACCAACGCCTTCGGCATCTCCTCGACGCCCACCACGCTCATGAATGTCTTTGCGTATTTCTTTGCCTGTTTTACCGGTTTCAATTTTTGCCCTCTATCTTTGCAACGGATTCCTCGAGCAGTTTCAACTGCTCTTCCTTGGTGAGTTTCTCTTTCAGCTTCTTCTCGGCAAGTTCCATCGCGAGTTCGGCGGCCTCCTTCTTGATCGCGGACTTCGCCTGCTTAACCTCGAAATCTATGTTTGTCTTCGCCTGCTCCAGTATCTTCTCCTGCAGCTTGGCACCTTCTTCCACCAGCCTCGCCTTTTCCTTCTCCCCGGAAACTCGTGCCGAGGCGATGATCTCCTCGATCTCGGTGTCCTTGACCCGAAGCCGCTCTTCGACCTGGGCCAGGGCCTTCTGGGCAAGCTCCTTGGCCTCCCGGGCCTCCTTCAGACTCTGCTCGATAAGCTCGGTCCTCTTTTTGAAGTATCCCTTGATGTCCGCCTTCTTCATCGCATAGACGAGAAGAAAGACCAGGACGAGGAAGTTTATGATAGGCCAGAAATAGGCCTTGAAAAGTGACTGGGGTGCCTCTCCGCCCTCTTCCGCAAACGCTACGGCGGCAAAAAGAAGGAATTGAAACGCGACAAGCAGGGAAATAAGGGCCGCCCGACTTTGAACTTTGAACTTTGAACCTTGAACTTTCTTCATGCCTTTACCAACTTCCTGACTATCTCGTCGGAGAATTTTTCGACGTCTCCCCTCAGCGCTTGTCTCGCCTTGCCGACTTCGGCCTGCAGTTCCTCCCTCGCCTTCTGGAGCATGCCGGCCGCGGTGGCCTCGGCATCCGTAAGGGCCTGCTTCTGTGCACTGAGCCCTTCGTTCCTCAACCCTTCGAACGCGCCTTTCGCCTTCTTCCTCGCCTCCATGAGTTCCCTGTTCATCCGGGCGATACCTTCTTCTTTCTTCGCATCCATTTCTTTCGCGGCGTTCAGGGCGCCCCTGGTCGAGTCATCTCTTTCCTTGAAGACCCTGAGGAGGGGTTTGTACAGAATAATATTGAGGACAACCATCAGACCGAGGAAATTAGCTGCCAAAATCAGGAGCCAGTTAATGTGTATGTCAAGCATCTTATCTCCTCTTGTTATGAGATTTTTTGCTTAGAAACTCACGAAGATTAGCATAGAGGCAAAAGTTTGTCAAGCCTTTTTGTATTTAGAAATAAGAGGTTATCTAAAAATTTATCTATAGGTTGATAAGTAATTTTTATTATCATCCCCTGTGCTAAGTTTACGCCCCTTTCTCCCCGGCGGACGGCGCTTACTCCGGCACCATATAAATGAAAGAAAAAGAACCTTGGACTCCGCCCAAAACAAAAAAGAAGATGCAGTTTGTATTATTATAATCAGATTAATGATCTTCTATGACCTTTATATATATGGACACTAATTCCCTTAATTCGCTCGAATTCCCGAAACTCCTGGAACTGGTCGCGGGATATGCCCACGGCGACGCATCAAGGCGTGCCGTGCGGGAGATCACCCCTTTTGACAAAATGGAGGACATTCTCAGGCGGCAGGGACTGGTCGGCGAGATCCTGAGAATGTCCAGTGAGGGCAGTCCCCTGCGGATCTCTTCTTTCCACGATATAGCGCCGTTGATCTCAAAGACGAGGCCCGAAGGCGCTGTGCTCGAGGCCTTTGAGCTCGCCGGTTTCGTCCCGGTGCTGGATATCGCGAAGACCATATCGGAACAGGTCCATGAAAAAGAAGGCCTTCCCTTTCTAGAGGAACTCACCTTCGAATTGACCGGGTTCCCGGATATCCTCCGGCTGCTCAAACGTTCCGTCGACAGCGAGGGCAATATCCTTGACAGCGCGTCCGCCCTGCTCTCCGACCTGCGGGAACGGATAAGGAGGCTCGAGGCAAGGATACAAAAAAGGCTCGAAGAGATGGTGAGAGATGAAAGACTCGCCGTTTTCCTCCAGGACGATTTCATCACCAAAAGGTCAGGCAGATGGGTCATCCCGGTCAGGATGGACTCTAAGGGGCAGGTTGCCGGCGTGGTCCATGATGTCTCACACTCCGGGGAGACCGCCTTCATGGAGCCGCTGGCGATCATCAATATCGCCAACGAACTCGAGAACCTCGTGGCCGAACAGAAGGCCGAAGAGATACGGATACTTAGAAATATCTCCGCAAGGATACGGGAATCGGCCGACGGTATCGCCGCCGAGTATGGCGTCATCGTCCAGCTCGATCTTCTGAACTCGATCGCTGACTTTGCGGAATCGCTGGCGATGGAGATCCCCCAGGTGAACGGGACAGGCGGCGTCACTCTCCGCAGTGCCCGCCATCCCCTGCTGCTGATCGCCCTTAAGAGGGCCCCCGAAAAGCAGGAGGTGGTGCCGCTGGACGCTTCTTTGGGAGGCGACAATACCGTCATGGTGATCACCGGTTCGAACGCAGGAGGCAAGACGATCGCGATCAAGACGATAGGGCTGCTCTTCCTGATGGCGCTCTCGGGCATGCCGGTGCCGGCGTCCTCTGCTTCGATCTTCCCCCTTGCAACACGCATCCTCGTCGACATAGGCGACGAACAGTCTATCGAGAACAGCCTGTCGACCTTCTCGGCGCATATCTCGAACATCTCGGCGATACTCAAATCGGCAGGTCCGGGGGCCCTTGTTCTGATCGATGAACTCGGCACCGGCACTGATCCGGATGAGGGTGCGGCGCTCGCCTGCGCGGTCCTGAAGGAGCTTAGGGAGACCGGCGGCCTCGTATTTGCCACCACCCATCTTTCCGACATCAAGGGCTTTGTTCACAGGACAGAGGGGATGCTGAACGCGTCAATGGAGTTCGATCGAAAGACGCTCCTGCCGCTTTACCGCCTTCGGATAGGAGAGCCTGGGCAGTCCCACGCACTCGAGACAGCGCGGAGGTACGGGCTTCCGGAAAGCATAATCGATTCGGCAAAGGCGATGCTCGGGGGAGTCAAGACTGAGTTCGACAACCTTATCGATGATCTGCACAGTAAAAGAGAGGCTTACGAATCAGGGCTGGAAGAGATCGAAAGAGAGAGAAAAGACCTCCGGGAAAGGATGGGACTGGCCGACAGGAAACTGTCCGAGGCCGAGGCATCCAAGAAAGAGGCGCTCGCAAAAGCCTATCAGGAGGCCGCCGGGATCGTCCTTGACGCAAAAAGAAGGATGCACTCCCTGATGGAGGAGCTGAAGAGGAGCGAGAGGGCCAGGGGCCGTGAGATTATTAAGGAAGTTGAAGAGGTCCGGAGAGATCTCTCCGGCAAATTAAGGGAATATGACATCGCCGACAGCGGACCACTCCCGCTCGGCGAGATCAGGGAAGGCGATGTCGTATTCGTCATGTCGCTAGGCTATGATGCCTCAGTGATCAAAGTCAACAAAAAGGAAAGGCGAATAAGGGTCCTGGCAGGCGGCAAAGAGATCGAAGTCCCTGCTGCCGACATCGGCGCCGGGAGAGGGAAGTCCCTGGCCGGAGGAAAGGAGACGCAGGCCGCGGCGCCTGAGGAAGCGCTTTCTTCGAGGATCAACCTCGTGGGTTTGAGGGTAGACGAGGCACTCTCGAAACTGGAACCCTTTCTCAATCATGCGGCGCTCGCCGGACTGGCAGAGATAACTGTTATCCACGGGTTCGGGACAGGGGCGCTTGCCAAGGCGGTCCGTGAGCATCTCGAAGGACATCCGCTGATAAAGAACTTCAGGAAAGGGGAACCGGCGGAAGGCGGCGGCGGGGTCACCGTCGCGAGGCTGAAATAACCTTCCAGTTGCATAAAGATTGTAAATTAACAGCCACAAAAGCTTGATTGACGGGCTCTTGAGCCTGATGACACTCTTACGTTGGAGTTCACCGAATGTTGCCTCCAGGTCATAGTTCTTTTTCCGTCATGCCCGAGGTTCTCAGTCGGGCATCCATGTTTTCTTAAGAATGGATTCCCGCCTAAAGACTGCGGGAATGACGGCCTAAATACACACACTTTATGCAACGTTAGGGTATACTATAGCCAAGGAGTTGCCATGTCAAAGGTAGAAGAAATTAAAGAAGCCATTGACTCGTTGCCCGAACAGGAATACAAGGAATTGTGGCGGTGGTTCACTGAAAAAGATTGGGAAAAATGGGACCGCCAACTTGCCGAGGACTCCGAATCGGGGAAATTGGCTTTTTTAGTCAAAGAAGCATTAGAAGCTAAGTCACAAAATAAATTAAGAGAACTATAATTGCACCGTTCGACAGATCGCTTCTGGGAATGTTTCGACCGGCTGCCCGACCCAGCTCAAAAAACGGCCAAAAAGAATTTTGAACGACTGAAAACCGATTCCTCTCATCCATCACTTCATTTCAAGAAAATAGGAAAGTTCTGGTCCATAAGGGGCTGGAATGAATTATAGAGCTCTCGCCGTCGAAGACGGTCACGATTTCATCTGGGTTTGGATCGGGACCCATGACGAATACGAAAGAATTATTAAACAACAAGGGTAACAAACGCATCCAGCAGACGGGGAATAACGCCTTTTTGGTTTTCATTTTGGCTGATTGCCCCCGCGCCTTATTTACTTCGTTGTACGAATATACTGTAACTGGACTGACCTTATCTTGCATATCCCGGTCATCAGTTACCTCGACAAACTCTATTCTCTGGATCTGAAGTATGTCGGCAATGCCGGTCCTTCAAACGAGCTTTTGGGGTTTATTATTGCAGACGCAAGAGAAACGACCCAAAACTGCGCCCCCCAGTCGCAGCTGTTTCAGTCCGAGCAATTGACAGTGAACATTGCGTCGCTTGTCATGGGCTCTGAAAAATATGATGCCAGTCTTGAGTTGGTTTCGACCCGACAGCTGAGCGCCGCTGAAGTAGCAGCTGCAACTGCAGGCACATCTCCCGGAAAGAGAATGGCTGCGGACGCCGGTGCGCCTGTCTTTGATTTTAGAGTGAAAAGTGTGACACCACTTCGCGGTGTCTGGAAAGGCAATTCCAGATGTCATAAAACTTACATAGTCCCCGGATTTAACATATCCGAGTGGGCTATCGGCGTAGCCTCATTCGGCAGATTGGAGTCGGGTGCTGGGGCGAAAAGACCCGCTGCTTACAAATTATGTCGCGGAGCAGATTGTGAAGACGGCAAAATAACATCGCAGCTATCAACCGGCAACATGGGCCGCGGCAGGACCGCTCTGCCGGCGTCCGAATATCCAGAGCTTGATAAATTTCGCATATTCGCTGAAGACGGTGTCCCTGTCGCGCGGTCTCTTCCACCATCCATCCAAACTGAACCAGCTCTTTTCGACGGGGGCGCTGACAATTGTCACGCCGGGGACTATCCGTCTGAAATAGATCGATGCCCGTCTGCTGTGATAAGGCGATGTGACGAGAATCAGAGATTTGTACCTCTGTCTTCTCACTATATCAGCAGTATATTCTGCATCTTCTTCGGTCGACATCGACCGGTCGGCAAGGAAGATGTCCTTCCCGGGGACGCCGAGCGCCTCTGCCTGTTCCTTCATCACCCCGGCCCAGGTATATCTGCCGACGATGGGACCGCCCGTCATGATGATCCGGTCTTTCCTCGCCCATCCCTCCTTGAAGAGTTTCACTCCGTATTCGACGCGTTCAGACTTTTCCCCGCCGAGCACCACGATCACATCGGCAGGCTTGAGCTCGTCTTTCGCAAGGAGATACCCCCCGGCCTTTTCGAGCAGAAAGCCGTGCCCGAAATAGACTATTCCTGCAAGGACGAGAAGAAGGATGAGCAGCTTAAGGCACCTGAACATAGGCCTATGCCAGATAATCCGTGAGCGCCTCTTCCCAATGGCGCATCCCGCCAAGCCCTTCGAGTCTCAGCATCGTATGTCCGAGGACCGAATTCGCCGGTCTCCTGGCGGGCCTTTTGAACATCTCCGAGGTTACCGGCGTGATCCTTTTGCCGATCCCTCTCTTCCTGGCGATCGCAACGGCGAACTCATACCATGAACATTTCCCGGAGTTCGTGACGTGGTATGTCCCGTATCCTTTCCCTACGATCTCCTTCAGCTTCTTCGCGAGGTCCGCGGTATGGGTCGGGGAGCCGACCTGGTCGTTCACCACATCTATCCCTTCCCGTTCCGAAAGGAGCTTCCCTATCGTATCGACGAAGTTTTTCCCGTTTTTGCCGTAAAGCCACGAGGTCCGCACGATGTAATACCTGTTTGTGAGAGACATGACGAACCGCTCTCCCAAAAGCTTCGACAGCCCGTATTGGTTGACGGGGTTCGTATCGTCCCATTCGTTGTACGGGCCTTTTTTTTCACCGTCGAAGACGTAATCCGTGCTGATCTGCACGACCGGACATCCGGCCTCCTCGCAGGCGATTGTGATATTCCTCGCGCCGAGACCGTTGACGAGGTATGCGAGGTCGGGTTCCGATTCGCACCGGTCGACGTCGGTGAATGCTGCAGCGTTGATCACATAATCCGGCTTTATCTCCCTTATCCGCTCCACCACCGCATCGAGCTTGGTGATATCGAGCGTATCGTAGGTAAGTCCGACGAGCTCCACGTCAGAAAAGACCCGCTCGATATCATGGCCGAGCATGCCTTCAGAGCCTGTCACAGCTATCTTCATCAGTCCGCCTTTTTTCCATACTGCAGCTGGTAGTATTCGCGATACGCGCCGGAGATGATCCGTTCCCACCACGCCCGGTGCGCCAGATACCAGTCCACGGTCGCCTCTATTCCCTCGTCGAAACCGGTAGCCGGCCCCCAGCCGAATTCCCGTTCCATCTTCGAAGGGTCGATGGCGTATCTCCGGTCGTGACCGGGCCTGTCTTTCACAAAGGTGATAAGTCCGAGAAACGGGCCCTCGGATGAGCCGGTCTTGCGGGCGACCGTCATAAGCAGCTTCCTGACGATGTCGATGTTTTTTTGTTCATTCTTGCCGCCGATATTGTAGACCCCGCCGGCCCTGCCCTTATGAAGCACGATATCGACCGCGCGGCAGTGGTCACCGACAAAAAGCCAGTCGCGCACGTTCAGCCCGTCTCCGTATACCGGGACCGGCTTGTTGCGGATAGCGTTTGCGATCACGAGGGGGATCAGTTTCTCCGGAAACTGATAGGGCCCGTAATTGTTGGAACATCTCGTGATTACGACGTCCAGACCGTGGGTCTCGTGGTAGCTCCTGGCGATAAGGTCGGATGAGGCCTTGCTCGCCGCATACGGGCTGTTCGGCATGAGGGGGGATTCCTCATGAAACGACCCTTTTTCGATCGATCCGTATACCTCGTCGGTCGAGACATGGACCATCCTGCACCGCCGCTTCCGTGCGATATCGAGAAGACACTGCGTCCCGATGACGTTGGTCCGGAGAAAAGGCGTGGAATCGAGGATACTCCTGTCGACGTGGCTCTCCGCGGCGAAATGGACGATTGCATCGAACCCTATACCTTCAAGCAGGCCACGGTCGCAGATATCGCCCTTTACGAACCGGTAATTCGGAATATCTTCGAGATCAGAGAGATTTTCAAGATTGCCGGCATAGGTGAGCAGGTCGAGGTTGATGACCTCGTACTCCGGATAGGACTTAAGCATATGCCGGATAAAATTGGAGCCGATAAACCCCGCGCCGCCGGTAACGAGTATCTTCATCAGTCTATCCTGAACGGCGAAGAAGCATCGTCCTCGTATCTGACCTCATCCACCGGACCGGCCTTCCCATGCCCACGATAAAGCCTGTCGGGCAGGTTAAGGACAAGTCCGTCGGTGCTTCCGATGTTCCTGTAAGCGTGCACCACCCCGGGGGGGACGATTGCAGTAAAAGGCGTACCCTTGCCCTCAAATACTATCCTCTTTCCGTACGTCGCGGAGCCTTTCCTGTTGTCCCATAGATAAAGCCTGAATATCCCGAGAAAGCAGAAGAAATCGGATTGTTCGATATGCTCGTGCGGACCCCTTGCCACATTCGGCCGCGTCATCGAGACATACGACATGACCGCCCGGTAGTCCGTCTCATCATCCCTGAATATCTCGGCGAGCCACCCCCTATCGTCGTGGTACGCGTTCAGTTCTTTTATCACCACGCCTTCCACCGGTGCTTATACCTCCATCACCGAATCATCACCAAGCATGAGCCGCAGGGCGCTGTGCCTGCTGTTCTTCACTATCCTGACCCTCCTGCCGATCAGGCTCTCTTCAAGCCGATCGATGTTCAGCACCTCGCTGCCGTTCATCACGACGGAGTGCTCTATCGATGAGTTGATCACCCTGACGTTTTCCCCGATGCTGGTATGCGGCCCGATAAAGGAATTTTCGATGATCGTGTGTTCGCCGATCACCACAGGGCCGCGGATAGTGCTGCCTTTCACGAGAGAAGTCTTAGCCACCGTCACTCTCCCGAGGACCTTGCTCGACTTGTCTACGGTACCGGCGATGTTCTTCTTCCCCCATTCGTCGAGCACGATCGCGTTCGCTGTGAGGAGGTCGTCCTTCTTGCCGGTATCGAGCCACCATGAGTCGAGCACGAAACTCCTCACCCGTTTTCCCATAAAGACCAGTTCCTGTATGGCGTCGGTGATTTCGAGTTCACCCCGCTTCGACGGGTTGATGCGCTCGATGGCTTCATGGATTCTCGGAGAAAAGATGTAGACGCCGACAAGGGCCAGATTCGAGGGCGGGTTATCGGGCTTTTCGACCAGCCTGATGATATTTCCCTTTCCGGACACCTCGGCAACGCCGAACTGTTTCGGATTGTCGACCTCCTTCAGGAGTATAAGCGCATCGGACTTCTTTTTAGCGAAATCCTCGACGAATTTCCTGATGTCTCTCCCGATGAGGTTGTCGCCGAGGTACATCACGAAGGGCGATTTCTTGAGGAAAGGCGCCGCAGTCTTTACGGCATGCGCCAGGCCTGCAGGCGCATCTTGCTGGATGTAGGTGATCTTCGCGTTCCACAGCTTGCCGTCGCCCACCGCCTCGCGTATCTCCTCGCCGGTCTCGGGCGAAATGATAATACCGATGTCCCTGATCCCCGCCTGCACGATGTTGTCGATGCAGTAAAAAAGGATCGGTCTGTTCGCCACAGGGACAAGCTGTTTAGCACCCGAGTAGGTCAGCGGCCTGAGACGAGTCCCCTTCCCTCCGCTCAATATCAACGCCTTCATGCGGTATATGATAGCCTAAAAAATGCCGGAAATTCAATTTGACAACAGCAGCCCGCGCCGGGGTTGCCGATAATTAATTTCCCTGGCGCTGGGGCGGAATATAGACGGGGATTTTCCCGGCGGGTTCAAAGGGCATTTCTTCCTCATACCCCTCGCTGTCAGCGTCTTCTTTTTCCTCCATGCGGGTCTCTTTTGAAGCAGAACGGTCCGTCCCGGTCTCCTGAATAGGGGACAATATTCTCTTCGAAGCGGGAGGGTTCTTGCGGACCGCCGGCATACCCCGCGGCCGCGAACGGGCAGGAGGGAAGGAAGCTGTTTCGGCAGGCAGGGGCCGGGGTTTCGTCGAAACATCCTGTTTGACCGGCGTTGCCCCGGAGCCGTACACCTCCACTTTACTCACCATCCCCTTCGTGTCATACCGTATCATGTAGTTCTTTTCTTTCACAAGCGACAGCAGTCTTGCGATTCCCCTTTCTAGGTCGAGATCGATGAACGAAGTCGTCACCGTCTTCACATATACGCCGCCGGCAATCTCCATCTTTATTCCCGATTTTTCGGAGATCGCCTGCATCACTTCCCCGAAACCTGCATCGACAAGTTCGACACTGAGGCGGCCGTTTTTTACTTCGACCCGGGAAAGAGGCCTCGGGATTTCGCTTTGAAGGGCAGTCCCTTCATCTCCTGTGGTCTCACCTTCCCTGCCGGCTGCCGCCGCAAAAACCGGGACACCGGCAAAAAAAACCAGCAAGAAGAGGACAAGCGCTCTCCTTTTATGCATTCTTCTCTTCTTTTTGGGCCTGCCGCTCGGCGACGATCTTCTGCGCAAGATGCGAAGGCACTTCCTCATAGTGAGAAAATTCCATCGAATAGAGTCCGCGTCCGGACGTGAGACTATGGAGCTGGTTTGCGTAGGTGAGCATTTCGGACATCGGCGCCAGGGCCATGATCTTTTGGTTCCCGCCGGCCTGCGGCTCGACACCCTGGACTTTTCCCCTCTTTGAATTGAGGTCTCCGATCACCGCACCGAGGGTATCGTCCGGCGTCGTGACCTCGACCCTCACGATGGGCTCCAGCAGGGTCGGCTTGGCCTCGGTCACCGCCTTCTTGATCGCCATGGAGCCTGCTATCTTAAACGCCATCTCAGAGGAATCGACCGTATGGTAGGAACCGTCGAACAGCGTGACCCGCAGATCGACGATCGGATATCCGGCGACCACGCCTTCATGCATCGCATCTATGATCCCCTTTTCTACGGCAGGTATATACTGCCTGGGGATTGACCCGCCGACGATCTTGTCGACGAACTCGAAACCGGTGCCTCTCGGCAGGGGCTCGACCCTGATATGACAATCGCCGTACTGCCCCTTGCCGCCGGACTGCTTTTTGTATTTGCCCTGGACGCTGGTGGCCCCCTTTATCGTTTCGCGGTAAGGTATCTTCGGCGTCTTCATCTCGACCTCGACGCCGAACCTCCTCTTGAGTCGTTCGAGGGCGACTTCGATATGGACCTGTCCCATGCCGGAGATAAGCATCTCCTTCGTCTCCTCATCCC
Organism: Nitrospirota bacterium; assembly: GCA_021811105.1. Taxonomy (GTDB): domain Bacteria; phylum Nitrospirota; class Thermodesulfovibrionia; order Thermodesulfovibrionales; family UBA6898; genus Sulfobium. The sequence continues at coordinate 65,088 of JAJZPM010000005.1, read as the reverse complement.
GCGAAAACCTCAGCGTCGGGTCCTCTTCGAGCACGCGGTGAAGGCTCTGGCTGACCTTCTCTTCATCTCCTTTGCTCTTCGGCGCGATAGCATAGGATATGATCGGGTCGGCGAATTTCACCTTATCGAAGACAATCGGCTTAGCCTCGTCCGAGAACGTGTCGCCGGTGTTCGTCCCTTTCAGCTTTGCAACAACGCCGATCTCGCCGGCACCAAGAGACTGCGCGGGCGTCTGCTTCTTGCCGAGCAGGTAGAAGAGCTGTCCGACCCTTTCCTTCGAATCCGTCGTCGAATTGTATACAGTTGAATCCGCCTTCAGCGTGCCCGAATATACCCTGAAGAGCGAGAGTTTTCCGGCGTAAGGGTCCGCGATCGTCTTGAAGACGTAGGCGGCCAGGGGCTCGTTTTCAGCCGGTTTTCTCAGGACATCGCTCTGGTCTTTGGGGTTCTTGCCCTTGACAGGCGATATGGAGGCCATCTCGGCCGGGGAAGGCAGGCAGAGGATGATCGAATCGATCAGGCTGGGAATGCCGATATTCTTCAGGGCCGATCCGCATGTCACCGGGATGAACTTTCTTGTCAGCGAACCTTCCTTTATGCCGTTCATGATCTCGTCGTGCGTAAGCTCTCCTCCCTCAAGATATTTTTCGAGGAGTTTGTCGTCGGATTCCGCGACCTTCTCGATAAGCTTCTTCCTGTATGCGTCAGCCTCCGGCCTCATTTCGGCAGGGACATCCGATTCTTCCGGCTTCCCGTTCGCAAACCGGTAGGCCTTCATCTTCACGATATCGACCACACCCGTAAAGTTATCTCCGATGCCTATCGGGATCTGAAGTGGTATCCCCTCTGTATCGAATGATTTTTCGAGTTCGCCGAGCGCCCTCTCGAAATTCGCAGTCTCCTTGTCCATCTTATTTATGAAAACAATCCTCGGTATTTCGACCTCGCATGCGTATTTCCAGACCTTCTCTGTCTCGGCCTTCACGCCGGACATAGCGCTCACGATGATGACCGCCCCGTCGGCGACCCTGAGACACCCCCTCGTGTCCTCGATAAAATTGATGAAGCCGGGCGTGTCCATGAGGTTAATGCGGTGCTTGTCCCAGTCGCAGAAGGCGAGTGCGGAGGTGATCGTGATCTTCCGGTCGATCTCCTCGGGCTCGTAATCGGTGACCGTGGTGCCGTCCTGCACGTTTCCGAGCCTGTCGGTCATGCCCGCATCATAGAGCATCGCCTCGACAAGAGACGTCTTTCCCGCGCCGCCGTGCGCAATCACCGCCACATTCCTGATCTTCGCTACCTCAAAGTTTGCCATGAAGTCCCCCTATATCAAAAAATTCCTTCGGGACCGTTCGACGAACAGCCCGTGTTAATTCAGTATCTCTTCGATTACGGGTCTGGACTCGGTCTTCCGACTCGCCCGGCCGGACCAGAACTTTACGATGACAAAGGAAAGGATAAACGCAGCGAACCCGAAAATGGCGGAGAGGATATCAGGGTCGCTCCCAGGGAATACCCTGCTCATGACTTCCTTGCCGAATACGGCGCCTGCCACAAGCATGATCGCGGGCAACCCGTAGACCACCATAGTGCCCTTCATATAGGCGTATGACTTGATGGCCACCCTGACCTTCTGGCCGACCTTCGCGCCGACCTCGTTGAAAGCCTCGATCTCCATGCCCTGCTCTTCGGGCTTGCAGATGCCCATCGTGCACCCTTCGCAGGCGCTCTTTTTGGGGATCTGGACCATGGCGGACATCCCCTGCACGCTCTTGACGACGCCGATTTCTTCTACCACATAAGCATTTTACCACAGCGGGTTTTAAAAAATCTGTAACCCTTCAGGGTGGGGTAAGGAACGGTTCTGCACAGGCAAATGAACAGTAAAAAGCATCTCCTAAAGGTTACCGGAAGGTCATCAACCGATGCAGAAACCGTACCGCAGGCCCTGGCATGCGCCGGGCGTCACGATAAAATACACCCGCACGCAGGATCGCGCCGGTCCAAAGAGCCGGCTGACGCAAGCGCCCTCCCCCTGCACCCCCCCAGGCATTTGTCCGCCTGCGGGCAGAGAGCGCATTCAACCGGCGGAACCAGGAGGGACCGTCGCAGCGCTTGTTTCTTCCCGGAATTGATTATCTCCCCGAGCGTCGTTTCACGCAGGTCGCCGAGTTCCAGGGGCATTGCGGGACAGGGATAGACCTTGTAATCCGGGGAAAGGTAAAGCATGCTGTTGGCCGCCTGGCATCCCCCTTCGTGATAATCGGCTTCAGGATAAAATATCTGCCATAAGAAAGGATCATGTATCGTAATCCGCAACGAACGATAATCCATTGCCCGCAATTTCACAGCAAGTTCATCTCCCCTCTCATGCTCCAGGTACGCGGCCCCCTCCGTCCCAAGTCTCTGGATGGGGAAGACGAGATCATGAATTCCCTGCTGCAGGCAGAAGGAAACCACTCCGGGAATCTCCCGGTAATTCTGCCTGCTGTTGGCGAACGAGACGCCTGGCGTCAGTCCCCCCTGCCCGTAAGGTCCCCACTTTTCAAAAAAAGAGCGAACCTCACTCAATGAAGAGGTATCGATAAGCAGGGTCGCCACAGCAGAACCCGACAGTCCGCCAAGAAAAGAAGGGGTCGCCACAGCCCCCGGGACCGTCAGCGATATGCCGATACTGCCCCCATTCAGTGCGTAGAGGATCTCCCGGCAGGAACAGCCCACCGGGGAACCGGAATCACGCAGGCTGAGGAACAACATCTTTGTCGCGATGATCTCTTCGCAGACCCTCCGGCAAAGGGCCGGGTCAGGCGTGGCCTCCGGCAGGTCCCAGTATATCCTGAGAGGCGAGGGTAATTCTCTAAGATTCATTTCTCCAGCAATGGGGATCGGGGTTGTTCATGTCGCCGGTGAGGGCAAGGGTCCTGGCGGTACAGCCACCGAGACATTCGGAATGGCTCTTGCAGCTCAGGCATTTCCCCTTCGGCACCTTGTTCCGCATCATGCCGAGGACCGGTGAGTTGTCCCAAACCTCGATCAGATCGTCTCTGCAGATGTTGCCGACCACGATAGGAATAAAGCCGCACGGCGTGATATCCCCGTTCGATTTTATATTCAGGGAGAGTTTTCCGCAGACGCTCCCCTTCACGAGCGAGTCGCTGCTCTTATGGCCGAGCAGGGCGATGATCGGGTCTTCGAGGGATATGCTTAGTCCCTTTACCGTGTCCTTCAGCGCGATCGCCTTGATATAAAAGTCCCTCCACTCTTCAGGGCTGAGATCAAGAACGTCCTTGTTGGTAAAACCAAGGCCCGAGCACTTGAAATTATGAAAATTGATATTGGACACACCCGTCGCGCGCGCCATGCCGACAAGCCCTTCGATATCGTCGATATTGATCTTGCAGATCACCGATGAAATCGAGGTCTCGATACCTGCGTCTTTCAGGTGACCCAGGGCTGCCCGCGCCCTTCCATGGCTCCCCTGAATGCCCCTGAACCGGTCGTGGACTTCGGGTTTAGGGCTGTCGATGCTGATACCCACCTTGCCGAACCCGGCCTCCTTGAGTCGCCGGGCCATGTCCCGGTCGATCAGAAACCCGTTGCTGTTCATCGAGACCGCAAGGCCGCGGTCCGCCGCGAACCGCGCGATATCTGTCAGGTCTCTTCTCAAAAGGGGCTCTCCCCCCCCGAAGTTCACCGAGAAGACCTTCGCGGCGGCCAATTTTTCGACTATTGCGCTGACCATATCGAAGCCGAGTTCTTCGCTCACATCGGCCCTGCTGTAACAGTGACCGCACTTGAAATTACACCGGTTCGTGACCGCCCAGTTTACGGTAAGTGGCGCGGCGGGAATCAAACTATTTTTCATGGACAAGTCCTTCCTCCTTCAGATGCTCCAAAAAAGCGTCGACATCGCTCCGCAAGGTCTCTTCGTCCACCTCGAATTTTTCTTTCAACTCCGAGACGATTTCTTCCACGGTCCTGCCGTCACACAATTTCCATATCTCGGTGCCGAGAAGATTGAAAGAATGCATCTTGCCGGAATGAAGGATTATCGAGGTCCCGATACCGGAGACGTCCTGTCCCTTGCCGAGTCCTTCGTATGCCTTTTCCCTGAACTTGTCCTCTTCCCGCCACTTCGCATCAGGATTTCTGAATATCTTCATTCCACTCACGCCCTTTTAGGTATTACTTGTCAGTCGCCGTGCGCCGTGATAGACGCAATTACAAGATTTTCGTTCGACGCATTCCGTATCCCGTGGTCCACGAGAGGGGGGACAATCACGATCTTTCCGCTCTCGATGACCTGCGTCTCCTTGCCTGAGCGGAATTCTCCCTTGCCCTCGATGACTACCCACATATGGTTTCCGTGGTGGGTGTGGGTAACAATCTCCTGTCCCGGCTTCATGCAGAGCAGGTTTATCTTCGAATGTTCGTCCGTCCATATCGTCTCCTGGTGGCGCTTTTCATCGCTGAACTTCTTGAGCCTCTGAATATCCAGGATCGTTGTTTTCATAGTCCCCCTCGATTCTTGATAGTTATTTCCTGCGCGAACCTTTTCACGCTTTATGCACAAGTTTCAAGACCTTCCCGAGAATCACCGACGCCCTGTTGAAGAAATAGGACGCCGCGGCAGTGGGAATTTCCTCTCCATTTTCAACAGAGCCGGAGAAAAGCACGCCGTAACGGGAAGACAGCTGATTTGCCGCGGAAAGGTCATACGGGTCCGACCCGCGCTTCCCTGCCACGATCAGCATGCCCTTCCCGTCGCCGGAAAACTGCGAAATCGTCTCCAGTTCGGCATCGGAAAGATACTTTCCGGGAGCAGACTCTCCAAAGATCATCCAGAGCTGTCCGTATCCACCAAGCAACCCTTCAGAGATCTCAGGGGTCTCCTTCCTGTCCGTGATCCTTACCGTAAAACCCTTTTTCTCGAGGAGCGTAACGGCGCTCCTGCTGAATGCTTCTTTTGCCGGTCCCGAGGCATGCAACGTATCGTAGATGAGGATACTCTTCTTTGCCGGCGAAGTATTGCTTTGTTCCAGCCATTGAGCGACGTTCCCGATATATCTCAGGTTGTCGTACTTGTCGGCCGAACCGTTTAGAAAACGGGGAAAGCCACCGTCAAAGACAATGCCTCCCTGTCCATCAACGTCGTTTGTACAGGTCGCGATGATGCTTTTGCCGCCCGGGTCCATTACGATCCGCACATGCTCGTCCCGTTTGGTAATAGCGGCCGAACTCCCTCCGGATATCGCAGCTACGTTTTTCAGAAGAGGATTGCCCATGTCCGCATACGGAACGAACACAAAGAACTGAAACGCATAGGAGATGAGAATCGTTCCCGCGAGACAGACGAACAGATAGAGAAAAAAGACCCTTTTTTTGAATATCGTCCAGAACATCACCATGGTCGGGACCGCGGTAACCGGGCCGCCTATCATGAAAGCGAGCGCCGCCCCTCCGTCGAGCGTACCGTGCAGGGAGCTCTTTATATGATAGAGGATGCTCGAGGCGCTGATCTGATGAAGAAAAATTGGGACCGAACCCAGGGTAACCCATACGATGTTAAGCGCGTCCTTTTGTCCGAACAGCCTGTATATCCATTCATAGGGCATGTACCGTTCGACTATGCTCCCTATCGCAACCCCGACAAGGACGTACTTCCCCACCAGCCAGAGCATCTCGGACGACTTTGCAAGGAAGATGACGAACATGTTGTCCGTCCTTGCCGCCACCCTGTGGCCGAACTTCTCCTTGCAGTTGCATTTCAGCCGTGCATCGGGATATGCCTCATCGTGGAAGTCACCCCTTGGAACCGCGCCTTCAATAAATATAGTATTTGTCTGAAACCCCCTGTCCCTGAGAAAATGGGTGATCAGGCCGGCGAAAATGCCCATTGATAACGCCGCGATAGTCCTGATCACCGTCCATTCAGGTCCGAGGTCGTTGAGGGTGAGCAGATAGGCCGAGGGACTCAGAAGTGGTGAAGTCACCAACAGGGACATCACCGGCGCAAGCGGCAGGCCGGCAAACAAGAGGCTTACCGCGGTAGTCAGGGTGCCGCACGCACAGAGCGGTGTCAGAATGCCGACGAAAGATGCCAGGAAGACGCTCAGGACGCCGTACCTCCTGAGGCTTGCCTGGAGCTTCATCGCGATCTTGTAGGTGCGTAAATATCCGGCCAGGAGTATACCGACGATGAAGTACGGAAACACATCCCACAGTTCCGCAAGGATACCGTGACGATTGAACAGCAAGTCCCATATCTCGCTTCCCAGCAAGACGGGGAACGGCCTTCCGGGCAATGCTGGGTTCGCCGTCTGTCCGGTCGGTCCATAGCTCCAGACATGCCAGATTATCAGCGAAAGGGAGGCGAGTACCATGAAAAAAAGCGTCTTATTGGCGGCCCTGGAAGGGGCCCCGTGAACCTGGCACTCTTCGGTCCTCTTCATACCGGCTATTTTCAGCTGCATCTCATCCGTCTCACGTTAATCGAGACCCGCCTGAAATTCAGGGGCAAATGTTTCGCCCCGTTTCCGGTACAGGAGCCCGATTATCAGCAGGGCGCAGAAACCGACGAGCACGGCAACCTGACCTTCGTACGGAGTTCCGGCTGCGGTGCCTCCAAGCCCCCAGTCCTGTACAAGCGCGGCGCCGGTCAGCATCCCGAGCACCGCGGCCCCGGCATCGGTGTCTCCCTGACCTGCGGAAACCAGCTGTCTGAAGGGGCAGCCCTTGATCAGCACGGAACCGAAACCGACGACGAGCATCCCGAGAAAATTCCAGACATGGCTATCATTCGAACTCGGCTGACCATGCCAGCCAAGCGAAAATTGACCGGTCAGAAGGCTCGCAACCAGTGCAAACCCGAAGAACGAGGCGATGCCGACCGCCAGACCGGTCGTTTTCGGACAGGAGGTAAATTCGCGCGGCCCCCAGAGGAAGATTCTCGACAACCCTCCGGTTATGCAGAAGCCGGTCCTCTGCCCAAGCGCGCCGACCGCGAGTCCTGCCAGGAGGGAGAGGGCGAGAGGCGCATACTGAGCGCCCGCGCCTTTCGTGCTTATCGAGATAAACGCCGGTTTCCAAAGGAGAGCAGCGAGGAGAAGCGCCATGAAAACCGGTATCAGAAGACCGTTTGCCTGCGGCACCCGGCCCGCCTTTCCAAGGCTGAAGCCGTTTTCGAGAAATTTCAGACCGATATAGACCCCTGCGGCAAGCCCTGCGACCCCGATCCATGCTGTGAGGTCCCCGGCCGCGATCCTCAATACCATCTTGATAGGACATCCCATAAACACTGCGCAGCCGATAATCAGGAGGATACCCACAAGATACCGAAGCAGGGGGGAGCTTCCTCCCGTGGCGGCAAATTCCCTCCTGGAGACCGACATTAAGAAAGAACCGATCACAAACCCGATGATCTCCGGCCTCAGGTATTGCATCCGGATATTTCCGTGAAGGCCGATCGCCCCGGCGATATTCTCCATAAAGCACGATACGCAAAAGCCCGTATTGGCCGGATTCCCGTAATAACTGAGCATGACCCCGCCGAGGCCGATTACAGCCCCTGCGAGGAGAAAGAGGTACTTAGGATAACAGGGCTGCCCGGCCATCGAAGCCGGACCCGCCGGTCCATTCTGTATCTCTTTCGGCGCTTTCATATATTTACGGAGGGATAATTACCGCTCCCTCAGGAGCAGCTTCCCGCAATCCTCCTCTGCAGGTAGTAGAGTGTCTTTCTGTCCTTCTTCAGCGATTCATCCGCGGGGTTTTGCCGGAGGCCCTCGTCGATCTCCGCCAGCGCCTCCCTCACCGCAACCTTCAGCTTCTTCCCCTGAAAAAGAGGGGTCTTCTTGTCGAGATAATCAGGATTCAGGTCGATCGCTTCCTTATATTCGAGCATGCCCCTGACCGGGTCCTGTCTCCTCATGCAGATATCACCCATGACCATACGCGGTTCACCCTCGTACGGGTAGTTCTGTATCAGGTCGCGGACAAGAACTTCGGCCTTGACCAGATTCCCCGCTTCCATAAGATTTCTCGCCAGCTTCATTCTCCCCGCTATCCCGCCGCTGCTCGCGGCGGCATTCGAAACCGCGGCCCTCTGCTGCGGACCCCGATCCGGCCTCGCTTCCCCCGTGTGTCCGCTTATCAGCGCAAAAGAGCTGATGATGAGAATCACGATCGCCCATATAGAGATCCTGTCAAGCCGGTCCATCAATACCTCTGATAGGGCGGCATGTTCGTTCTCTTCGCCATGTCGCGCACACTGTCGTAATCGCGATCTTTGATATCTTCATAACCGTCCACGTTCGCCTGTTCCAGCACCCGCACGCCCTGACCGTCGACCTCGACGGTATCGTCCTTCCTGAGGTCCAGGAGCGCTTTTTTGACCTTCTGCGCGAGCCCGTCGTCGACCCTCTGCGTCACGCCGAACGTACAATAGGGAATCGGCTGCCCTTCCGCGATCACAGTGAAGTCGTTACGGTCGATCCGGCCGTCCTCCGCCATTCTCTCGAAGTCGGTCATGGGCACGGCTCCGGCGTCATATTTACCGAACAAGACACCGTAGATGACCTTCTCATGCTTGAAGGAACCCGCGGGGATGGAATAAAACGCAAGGTCGTTCTCGGGGTTTACTCCCCTCTTGATCAGCAGGTCCAGCTGAGACATATACGCAGTCGGGCCGAGAGAAGGACCGAAAAGCATCGTCTTTCCCTTCAGGTCCCCGATACTCTTCAGACCGCTCTTCTTCAGTGCAATGATGACGCCCTGCGACCTTGCGCCGAGTGGCCCGGACTTTTCCGCGGCAAGAACGTCTACCCCGTGGTTTCTGTTCATGATGATATAGAGCAGCGAGTTGGTGTGGGTGAAATCGAGTGTATCGACCTGCTTTACGAAGTCCACGGTGTCTATCGCGACCATGTCGAATTTTACGCCGAGCTTCTTTGACAGATATGCGGTGAGCGGCCTGAACCGGTGAAGCGTCTCCTGCTCGCTGTTGCAGATCATATAGCCGATACGGTAGGTCTTTTTCTCCTGCTTCGCGGAAGGAGCGCTGCAGGAAAGAAGGGAAAAAAGTAGAAGCAACGCAACAAGATGCCGCCGCGTCACAGACCACCCTCGATAAGCCGCTTCGGGATTACCGATATCCATACACCTTCCTTACGAAATACATTCCGGATCCGAGACCTATAACCGCAAACCCCAGATAGACAAGCGGCTTGCCGGGGTCGTACGTTATCTGAATTCCCGCGAAACGATTACCGAAACGGTCCGCGTCCGACGACGTATTATAAAAATTAAGTTTTTCCCATGTCAACGGACTGTTGACGCCCGAAGTCCCCTCTTTGAATATGCTCGGGCCTTTCGAGATCGTCATGTCCACCCAGGCACCTTTCAGCGCAGGGTCCTTGAAGGCGACAAGTTTGAAGTCATAAGGAAAATCGGGCGGAAGGTCCCGCATGCCTTCGGTATCCGATTCCCCTATCAGGCGTCCCCGGAGAAACACGCTCAGCCTCAGGTCCTCTGAAGGAAAGACCAGCTCATCGGCCCTTACAGTATACCCGTCGAGACTGAAGCTCTCCCCTGTCTTCAGGACAAAGAGCGCATGCTTTTCACCGCCCCTGAGCACGCCCACCTTGACAGGCACAGGATAATATTGCAGGTGGATCTTCTTCACCGTGAGGTCGAACCCGAGGGGGACCTCTTTTTTCACGTCCCACCGGTAGGCGCTGTCTACCGAGGTCCCCTCATAGATGTTCGCGGTCGCGACATATCCGAATGAACTGATCACCGCTCCAATAAGGGTCACAAATACCCCGGCATGAACCACGAGGACCGCATTTGAAAGAGACCTGATCCTCTTTACGGTGCAGAAGACAAGGTTGATCGCGAGACATCCGAAGAGGATGCGGGGCAGTACGCCTACGGTAATCTCCTCTGTCTCTTTCAATGTCCGGGGTATCAGGACCGCACAGAGGGCCACCAGAAGGACTGCCGTCAGCTCTTTCGATGCGAGAAAACGAAAGGGCCTCTCAAACTTCTTTTGGGGTATCGGCACCGGCTTTGTTTTCAGATGAGCTTCTTCGACTTCAGGAAGTCTTTCGCCACTTTTTTCGGCTTCTCGCCGGATTGGACCGACTTGATGAGCCTCGCATAGGACTCATCATTGATGCTGCTGCCTAGTTTGTTGATCACCCTCGGGAGGGCCGGGAAATTCGTAAGCACCGCGCTCCTCAGGATTGTCGCCGTGTACGAAGATGTCCCCCTGCCGTTGCCGTTGAGAAACCCGAAGGGCTTCAGCCAGACCATCCCCTTATCTTTTTCATAGGTCGCCTTCACCACCTCGTATGCCTTCTTTGCGTCTGCCTCCGCTGGTTTATTAAGCACGCGCAACGCCCTTGAAGTGTTTTCGACCGATATGTCCACCTCTTCCTTTCTCACCGCCTCGTAGAGGTCCTGCTCATTCCTGAAAAACTTTATCGTTACGGTCGTCCCCGTCCGTTCGGTTATAAGCGTCGAGAGCACCTCGGAAAGCACCTGTCCCTCCGGGGAATTCACGACCCCGATATTCAGTACCTTTCCAACACAGGCTTCCGCCGCCGGCGAAAATAACAATGCCAGCAATGCCAGCATTATTGCCTTCTTCATAATCCCTTAACCTCCTTTGCGTCCCCGTCTCGTTCCCTATTTGAATAGGGAGATATTATAAATTATCACTAAGCCGCTTATCTGCTTTCGGTGGTCTTCCGCACGATATCCACGCCGGACCTGTCCCCGTCCGCCTTGATTTCTCCGTTCATCAAATATGTCTCACCCGGCGGGAAGGCCGACGCGCTTCCCAGGTAATATTTTCCTTTGGGAATGTACAATATGTACCGGCCGTCGTCGTCTACCCATGCCGAGAGATAATCCGGCATGCCCGAGAGCTCCTTGCGTCTGCATACAACCGCGTACACCCCGACAAGCGGGGCGCCCTTTTCGTCAGTGATCCTCCCGGTGATCTTGACCGAACCTTCCCTCGGCTTCTGCCGCATTCCCACGGCCTCTTTAAGGTCCGCGACCGTAAAATCAACGCCGGTCTCATTCTCCGAAGTAAGATCCACCTCCACGGGATCTCCTGAATGCTTGTCCCCCGGCATTAGCGGCCCAACGCCCTCAGTCTTCTTCAGGCGGGCGACCGCCCAGTATCTGCCGGCTGGAAGAAAAACCCGGTAGACGCCGTCGGAGTCCGTGGGAGGCGACATGAAATCAGCGGACCTTCTCACCGAGGCATTGGCGTAGACAAATACCATCGCCCCCTCGACAGGCCGGCCGGCAGCATCTGATACCTTCCCGGTCAAGAGAGATTTTTCCGCCGCAAGCGCGTCAGGACCGGCCGCCGGAGCAGCCAATACAAAAAGATAAACGAAAAGGAAAAAAAGACAAAGCCTTTTCATTTCTCCTCACTCCCTGTTTTCCCCTGCATTTTCTGAAGGCTGGAAGGGTACGCTGCAGTCAAGTAAGGAAACGGCCTGTCGGCATGGGGGTCGCAGATCACTCTGCCTATACCCGGTTCCCTCCTGCTGTCGTAAACCGTATCGGCCGGCGAGAGTTCGCCCCACCAGTTATCCTTAGCGTCCACGTCTTCTGTATTAAAATCGCCCATCCTTATGTTGTAATCGCCGTTGGCGAAGAGGTTGTTCCTCCGGATGGCGAGCCCTCCCCCTTTTTCCCTCACAAAAATACCTATCCGGTTGCCGGTAATCACGTTTTCGGTAATGAGTGCGGTACCCCTGAAGGCCCTTATGCCGATGTCGTTTTTCCCGAAGTACGACCGTCTGACCTCGATCGGTCCGCTGGTAAACCGTATGCCGCCGTTATTGTTCACAAAAGAGCAGTCCTCCACCCTGAGGTCGGTAAAATGACTGTGAAGCGCCCAGCTCGCATTTTCGAATGTGCAGTATGAAAACATGCTGCCCACCGCATGGTCCATGAGTATCTCGCTCCATTCGCCTGCGTTCTTCCCGGGCGAGGCGGCGAAGGCGATCCGCGCATTTTTTTCGCCCCGGGCGATTATCCTTCCTTTCACCTGCATTCCGGTCCCTTTTGAAAAGAGGACCCTTGTACCGGGATATATAACAAGATCGATGCCAGGACTCACGGCGATATCTTTTTCCACCAGGACCTCCCCGCGCCATACCGCGTCCGTCGTCACCTTCTCCAGGGGCCAGGTCATCCTGACCGGCCCTTTCTGCACCGGCAGTAATGCCGCCCTGCCCTTGGAAGGGTCGGTCTCTTTATCGGAGATCGTTTTTCTCACATCCCCGCCTCCCCACCAGTTCATCTGCGCCGCAACGTCCTTTTCTCCCTCTATGCCGAGGTTATACATTCCGTTTCCGAGGATGTTATTGGTGGTGATCAGCCCCTCAAAGGTCAGTATCCCTACCCCTCTTTCAGCGTTATCGGAAATGAGATTATCGCGGATTACCCCGCCTGAGTCGAGGATATGTATGCCGTCGATGCCGTTTGACTGGATAACGTTGCCGCTCACCTCGATATTATCTGCGCCTTTTAACGACACTCCGGATTCGAGATTGTGTGAAATCACATTGCCGGCGAACGACCCGTAAACCGCATCGATAACCATCAGACCGTACCGGTTACCGTCCACGAGGTTTCCCTCCACCACTGGGAGCCCTTCCCTCACCCTCAGACCATCACGGTAATTATTCATGATCACGTTGCCCCTCATCGCCAGAGTGTTGCGGAACAGGTTCATGCCGGAGTAGTTATCTGAAACCACGTTGTCGCGGAAGACGATGTCGGAGTCCCGTGCCTGCAGCCCGCTCTTGTTGCCGTAAAAATAAGTCCCCCTTATAAAGACGATCGATTCCTGGAACTGCACCCCGCGGTAATTGCTCCTCAGCACGGAATCCGTAACAGCCACGTTCGCGAAATGGAAATGGAGGCCGCGATATCCGTCCTCGATCTGACAATACTCGATCAGGTTCTGTGCCCTGTCGCTGTTTAGGATATTGACGGCGTCCCAGTCCCCCATCCGCGGATCCCTCTCTGCCGACCTGAAGAATATGGGGTGCTCCTTGGTGCCTTTGGCTATAATGACACCCTGGATGAGGAGGCCGTTTTCGCCGATGCCGTCGTGGTTTGTGTCCTTCTTCGTGAACTCCACGATGGTGCCGGGCAGGATAACGAGCCTCGAGCCTTCGGGCACCCTGACGATCCCATCCACTACGATCCTGCCCTGCCAGACCGCCTCTCCCAGCACCGCGGAGTCTCCCACAGTCCTGCTGATCTCCTTCTCCGGAGCCTTATAATTCTTTTCAGGAGAGGCGTATCTCTTCACCTCAGGAGAAAAGAGGTCCTTCTTCTCGTTTTTCTTTATGACGTAGCCGCTGCCGCTGATCGCTGCCCCGCGCAGAAGTACCACTCCGTAATCGTTTTCTCTGACCTCGGTCGATTCCAGCCGTACCGCGGAATCGCGGCCCTGCACCGCCAGACCGTAATGGTTTTTCGTAAAAAGGGAGCCGCTCATCGAGACTGTCCCCCTTACAGCATATAACCCTGTCTCGGCGTCACGGACAATCGTCGTGCGCAGATTAACTTTTCCTCCGTCTACGATGATCCCGGCCCACGATGATTTCTTTCCGCCCTTGACGAGGAAGGTGACAGGCGCGCCTTCCCTGCCGTCGGAAGTGAGCGCCCCTCTGACGGTAATTTCGGTCAGCGGCGACATGTATTCGGGGTCCGTCTTGGTACTCTCAGAAGGGGTTATTCGTATGATAGTGCCGGGAGATACGGTCACGGTCACTCCCCCGGGAATGAGGATGTCTTCATCCACCTTAACCTCACCGGACCAGACAGTGTCGGATGTGATTACTTTTCCCGGCGCGACGGCGGGAAGCATCAATAAGGCCAGGAATATAAAGGCTGCAGCGCATCTATTCTGCCGGAGACATACACGCCTGGCATGCTGAAGACCATTGTAAGAAGGGGGTAGATATTCCATTTTCGTTTTTTCTACCGACATCTCTTTATTAAGGGTCTCATAATTGAATGCACATCTCCGGAAAATCTCCTTCTACGAGTAATAGACATACCTCTCTTCGGAATCATAACTCCCCTTTTACTCCCCTCTTGTCTTTTCTCCTCGGCGAATCCGCCTGAGTGCGGGGGCAAAGGGAGGTAAGGAGGGATTTCCTCATTCAATATCGCTGCTGTTTTGAGACTGTTAATAATTATTAATGCTGCAGCTTACCTGTTCGCGGGTGCGGTCCTTGCTTCAGGGCCCCTGCCTGGAAAAGCGGTCGCCCTGATATCGATCCGCTTTGTCCTCTCGCCGTTTTTCACGATCACAGGCGCAGGCACTCTTTCATCCCCGTAATATCCCACGATCTCGCCTGTCTCGGGCGGCCTGCCTGAAAAACTGCCCCTCATCTTCAGGTAGTAGGTCCCCGCCGGTAAGACTATAATATATCTCCCTCCTTTATCTGTCTTGCGGGATACAAAACGGGCTTTCCCTTTCATCTCAATATCCAAAAAAGCGATAACAATCACATTCTCAACCGGGTTGCCCTTCTCATCCTTTACTATGCCTTCGATCGCTGTTTTTTCACCCTGTAGAGAGAAGGTTTTTGCCTTTAAAGGAACAGCCTCTAATGGCGCGGCCAACGAAAGCGTCTTTCCTGCCTCTACCCGATATTCCACGGGCCGACCCTTCTCGTCCATGCTCCGGTAAACTAAATCTCCCTCCCTGGGAGGGCCGAACTTCCCGCCCGACTGTCTCCTGACCGCCTTCAGATAATATCTGCCTTCAGGCGCCCGGATAGTGAATCTGCCGTCGGCGTCTGTGTCCCTCACGAAGTCCGGCGGCCTCTCGAAGCTCTCAACAGAGGGCGGGGCACCGGCAGCCGCATCGAAGAGCATCACCTGTCCGCCGGACATCGGACCGGCATCCTTTATGACGACCTTGCCCGAGATAGTGCCCGTTGCCCTCTCATCGGTCGCCTTGTCAGCCCCATAGGATACAGAGACCGCAATAAGCATAAGCGCGGCAAGCACTGCCTCCAGCCGCCTCAGTCTATTGGGGTTGACCATGTGCGGCATCGCGTCCTTTCTTCCTGTTCTGCCCATTGGTCCGCCATCATTATAGCATGTGCAACGTGAAATCCTGTCCGGCCATCGGTTACTTGAAACCTTTTATGTATCGCCTGACCTGCTCATGATTTCCCAAAAAGGCAAAAACAACCAATCCTCCTGACTCAACATAAAGCAGTCGCATCTTATCGGATACACGCGCCTCGAAAGTTTTTTCGTCTCCCCTCTCAAAAAGCTTTTTAATACGCAATCCGTATGGCGCCGACTGCTTCATATAATAGCGGCGGATCTCCCGGTCCGCCGAAATTACCAATTCCTTTTCAGATTCCGTATAAGAGTCAAAGACTTTCAGAAATGCCCTCTTGTACAGGAATTGTTTCACTTTGTCTTTTTAGTTCTTTTCGATAAATATGTTTCGCCTTCAGACCCGCTGACAAGGGCATCCCCGGCTTCTCTTTTGAGCACCTGCCTTTGAAACTTCTCAAAAATCTCCGGAGCAATTCTCTCCTCAACTTCAACAGGCCTGAGGTATATTATCCCTTCCCTGTATTCAACCTCCAGATAATCACTCCCTGCCTTGAGATGTGCCTTCTCGATGACAGTCTTTGGAATAGTTATTTGGTTTCCTCTGGTCAATTTTGTAAGCATACCTTCACCTCCTCATGTTTTTACATTATCATGATAAAGTATTTATGTCAATTATTGTAGACTTGATTTCATGATAAGGGATTTCGGACAACCCGGAACGACAAGGTTGCAGAACTTTCATCTGATTATTTGCTGGAAGTAATAATCGCTGGCGTAATAAAAAGTCCGCGGGAGGGATGACGGCTCCTCTTCCTTGGAGCAGCCTCATCCCACCCCTTCGTACTTTCTCAGCACGGATGTACGCTCGCCGTGCCTACTACCTTAGGCCTTACATACGTAAGCTTCTTCATGCCGCCACCCCCTTCCCATTGCGCATAAAAGCTCCTCGATTGCCATTACTGTTGCATTATACATACCAATTTCGCTCCTGGCGATCAGGGCGAATTTACTTACGTTGTGTCGGGAAGCCGATTGAAGGAGACAAAACACAAGTGAGTAATTTCACACAAATAGCTTTATTTTCCGCAGCCCCTCCGACAGCTATAACTTAGTGAAAAACATCTATGGGATTGGGGAAAAAGATTCCGCATGCTCAGCAATAAACCGCCTGACTTCTTCCGGCATGGCGTTTTCCACGGATTTGATCTGTGCTCCGATATAGGAATGTTCCATGAGCAGCTTCATTACCGAGATCATGTAATCCCTCTTGAAGGCAGTCATGCCCTTGAGCTTCGAAAACTTGTCCATATAGAACAACCTTGTTGCCCTGTTCAGCTCATCCCTCAGCTCATCTATCGTCATGTGAACAGGTTTCACCACCGGCTCTATCAGATTGTATTTACTGTAATCGTTGGTCGCCACATATGGCTTTAGTTCTCCATAGATATTTGCGTAGGGCCACGGAGCTATTGCGAGGAAAAAAGCCATATCAGGGCTGTAAAACTTCGCCAGCTCAAGGGTCCTTGCGATCGTTTCCTTTGTCTCATCCGGCATTCCGAGGACAAAAGAGGTTTCCGAGATAATGTCCTCACCGTTTATCAGATTGATCGCCTGCCTCGATTCTTCGACGCTCACGTTCTTGGCGAACTTCTCTAGGGTCTCGGGGTTCGTGGACTCGACACCCACGTATATATGGACTATGCCGGCCTTCCTGTATCTCCGGAGTATGTCCTGGTCTCTGATGATGTCCTTCACCCTCGTCTCCATAAAGAGCTCAACATCCATTGACCTGTCGATCAGCATATCGAGTATCTTCTCCCACCTCTCCCTGCCGAGGGTGGGGGTTTCGTCCGCAATCATCGCCGCGTTCACGCCGTATTTAGTGTGGATGTGTTCCAGCTCAGCAACAAATTTCTCCGGAGACTTCGCCCTCCATTTCCGGCTCCAGAAAAGCTGCTGGGAACAGAAACTGCAGTACTGGTTGCATCCCCTGGAGGAGTTTACTATCGCAAGAACAGAATCCCTTTTCGGGCGATACGTATATATGTCCCAGTCGACAAGGTCCCAGGCGCCGTCTATGGAGTCGAGGTCCTGGATGTATTCTCTCGCCGTCGTAGCTAAGGCCTTCCGTCCGTTCCACAACACAACGCCCTTCACCTTCGATGGATCGTCTTTCGCAAAACGGCAGTCGAGAAGTTCAGGGAGAGTGATTTCACCTTCCCCCCTTACGATGTAGTCGACGCTGTCGTGGTGGTCCTTCATTATTTCTTCCCACATGAAATTGGGATGAACGTTGCCGAGGACTGTTATAACTTCGGGATTGATCTCCTTGGCCAAGGCGCAGACCTTTAGGCAGTCGTTTATCGTGGCGGTGATTGCAGTCGTGGCAACAACGTGGGGCTTGCTCGCCTCGATCCTCTTTCTGATCTCGTCGTAACCATGGAAATACGACATGGCGTCATAGTATTCGACCTCATATCCAGCTTTTCTCAGGCTGCCGGCGATATAAACGAACCCCAGGTTAAGCCATGTGCCGGCCGCCTCGACCACGCCGGAATGGTAGGGAGGAGTAATTAAAAGCACTTTTTTCCGATTTTTCATATCAAACCCCTTCTAATAAATTCGCAATAGTATAACAAAACAAGCAAGATTCAAGCCACTTTCGCTCATTTTTCTCCACATCGTACCCGTGGACGCCAGCCGCGGGACGTTTCCGCTCTGCGCGCTCCTCTTTCGTCTCCCTTTTCATCGGTATTTGCTTCATGAGCGAAGGCATAGAAAGACGCAGCAGGGACTTCAAAGAAATGCTTCAGACACCGAAGAGAATTCCATGCCGGACAGAAAAGAAACCCGGCCTGCCCGGAGTGGCCTCCGAATTCTGGTTACCGGTAGACCTTCGTATATTGCCAAGAGATGCCGAGCCCGAAGATGAGAAAAAGGAACACGTGCTTTATGATCAGCATCCGTCTACGTTGCCGTTCAGCATCCTCGCCATAGAAGTTATCCACATACGTAAACGTCCTGCCTGCCCCTGTCGCAAAAACAACGAGCGCGCATGCTATGCTCAGGAAGAAGAACTGCTTATTCAGTCCCGTCATGACCGCCGAAAGCCCCTCCGGCACGGACTCGGAAGAAAGCCAATACACCGCAAGAACCGTCGCAGCCCAGCAGCCCGCCGCAAAATCATGGACAAAACCGATAAGTACGGTCAGGCCTTTTTTCATTTGTCCAGGCCTTCATCCGAAGATTTTCCGCAACCATGAGCGCAGGTCATTTCAGCAACCTCGGACTGAAATACAGTAGCAGAGCGCCATAGAAGATCACTTTTCATAATAGCATACCCCTTCCGGAAATGGGGGCCCCTATGCAGTACACCATCCCCTGTAAGCCTTCCTCATCGCCCTCCTCATGGGGACCTTCTCCATGAGCAACAGCAGGTGGTTCATCGGGAACCCCCCGCGCGGGGTGTCGAGGAGGTGCTTCCAGATTCTCTTCCAGCTTAAAAGGGAAAGCGAGGTCTGATAAAAGGCCTCCTCTCGTTCCCGGGCCGTCATCGTAGGGTGATCGAACACCGCATTGACACCGGTGTAATTGTCCCATCCCTTCTCCCGGAAAAGGTAGGGTTTATACTCATCATACAGTTCCGTTCCGGGCAGAGGCGTCAATAGCACGGGATGAATGCCCACGCCAAGCCTTTCCGAAAGCTCCAGTGCATAGTTGAAATCGTCGCGCGTGTCGCTCCTACCGCCGAGCACGACAAAGAGGGTAACATTGATCCCGTGATCTTTAATGCGCCTGATCGCCTCCTCACGGTTCGTCCCCTGTTTTGCTGATGCCCGGTAGCCCTTGAGGCCTTCGCTCGACGAAGTCTCCCATCCGGCCCAGACGGAAAAGAGGCCGCTCTTCCGGGCCGCCTTCAACATATTCTCCCCCTCTCTGCCCTGCGGCGCCCGAAGGTCGCCGAACCCGTACCAGTATTTCTTCGAGCCGCGAGACAGTTCGGTAAATAATTCGATCGAGCGCTTGATATCTCCGCCCCATATATTGTCGTCCCCGTTGAAATAAACCTTGCCGGCGCATTTCTCGACTTCCTCTGCCACGCTGTCGATCGGACGGTATCTGATGGTATCTCCGAAAAATTTTCTCACCGAGCAGAATGAACACCGGTAGGGGCAGCCACGGGCCGTAAAGACGGCCCTGAAGTGGTATGGCCCTTTCAGTGCGCCGGCAAGCGGCAGCGGCAGCCCATCAAGGGGAATCCGTTCCCCATGATAAAACGGCTTCAAGTTCCCGCGTGAGACGTCATTCAATACCTGCCGCCAGACGGACTCCGCCTCCCCCACCACAACCGCATCAGCATGCTCCTTCGCCTCCTGCGGAAGCGCAGTGGGATGGATGCCGCCGAGCGCAACCTTCTTGCCGAGTCCCCTGAGCGCGTCGCTGAACGCATAGGCCCAGGTGACGGTAGCAGTCATTGCACTGATGCCGACAAGGTCGGCTTCGATCTGCTCCGGAGCAGGCTCGTTGACGTTAGCATCGATGAGGGTGACTTCGGCGTCGGGCGCCTCCTTCAAAGTCAGCGCCCCGAGATATTCGAGCACCGGCGGCACCATTGGAACGCGGCCCGAGAAAGGAAAGGCAGGAGATATGAGCGTGACCTTCATGCCTCCTGAACTGCCGCTTGTATTGGCATTCCCGCCGGATTCCGGTTCAATAAACGTCGTCTGACGACTTCCATGCTCGTAGCGTATTTCAGCTGTCGAATCCATAATAATGTCAACCTCCTTCGTTCGTCATTGCAGACAAACTGTCTTCGGACGATGCAATAAAATGAAGACGCTATACTCCCTCTTCAGATGAGGCCCAAAAAGGCTTTCTGGGGAAGGGAGAATGGACGCTACATTACGGGAGGTCTGAAAATTGAAGCGATGAAAACTTCATCGGCAGGGGACAAAAAATCGTGAGACATTCTTATGCCCCGAAAGAAAGACCCATCAAACTGATAGACTTGAGGGATCAACTCCAGGTCGTCAAAGTCGAAACAATCGTCGTTCACTTCAAGCGAAGAGGCATCCCGCGGAAAGTCGACATACAGCGATAGCGATGTGACCGACAACAGCATCACCGCAGCAGTCAGTCGAAGGATATTCCCGGCACATTTCAAAGGCATGTAAGAAAATAACAGAAGCCGGAGGAAAGGTCAATGCCCGTTACCCGGTCCGGACGGTTACCAAAACGCAATTTCTTACCGCACAGGAGCATGGCACGGAATAACCAAGGAAATAACTTTGAGACTGTTTCCATTCTTTCCTATTTTTTCCCCTCCTTCTTACCCGGCTTCTCCGACTTGAGGCCTGCGGGGTGGTCAGCCAGTTTCTGCTTCTTTGCCTCTTCTTCGAACCACTCAAGGGGCCGGTCCGTCTGGTCCTTGAACGCGCCGAGGGCCTCGTCGCGCATCTCGGCCGCCTCGGCCTCCTGCTGCGAAACGAGGATCTCGTCCACCACCTGGGGACAGGAGGGGAGAGATCCGGGCCTTGCTTCGACCTCCTCGCGCACGCTCGGCTCGACTTCGGGGCTCTTGGCCATGGCCATCTTCAGCTCGATCGAAAAGTTCACATACCGTTCGAGCATCCTGAAGATCATGGAGTCGCCCATAGGACTACCGGCAGTCTCGTCAGGAAGCGGAGAGACCTTGCCGTTTTCGATCTTTGCCCTGCCCACCATCTCGCAGCCCCTGCCATTGTCAGTCGTGTATCCGAGATTATCGGTAATCACTGCGAGTACGGTCGGCACATTGGCCAGGTCCCAGTGCGCAAGAAGCCCGATCTCGCCGTCGGGAAGGGGGCTGAGATCATCTATGCTCATAGCCCGCACCCTGCACCACGGCGGCACCGGCCGCGACCGCTCGCGAAAAGGCAGGCCCTTCACCTTCCTGCGAAGGGAATCGTCAAAGAGGTTCGTTGCCGTCTCGGCCTCGCCGAGCACGTTTACACAGTGGCTCCCGGGTATGCCAAGCGTCTCCTGCACCATAGCATAGTAGTCGGCTCGGGTCAACTTTCCAAAACGCCCTCTATACCCGCCGCCGTCGCATATCCGGCTGCCGGGCGGCAGGCAGAACTTCATCTTCTTGCGGCGGCAGGCCTGAAAGAAATAGACATAGGCCGACGTGGCCCCTATCAGCGCCACGGGGACACCGCTCGCCTCCGACTCACGCAGCGCCTTCAGAAGCTCATTGATATGGATGCCCGACTTCCCCAGAAGAAACTTGCTGTCGGGCGTACCGAAATGGCGGCGTGTCTGGTCTATGCCTATAGCCATACCCATGGAAGGCGCCATTTCCGGACTCGGCGCAAGGACGAGAATGCGGCATCGCCCGCCGGCTTCGAAGTCCGGGAAGAGGTACGAGCCGGTCATCATCTTGTTTGCCGAAAAGACAAGCCGTTTGCCGTCTTCATCGCGGAAGATGCGGCCCCGCTGGGTCAGGCTTGTGGTACCGCCGGTCAGACACGCCATTACGGATTTTTCCAGAGGAAACGAGGCGACAAGATGTGTTTTGAAGACGTCGTTGTAGACCATCGGGATATCTTCCCAGCGATTAATGTCGCCCGGCTTCACCTTCTTGGCGTCACAGAACTCCCTGAAGATGCTATTCACCTCATAGTGAAGAGCGAACATCCTGAGCGCGTAGTCATTAAAATCCGGGACCTCGGAGTCCACCCCCGCCTCGATAAATCTGAGCACGTCCTCGGTGAGACGATGGCGCTCGGCTTCGGAATTATTTATTGGGGTTGATGGCTGTTCGGACATAGGCAATGACCTCCTTAATCGGCTATCAGTTTTCAGCTGTCAGCTTTCAGCATGATGACATAATAAAAAAAACTCCCCCTTTCCCTCTTTGCCAACGATGGGGAACTTTCCTCCCTTTACAAAGGGAGGTTGGGAGGGATTTCATAATCAAATGTCTTCATCGATCATATCTTACGCCTTTTTTCGGCCACCAATTTTCTCTCTGCCTTCCATTTTTCATACGCTATCTTCATGCCGTGCCTGACAGGCAACTGGGACATAAGCGAAAGTATATGTGCGTGCGGGAAGCTCCGCAGAGGGACGTTCTTCATATGCCGCAATACCCGCCCGAGGCTCAGCAGCTCAAGCGCAGTCTCGAAGAACCGCTCTTCGCGGACTTCCGGGGTCATATCCGGCTCCGGATGCTCGAACAGCGCATATGCTCCATTATAATATTCCCAGCCCAAATCCTTGTAAAGATACGCATCATACTGTTCGCGCAGCTTAGTCCCCGGATAAGGAACAGTCAGGGAAGGATGCATGCTGACGCCAAGCCTGTCTGCAATCTCCACGGACCGTTTAAAGTCTTCCATCGAATCATGACGGCTGCCGAGCATATAAAAAAGCGAAACATCGATCCCATGGTCCCTGAGCGTCTTCACCGCCCGCTCCCGGTCTACGCCGATCTTGCCGCTGGCCGAGTATGCCTTTAATCCGTCGGCGGTCAGGGACTCCCATCCGACCCATAGGGAAAGTAGTCCGCTCTCCCTGGCTGCGTTCAGCATACGGGACCCGACCGGTGAAAGCACAGGCCCAAGACTGCCAAACCCCATCCAACGCTTGCCGCTTCCTTTGAGCGCGGTAAAAAGATCTATCGCACGCTCCGCCTTGCCGGTCCACCAGATGTTTTCGTCACCGTTTATGTACATCTTTTCCGGTATGGCGGCCACATCGCGCACGACATGATCGATTGGCCTGAAACGTATCCTCGGTCCGTAGAACGGCTTGACCGAACAGAAGGTACAGTTATAGGGGCAGCCGCGGGAAGTATTCACGATCCGGAATTGGTGCTTGCGTTTGCCTTTAAGCATTCCATATAGCGGCGTAGGCAAATCGTCGAGGGATATCTGATCTCCCCGGTAAAAAGGCTTCAACCTTCCGGCGCGAAAATCGCGCAGCACCGCCGGCCATACCGATTCGGCCTCCCCGATCACCACCGCGTCCCCATGCTGTTTGGCTTCTTCAGGCATCGCCGAGGCGTGCATATTGCCGAAGACAATCTTGATCCCCCGCGCCCGCAGCTTTTCAGCTATTTTGTACCCTCCCACAGCCGTAGGAGTCAGGATGCTGATGGCAGCAAGGTCGCACTCCAGCCTTTCGACAGCATCCGGGTCGGCGCCTGCGCTGATCAGTGCTATTTCAATATCAGGATCCACCCTCCGGGTGAGGGCTGCAATATATTCGAGACTCGGCGGGGCCACAGGGGTCCAGCCGAAAGGCAAAGGCGGGAAAATGATAGCGAGTTTCATATCAAAAAAAAGCTATCAGTTATCAGTTTTGAAGTCAGAGGCCGGCACTTCACCAGCTCTTAGCTTTTGCATGAAAGATGTCAGCATGCGCTTCACTTCCGTGACCTGACTCGAAAGAAGCTCATACTGAGCCTCTTTTAACAACTCAATTTCATATGACAGAAGCAACAAATACTCAAGTTCACTGGCAGAACCGGCGGCTATCTGAAGAAAACGGGCAAAATCATCCTTCCCTTTTCGGCAGCAGCCTTCTGCCACATTAGCCGGAATGGAAACGGAGGCTCGTCGGAGCTGACTCGTCAAACCATAAATTTCTTCTTTGGGAAAGACTGTGGTGGCTTTGTAAACTGCCCTCGTCAACGCATGGCTTTTTTGCCACACCTTCAGTTCTCTAAAATCGCGCATTAGATTGCCTATTAGTATTCAGTTTTGTCCGCGCTGATTGCTGACCGCTGACGGCTGATAGCTGCTCTTCTCATATTTTCTGATTTCCATAAATCTTGGCCAGTACGCCGGCAGTATCGGCCAGCTGATTCCGATATATCTTGCCGTCATTCCTAGCCTCAAGTATCGAAGCCATAAACGCATAAAATGAGCCATTGGGCTCGATCACGAACATCACGTCGAGTCCCTTGCCCGTAACGCCTTTCTTGATATCTTCGTCCTTCAACGCGTCCGACCCAAACCATCCGATAAAATCAATAGTGAAAGGGCCGCTCTTCTGTTGTTCTACCTTCCATTCCTTTTTTGTCAGATAGCTATATGAATCAAAAGCATTTCCGATGGTAGTCGATTGATAGTTGACCAGTTTCTGTTTTTTTATAAAGTCAATAAGTCCGGCGTTCGGCGTTCCGGCAGCCGGCTTCTCGACTTTCTGTTTATCGGGGCTGTCAGTCACTCCCTTTTTGCAAGCGCCCGCACCCAAAATGAGCCCGACAATAAGCAGCAACAATAATAATTTGCGCATTACTATTTCTCCTCCTAAAAAGCTATCAGTAATCAGCATTCAGGAGCTGACACCTGACCGCTGATGGCTGAAGGCTAATCGCTATATTCAATGCTCAATCCTGAAGCCCTGATGGAACGTTTCAACGCTAAACGGGATGCCCCAATAACTTACTATCATCGCCAGCATGGCGATCAGCGCGTACCACGCCAGGCGCCTGCCGCGCCAATGCATGGTTATACGAAGATGCAGATATATTCCGTATGTAAGCCACGATACAAGAGACCAGACCTCGACAGGGTCCCAGTTCCAGTAACTTCCCTTCACCTGGTTCGCCCAAAAAGCGCCCGATACAATCATAAGCCCATACATGATAAATCCGCCGGCAACAAACCGGTAACTTAGATTATCGAGGGACTGCAGGTCGGGCAGTTTTTCGTATATCCCCCCTGACTTTTTCTCTTTGAGCAGATACATCAATCCCAGGCCGGCAGCGATCAGGACCGAGCTAAAACCCGTTGACGCGCCGATGATGTGGACCCATATCCAGGCGCTCTGCAAGGCCGGCACAAGCGTATTTGCAGCTCCCTTCAAGAGCGTTCCGGCCCAACCCATTAGGACAAACGCGACCGGCATAATGAGGACGCCCAGGGGCCTCACTTTTTTTGTGCTGAACTGAAAGATGAGAAAGAAGAGGACCGTCATGAACATGCCTAAGGTAATCGACTCGGATATCGAGATAAAAGGAGATATCCCCGTCTCGGACCATCGGAGGGCCATCACAACAGTATGCGGAACAAGCCCGGCGAGGGCGGCAAACAGTCCGAAAGTAAAAAGCTTCCCGGAGCCCGAAATAAGGCCAAAAATATAACTGAATGCACTCACCCCATACAGCGCCACGGCAATCCAAAAAAATACAAATTCGGGCTTCATATGCACCTCAAAGATATGACTTATATAACGTATTATTTAAACACAATTTCACATGTTAAAACAATTTCAGTCCCGTCGCTCTATGTCACGCTAACCCTGAACCTGGTTCGGAATCTCCTCATGACAGGGTCGTTCGGCATCACTGTCTCCCCGCATAGACGAGACCCTGAATTAAATAGAGGGTGACATAACAAGGACCGGCCTTCTTAATCCTTTCTTTTCCTACTCATCCGTCCGACGAACGTCATGACTATCCCTGCCAGCGCCACCCAAAGACTTGTCAGGACAATCGGCTTCCCGGGTTCATAACGCACGGTCATAGCGGCCCAGTAACGGACTTCCTTCACCTCGAGATAATAATCTCCCACCCCAAATTTTTCTCCGACCGCAGCTTTGCCCTCGGCAGTAACCTTCCCAGAGTGACTTTCATCCGAATTATTAAGCGGCCAGACCTGAAAGAACGCATCGCCAGCTCTCTCCTTTTTCGGCTCCGGGCGGTAGGAAACCTGAAGGGACCAAAGGGGCTTCATCTGATTCTGCGGAAACGGAAAGCTTCCGGGTGCATACTTCGTCCCAGTCGTATACAAGTACCCACCGTCCCTCTGCTTAAGGCTTTGGAGTGGGATATGAGCGCCGTAAAGCTCCCGACCCCTTTTGTCGTAGAGGATGACGAGCAAGGAATAGCCTTCCCTGTCGGGCAGGTACTTGAAGCCCTGGTTATCGAGATTATGGGTGATATAGATAATTCCAAGCTTTTTGGATATCCCCTCGCCTACAGCAATTTCATAAGCCGCCCTCTTGTCAACCCCGTCGACCTTATAGCCGCTATGCATCCTGATAAGCGTCGTCTCCCCCCTGAGCCGGCCAAAATTGAAATACCTGCCTTTTTCGATAGAGTCATAGCTTTGTGGATTTCCGCTGAGGAGCGTCTCCCCTTCAGTGAGTCTGATCAGACCCCTGAAATAAAAGAGACTGTTATAGATAATGCCGCCCAATATCGCGACAAAACTCAGATGAAACAGGACCATGCCGAGAGAAATAAGCGTTAGTCTTCTGCCCCACATCCTTGGAAAGAAACAGAACGCCACGTTCATCACGAGCAATACCAGGAGTCCGTTGAACCAAAGCGTGTTAAAGATCATTTCCCAAGCCCGTTCACCCCGGAAGATAGTGACACCGAGCAGGCAGCTTACAAGTATTACGACCAGCAGCGTTAGCGCAAGTTTTGCCGATGAGAGGAATTTATATATCTTGCGAAATATCATTAATATTTAATCATGAGAAGAGACGGAATCCGGCTTGATCGAAATGCATGATTGCGCTTCATGCTGTAATCCGCGACTACCTGAACCGGGAGTCATTTCTTGGAATTTTGTCAAGCCTAACGGTTACTTCACAACCGCCCATTATCAAGGCCTCCAGAACCCTCCGTCAACTGCGCTCAGGGGTATGCCGGACCTCCTGTTCACCTTCTTATACTTGTTTGTAACCATAGTGTCTCGGTCCACCCAGCAGGCGCCGTAATTATATTCCGACACGTTGACCGCAACCGGCTTTCCGCTCTTATCCCTGACAACGCTTTCAACATATGCATAATGGACGCGGGCATTAAATTGCGCCACATCGCCCTTTCTGACGTCTTCCGGCCTGACTTGCCTGGCCAGCTGAAGGGTCTTTCCGGGTTGTCCGCGGCTTATCATTTTCTGTATATAGTCGGTACACATCCCGCCTTTTGTGAGCCAACATTTAGAGTCGCCGACAGTACATCCCACCCGCGTTGTCACTTCGTTGATAATGCGGTTGCTGCATAAAGGCAATTCTGCGTAACAGACTTGCGTAGTCCCAAGCATCACAGTCGCGAGTACAGCCAATATTCGTTTGATAATCATATATCTTCCTGCAATCCTCTGCCCGCTAAAGCCGAAAGCTGATGGCTGCTCGCCGTTTCTCTGCGCCCCGTGTCTCTGTGGTGAGAGCCCTACGCTGTTCAGCTTGCCGGCTGATTGCTGAGAGCTGATTGACGGTCGCAATCAATCCAGTTTCTCCACCTCACAGATAAGTTTCCGCCCGTCCTTCACACCATAGGCGACTGACTTTCCGTCGGGAGAAAATACAGGCTGAAAGACCTGTTCATATTCAGGGTGTTGTTTTATCGTTTTGCCGTTTGTATCCGCTACGACAACAAAGCGTTTCCCGGCCTTGCGAGCACGATAGACAACCTTCTTTCCGTCAGGACTGAAAATCGGGGAGACTACGCGATCAAACCCAGGGCCTTCCTTCCCGTTCACCACTATGAACCAGCCCTGCCCTTTCCTCGCAGCTAAAGCATAGAAGCGACTGTCCGGGCTGTAAACAAGGTTCGCCGCCTCATCATACATCTTTCCTTTCTCCGTGCTGTGAAAAAAAGCCTGACGCAGGAAAACACCATTTGGGCGTGCCATGAGGATGCCGGCCCCCTTCTTGTCGGGCCGAACGACCGGCAGGCCAGGCAGGTCTCCTTCAGGCAGCGGCTCTTCCCTATTGTTCAGTACCAGAAAGCGAGTTGTGCTTTTTACAGCAACATAAGATACAGACGCACCATCATCGCCAACCGCCAATAGGTCGACCCCGTCATACAGCTGGCCCTCATTAACAACTTCAGGCTCGGCAAAACTAAAATCGATTACCCGAAGTTTATTATTGACAATCTGCGTTGCCGCCAGCCTGGTTTTGTCATTACTTGCAACCAGCAGATTTCCGGCAGACTGCTTGACATGCTGACTGCCGAATCTCAGATCGCTTATAATTAATCTCACTCTCTTATTGACAGCCTGATTTTCAACATAAGCAATCAAGTTTGAGTCAGCGTTAAACTGCAGATTGCTATAATTTCCGCTCGTGCCGGAGTTTGGCATATCGTCCACGACAACGTACCATTTCTCTCCTTTCATTGCCAGATAAGCAAGATGCTTTCCGTCCGGACTGAACACAGGGGATTTGACAGTGTTAAAAACTTCTCCCTCCTTGCCGTCTGAGACCATGCGCCACTTCCCGTCTTCAAGAGCCCCGTATGCTATACGCCTGCCATCGGCACTGAGCGATACTGCGCCGACAGTCGCATACTGTTTGCCGGCGCTGCCGTTATGGACAACATAGGTTTTGCCGTCTTCTTCAGCGAGATAGGCAGCACCCTTGCCTGTTTCGCTGAATATAACCTGAAATAAGGCCTGTTGGTTCTCTGACGCGGACGGCATCACATGCCCGGGGATAGGTATGAAGGACTGGGGTCTTTCGTCATCTCCGATCGTCGCTAAAACGGTTGTCGCCGAGAGGAGATCAGGTCGAACAGATGATGTTTGTGTACTGCTTTGCTGCTTGGCTCGGTCACACCCCGTGAGCAGCAGGATAGGCATTAAGGCACAACTTGCAGCCATATAAAGCAGACGCGATGGAGATATAACGGCAATTCGCTTCATTATGATTATTGTATCAAACCACCAAACATATCGACCCAAAATAAAGCCCCGCCCTTGCAGGAGGGGCTTTATCCGATCATTTCGGCCTAAACTTTCTTAATACGTTCCGCCGACAGTGTAGCCCAAACCACTACCTTGATTGCTGCAAGTCGGTCCGCCAGATGACAGACTACACTGTGGTGAATAGGTTGTACCACCGGCCACCCGAGGCTGATGATCCTGTAACTCATGATTGTTCCTGATAAACGCATATGGCCTCGGGTCAGTAGCCCATCTGCCATCCGGCGTTGTTCCACCCGTCGGCAGCACGTCTACGCCGTGGACATCCATGGCCCGGACAGGCCGGACCACCGCCGTAGCATAATCACTGCCGTGGCAGACGTTACAGCCATATCGCAAATAATTGGTCATGCCGCCGTTTCCGTTAGCGCTAAACGCCGATCCTGAGCTGTGATTGGCAGCAGTGCTCGTATCATAGCCCGCATGGCATACAACACAAAGAGTTACTTTGTTCGCCGTGCCCGGACTTCCTGAAATAGTTACAATGCCGCGAACGGTTTCCGCATTTCCATGAGCTGCAACGGTTCGCGTTGTGAGCGGGCTCGCTCCGGAAACGTTATGGCAGTCAAAGCAGTTCAAAACAACGCTAAGCGTAGGATTACCGGAAGACCTTGTTCCAGAATATTTGTAAGGATCATTCAGCCTTGCCGTGTTAATCGGGAAGTCCCTGTTCTTCGGCTGTCTGACTGGATGCCATGACGAATTCGTCGACGCTAACTGATCCTTTACATTGACAAGCCCGCCGACAGCTGCAGCGCCGTTGGCAACAGTATAGTTAGCTCCGAGATTGACTCCCCCAAAGGGCATGTACTGGGTAGGCGTGCCATACGTGCTTCGCGCCGTTAGATTGGCCGCACCGTTGCTATCGTGGCAGGCAAGGCAGAATTTCTGCGTTAAAACGTTATCGGTATTATTCGATGTTTGGCCCGTCGACGTTCTCGATCCGGCTGCATAAGAAGTTGAAAACTGCACAAATCTGAATGTTGCGCCGCTTATATTGGTAATCTCCGTTTCACCCGCGCCATCCGGGTCACGCAGATCTATATAACCGTCCATATGGTAAGAGGACGTGTGTTGGGTGGAGAAATTACCTTCAAGGTGGCAGACGATGCAGTCGGAATTGGTCACGGCGCCGCGACCCGTCTTCTTATGCCCCCAAGCCAGGCCGAATTCTCCAACTACTGCATCGCGCGTTGCCGGTCCGCCGAGACCTTGCGCGGTCGGTGAACTTACGGCAATAGCATGACAATCCACGCACCCTACGGTTCCGACGCCCCACTGGGGAGTTGTCGTTCCCGTCCCGCCGTGGCAGCTCACGTTGGAGCAGGTCCCTGTTTGCGGTATTGCGTTGTTCGATTGGGCAAAACTTGTGCCCCTGCTGTAAGTTCCACCTGAGATGCTCGCCTGCATCTGGATGTTGCCGGTTCTGTGGGCATAGTCCGTAGCGCCGGGCGCAACGTGACACGTTGAGCATACATAAAGATGCAACTGATGATCACCGACAACCGCGCCTGTGGCACCATCCCTCGTTCCATCAAGTGGCGGATAGGCATGGCAACGGTCGCATGAGGTGATCGTTGATCCCCACTTTACGAGACCAGAGGTGCCTGTAGCGCCTGCCGATGCGTTGCTGACATTGTCATAAGCGCACACACGATAGGAATACTGTTGATTGCCGCTCAAACCCGTATGGGTAAAAGTCAGTAAGTCCCCTGTATAGACCGATGTGCCTGTCGTGCAGCCCGGCGGCGTAGCGCCGGCAAGAAAACGAACATCATATATGCTGCCGGTCCTCAAACCACTGCCTGCATCAGTGGATGCCGTCCAGGAAAGGACATTCTGTTCCAATCCAGCCGTTACGGTAAGCGTCCCGGTTGTCGGTCCAGTGGTATCAACTGTGCGAGTGATGGCTGTCGCTGTCCCTGTTCCGCCGGTCGATGTTGCCCTCATGTTTATTGTCAATGAGCCGGTAAGCCCTGTTGGGTTCGCCGTACAGGTGTAGTTTGGCGAAGAGCCGCTCACAACACCCGCATACCAGTTCGTGCCGTTATTTGTTGTATATTCACACGAAGTAACGGCAGACTCGCTATCCGTAAATACAGTGGTAATCGTCGGTGAACCTGACGTGTACGTGCTGCTGGTTGGTGAAACATTCACAGTGCCGGCATTAGGAGGCGTGGCATCCACGCCGCTAAACTCGAACCAGCCGGTAAGAGTCGTTTCGTCGCCCGCTACAGTCAGGTCGCTACCAGTGCCCCCGTACCAAAGGGTCCCGGTATAGGATGTAGTAGAGGTATTTCTTGCGATATATCCAATCTCTATAACGATCCTGTCATTGGCCTGAGCAGTTACGGCTGTCAAAGACTTGGCAGCCTGTGGACCCCATCCTTGCGCAGTAGTAGGCCACTCATTTGTCGTATTCTCCTGGTTGTTAGAAAGTAGCGTCCCCCGAATGGTTGCTCCGTTGTTACTGACAACATAAGCGTGAATCGTCCAGTAGTCATTTGCGGCGGTACTGCTTTCCTGAGCACCGATTGCCCAGGTAAGTGTTGATCCAGCTGCGATCGTCTGCGCAGGTATGGGAGCACTCACGAACTTGAGAATCATTACATCATATGTATTGGTGTTATTTGTCTCGGAAACCGCGCGGGATGTTATTGTCCCTGATTTCGCAGTGGACATAACGAGTGTCGGCGCGCCGGTGGTGTAACTCCACGCGCCCTGATTTGTGGTGGTGACAGCAGAATTCGCATTCTGCAGATAAAACCGCGTTGCAGCCTGTGCGCCGTTCAGGGCAGCAAAAATTATGACCAGGGTGAAGATCAGCACGAGACTGATCTTCGCCTTCCAGTTCATGCCTCTTACCTTCCTCACGATTATCTCTCCCATGCCGATCTCACCTCGCTCTCCATATTTTCAATTTCCGTATTATACATTCTCAATATCCTCATCATCCACCCCCATCAGTAGGCCGACCACACAGGGGTCGTGGTGAAGTGACAGCTTATGTTCGAGCAGCTCTTCGGGTTCACGCTCGAAGACGTGCCGGAGACACCGTTGTACGTCGGCGGATTCGGCCCGAACTGATATGTAGCGCTGCCGTTGAAGTTAATGTTCCTTCCTCCGGACCCGTGATCGGCGCCCGTATTGCTATGGCATACGCCGCAGACGTTCGCCGGTGTTCCGACGCCGTAGGTCTGGCTGACCGGATCGAGAAGCGTCGCAATGGCCAAACGTGTCTTTAAGTGGTTGATATGTTTCGCATGGGCGCCCCAGCCCTGATTGACAGGCGCATCCTGATTATTCAGGCCCCATGTGCCGCCTGTCCATACGCCGCCGACGTAAGTCGCGCCCCGGACGTCGTAGTCATGGCAGGCATTACAGTCGCCCGCGCCCTGGAAGGCATTTCCGTCATAGGTCGTATCCTTGCTGTGGTTGTGGCAGCTCGTGCAAACCGCTGTATAGTGCGTGCCGTCAACCCCGGTACTATTATAATGAGGAGTGTTGGCGGCCGTATGGCAGGTATTGCAGACGCCGTTTTCGAAGGTCCCGCTGGTCATTGCGAAGCCTCCCGCTCCCGCGCCGATAGTGTTGTTCGTAAATACGACAGGATTGATCGGCAGTTCAGTCGGCACGCCATAAGCGTTAGACTTTCTGGCGGGTTTCGCCTGGACCATCTTTATGTTCGCATCGCCATGCGGGTCGTGGCAGTCCCAGCAGTACTGGCCGCCGTTTCTCGTGAGGTCATGGCCGGCGCCGGCATGGTACTTGTCCACCTTGACCGTGGAGTTCTTGCCCTTGTAACCGAGAGAGCCGGTCGCGTGGCAGGCAAGACAGTTATAGTTCAGGGCCGTGCCGATATTTGCCAGTCTGAACGGATTCGTGCTCACACCGTGTCCCACGGTGTTGTCGTGGCACAAATCGCAGGTCAGCGCGATTGCCGCCTGTCCATGGCCTTTTGTCGTCCATTCCGTCGAGTCTATCTTTGCCGTGGTGCCGTTGCCATATGTGTAGTCATCGGTGTCGCCCGCGCCGAGGTGACAATCCTGACAGGAGAGGGTCGCACCCCACGTAGCAGTGTTCCCGCCGTGACAGGAAATGTTGGAGCAACTGCTCGGCGTTGTCGGATTCCCGACGGTCGGCGTGAAGGAGATGCCGGCGCCGCCCGCCTGGAGATTGTAAGCCTTGTTCACATGGTTTGCATAATTGGTAATAGTGTTGCCCGTGGTAGTTGTATCGTTATGGCAGTTATTGCACGTATAGCTGTTATTCTGCACGTGGGCCACGTGGCTGTTCGCCTTGCCGGTAGTGTAGCCCGGCATGCCGTCGGTCCTCGAAATGTCACCGTGGCAGACGTTGCACGCGGTGATGTTTCCGGACCACGACATGGCCGTCTGCGTCGGCGCGGTAAAGCTCGTGCCGTTGCTATGGCAGTAGGTGTTGGAACACTGCGTGCCGGACCAGCTGCCGCCCACCGTCGCGTTGAAAGCAACGTCTTTCGTGCCGTTGGGGTGCTGGTTCCTGCCCGTTATTCCGTTGATCGTTGCATTATCCGATGCAGTGCCGCTATGGCAGGAGTTACACGATATGATCGGATTGCCCGCCACGCTGTACGTATTAATGTGCTTGGTGTGCGGCGCAGACCATGCCGGAGTCGCGTCCCCTGCCTTGTTGTGGCAGAACCCGCAGCCCACCGCGTTGCTGCTGTTCCAGGTCGGGTTGCCCATCACCGCGCTGCCCAGCGTCGCGCCGTCCTTCGTATGACAGACCGTCGAGCAGGTGCCGTAGTTGGTGTACTTGAACCCCTTGCCGTCCGTCAGGTTGGTCACTGCCGGGGTATAGTTCACGGCAAGCTGCTTCGTGCCGCCGATCGCTGCGTCCTCAACGCCGCTCGCCGGACCCGTTGCATGCTGGTCCGTCGGATGGCAGTTCAGACAGGCAAAAACATACCCTGTCGCCGTATGCGAGTCCGTTCCGCCCGCCAGCACTGTTGCCGCCGTCGCGGTGTTGTAATGCTTGTCATGCCTTGTCGACAGCGTCGTCGTCTGCCCGGATGCATCATGGCAGCTCGTACAGGTCGTCGCACCACCCCACTGCGGACTTGCACCCGTCCCGTGACAGTAAGTCGCCGAGCAGGTCTTTGCCGTCGCATTGTACGTGCCGGTCTTGCCCGCGTTGAGCTTGAACGATATGTCGTCGGTCCTGTTCAGGTGTGTCCCTCCCACAACTACCGCGGTCGGAGGTATCGTCGTGTCCGTCGTTGTCGTATTGTGACAGAAGTCGCAGCTGAATGAGCTGCTCTCTACGTGCTTGACATGGCTGTTGGCCGTGTTGGAGCCCGCCGCGCCCGTTGTGTACGTCGGATGCGCCCTGCCCGCCTGGTCACCGTGGCAGCCGTCGCAGCCGATCGCCGCTCCGTTCCATGCTATCGTCCTGAACGTCGTCGGGGCCACCGCTACACCCGCATTGTTGACGTTGCCCGTGCTGTGGCAGTAGACGTTTGCACAGCTGCCCACCACCGAGCCCGAGGCCTTGGTGGAACCGTTCGCACCGGTCGTCGACGCACCGTTGTACGTCGGAAGGTCGGCGTCCTTGTTGATGCCGGCATTGTCGAACTTCACGTTGACCTGCTTATTGACGTGGTTCGCATAATTGCCGATCGACATGCCGGTGCCGGACATGGTTGCACTGTGGCACACGCTGCATCCGATTTGATAGCCTCTCTTGTTTATGTCCACCGTGTTGATATGTGCACCGTGCGCGTTTGTATTCATCGTATTCACATATCCACCGCCATATTTTGCGCCGTGGCAGCCTTCGCAGTTCGTTCCCGTGGCATTCGGGTCGAGAGAGCCGCCCCAGGTAGGAGCAACATTGGGAGTAAAAGGCGCCGTAGCGGAGGTGCCCTGGCTGTGGCAGTATACGTTGGAGCACTGGTTTGTGGCGAACGAGCCGCCGGCCCAGGCGTTCAGCGCAACATCTTTCGCGCCGTTTACATGGTTAGCGGTATTAGAGATCGTCGAGCTGTCCGAAGCCGTATTACTGTGACAAGTATTGCAGGTGAAGTTAGTATTCTGTCCGTACTGGTCGGTCGCGATATGTTTCACGTGCGAAACGCTCATCTTCTCGGGCGTTCCGGCCGCCGCCATGTTGGCCGCCGTGTCGGGTTTGCGGTGGCACGAACCACAATCGATTACGCTGTTCCATGCAGGGCTGGAATATGAGTTCGTCCCGCCCGCGGGATTGGCATTGGAGTGACACCATACGTTCGAGCAGCTGCCGGCCGTCCAGGTGATCAACGCATTTTTCGGATCGGAACCGGCCGAAGTCAGGCCCGGAGTATATACCGGCGTCGGCGCCACGACACCGTAAGGGTTCGCATACAGGTTCGAATAGCGGAAGGTGGAGCCGCCTCCGCCGTACTGCGTCGAGCCGCTCTGATCGGTGAACTTCACTTCCGCGGTCTGCGGAGTAGACGGGTTCACGTCTCCGCCTGCATGGCTGATGCGGTTGGCAGTGTTCGAGTTCAGCTGAGTATGACAGTTCTCGCAGGCGAGCAGGTAGCTTTGCGTGTGCTTTGTGCTGTGCGCCGTCGTATAGCCCTTCGTCACCGCAGTGCCCGCACCCTGCCCGGAATGGCAGGAATCGCAGGTGAGCGTACCGGACGCCCCCCACTTGATCGTCGAGGAGCCGTGGCAGTACGTCGTCGAGCATGTTCCGCCGTCTGCAGCATAGCTGTAGTTAAAGCTGGTAGTAATGTCGTATGTTTTGTTGACGTGCTTTGCTGGGTTTGTTATTGTGTTGCCAGTCGTAGTCGTCTG
Organism: Nitrospirota bacterium; assembly: GCA_021811105.1. GTDB lineage: Bacteria > Nitrospirota > Thermodesulfovibrionia > Thermodesulfovibrionales > UBA6898 > Sulfobium. The sequence continues at coordinate 29,432 of JAJZPM010000005.1, read as the reverse complement.
ATTGTGGCAAAGGTCGCACGTTTTTTGCGAGTGGGTCGTAAGCATATGGCTGTTTGCCTTCGGCGTGCCGCTGACATATGCCGGCCGGCCGGTGCTGTCCCCGCCGTGGCAGGAGCCGCAATTTATGCTTCCGGTAGTCCACGTCGGCGCAGTGGCAGGGGCTGCAATCGGACGCGTATCGCCGGTCTGTCCCGTGCCGCCCGTGCCCTGGCTGTGGCAATAGATGTTGCTGCAGTTCGTTCCGTTGTAGCTTCCGCCGCTATTGAAGGCATCGAAGCTGACGTCGCGGTTGCCGTTTACATGAAGGGTCTTGTCTGCAATAGAAGGCTGGACCGTCGAATCCGCAGTCGCGGTCACGGTAGTGTTATGGCACTTGGAGCAGGAGAATTGATAGGCGGCCGCGGTACCCACGTGCTTGGTATGGGGCACGGATGCAGGAGGGGCAGCCGCCACGGTTCCGTGGCAGGTGCCGCATGCGCCGGTTGAAGCATTGCCCCAGGCGGGCGTTGCATAGGTAGAAGGCGCTGCCTCGCCCGAGCTGTGGCAATAGAGATTCGAACAGGATTGATACGTCCCGCTCGGCGCCGGGGCATTTGTAGACCCGCTGGCTGCGCTGTTGTATTTGCCGCCGTTCGTCCTTGTGTCGGCGGTGTTGAAAGCCCACTCGACTTTGCCGTTTACATGAGTGCCGGCAGCATTGTTGTGACAAAGCGTGCACGTGAAAGAGTAGCCCGTCGAAGCGCTTGTATGTCTGTCATGACTGCCCAGTTGCGGCGGGTTTGCCGAGTCAGCGCCGTGGCAGGTCCCGCACGCGCCGGTGGCCGCATTGTCCCAGGTGGGAGCCCGGTTGGTACCGTTGTTTGTCGCCATCGTCGCGCCATGACAGTAGACGTTGCTGCACTGCTTCAGGCCGCCGCTGGATGCGCTCGTCGCCGGTGTAGTCACAGTTGCATTGTAGGTGACACCCGACTGGCCGTTATATGCCCCGCCCCCGCTGGAGCCGCCGAAGCCCTTGAATCCGAGTGTTACGCTGCCGGCGTTATGCGTAGCGCCTGTTCCGACGCTGTTCAGATGGCAGGCGTCGCAGGAAATAGACTTTGAATTGACATGGGTGCCGTGGGCGCCTGCGGTAGTCGAGCCTGTTCCCGTTCCGGAACCTCCCTGCAGAGTGACCCAAACGAGACCGTTGGGAGGGGTTTGGCTCGAGACAGTCGGCGGATTGCCGTGGCAGCCGTCGCAGGCAGGCTTGAAGCCCTGAAGATGCGCATGGCAACTGGTGCAGACTTCGCCGGCATGATGGGTAGAGTCCGCACCCGTCTTCGAGCTGTAATGGTTCGTCTGCGTATGGCAGACGTAACAGACGCCCGTCGCCACGGGGTCAGCCGGTCCATTCACTCCCGAGGGGCCGAACAATTTTACCGAGCCGCCGACTGGCTGATTAGCTGGGTTTATATAGGTGATGGATTCCTTGACGTTTCTTGCATAGACGATCGCATAGCCGCCTGTGCCGACATAGGTCTTGTTGACCTGTCCCTTAACCGTCACGGCTGCGGTATTGGTTGTGTCGTTCGTGATCTCGTAGTAAAAAGGATATCGAATGTCAGGCAGGATATAATAGCCGAAGTAATTGGGCCCGAGACTGGCCGGCAGAGTAATCGTCGATACGTTATTGACGGTGTCGACCACTACGCTTTGGGGGGCCGTACCCTGCGTCACATAGCTGGCAGAGCCCCACACCCTTGTCTGTCTCTGCTGATGGGGGTTATGACAGGTCACGCACTCGGTCTTCCACCCGCCCTGCGTTGTCCAATATGTATTCGAAGTTGTAGAAGTAGAATGGGTCTTTGCCGCAGGCGTCAGAGGCTTGTTGCCGTCATGGCATGCATAGCATCTTCTGTTGTTGATCGTATTGTCAGGGGCATCGGGCACTTGCGCATTCTCCCATGGGGGTGTTGCGGAACTATTGGTCCAGTGACAGCTGCCGCAGTCGATACCATACCCGGGAATATTCGTATGCGGAGCGTCAAGCGACCAACCCATTGCGGGTATCAACAACGCAGCGATTGCAACAAGAATTATTAATTTCTTTGCCATTTGCATAAAGCCCCCCTAATAACCCAAATTACCGACGGATACTCTCACGCCATAACTCTTTGTAAAAGCCGGTACTGTATTCAACGTCGAGCCCTGAGACTTGAGTATGTTGAACATTTTGCCGCCGGTCGATGCTGCGTCTCCCAATATGATCTCGGCCACAGCGTCGAAGTTGGTGTCGCCCGCTGCTACTGAACCCGCATCTGCCGCCGCCGTGAAGCTGGCGATGAGATTTCCGCTGCCGTTGAACTCGCGCACTTCCGAGGTCCTGTCGCCTTTGCACATCACGATAATGTCCGCAACGCCGTCTCCGTCCACGTCAGCCGCGGCCAGACCGGTTTCCACCGGCCTGCTGCAGACCTTGAAGCGGCCGCTCATATCGGCTGTCCAGCGCCCGGCTCCTGCCGCCGTATTCACCTTGTAAATCTTCACTTCCGGGACAACGTCGCTGTCGGCCTGAAGTACAATCAGTTCCGGCGATCCGTCGCCGTCCACGTCGGCGCCGACCGCGTTTACACCCTCGCCGAGGTCTTTGAACGGTTCTATGTAGAGACCGGTGTCGGTGACCGAAGTGCCGCCAAAGGAAAAGACCCGCACGACGCTCGAGTTCTTCGCGTCGCCTGTTATGATCTCGTCCCTGCCGTCGCCGTCGAAGTCCGCAGTGGAGAGATTAATGCCGCCGACGCTGCTGCGTCGCGGCGTTTCGAATGCCGAGAATTCAAGTCCTGAGATCGGGCTGCCGTCGCGCTTATATCCCTTGACAATCGAAGGCGCACCGCCCACCACGATATCCATAACGCCATCGCCGTCCACATCGCCGACAGTCGTGCTTACCCCGTAGGAATAAGGCAGGGCAGGCACAAAGCTGGTGACGAAGGTTCCGTCTCCCTTGAATATCGCCACTTCGTTCGACTCGTTCTTGCGGAAACCGTGGCTGGCCACGATGTTCATTCTTTGTCTCAAGTCGGTGTACGTGCCGACGAATGTAGCATCTTCACCAATGCCAATGCTCTTCGTTTCGGATGGCGGCGTCTTGAATCCGGGCACACTCTTGTACGTAATGGTATAGGAGCCGGGGGCGACGCTGTCCGCGGTATAGCTCTCTCCCGTGCCGCTGAAGGTGGCGCCGTCCGGGCCGTCTACCGTAAAGGAGGCCTCCGCCGTGTTTGTTGTAACCACAATCCGGTTCGCCGAGACGACCTCGAGCGTAACCGGTACGGTCACGGGGCTGCCTGCCGCGCCTTCCAGCGTCACAGTGATGCTTCCGCCGTATGTACCGGGCGCGACTGCGTCCGCAAACGTAACAAGAGGCGCCGAGGCGAGACCGCTCGTCCCCTCGGTCGGGTTCATGCCGAGCCACCCCGTATCGGATACGGCCGCCGCATGCCAGGTCAGCAAGCCGCCGCTTATGTCATTACCGATCGTGATATTCAGAGGCATCGGGTTAGTCTTTTCGTTCGACTTACGGGTCACCGTGATCACAGAAGGGTTCACCGTCAATATGGGCTGATCGGCCACGGTCACTTTGACCGCGACCGCCTGAGAACCTCCGTTGGAGGTGATATCGATCGAGCCGGTATGCGTCTGTCCCGCAGTAAAGCCCGTCGTATTTATTGCGACCGTTACATCCTGCGCAGAATTCGCGGCCAGCGTTCCGGAGACTTGGGAAACCGAAAGCCAGGAGGAACTTGCGGCGTCCACTGTCGCCTGCCAGGTAAGCGGACCTGTCCCCTTGTTTGAAAGAGAAAGCAGCTTTGCGGGGGCAGGCATGCCGCTCTGCCATTTCGTATCGATAACAGGGGGCGTCACTTCCAAAAGGCCGTATGCGTCTATTCCAAAGGCCGTGACGAAATTGCCCGCCAGCGAAGCCATGTAGAGCCTGTCGTTCCTGTAAGAGATATTCGCAGGATTGGTGAGGGGATTTGTCGTATCGAAGATAGTCTTCAGGTATGCGCCGTTTTCATCGAAGACCGCGATGATCGGCTGCACGTTGTCCGACACATAAATTCTGCCGTCCTTGTCGACGGCGACGGCGGAAGCAGATCCGACCATCCCGTCCGCTCCGTAGCCATAACTCGAAAAGCTTCTCAGCAGAGTGCCGTTCAGGTCGAATGCCTGGACCCTCCATACCGGGGTATTCGTATAGGAGCCTTCCGTCCCCACGCCACCCATGTCGAGGATATACAGCTCGCCTTTTTGCTCGTTGACGGCGATCGAGGAAGGATCACGGAACATTGTGTACCCGCCGAATTCCATCATCTGGGCCATAGAGGCGTTGAATTTCCTGACCTTGTATCCGTCGACTAAGTAGAGTTCTCCGGTGCTCAGGAAGGCCATGGCAGCAGGGCCCGTAGCGGCCATCGTCCTGACCTTCGCACCGCTTAAGGTATAGACATCAATATAGTAATGGCCGTCCTGTGCGTCTTCCCCGACGTAGAGGAGGTTGTCGGGAGAAAGTGCTATTGCGGCAGGTACATAAGAAAGGCCGATGCTCTTTTTGAATTGGCCGCTTGAGTCATAAATTCTGACCGTCTTATAAAAAATGTCCGCAACATAGATATTGCCATTGGAGTCGGAGATGACCTTACCAGCAAAGCTCTGGTCGGGTATCGTCAGCAGCCTCGTCACGGCTGGCGCAGTCGCCCCCTGAGCCTGCATCGGGACGAGAAATATGACCGTCATAACTACTGATGTCAATAGGACTGCCGTTTTCCCCCTCATATTTGTAGCCATTTCGATCTCCTCCTCTTGTCCTTATAAAACCGATAAGTTCATGAATATCGTTTATTTGTTGTGGCACTGCAGGCAAAGTGCACTGCCGGTATTGCTCATGACCAGGAAGGCGTTTCCGCCAAGGTTCGTAATATGCGGATCATGGCAGGTGGAGCATTCCATCCTGTTTCCGGTGACGGTCATCCTGCTCTTCAGGGCCGTATTGAGGCTGGCGGGGGGATTAAGGCCGCCGTCGGCCGTCGCAAGCGCGTTATCGTACACAAACCCGATCGGGTGGTCGTTCTGGAGGTCCCCTCCTCCTCCTACACATCCGGTGCCGGCGCCGCCGTCGCATTGCCCGCCCCCGATGTTCAAAGGCCCGATATTCGGATCACTCGTGCTGAAATCGCCGAACTGGTTCTGGAGAAAGCCCATCGAAGCAGGCTGGCCACTCGCATAATTAAGGAGCACGTTCATCGCCCCGACGCCGTCATGGCAACTGAGGCAGAGCAGAGACAGGGTGCCAGGGCCGCCGCTGGTATTGGCATTCAGGGTCGAGCTCGAATAGACGTTCCAGGTGCGCTGGGGCAGTGCCCTGTTCCAGAGGAACTGTCCGCCGGGGGCGCTGTTGCCCGATCCCGTGTTCGATGAGCTTGCAGGGTCGGTCGAATAGACGGTATTTACGTTTGCAGCGTGAGGGGTATGACAGAAGATGCACGGCTCGTCAGTGGCATACTGGAAGTTGGCGCTTCCAGAAAAGGAAAGATCGTGCTTTCCTCCCACGACGGTAGCTGCGGCATATCGCGCATCAAGTGCGAGAAATACCACAACAATCAGCGTTGATATGAAGCCAAAAATAATATATTTATTACGCACTTAAACCTCCTATCCGTTTTAGCTTCTTCTGGTTGCAAAAAATTACTATCAAAAATGCAATGTCTATGCCAATTGTAATCACCGACTGAATGAACCTATAAAAAGCAGTTAACCGGGGAAAAGGGGGCTTGTCGCGCTTTTAGGGCCATCTCTTCGCCGCATAGAATGCATTGTCATGGACGACATCCCTGTTGCCTATGTGGCATCTCAAAAGGCAGACCGGCCTGCCATCGGAAGACGGCGCATAGTTGGGCAGCTGGCCGATCCCTACGAATATCGTATCGAATTCGATCAGGTGAGGGTTTCTCCTCGAACCGTGGGGGGTATGGCACGCGGAGCAGGGAACGCGGTTATAGACAATATGCTCCTTGTGCTTCTGGAAGCTGACGTTGCCGAGAATGCTCCGGCGGTCGTGGCAGGAATAACAGAGCTCATACGCCTTGGCCGACTCCGCCGACTCCGTCTGCAGATATTCCGCCTTCAGAATGAACTCGTAATTCGAACCGTGCGGTCCCGCGGGGCCGTATTTGTCGTCATTGCCGTGGCAGTCGGTACATGTGATGGTGGAGCTTGAATTCAGCGGACTGATGAGGCTCGGGACCGAAGGGTTTTTCCCGCGCCCCTCCACGGGGTGGTAAGAAGCGTTGCCGGTGTCGAATTCAAGCGCCTTGTTCGTCGAGGTGGAAGGCAGATTCGCGCTGTCCGAATGGCACTTGTAGCAGAGCATATATTTCTTGCCCGGCTCAATGTCGCGCACCACCCCTCTCGCATATCCCTGTACGCCCGCAAGAGGATTATCCTGCGTCGATACATGGACCACGTGACAGTCCTGACAGGCGACATGGCGGGGAACCGACGGATTTTTTTCCGGGAACTGCTCGTCCGGCCGGTGGTACTGTGAGGTTTCGAGGACTGGATGCCGGTAACGTTTCCGGAATACGCTCTCCATGTCGTCCTTCGCCTTCATTTTCCCTGCCGCAACCGAAAACCCGTGGCAGGTGAAGCATATCTGATTCTTGGATGAAGCGAGCATCGCGGTCCCGGTCTTGCCGTGCCCCTTGTGGCACCCCGCGCAGCCGAAGGGGTTCTTCGACCTGTCAGTATGGGTGGGCTGGACAATCGAGAGTTGGGCCCCCAGGCAGACGGAGGAAACGGCCAGGAACAGCAGAAGAACAAGGCCGGCGCCGGCATATTTCATGCCTGTATCGATACGCATCTTAAGGAATTTCATTCTGTATTCTCCATTCCTCATTGTTGATTCCTTTTATATTCCTTCACCTTCTCCGCCCCCCACGCCCGCATTCCATATCGTTACGGACATGACCCGCACAGGCAATGACAGGCAAGACAGAGATTATCTCCATAGACCCATTGCGTCGGCGGGGGGTACGTAGGCTGCGGAGTGGGCGCGCCCGCTGCGCCGCGCAGGAATTTGGTCGTGCCCGGTATCGGATCGTAATGCGGGTCATGGCAGGAAGAGCACTGGACGCCCTTCTGCGTGGCCCCGCCCGCATATGAATTATTCGTCTCCCGTAGATACGCGGCCGGCGTCGCGCCGGGGCTCAGCAGGGAATACCCTATGGAGGGACACTGCAGGTCCTTCGCATTTTTCAGCGCCTGGTTATACTCTATCGAAACGAGGTGGTGGCCGCTCAGATTGGTGCCGAGGTTCGTCGAGCCGTTACCGACGGCCGGCAGCGTCCCGGTCATCGCTATCGTGGCTGAGTGGCTGTCTATATTCTGCACCGCGCCTATGGGGACCGTGCCGTCGTGGCAGCTCAGGCAGAGCTTGGAATCGCCGTCGGGCGGATTCTGGGGCGTAGAGAGCTGCGTCCCGGTGACGCCCGGCGGAGTCGAGACGGTATAGGACGCCGCCGACATGGTATGGTTCCAGAGCGGCGTCCCCGGGTATGCCCTGTGCGGCGTGTGGCAAAACACGCATAGCCTGGTCTCCGTAAGGGCCTTGATCGACCCCGTACCGCTTATCGAAAGATTATGTTTATTCCCCGCCGTCTGCAGATTCCCGATGCCCTGCGAGAAGGAATTACCCGCAACAAGGAGCAGCGCGCAAGAGAACAATGCGATCACTACGGCGTAAAGCCTGTTTCTCATACGTCAAACCTCCGTCACTGATTGCCGCCCAATAATTGAAACGCCTGTATCCTCATGTTCACCGTATCGGCGACATAGATCATGTTTTTGTCATCGATAAATATACCAGTCGGCAGGTAAAAATCGCCATACCCGTGTCCGGTGCCGCCGAAGAAAAGGAGCAGCCTGCCCTCACGATCGAATATCTTTACCATGTCCTTGCCGTCGTCCACTATATATATGTTTCCTTCGCTGTCGGCGGCAACGCCTTTCGGCTTGTCCAGCGCGTCGTAGCTGTCCCCCTGAAGTCCGAGCTTGCCCGCAAACGTACCGTCCGGATGAAACATCTGGACCCTGAAATTAAGGAAATCGGTCACGTACAGCTGCCCCTTTCGGTCGGCGAAGGCATACGTCGGATAATTGAACTCCCCGTCGCCTTCACCCCTCCGGCCGATGCTGCCGAGCCTCTTTCCGTCGGTCCCGTACCGGTATACCGTATGGCCCATCGTGTCGACGACATAAACGATGCCCCGCCGCCTGTCGATCGCGAGCCCGGCGGGCCGCTGTATCTCGCCCTCGAAATAGCGCAGGAATTTGCCGCCCGGGGAATAGGCGATCACCTTTCCGAGGTCGGCGTCGGACACGAAGATGGTACCGTCCTGCGAGGCCACGACACTCAGGGGATATGAAAGACTCACCGTATCCGTATCGAGTATCTGCATCACGTCCATAGTCTTCCGGTCGACCACGGTCACCCTGCCCGCCCCCGGATCGGCGACATACAGCCTCTCTTCGTCGGCGTAGACCCCCTGCGGCCTGAGAAGAACCGGCGATCTTTGCGGGTCGGATACCTCCTCTTCGCCGGCTGCGGCGGCGAGAAGACCGCCTTTTCCCTGCTCGCCGGCGACGTCCTGCAGGCTCCAGAGATAGACTACGCGCGGCTTTTCCGGTTTGCCCGGCCAAACGATCCCCCGGGAGGATGTCATGTCGAAGCGCGCCTTGTATGCGGGAGCGCATGATGCCGTCAAGAACGCCGCAGCCACCAGTGCCCAACCTTTCCATCCGCATAATTTCAGTTTCGGGGTCATCACTTCGCGCCGTTCTGCGCAGGGACGGCAGGCTTGTTCATCTCCGCCACGATCTCGATCTTCGCATTCTCCTTCAGCCTCTTCAGGAGAGACTCGGCGAGTTCCTTCGTGCGGTCGTCTTCGAGTTTTTTCCGGAGCTTGTCCTTCATCTCCTCAAACGACAGCTGGGTCCGTGGGAGCCTCTCCTCGAGTTTTATGAAATGATAGCCGTAGATCGTCTCGACGAGCCCGCTTATCTCTCCGGGCTTCAGCGCAAAAGCGGCCTTTTCTATCTCGGGGTCGAACTGGCCCCGGTGTCTGATCCCGAAGTCGCCGCCCTTCACACGCCAGTCGTCGTTGGAGTACTTGGCGGCAAGGTCCGCAAAGTCTTCGCCGGCCTTCGACTTCGCCAGTATCTCTTCGGCATGCTTTTTTTTCTCAGCCCGTTCCTCTTTGGTGGCCGCCGGGTCGACGAAAATCGAGACCATTCTCAGTCTCACCGCCTCCGGCCTCAGGAATTCGGCCTTGTGTTGTTCATAATACTGCCGCAGGAATTCATCCGAGACCTTCGCCTTCGCACTGATTTCGCGCTCGGCGAACCTGTTTATCGTCAGGTCACGCGCGATCGCTTTCCTCAGCGTCTCCATCGTAAAGCCGCCGGCCTTCATCACCTTTTCCAGGCCGCCCTGCGGTTTGTAGCCCTCTTCTATTTCTTTCACGGTCTTGTCGATATCGGCAGCCGTCACCTCAATGCCGGTCCTTTTCGCCTCCTGATAATAGAGCTCCCTCTTTATCAGCTCTTCAAAGGCCTTCGGTCTGTATTCAGCCCTTTTATCGCGGGTGATGTTGCCGTGGAAAAAGGCGCGCGGGATCATCTCGTCCAATACCCTTTCGATCTGGCCCTCGGTCAGGCCTACGCCGTTCACGCGTGCGATCACCGCATCGGAGCCGACCTCTTCAGCCTGCACAGCCGTAGCGGGAACGAACACGATCATGATCACCCAAAGAATTGCCTGGAACATCTTTACTGCCCGATACATCTTCTCACACCTCCGTACATATTCATTCATCCTAAAAAAGGCAGATCATTTACCACGGAGACACAGAGAAAACAACGGTTTGCCGGAAAATTTCGTGTCACCATCGAGGTGATTGGTACATTCAGGAGTTTTCTCTCTTCTTTCAACTCTGTGCCTCTGAGTCTCTGTGGTTAACTGCTTTTTCTATGTTCATACATCACAATCTCTTCCGGAAATACCTCATGAGGCTGACGTAGATCCTGCGGTCGGTCCTGCTTGCGCCCAGTTCCTCGTTTTTGTCCTCCCTGTACTCTGCAGTAAGCACCACCTTCCCGTAATACCAGACAAGCCGCGGATTCAGTTGTGACCGGGTCGTGTCAGAGTCCCGGTCCTTATCATAGTTATATCTCACTACGAGGGAAAGGTTCCTCATCAGAGAGGCCCCGTACTGGACCCCGTATCCCCAAAGACTGCTTCTCCCCGTGCCAAGACCCAGGCCCGGATTCGTGCTTTCGTTCCGGGCGATATAGCCGTTGACATTGAGGCTCTGGCTCCGGTAAAACCAGTTGAGCCTGAAGTCCAGGCGGTCATAGGTCACGTCGTAGGAAATATCGTCATGCACGTTCGTGGTCTGGCGGTCACCCTGTACCTCAACGTTCAGGCCGTTCATGATATAGGCGACCGCGCCGAAGCGCATATCATGGCTCGACTGCGTGTCCTCTCCGTTTATGAACGTCACGTTGTAGGAGTAGTTTCCGTTGAATGACAGCCACTTGAGCGGGGAGGCCGTAAAGCCGCCAAAGACCGCGTAAGGTATCCCGCCGCTGGCAACGCCCAGAGAGGCCCCTCCCTGGAGCACCACGTTCTTAATGCCGCTATACTGAAGCGTCTCCGCAAGAGTCAGGCTGTACTCGGTCGATTTCGGCTCGCCCAGCAGGGGGTTCCGGTTCGGATCGATCGGCGCAAAGGGATCGGTAGAAGGAGAGTTATTGGAATGCTGGAACCCGGCGCCTGCGGTCGTAAGCGTCAGCAATGCCGGGTTTATTTTGTACTGCATCGTCCCGGTCCCGTTCAACGAGTATACGGCGAAGTCCCCGGTCTTCTGGTAGTCCCCGCCCAGGTTAATGAAAAACTCGGTATTCGGCCCCTTGCTGAAACGGGACGTTGCCCGGGAGTTCACCCTCACCGAGGAAGTATTGTCGAGGGATTCGATCTCGGCCAGATTCTGAAGCTCGAAGCCGCGGATCAAATTCCATGTATCGACGGTAAACTTCCGGTCGCGGCTGTTGTTCAGACCTTTGGAACTATCCGTGGTGGTGTTGCTGTAATCGAAGCTGTACCGGTATTTTTGGCCCAAGAAATGGGCCCTGGTGTCGAACTGCGTCATGTCTGTCTCGTCGCCGCCGGACTTGTAAATATTTTTGTCGTAATCAACGGAGAAGAAGGGAAAGGGAACGATGACGCCGGAGGGCTCGATATATCGATATTGCTGGTTTTGGTTCTGATTCTGGTTTTGGTTATCGTTCTGATTATTATTCTGTGAATCGTTACCATTACCGTTACCATTGCCATTGCCATTGCCATTGCCATTGCCATTGCCATTGCCATTGCCATTGCCATTGCCATTGCCATTGCCATTGCCATTGCCATTGCCATTGCCATTGCCATTACCGTTACCGTTACCATTGCCGTTCCTGTTATTAATGTTGTTGCTAAGCTGGTTGAACTTCAGCCGGCCCGGCAATTCGCTATTGCTTTTGACGCTCACGAACTTGCCGTCGCTGAAGAAGTGGAAGTAGACCGGCAGGTAATAGGACATGCTGAACCCGTAATTGGTGTTGGTATAATCGTCGCCGGAATAGAAAGAATATCGCAGGATAATCGGCTTCGGCATATAGTTGAGGAAATTGTACTTGGGGCTCTTTATCTCCCGCATCTCGTTCAGCAAATCCAGCTCGACCGAAAACCCTTTGGTACGGTAACCTTCCCTGCCAGACTTGTCGATAAAATCTCCCTTCACGTTGAATATGGCAAGGCGGGGATCGATAATAGGTCCGCGCACCCCGAGAGAATAGCTCTGGGTAAAAGACGATATAGGGTCCAAATCGGAACCCGAGGCGGTCCCCCAGCGCCTTTCGTATTCGAGGCCTACCACGCCGGTCAGGATGTATTGTCTGGGGAGGTCGCTGCCCCTCTTCGCCTCGGCGCCGCGGACTGCGAAAAATAAAGGAACAACAAATCCGGCGAGCACCAGGACAAAAGAGACGAGACGGCGAATGACGGTACCGCTTCCTCCTCCCGCAGTTTTCCGCAGAGATTCTCTCATGCGCCGACTTCCTTCGCGGCATGGCAGAAAATGGCCGCATCCGGGCTTTTTCTCCCGTTTCTCCTGCCCCTTATGAGGACCTTCGTGTCCTGGGATTCGAGATACGTAACGTCCCTTTTGAGAGTCGCAAGCGAGGTCATAAGAAGATTCGAAAGGTCTTCGTATCCGAGAGGACAGCCCTGTTCCATCGCCTCGGCCGTAAGCCTCATGATCCTGTTGAGTCTCAGCGCCCTTACCCCCTTTTTGGAGAGCAGCTTCTTGTCCTCAAGTCCGATCAGGGTGAGATGCAACGTCCTGAAGAAAGGTTTTCCGTTCTTCTGAACAACGCATCTGTATTCGACTTTGCCGAATTCCACCCGTTTACCGCTCCCTGTTCCTCATGTCCCGCTTCAGAGTAGATCTGGAAGTGAGCAGGATCAGGCTGAGGTCCCTGTAGGAAAGCGTCGCCCCCTGCTTTTCCGCCTCCTCCATCAGCCTCAAAGCCTTTTGTCTTCTCAACTCCGCAAGTCCGGACCTGCTCAGAACGGCGAGGTCGTTATCGCAGCAGTAGGTGAACTTGAGGCTCTTCAGCCTCTCCCGGCTCTCCCTCATCCAGTAGACCAGACTGCACTCCATCTTTCGAATGTCCTCCGTTGTCAACTAACGGGCACTATGAAACCGCATATAACACCGCCCCAATAGAGCCATTTAACGCAATAATGCGCTATTTGCCGCACACGCGATGTCCCAGGCCTTTCAGGGCGATCCCGTAATTTGTCTTTAATCAAGCTCATTTGAGCCCTGCCGCGTCCCAAAAAAACCTTGTCCAAACAGGAATGATTCAATTACCGTGCCATGCGTCGAGTTTCTTGTTTCAGAAGATTTTTTTGTCTGTTGCAGGAATGTGAGCTATACCCGGAAGAATGAAGTTAAAAGCGTCAGGAAAAGGCTCATATGGCCCCACCTCAGGAAGCGGACTTCTAAATGTCTTCTTGACACGCGGCAGGATTCGGAATAAAATTCTATGCTTATTCTTTCAATTATCGTGCCCGCGTAAGGGGTGCCGCGTTTCTCGATGCAACGCCTCTTGGAGAGAATCTGCGTGTAGACTTTCTTTTCCTGCTCGTCATTCCCGCAGTCCTTAAGGATTGTCATTCCCCGACTTGATCGGGGAATCCAGTAGTCTTCTCTGGATACTCCGGTCAAGCCGGAGTATGACGGCATTTGAGATGATTGCATATTGACCCACTACCAGAAATTCGAACCCCTTGCAGACTGCGGCAGATTTTTTTTAGAATAACTTTCATGCGCTTTAATTATCTTTTATCCCTACTCCTGTTTGCCGTCGCTTCATTCGCGAATGTGCCTGCGGCGGCCGGGGCCGGCCGGAACAGACCTGCAGGCATGGTGCTCATCCCGGCCGGAAGTTTTCTTATGGGAAGTCCCCGGATCGAGAACAAACCGCTCGAAGCCTATCCGAAAGGAGAGACCCCCCGTCATGAGGTATACCTCGACGCCTTCCTTATCGACAAATACGAAGTTACGAACAAGGAGTTCGCCGAATTCCTGGATGCGGAAAAACACTCGGCCGGTTTCGAGGAAAAGAGGGAGAAATGGGTCGTTATAAGGAACGACCTCGAAAAGCAGGAAAAGGCCGACTGGTGGCCGACGGAGATCGAGCGGGACGGCGGCTCGTACAGACCTGTGCCGGGGTTTGAGCGGTACCCGGTTCTAAGCGTGAGCTGGTACGCAGCCGATGCTTACTGTCGCTGGGCCGGCAAGAGGCTGCCGACGGAGGCGGAATGGGAAAAGGCCGCCCGGGGCGGGCCAGCGAAAAAGGACTATCCGTGGGGGAACGAAATCCCCACGGGTGGCGTCATCTTCAAACGGTCATGGCAGAACAATGCATACCCGGCGCCTGTAGGAAAGGTCGGGAATTATTACCCCAACGGGTATGGGCTATACGACATGGCCGGGAATGTCTCTGAGTGGTGTTCCGACTGGTATGACCGCGACTACTACCGCAGGTCCTCCCCCTCGAAAGACCCCAGGGGGCCCGAAACGGGCCTCCAAAAGGTCATCAGGGGCGGATCCTGGGCCAATACCGCGCCCTTTCTGAGGGTCGCATACCGGAACAGCAGCAGTCCCGGGAGTCTCCAAAGCGGCGTGGGGTTCCGCTGCGTCAAGGGCGCATCAGAGTAGTTCCGCTCCGTGCCGGGCGCACAAGAAAAAGGGGCGAGATTGCTCTCGCCCCTTGCGTGTAAAAAATCTCCCTTTTGGAGGGAAATTACTTCAGGTGGCACGTAAGGCACATGTTCGAGCCCGCGTTTGCGTTCCTCAGGAAGGACACCTTGGTTGCATCATAGGTGTTCTCCACGTGAGGCTCGTGGCACGATGCGCACTCCATCTGCGTATTTCTCATGAGACCCGCGATGGTGGTCGCGCCGCTGGCGTTAATCCAGTTCGCGTTAAGGGCCGTCGTGTCGGCTGCGATGCCAGTATCCGCAGCTTTAGACGTCGCATACACGAAGCCGACCGGATGGTCGTTCGAAAGGTCGGTGCCGAGGTTGGTCGGACCCGCCCCGATGATGTTGCCGTTGGCATTCATCGTGATCGCCCTGCCTGCGCCCGGGCCTACTCCGTTGATGACAACGTTCAGACCGGATACGCCGTCATGGCAGCTCATGCAGTTAAGCGAGCCGGCTCCAAGAGCGATCGTACCGCCGTTGAACGTGTTCGACGAGTAGCCGGTGAAAGGCCCCGCCGGCGTATTTCTGTTCCAGAGAGGAACCGCCGTTGCCGCGTGAGGCGTATGGCAGAACACGCAGATCTCGTCTTCAGTGGTCGAGAAATATGTGTTCGTTGCCGGATGGTTGGTCGTCGACAGGTTGTGCTTGGTGTTTGCGATGCCCGCAAACGCAACGCCGGCCGTCACGAGGGTAAGTGCTACTACCAGTATTAAGACTTTCTTCATTCTTCTTTTCACCTCCTTCCGTAAGAAATTTGTGCTAACAAACTGTCAGCTTTTATGAATCTTCTGTCATAAAGTTGCAATAGATATGCCATATCTTCAGACTGCTTCAGGAAATTCAGATAAGCCAAATAAAACCGTGAAATCAATATATTGGAAACAGATTCCCTCTGTAACCCGGACTGGGCCGGCAGAGTGCCTCCGGAGGCGATGCGCATTTTCACACAACAACCGTTATTATGCGCAGTGCGGGAGCAGCGATGCATGGTCGTCCTTGTGCTCTTTCCAGCCTTTTTCGGGCGAAAAGATTGTACTATAATAAAGGCCATGGAAAGATCCCTGAAGACCGTCCTGCTCATCGGCATGCTCGCCTTCGCCCTCCTCTCGGCGCTGAAACCGATAGGCGACCCTGATTTCTGGTGGCACCTCAGGACCGGCGAATATATCCTGCATCACGGGTTTCCCGACCGCGACCCTTTCGCCTACACCAATCCCAACATTGCGGAGCCGCGAGAGCGCGTCATTATATCAGGTTACTGGCTTGCCCAGATCCTCTACTATGCGGCATTCTCTGCAGCCGGGGCCGGTGGGATAATCCTGCTCCGGGCGATCGTCGTTGCCTTGATGTACTGGTCGGTGCTCGGACGCATGAAAAAATTCGTCGCCGACAGGACCGTCATGCTCCTTGTCCTGTGCCTGAGCCTCCTTTCCTTCTTCAGCTACTTCAAGCCCGAGAGGCCCCAGACCTTTTCGTTCCTCTTCTTTTCGGTCCTCCTGGGGATGATAGAGTCCGGGGGACCGGGGAAACGGCGGTCATGGCTCATCGTCCCGCTCATGGTCCTCTGGGCGAACATGCACGGCGGGGTCATCGTCGGCGACGCCGTGCTCGGCCTCTTTGCGGTCTTCTTTTCGATCGGGCAGCGGGGCGACCTGAAAAAAGCCTTGCCGGTCCTTCTTTGGGCAGGCGCCGGCATCGCCGCGTCCCTGCTGAATCCCAACACCTACCACCTCTTTACCGTCGCCTTTGCGATGCAAAACCAGGTCTTCTCCCGGTTTATCACGGAGTATTTCAGCAGCTACGCCGCCTTTACGGAAAACGGCGACGTCCAGGTCGTCTTTTACTGGATACTCCTGGCGCTGACGATCGCATCTCTCTTTTTCAGCAAGGGGCGTCCTCTCTGGCGGACCGCCGTCGTCCTCTTCGTCGGGTCCATCTCATTCCTGTACATCAGAAACATCGCCTTTCTGAGCGTCGGTCTCGCCCCGCTCGCCGCTGTCGGGCTCGAAGGTCTTCTGAAGCTTTCGGCTCCGCGCCGGCTTCCTTCCGGCCTCGCCAGGCTGACCGCGGTCGTCCTTCTCTTGATATCACTCTGGCACTACTCCAAAGAGGCGGTCGCGGAGGGAAGCATGCGGCGGGAGGTGGACGACTACTATCCAGTGAGCGCGACGGACTTCATCCGAAGCGCCGGCATCTCTGGCAACATGTTCAACTCGTACGGCTGGGGAGGGTATCTGATCTGGAGGCTCTACCCGGACTATCAGGTCTTCATCGACGGCAGGGGGATCTACGAATCCATCTTCACCCAGTACCTCATCATCGCGCGGGGCGAGACAGACCTCGTGGCGGGCTTGCCGGCCTGGAAGGCCTCGCTCGACGCCTTCCAGGTCGACTTCGTGATCATGCCGGACTATGAGCCGATCACGGGACAACTCCAGCCGCTCATGCTGAAGCTTATGAGGGAAGAGAAATGGTGTCCCGTGTATATCGACACCGCCGCCTTCATTTTCGTAAAAGACTCCTCCGTAAACCATGATATCATCGCCCGGTACGGCTGCAACAAACAGCTCTTCAAGGAAAAATTACTGAGGACCCTTCTCTACCGGTCGGCCGCCGCGCCTGATTTCAGGATTTATATCGCGATAGGAGAATCGCTCTGGTACCTCGGAAGGTATGAGGAAGCCGAACAGGCATATGGCAGGTCGCTCCAACTCGCGCCCGGCAACGCCACGGCCCTGAGCGACCTGAAGGCCCTGCATGATTACCTGGCAAGTCAGCGCACCCGGGCCCATTGAGAATGGGCCCCCGGGCAGCCGGTTATTTCGCTTCGGCGGAAGCCGCTTCCGGATGCGTCTTCCTGTACTGTTCGCTCAGATATTGATAGACATTGAGCCTATAGCCGAGCTGGTCTACGGCGTATATCCTGTCGTTCTTGTCTATCGCAATGCCTTCTATCAGGGTGAAAAAGCCGGGGTCGGAGCCGGTCCCGCCGAAGAACAGGAGGAGCTGGCCTTTCTTGTCGAAGATCTGAATATTGTTAAAGGACGAGTCGCTCACGTAGATATGCCCCTCCGAGTCGACCGCAATGCCCTTCGGTCTGTTGAATGTCCCGCCCCCGCTGCCGACCTGGCCGAAGGCCCTGATAAACTTCCCGTTGCTGTCGAAGATCTGGACCCTGAAATTGCCCATATCGGCGACGTAGATATCCCCCTCTCTGTCGAGGGCGATCGCCGAGGGGAAATTAAACGCGCCTTCTTCCTTTCCTCTCTGCCCGATCGTGAAGAGGGACTCCCCGGACCTGGAATAGGCCTTCACGCAGTGCTTCTTCGAATCCACCACGTAGAGCCTTTTCCTCGCATCGTCCACGGCGACCCCGACGGGGTTCGTCAGGTCCCCCGGATGGCCGTACGTCATCAGCACGTTGCCCTTTCTGTCGAATGCAAGGACCTTGTCGAGCGTGATATCGGCCACGAACAGGGTCCCGTCGGAGGAAACGGCAAGTCCCATCGGCACCCTCAGCTGGCCCTGCCCGATGGTGCCGAATTCGTAGAGTTTCTTCCGGACCTGGTCGAATACGACCACCCTGCCTATGTCGGAAACAAAGATGCGGCCTTCCCCGTCCGAGACGACGCCGAATGGTTTTCTGAAGTTGAACTCGGTCTCTTCCCCGAAGATCGCCTCGGAGAGCGAGCCCTGCCCGAGACCGAGGTCCCCGGGCTTGCTTGTTGTCTGGACGAACCTGACCCTCGGCTGGTCCGGCGGAAGGGGCCAGACAAGCTCGGTTTGGGGCTTGACCTGGGGGCCGCCGCAGGCCGCTGCGCTCATCGCCAGCAGGACCGCGCCGAGGACAACGGTAAACCTTTTATACGGTATCATTTCATAACCTCCGCACAGTATAAAATCATGATCGTTTTCATTGCTTTTTCTTCGTCTGTAAACCCGCTCTCCGCCCTCTACATCTTATGACAGTGCGAGCACAATCCCATCGTGGACTTTGCGGGGTACCTGAAGAGATAGATGCTGTCGGAACTGTGCGGGTTGTGACAACTTCCGCAGTAGAACTTCTTGCCCGGACGCGCAGGGTCGTCCGGGGGCTTCTTGTGCCTGACGGGAAGGCCGATAGGGTGGCCGACAGCGGAGAAGCCTGCAATCGCATGCGGACTCTTCCTCACGTCGGCATGGCACCCCAGACAGACCTGGACCGGCTCTTTCTTGAGCAGTGCCGTTTCCGGCGCGGCATGCGGCATATGGCAGTCCATACACATGCCCGCCGCAACAGGCGGGTGAACATTTTTCCTGGTGAAGGCCGCCTTGTCGTGGCAGGTATAACACAGATCGGGAGGAGCGCTCACGAGGAGCTTTTCCTTGTCGGACTGATGGGGCGCATGGCAACTCGTGCACATCCCGATGCCGACCGGCGCATGGATGTACTTGCCGGTGAATTTCTGCTTGTCGTGGCACGTATAACAGAGATCGGGCAGTTCCGAGACGAGCAGTTTCTGCGTGTCGGTCGAATGGGGGCTATGGCAGGACGTACACATGCCCCCCGCCACCGGCGCGTGGACGTCCTTCTTTCCGCTGAAGGCGGCTTTGTCGTGACAATTGAAGCATAGCCCCGGCGGCTCGGCGATGAGAAGCTTGGCGTTATTCGACGAGTGGGGGTTATGGCACCCCGTGCATCCCATGCTTATCGCGGGATGGACGGTCTTCTTCTGGAACATCTTCTTGTCATGGCAGCCGAAGCAGAGCTCCGGCTGCTCCGCAGAGAGCCCCTTCGCTATCTTGTTGGTCTTCCTGTGGGGCACCTTGCTCGCGTCGATCCCGGTATGACAGACCGTGCAGCCCATCTGGACCGCAGGATGGACGACCTTCGCCTCGGTCAGCGCCTTGTGGCACTTGAGGCAGTCGATGTCCGCAGCAGCAGCCGGCGCTCTCAGGAGAAGGGCCGAGAGGACGCCCGCGAACAAAAGCGTGGCCGCGTATGGGGTGAAAAAAGAGCTGGAATTGCGATGAGAAACGACCGTCTTCATTTTGCAGGTCTCCTTGGGATAACTCCATATCTTCAATTTAGGTCGTCTGTCCTAAAATTGAATGCAAAACTTGATTACACTGTCAAAATTACACTATCAAAGTCCTCTCGCTACTGTCAAGCAGGGCGGGAAGCCGACCATGCGCGGCAGAATGCTCATTTTGTCCCCACGGGGGACCCCGTGACCACCCTGAGGTTCCTGATCCTCGGCGTAATCTCCTGGTTCCCGAGCGAATTCGACTGTATGCTCTTCGACAGCTTCCCGACGTCGACCATACCGTCGGCGTCAAGCACATCGGAAGCCGCGCCCGAGCTCATGTCCGACGGAGATATTGAGGTGATCTCCGGGACGACATACAGCTTGTCGTCGCTGTAATATTGCTCCATGTCCTTATACAGGTCCTCCAGACACCTGCCGATGTATCCGCCGCCGAGAAGGATTTCCTTCGCCTTGACCGAATAGAGAAACTTCAGCAGCCTTCTGCGGTCCATCCCGGCGAGGGTCCCCCGGTTCGGCCTCTTGGAATAGAGATAGAGGACGGAATCGGACCCGTTCGTCACCTCGTTGATATACCGCATGAACTCGTCGTTGCCCCGCCGGAATTTATATCCCTCGTATTTTTTATAATACCTCGGCAGGACGAGGATAACGAGCTTCCTGTCGGTCGACATATATTCGAGAAAGTCCCTGAGCGTCTTTTCCTGCGCCAGCTGCAGCCTCGTCTTCGACGAATAGGCAGGCTCCCGGAGAAGGAGATCGACTGCGTTTTGGGACGGCGTCGCGAGAGGGTCGTTCGGGCCTCCGCCCTCGTGGAAGAAGGTGTAGTATGCGGGATGGACGACGATATAAACCGCCCCGTGGTCGAGGTACTGCCCGTAGCGGCCGTAATCGGACTCGTCGACATCCTGCAGGCTTTTTATCATGAAATCGCTGTACGCCTTCGCGACCCATTGCGGGTCGGTTTCGACCTCCTTGTTCCTCTTTTCGATCTCGGCGATCACGTCCTGCACATGCTTTTTCTCGGCCTCCGGACTGTCCTTCGGCACCTCGAACGGCGGCTGGATCGCTACCGGCATCGGACGTCCGGCGCATCCCGCGGTCAGCACTGCGACAAGGAGAAGGACGACGAACCATGCCGCATGTCGCCTGCTGAGGGTCCCGGAACTCATCGCGCCATGCTCCCGGCAGCCGGTCTGACAGGCGGGTTCTGATCGAGATATACCTCGAGTTCCTCGATCTCGTCTTCCACCGATTCCTCAGGGGCGACAAAGCTGAAAACGGCCCGGTTGCCGTATTTAAGATAGAGCCTGAATTCGGCAATCGCCTCCCTCGCCATGTCCTTCCTCAGGTATGTCCTCGCCATGTTGTAATGCGCCTTAGCAAAGGTCGGGTCAAGTTCCAGCGCTTTTTTATAAGCCTGAAATGCGTCGTCGATCTTCTCCTGATAGGTATAGGCGTTTCCCAGGTTGTAGTAATACCCGGCGTTGTCCGGCACAAGCCCGATCGCCTTCCGGTATTGTTCTACCGCATATTGGTAGAAACGCCGCTCCTTGAAGCTGTACCCGAGGTTGTTCACCGCCTGGGCGAAGAGCGGATCGGCCTCGACGGCCTTGCTGTATGCCCGAGTGGCCTCTTCGAACATCTCCTTCTCCTCGTAGATAAGCCCCATCTGAAACCATGGCCGGTAGTCCCCCGGCGAAGCGGCCGCCGCCTTCTCGAAACAGGCAAGCGCCTCCTTGACGCTGACCGGCCTCCGCACAATCCCCATCGCCGTGTAAATGCGCGCTGCGTCAGCGCCGCCGGCGGCAAGCGAGGAGAGGTCCTGCATCGCGGAGCCGCGATCTCCCTTTTTTGCCTTTACCAGCGCGGCCACGATCGCGGCGTCGGGGTCGCCCTTCAACAGCGGGCTTTTCACCATCCCCGCCGCAGCGTCAAGATCGCCCGTCTGGTAATAGGCATCGGCGACCCTGCCCAGCGCCGCGGCGGAAACGTAATCCGCGGCATGTGCGCGATAATCCTCAATCACCCTTCGCCACTCTCCTACATCGTAATAATAAAACAGGTCCTTTTTTACGGCCTGGCCCGCAAATGCAGTCGCCGCAATGGAAAGACTCGCGATAAAAAAAACAAGTTTCATGTTTCTTACTCTTTGAGGTACTGAAAGATCTGGACCCGCCTGTTTATCTGGTCCACCACGTAGATCTCGTCGTTTTCGTCGATATAAATCGAAGACGGGAGCATAAACTCTGCAGGCCCTGTCCCCGTATTCCCCACCGCAAGAAGCGTATTACCCTCGAAGTCGAAGATCTGGAAGTTGCCGAAGGCGGCGTCGAGGACGTAGATATGGCCTTCGGAATCGACCGCCACCCCTTTCGGGCGGGCGAAGGTTCCGGGGGACGTCCCGACCTTCCCTATCGACTTCAGGAAACCGCCTTTCTCATCGAATATCTCCACCCGGAAATTCATCGAATCCACGACGTAGATCCTTCCCTGCCGGTCGACCGCCACCCCGTACGGGAAATTGAACTCTCCCGGCCCTGTGCCCCGCCTCCCGAACTTCGAAAGCAGCCGGCCGTCCAGCCCGTATATGAATACTTCATGCTTCCTGGCGTCGGAAACGATGACCCTCTTTCTCTGCTCGTCAATGGCTACGCCTGCGGGCACTTCGAGCTCGCCCTTCCCGAATTCGAGAAGCCTCTTGCCCTCTTTGCTGTAGACGAAGACCATCTTCCGCGCCACGTCTCCCACATATACCCTGTCGCCGGTCGCCGCGATTCCCGCCGGGACCGCGAGTTCACTGCTGCCGATAACCCTGAAAGAGGCATTCTTCAGATCGAACTCCAACACGGCGCCAACGTCTGTCACATAAACTGTCTGGTCTGTAACCGCAACCCCAAAGGGCTTTATAAACCGCGTGTCCGCTTCGACACCAAAGAGGACGGACTTCAACTTCCCGATCTTGATGTTCGCATCTGCGCTTCCAAGGATGATATTGACGAACTTGATGCGCGGCTTCTCCGGCGGAAGCGGCCATACCATTTCGGGGGGCTTTTCCATCTCAGGCGCAGAAACGCATGAAGCCAGGGAAAGGATTGCGAGGATTAAGAGGACCGATGTTTTGAACACGCGCACCGTTTATGCTAACAAAAAAACCCCGCACAGGCAAGAACACCGCCTCCGCGCTTGCAATGCGCCGCTGCGCTGTGAAAAAATACGACGATGAGCACGAAGCCCGGAGAGACGCATTCCCTGCCCGCCGCGGAGAAACAGACGCGCCTCTTCCTGCTCGTCCTGGTACTCGTTTCGGTCCTCCAGTATTCCCACTCCTTCGGGAACGGCTTCGTCTGGGACGCAAAAGGCGTTTTCGTGGACGACCCCACGATACGCGAGCTGAAATACCTCCCCCGCTACTTCACCGAAGTCTCCGCTCTCGGAGACCCTTCACGGCGCACTGCGCCGGCCGGTGTATCGGTGACGAGCATTCCCTACTACCGGCCGCTTATGAAGGTCGTCCACCTTGCCGAACACGCCGTGTTCGGGACAAACCCCATTCCGTACAATGCGGTCGACATTCTTCTGAACGCCCTCGTCGTGGCGCTCTGTTTTAGCGTCGTTCGGTCGGTAACCGGAAATCCGAAGGTTGCGTTCCTCTCGTCGCTCCTTTATGCGGTGAACCCGGCGCGGGCCGAGGTCGTCAGCTGGTCTTATTCCGACCCCTACATCGTCGGCGCGATTTTCTCACTTTCGGCATTCCTGCTCTATGACAGGAGACGGTATCTCCTTTCGCTCCTGTCCTTCGGGCTTGCCCTTCTGTCACATGAGACGGCGGTCCTCGTGCCGTTCATTCTCCTTTCTTACGAACTCCTCATCCGAAGGGATAGGACCTTCGCCCCTGTCGGACGGCTCTCCGGTTTTTTCCTTTTGGCCGGCATCTTCCTTCTCCTGCGACGCTCGGTCGCCGGGCCGATGCCGGTCACCGACCTCGGCCCTTTCACACTCGCCAATGCAGCCGTCGTACTCGTCAATAGATACGTCAAAATATTTTTTCTTCCGGATGCCCCTGTCACGATCTACCAGTATCGGCCGGGGATGTTTGCCTCGCTGAACGGGGAAGTCATGCTCTCTTATGCCGCCGCCGCCTTGCTCTCGGGCTTCGGACTGTTCCTCTGGCTGAAAAAAAGGCCGCTCTTTTTCTGGTATCTCTGGTTCTTCGTCTTCATCTCGGCCTCGTTCAACGTCGGCAGGTTCGGCGATTACCTCATGGCCGAAAAAATGTTGTACGTCGCCTCTATCGGCCTCTGCGTCGTCATCGCCGGGCTTCTCGAAAGCATCGGCGGAAAACGCCTTGGCGCCGGTCTGGTCGCGCTTTTCGCCGTTTTGCACTTCGGGGTGACGTTTCACCGCACGCTCTTTTGGACCGACACCGCGACCTATCTCGAAAAGGCGCTGGAATTTGCGCCCGATTTCTATCTCGGCCACTATGCGCTCGGAAACGAGCACGCGTCGCAGAAACGGTACGACGGTGCAATACAGGAATACGGAAAGACGCTGGCGCTGAAGCCGGACCTGTCGTTCGCCGGCGGTTACATCAGCGACCTCTATAACGAAAAAGGTTATGAGTACGCCTCAGCCGGCCGTTACGAAGAGGCGATGAAGGAGTATGAAAAGTCGCTCTCGGTCCGACCTGAGCAGTCGGCGGTTTACAACAACATCGGCAATATCTATGCGCTCGGGGGGCACTACGGTGACGCGTTGAAGGCGTGGCAGAAGGCGGCGGGGCTTGATCCGTCGAACTACGAGGCCTCCTTCAATCTGGCCCTCGCCTATGAAAAAAAGGGAGACCTGAATAGCGCTCTGAGGTATTACCGGGCCTGCCTCGGCCTCGCAACGCAGCTTACTCCCTCGCTGCAGGAGAAGGTGCGGGAGCTGGAACAGCGGAAGTCCGGATTACGGGGCCGCTAATACCAGATCACGGAGCCGTCCCTGGTCTTCACCGGGACCTTCCTCAACATGATCTGTTTTTCCCAGACACCCCGGTTTTCCTCGTACCACCCCATCGTCCTGCCGATGCCGTCTTCGAACGTCACGGAAGCCCTGAACCCGAGGACCTCCTCCGCTTTTCTCGTCGAGGAGAGATGCTTCTGCACCTGTCCGAACCTGTCGGGCATGTAATCGATCTCCCGGGCGTTCCCGAATCTTTCCGAGATCATCGCCGCGATCTCCTTTACACTGATCGCCCTACCGGTCCCGACATTGAAGACCTCGCCTTTGACCTTTTCGAGAGGGGCATGGATCGCGAGGTCGATCGCCCTGGCGGTGTCCTCGGTATAGACCCAGTCCCGCGCAGCCGAGCCGTCGCCGTGGATCGTAAGCGGCTCGCTCACGATGCAGCTCGTGATGAACCGCGGCACCACTTTTTCAAGGTGCTGGCGGGGGCCGTAGTTGTTGAAGGGCCGGATGATCACTCCGGGGATGTCGTGCGCGGCTATGTAGGAATAGATGAGCCGGTCGGCGCCGGTCTTCGCCGAGGCATACGGGCTGGTAGGGTTGAGCGGATGGTACTCGTCCATCGGCTCATATGCGGCAGTGCCGTAGACCTCTGAGGTCGAGACATGGATGAAACGCTCGATCCTCTCCTGGTGTTTGAGAACAGCGTTAGCGACCGACTGGGTACCTAGGACATCCGTGACGAAGAAGACGCGATGCGAGTAAAGGGAGCGCGCCACGTGCGTCTCGGCCGCGAAATGAGCGACGACATCGGACCTGCCGACAAGGTCGCTGACGAGGTCGAGGTTGTTGATGTCCCCGTACCAGAATTCGAACCGTCCCGAGTTCCTCACCTCCGGAAGGATATTCTCGACGTCGCCGGCGTATGTAAGCGCGTCGAGTACGATCAGCCGGTAGTCCGGATATCTACGGAAGATGTAATTTACGAAATTACTGCCTATAAAACCTGCACCGCCCGTAACGAGAAGCGTTTTCATGAGCCACCTCTGCAATCTTTCGAAATTATCAATGCCAAGCTACTGCACTGGAACAGCCCGCCTCCCCGCGCTCACCGCGGCGGCACGAGCACCTTGCCCATCGTAATGTCCGCCGACACGACCCTGAATCCAAGACGCTCATAGAACCTGATCGCCGGCAGGTTCCCCGCCTGCGTCCTCACCTTCACGTTTGCCGCGCCTCTCTCCCTGAACCAGGCGAGTGCGCCAAGCATGAGCGCCGATCCCGTGCCTTTCCCCCAGCTGCCTGCCGAGACCCCGATCAGCGGGACCTCTCCCTCTCCGCCGGACATCGTACAGGTGACGAACCCTTCTCCGTCTATCAGAAAGACCTTGTCGGCCGCCCCCTTCACCGAGTTTTCGGCCCACACCCGGTACAACCTCTCCGCCTCCGAAGCAGTAAAGAACGGATCATGATAAAACCTCCCGGTCCCGAAGAGGCCCCCGGCGATCTTCCCGACCGCTTCCGCGTCCTCCGGAGTGGCAGGGCGCGCGGCCTGCGGGGGCCGCTCCAGTCCTTCGACACCCCTCCCAAAGACGAGGCCGAAGTCAGTCAGATAGAACCCTTCCCGTTCGAGCATTTGGACCGTGCCGATGTCGGCCGCATCCAGCCTGCAGGTTAGGTACGAAAAATTCTCTTTCAGCGCCAGGGCAAGCGCTTCACCTATCTCCGTCCCGGAAGTTCCCGGCAGGACCCTGCCGATCTTTCTGCCGAAAAACGCAGTGTCCCAGACAACCTCCTCGATCACAGCCGTTCCCTGACGATATAGAGCGGCCTCCTCTGGACCTCCTGATACGTCCTGCCGAGATACTCGCCGAATATGCCGAGCATCAGGAGCTGGATGCCCCCCACGAAAAAAATCGAGACGATGATCGATGCATAGCCGAGGACGGGGATATTGTAAAACAGCCGCTTATAGAGGAAGTAACCTCCGATGAGAAGGCTGAAGAGCGAGCTCATCAGCCCCAGATAAATCGCGAGCCTCAACGGCACGGTCGAAAACGAGGTGATCGCGTGGAAGGCGAGCTTGAAGAGCCGAGGGATATTGTATTTGCTCGTCCCTTTTTTTCTCGCGGCGTGCTCTATCTCGACGGTCGCCGTCCTAAACCCCGTCCAGGCCATCATGCCGTGGACAAACCTCGCAAATTCCCGCATCCCATTCAGCGCGTCGACTACACTGCGGTCGAGGACCCTGAGCATCGTCTGACCCGCGGGCATCTGCACCCCGGTGAACCGCCGCAGCATCCACCAGAAAAGAGACGACGTCGCCCTCTTGGAGAGAGGGTCCTTCCGCTCCCTTCTGATCCCGTAAACCAGCTCGAAGCCTTCGCGGTACTTCGCGTACAGCTTTGGGATCTCCTCCGGCGGGTCCTGAAGGTCCCCGTCCATGAGGACCACAGTCCTGCCTTCGGAGCTATCGAGACCGGCGGTGAGCGCGATATGATGGCCGAAATTTCTCGAAAAGCGTATACCCTTTATTCTCGAGTCCCTTGCGTGGAGTCCCTTGATCAGCTCCCAGGAACGGTCCCTGCTGCCGTCGTCCACCATGACGATCTCGTAGCCGTCCCGCGCGTTACCCTCTTCGGCGCAGAGCTTCTCCATCACGGCGGTGAGCCGGCTTGAGAGTTCGGGGATGTTTTCCTCTTCGTTGCAGATGGGGATGACTACTGAAAAAATGAGCATATCCTCGGCGCTGAGCATAGTGCCGTACTATACCAGTCCTTTTTGCGGCAGGTCAATTACCACCCCGGCCCGAGAGTGCCTTTTTGACTACGCTTACGACCGTCCGCACTTCGTCTTCGCCGAGCTTCGGATAGAGCGGCAGAGATATCGTTCGGGCTCCGATTTCTTCAGCACGGGGAAAGTCGCCCTCCCGGAAGCCGAATTCCCTGCGGTAATATATGAGAAGGTGGATCGGCCGGTAGTTCACCGCAACGCCTACCCCATTTTCCTGCAGGGACAGAAGGACCGCGTCCCTTTTTTCCGGCGCAACGAGTATAGTGAAAAGGTGGCGAGCATGGCGCGATCCCGGCACGGTCTTCAAGAGTTCGATGTCCTTCAGCCCCGAGAGCTCTTCCTCGTATATCCCCCAGAGGCGGTCCCGCCTCTTCCAGAGTCCATCGATCCGGTCGAGTTGGTGGACCAAGAGCGCGGCGTGGATATTGTCCATGTTGTATTTCCAGCCGAGTACCGGCATGTCCCAGTGCCGGTACCGCTTGGTATATCTGTCGATCGCCGACTTGTCGATACCGTGCAACCTGAGCATCCTCAGCAATTCGGCCGCATCGCCGTTGTCCGTACTGACCGCACCGCCTTCGCCCGACGCTATGTTTTTCGTCGCATAGAAGCTGTAACACGCGGCGTCGCCGAGCCGGCCGACCCTGACGCCATCTCTCTCGGCTTCGATCGCATGCGCCGCGTCTTCGATCACCACGAGCCCGCGCCTGTCCGCGATCTCCCTGAGCTTTTTCATGTCGCACATCTGGCCGTAGAGGTGGACCGGGATGATCGCCTTCGTCTTTCCAGTGACCGCCTTTTCGATCCGTCCCGCGTCGAGGTTTCCGGTCTCCGGCTCCACATCCACGAAGACCGGCCTGGCGCCGGCGTGGATCACGGCGTTTGCGGTCGCGCAAAAGCTCAACGGCGTGGTGATCACTTCATCACCGCGGCCGATCCCGAAGGCAAGCAGGCTCAGGTGGAGGGCAGCGGTGCAACTCGTGAGACCGACCGTCTGGCTCATCCCGGTATATGCGGAAAATTTCCGCTCGAACTCCGCGACCTCCTTCCCTGTCGTCAGGAAGAGAGACTTCAGGACGTCTTCGACCCGCGCGATGTCCTGTTCGTCTATGTTGTGTCTGAAAAATTCCACCTTCATCATGCCATACTATAATATTCTATTATTATCGCTTCTGTCCAAGACGCGCACGGCCATACCGGCATCCGGCGGCGGGGTCATCCGAGACATCGCGGGCAGACCGGGCGCCGCTGGATGGAACCGAAGGTAGTCTCCATTTCGATACGGAAGGGGGATGAGATGTCGCTCCTCTCCCCCAGGGCCGGCCTCCCCAGGGCCTTTGAAGAATTCTTGCCCTTGCGTATATACTGATAGCATGATGTTATTATTTACTTCTGCAGTCAAAGAGATGAAACATTCACGATCTGTCATCCCGGCTTGTGAAGAATCTTTCTTCGCATCTTTCTGTTCGTACTACCGTTGTCAGAAGGATTCCCGGCGCGTTTCACTTGCGGGAATGACATTAGGGTATCTAATTGCCGGAGCAATAAGAAGGCGGCGTGGTGGAGAATAGGGAACCCGACTGCAACAACATCCTTCTCACGGAAGACAGCGCGGAAAACCTGAAAAAGGTCATACATTGTTATAAAAACGTCCTTGTTTGCGGCGTGAAAGGGGTCGGCAAGATCACGAATACGGTCCAGGCGGTCAGGGACAGGCCCAATGTTTATTATGTCGGCAACCCTGTCGATTACGAGGGCAAGAAGCGGCCTGGGAGCTATGATAAGTATATAACCTACATCCTTTCTCTGAAGAACGACATCAGTATCGTCAAAGACATGGAAGCGCTCTTCTCTGTATCGGAGGAAATCATACTAATCATCGATGAAATCTACGGCAGAAGCGATGCTGAGTTGGCCCGGATCAGCAGACTGCTCGATATGCCTAACATCAGGGTCATCCAGATCGTCGGCTGCATGAAGTATATGTCCGGTCTGATCGAAAAGATAGACGCAATCGTGGAACTTCACCTCGACGCCGCATTCATGATCGAAAAGGAACTCGGCAAGGCGATCTGCGACATACTGGGAAGAAAATAGGGACTATCCGCGCAAGAGATAGGTAATCCTGGAAAAAGCAGTTAACCACAGAGACTCGGAGGCACAGAGTTGAAAAAAAAAGAGAAAACTCCTGAATGTACCAATCACCTCGATGGTGCCCCGAAATTTTACGGCAAATTGTTGTTTTCTCT
>JAJZPM010000040.1 GCA_021811105.1 Nitrospirota bacterium | reverse complement strand
CTTGAAATATCGATGGTTGATGTAGACAAGTCCTGTCTCCTTGTCCTTTTCCTTGCCGATGAACCTTTCGTTATTTTCAAGCGACCCGGACACAGATTGTTCCTGCCCGAAGGGCTTGTAATCGGCGCGCCAGACGACATTGCCTGTTGCAGCATCCCTCATCGCAACAGGTGATCCGGCAGGGTCTGTGGTGACAAAGAAGACCTTTTCGGCAGCAGAGAATAATCCGGTAAGAAGCGGTATCAGCGCCAGACAAAGAAGGAAAAAAGCTGTTCTTTTCACATGTCCCTCCTCACGGAAATCGTAACTATCTCTTAAGGGAAAATGGGTAGCTTTCGTAGAACTGAAAAAAAGAGGCCCCTTCCATATATCCCCTTTAAAGCAGTTTTTGATTCCCGACAGAATTTAACCACAGCCGCTTTTTTCATGTCAAGAAAAAAATGCAAGAAAGGGAAGCGGTAAGGTGAAAGAGATCACTCAACATAGTTATCTCAGAGGGACTCGTGTTAGGTTCGAAAATTATCGTGGCACTTCCTTCTGTTCCAGACGGCAAGCGCTGCATATTTGCCGGAACACCGGGCCGGAATGGCGCGGAATGAGTGGCCTGAATGGTCCGGAAAATGCAACTCGATGCCCTATCCAAAAAAGTAAAGGCCCATCCCGTAATGGAATAGGTCCTTATCAAATATGAATGCGCCGCTTATATCTTTTCGACGTTAACCGCCTTGGGTCCTTTTGCTCCCTCTTCGATATCGAACCTGACCCTCTCCCCCTCCGCAAGGGTCTTGAACCCCTCACCTACGATCGAAGTATAATGGACGAAGATATCCTGACCATTGTCCTGCTGGATAAATCCATATCCCTTCTTTTCGTTGAACCACTTGATCGTTCCTTCTGCTGACATACTGTCCTACATCCTCCTTTTTCCCTACCGGGCGAGCTGGTACCCGCCAAAACGGGTTACCATTATATACCACGCACCTTTTTTCTTTGTCAATGCACCTGCCGTTTTTTGAATAAGCGGTCAGGCACGCTGAAAGACCGCCGGAGTCGAGACTCCGTTAAGGACCATTGCAATTTCCCTTCTCATCCCGCCGGGATATCGGTCTTCCTTGAATACCCGCGACCCTGAGCGATAAAATCAAACCGCAGGGTCGCCAGGTCTTCTACCTGCAGCAACTCCGGCGGAGTCGGGGAGAACGTTGTGATGACCTTTATATATCCTTTGCACTTTTCGCATACCTCCACCCGGTATTTCTCACCCTCGCCTTCGGTATACAGGTAAGAGAGCGTTCTATGGTCTTCGTTCCCGCAGTACAGGCACTGCAGCCGGCTGAAATGCCAGTCCGCACCGCACCGTCCGCACCGCAGAAACCTCACGAGATTGTTGTCCCTCAGTTCGGCGAGTATCGCCGACGCCCCGCATACAAAACATTCCCCCCTGTTCCACAAAATATCCTCGGTAAGGGGCGTCAATTGCCGCCGCCATTCGCGAAAGGCAGGTCTCAGGACGTCCTTTGTCAGTGTCCATAACAGGCCGGAATCAAGATCCAGGTCAAGCGCCGTCGATGTAATCGCCCCCCTCTCTTCCGATGCAGCCTGCGCAAGAAGCGCCCCCACGTCAAGCCTGTCTTCTTTAACGGCCAGACGGATACTTCGCGCGGAAAAAGATGAGCCCTCCCCTACCCCGGCCTGCTCCAAGACACGGGCAAGCCTTATCATAAGCCCGCTTGCCGCCGTCAGGTCAATGCCGAGTTCCATATCGAATAAAAGCGGTAATCCCGACTGCAGTTTCCGCATTGCCTGGTCGCTGGTCAGAAAAACCGGCGTGACCATCAGGTCGGCCTCACGAAGAAGGGGCAAGAGGGATTCATAGAGCAGAGCGGCTTTGCAAAGCTCGGGAGAGTCTTTCCTCAAGGCGCGCAGCCTCTGCGGTACAGGATCTGGGGTATCGGTATATTCGGCCTTCACCGGTCTACTGCAGCTGCCCCGCCTGAACAATCGCTATGCGGAGCATCGCCCCGCCGAACAATACGAGTACCGCGGCCAAGGCCGTCAGACTAACCCCGGCAGCCCCGGGTCTGCGCCCGTACCAGTAAAGCCCAAGAGGCAGAAGGATCCCGATGACGACCGTGCCGCCCCAAAATATGAGACCGTAAAGTCCCTTTGACAGCGGCGCCGAGTACCGCCCCGCGACAACGATCATAGCCGCGATGAGCGCAAGTTCGAAAACCATCGCCACGCGGTCGAAAACCACCACCTCTTTAATTGCATCGCGAGAAGAAATCTTCTGCCATGCCATGACCAGGGCGATGGCTGCCGCACCGGTCGAGGCTGCCGATGCTATAAAGAGAGACCCG
Organism: Nitrospirota bacterium; assembly: GCA_021811105.1. Taxonomy (GTDB): domain Bacteria; phylum Nitrospirota; class Thermodesulfovibrionia; order Thermodesulfovibrionales; family UBA6898; genus Sulfobium. The sequence continues at coordinate 33,392 of JAJZPM010000040.1, read as the reverse complement.
ATCAGCGGATCGGTCGACGCCCACAAAGGCCGCGCAGTGATGTTCAGCAACACGCCGGTATAGCCGGCGACGAAGAACCCGAAGAAAGAGCCGATAACGGCATACACCTTGTGAGGCACATGTCTGAAAAGGCCCTCGAGGGCCGGCGACTTCAGGCGGCCGTCGATAATCAGGTTATTCAGAAAGGAAAGAAGCGACATCCCTCCGAACACAAGCAGCGCCCAGGTCCCAACGGACAGCGGCGATGTGAAGTTCATATACGGTATGCCTTCCTTCGTATAAAAGAAGAGATGCCAGAACCGCTCCGGCCTGCCAAGATCTGCGATGAGCAGAACCGGCGTAACGCAGATCAGCGGGAAAGCGAGGTAATAGGCGGTCCTGCTGATCTGACGGTGTTTGTCGCTTCCTAAGAGCTCAAGCAGCGAACCGATGAAGTATGCGCCCGCCGAGACCCCGCCGATGAAGAAATATATCGCGATATAGTACCACTCCCAGTGCGGCGCCTGCGTTTCAAAGCTCATAGCTTCACCTCCTCCTTTTTCTTTTCACCCCGTTCGCGGAAACTTATCATGGCGGCGGCCGCAACTACTACCGCGGAGGCAACGGTAACGGCGGTGGAGGACATCAGCCGCTGCTGCGGCACTACCGGAGCTTCCGGCTGGCCGTAAACCGATGGTCTGTCCATAAAGAGATAGAAGACGTTCAGACCGCCTGCCTCGTTATAGCCGTAGATGTTCGCCTTTTCAAACCCCAGTCCCTTAAGCCGGGCAAGCCGGGCGTCAGCCTTTTTCCTGAGGTCTGCGACCTCGCCGAAGGATATTGAGCCCGTGGGGCAGGCCTTGGCGCAGGCCGTGCCCAGCCCGTTGTGGATGCGGTCGTTACAGAGCGTGCATTTATGGACCGTACCCGTTTTCTCGCTGAAGGAGATGACGCCGTACGGGCAGGCAGGGATGCAGTATTTGCAGCCTATGCAGACGTCCTGCTGCACAAAGACGTTGCCCATGTCGGTCCTGACGATGGCCTTGACCGGGCATGCGTTCAAACAGCCCGCGTCATTGCAGTGTTTGCACGAATCGCTCGAAAAGAGCCAGCGCGCCTCTGATCTGCTCTCGTTGAACTGCTCGATGAAGCGCACGTGACGCCAGTCCGTTGCCGAGAGCTTGACCGTGTTGTCGTAGGAGTCCCCCGTGAAGTTGAACGCAACGCGGTAAGGCCGGTCGGGCACTCTTCTAAAGTGCGCCGGATCGCCCGGGAGGCTGTTCCATTCCTTGCATGCCACCTGGCAGGCCTTGCAACCCGTGCAGATCGAGGTGTCGACGAACATTCCCTTTGCCATTATGCAGCACCTCCTCTCTTGCCTGCGCGGACGTTGCAGGTAAAGACCTTGCCTTCGTGGATCGTCACGTTCGGGTCAGCCACGAGCACGCTCAGGTTGTTCACCACGTCGCCTTCCGCTCGCGCCTGCCAGCCCCAGTGCCAGGGCAGGCCGACTTCGTGCACCGTTTTTCCGTTGATCGTGAAGGGCTGCATGCGCCGTGTCACGAGCGCCCGGGCCTGGATCTCGCCGCGGGCCGTCTCGATCGTCATGTAGTCTGCGTTCTTGATGCCCTTTTCCGCGGCCAGCTCGGGCGAGATTTCACAGAAGAGTTCGGGCATCAGTTCCGCGAGCCAGGGCAGCCAGCGGCTCATCGTTCCGGAGAGGTGATGCTCGGTCACCCGGTAGGTCGAGATCACGATCGGGTACCTGGGATCGGCGACCTTATGATAGGGGTTGCCTTCAATGAACCAGGTCTTTGCAACCGGGTTCGCCTGCTGCCTGTAGACCAGGTTCGCCACAGGCGATTCATAGGGCTCGTAGTGCGCGGGCATGGGGCCGTCCACGATGCCGAAGGGCGCGAAGAGCCAGGACTTGCCGTCGGGCCGCATGATGAAGGGATCATTTCCGCTAAGCCAGTCGAAGCCGATGCCGTTGTCCTTGCCGCGCGAGCCGGGCGCTTTCGTGGGCAGAAAGTCGATGCCGTCTCCGGAAGGCGCGACCCATGTGCCGGCCTTGGGGTCCCAGTACACCAGCTTCTTCTTCTTGGACCAGGGCTTGCCCGCAAGGTCGGCAGACGCGCGATTGTACATGATGTGGCGGTTCGCCGGCCAGGCGAACCCCCAGTTCGGCGAGATCCAGTTGTCTCCCCGGCGGCGCCGCGCGTTGTTCACGCCTTCCTCGGAGATGACGCCGGTGTAGATCCAGGCGCCGGATACCGTAGAGCCGTCCTCCTTCAGGTTAGCGAACGTGGGCAGCGGCTTCTTGTCTTCCCACGTGTAGCCGTTGATCTCCTTCAACACCTTGTACGCCGAGGGCTCGTCCTTGATCCGGTAGTCCGCCACTTCCGAAGGCTCGGGCTCGTAATTCCAGTACAGGTTCTTGATCGCCCAGTCGTGGTCCTTCGTCGAACTCGCGTACAGCTTCCGGAGCCGCTTGCCCAGATGGTAGGTGAACCAGAGGTCGCTCCGCGCATCACCGGGGGGGTCTGTGGATTTTTCGTGCTGCTGAATCAGGCGTTGCGTATTGGTGAAGGTGCCTTCCATTTCAGCGACGGCCGCGGCGGGCAGGAAGAACACTTCGGTCTTGATGTCCGCGGACTTCAACTCGCCGGACCTGATCTCAGGCGAATTTTTCCAGAAGGCCGAGGTCTCGGTTTCATAGAAGTCGCGCACGACCATCCAGTCGAGCTTCGCGAGCGCCTTTCGCTGGAAGCGCGCGTTCTGGCCGCCCACGCCCGGGTTCTGGCCCATGACGAAGAAGCCTTTGATCTGGCCTTCCGACATATGCACGAACATCGGAAGATGGGAGTGGTCTGCGGTGATCTTGGGATGGTAGTCGTAGCCGTAATCGTTCTCCTTCGTTGCCGCGTCGCCATACTGGGCCTTGAAGTAGGACACGGCGAACTTGGGGAAGTTTCCCCAGTAGCTCGTCGAGAGCGGCACGGCCTCGGTGAGGATGTAATCCTTGAACGTTTCGGTGTTTTTTCTCGCGTCAGGCATATTGAGATAGCCCGGCAGAGACTGGTAGAGCGTCGCGATGTCCGTGGAGCCCTGGATCGTGGCGTGGCCGCGGAGCGCCAGCACGCCGCCGCCCGGCCTTCCGATGTTTCCGAGCAGGGCCTGAAGCATCGCCGCGGTGCGGATGATCTGGACGCCGACGGTGTGCTGGGTCCAGCCCACGGCGTAGGTGATGTTCGAGGTCTTGTCCCTGCCGGAATTATTGAGAAGCGTCTCGGCTACCTTGAGGAACTTCTTTTTCGGACAGCCGCAGACCTTCTCGACCATTTCGGGCGTGTATCTATGGTAGTGCTTCCTGATGATCTGGAACACCGTATGCGGATTCTTGAGCGTGGGATCGGTCTTGGGCCTTCCGGGAACGCGCTCCAAGAGAAGATCAGTAAACGTTTTCGCTTCAGTAACAGCGGGCGTCGGCTTGGGGCCGCGCTGGTAGGACCAGCTCTCATTCGCGTAGGCCTTGCCGTCAGACGAGAGTCCGGAGTAGATGCCGTTCAGGTCTTCCGTGTCCTTGAAGTCGGGATTTACGAGCGTGGCCGCGTTCGTATAGTTGACCACGTACTCTTTAAAGAAGGGGTCCGTGTTCCAGCGCCTGCTAGTGATCACGTGGTTGATGATTGCGCCCAGAAACAAGATGTCCGTGCCCGCGCGGATCGGCACGTGGATATCGCACAGGGCCGACGTGCGCGTAAAGCGCGGATCGACATGCATCAGCACTGCGCCATGGTCGGTCTTGGCCTTAAGCGGCCAGCGGAAGGCGACCGGATGGCACTCCGCCATGTTTGAGCCCATGATCATGACCGCGTCGGAATGGACGAGGTCGCGCGGGAACGTAGTCGAACCTCCTCTGCCGAAGGAGACCCCCAGACCGGGGACCGTAGAGGAGTGTCATATCCGGGCCTGGTTTTCGAGGTATACCACTCCGAGGGCGTGGAAGAGCTTCTGATGGGCATAATTCCATTCGTTGTTCATCGTGGCTCCGCCGAGCGACGCGATCGCATAAGTATTCATCACGCGCTTTTTGACCGTGCCGCCCTTTCCGTCGGGCATGTCCTGGAACTCATGAAAATTCGCGTCGCGTGTTTTTCTTGTGAGTTCAGCGACGCGGTCCATGGCCCAGTCGAGCGACTTGTCCTCCCAATGATCGCTGCCAGGGGCGCGGTATCTGACCTTTGTTATGCGAAGGTCGTTATTGACGAGTTGGTAGGTGGCCGCGCCTTTCGGACATAGGGTGCCCTGGCTGATGGGGGAGTCGGGATTGCCCTGTATGTCGATGATCTTTCCATGATCATCCACTGTTACGATCTGTCCGCAGCCCACCGCGCAATAGGGACAGACGCTCGGCACCTGCCTTCCGGTCTTGATCGGGACCTTCTGCGCCTCCTCCTGAATGTGGCCGGTGTCGGCTCCAAAGGCCTCTGCTTCCGCGATCACCGCCGTCCCGACAGCGCCGGCAGATATCTTGATGAATTGCCTCCGGTCGACTTTCATGGAATGTTACCTCCTTTGCAGAAATGTCTCTATGTTCTCATCATATCCCGAACAGGGGAGATGTCAAGGAACATCGCGGCTGTCACCGGTTAAGGCGCGGTTTCTACATCACCCACCTCCCTTTCTCTTCCACCCTGTGGTAAAGTGTGAGAAAGCGAAGGAGGTTGCGTTGTGTATTACAGTGCAAAACAATTCTGGAAAATAGTGGTGTGTGTTTTTCTGGCAGGCGGCATCCTGGCGGGCTGCGCCGGCATGTTCGCCACGCCGATAGAAAAGATCCTGAAGAACCCTCGGGACTATAGCGGGAAAACCGTTACGGTATCGGGAAAAGTCACGGAAGCCACTGGGCTCATCTTTATGCAATATTTCGTCGTGAAAGACAAGACAGGCGAAATAACGGTAATCACAAAAAGGCCCTTACCCAGGGAGAACACTGAGATTACAGTAAAAGGAAAAGTTGAAGCAGCGTTTTCGATAGGCGACAAACAGCTGATCGTCATCGTCGAGAACGAGGAAAAATGAGGGAGTCAGTTCAAACATTTTTCATTACCGCACCTGAGGTTATGCTTGCGTCTACGTGAATCAGAATAATAATCTGCCGATTCTATGGCGTCTTTCGGCATGCCGGAATCTAACTTTTTTGCTTTATCTCAAAAAAAAATCGGTTGACAAGGTCCTTTTTTGATGCTAAAAAGAAAGTAAGTTAATCCGGAACAATCCCTTCGAAGATTTTCAATTCGAAGTTCGCCATACATCGGCAGCAACAGACTTCTTCTTAACGTTTCAGCGGTCATGCCCCTGGGCATCACAGTCCCGGTGCACCCGCCGGAAAAACAGAGGAGGCAATTATGTTCAAAGAAAAGATAAGAGGATACGCGGTCGTCGAATACCGACGCCTGTTATTCATGAGGGCAGCGATTCTATTCTTTGTGGTGTTCGCCGGTCTTTTGCTAATCAGGTCTTACACGACCGGACTTGCGGTGCAAGGCGAGGCCGCACCCATCTCTTCCGAACGCCGTGTTTCGACGAACAGTCTTTCGCTTCAGGGAATGAAGGGTGCCGTCCTGCAGTGGATGAAGAGAAATTCGGAAATGCCGGACGAGATCCTCTCAAGCATCTATGATGCGGCATCGGGAAATCCGAATTCCGACCTCCTCCTTGCTATATGCAAGGTGGAATCGAATTTCAATCCGAATATCAAGAGCGAAAGGGAGGCCCTGGGCCTTATGGGAATCAGGCCCGCCGTATGGCTATCGGAACTCAAAGACAGGAAGATCCTGCAGTCAAGGCGGGACCTTTATCTGATCCGGAGCAATCTCGCCTCCGGCGCCTATGTACTGCAAAAGTATCTCATGAAACGGGGAAGGCTCGCAGACGCGCTGAACGACTATGTCGGTGGCGATCCCGACTATGTGAAAAGAGTCGTACAGGCCCTCGGGGAGATATATGAGGCGAGGATGCTTTATGCCGGGTCTCACTTAGCGACCGTAGCGGAAGCAGGCACGGGCAAGGGGGAAGGGCCGCCTGAAAGCTGAACATAGTGTCGACAACGGCCGGCGGAAAGCGGGCTGGGGCACCGTCATTCGAGGTCAGGACAGACGCCCAGGTAAATAATCCCTGTCGAGCCGTCGATACTTATTTCTGAGCCGTCGGTGATGGCATGTGCGCCCAACCGCGCGTACGCTCCGCCCTTTTCGTCGGTTCCGATCTCCATCCCTTCGCAGCCGACCACCGCAGTGAGATCGAACATCCGGGCAAGGACCGAAGCATGCGAGGCGACCCCGCCGCCGACGGTCACGATGCCGTCTATCAGCGGCATCAGCGACACGTCGTCGGTACTCGCCATCTGCCTGATCAGGATCACCGGCATGCCGTACGATGCCCTTAACTCTGCGATATGTTCCTTTGCCGTCGAGAGGGTGGCGATCCCGCTCAGTGCGCCGCCGTGTACTCCTGCGCCCCGGCCGATAATATTCGACTGCATGCGGCATACATCCGAGAACCTTTTCATAAACCCCCTGTGAAATTCCATCCGCCTTGTCTGGAGCACGTGGATCTCCCGTTTCCCTTCAGGCGTTTTCGTATAGGTAACTTCCACTTCCTGAGGAAGGCCTCCCGCCGCGTCTTCGATTTGGGAAGCTGCCTCCTCATGCAGTGCAAACAGTTCAGGGTCCATTGTCTCAAGACACTCCTTTTCCCTCGGTCCCTGCCCCCTGGATAGCGGCCTGTTGATGAGTTTGCCGGAGACGAGGTCGCCGCCGGTCGCATGCTCCCTCGTATCCCCATACACCCCCCGCTTGAGCGTAAAGGGGCTCCGTGTGAAAAAAACAGAGGCGCCGCACCCCTCCGCATTTCCGTAAACCATCTGCATCAGCGTGACCGAAGTGCCCCAAAATTCCGAGATCTCCATCGCCTCCCTGAATCGCAGGGACTTCTCCGAATACCAGGAAGCGTAGACGGACTTCACAGACTCCTTCAATTGCGTGTACACATCGTCGGGAATGAAGAGTCCCCTCCCGGTCAGTGCGCCGCGGTAGCCCCTCACTATCGCCTCCATCAGATCGGCGGCCACTTCCCGCCGCCTCAGTTCGACCCTGCCTTTTGCCACCTTGGCGACGATGCCTTCAAAGAAAGCCATATCGAGTCCGAATACGACTGTCCCGTAGTGCTCTATGAACCTCCTCATCGAATCCCACCCGAGCCATCGGTCCCCTTCGCTTTCGATAAAGGCGCGGAGCGTCTCGTCGTTCATGCCGCAGTAGAGGACCGACGAGAGTATGCCCGGCATCGAAATATACGACCCGCTCCGTACCGACAGAAAGAGGGGCTTTTTGTCGCCTCCGAACACTGTCCCGGTCTTCTCCCCGATCCTCTCTACCGCATTTTTCAGTGCTGCATCGAATGCTTCGCTCCCGGTATATTCGTCGTAGCGCAACGTCGGGCCGGCCGTAAAGACGGCGCCGGCCGGAACGCTCATACGGCGGTTGCGCAGATAGACGAGATTTTTTGCCTTGCCGCCGATCAGCGGAGACAACTCCATCGCGTCTCTGTCCGTAAGGTCATCGAAAAGATAATAGCCCTTCTTCTTTCTCTGTCGTCCGGAAGGAACGCTCTGAATATCATCTCCGTGCGACACGCGCATACGAAAAGTGGAAATAAGAGCGTTGAGGAACCGGTCGAGCTCAAGAAAGCCGGCCACGTCGGCCATCATCTCCCTGATGAGAAGGTCGGCCGCCTTGTATACAAACTCGGGGTCCTTCGATTGCAGCCGCAGAAGATGGTCTGGCAAAGAGTCCCCGGGAAAACTCCCAAGGACCGAAACAAGGGGGTCGTGAAACGTCCGGTGAAAAAATTCCACCATCCACGTCAGTTCCTTCTGCCATATCCTGAGCAGGTCTATGACTTGAGAGAGACGAAGCGCGTTTGTCTGCAGGACTGCGACAATTTCGTCGACCTGCAGGTTGCGGAGATCGTGAAAGCCGAAGAGACCCGCGCCGGAGCCGAGATATCCGATCCATTCCCGGACATCCTTTCCCGAGAACGTCTCTCCCTTTTTTTCGACCTCGGCAACAAGCGATTCAAAGAGGACCCTGATGCGCTCTTCCAGTCCAAGCGCCTCCCCCACCGCGTCGAATTTTGGCTCATGATACGATCCCATGACCGACGGAATCCCGAAGGCGATATGCCTTTTGAAATAAAACGACTCTTCGGCACGCGTCATTTCCGGGGAAACGACAGTCGTCTTCAGGTCCTCCAGTTTCCCTATATAACCTGTCATCGCACCCGCTTCCTGACCGCCCTGTTCCCGGCCCCCTCGCGAATATTTTTTCACGACGCCCTGGTATATCCTCAGAAGCAGGAAAAACTTCGACCCCAGCTCGTCCGGCATGGGGACTTCCCGGATTGCACTGCGGAGCGTCTCCTCAGTGATCGGAACGATCTTCTCGAAATGCAACTCGCGGCCGTCGAGTATCCCGAGTGATTCCAAAAGCGGGACCGCGGCCGAACAATATTTTTCAAGCAACCCCGGATCGAGCCGCGACAACACTTCCTCCGGGACCGCACCCTTCAGCGGTTCGGGAACGCCGGCTACCCATGACCTCATTATTTTTTCAATGAGGGGTACATTGTAGTTGCTCGCATTGACATGCACCTGCTTTCTCAGGAAATAAAGCACCGGATCGTTTCCCCATGAGTCGATTTCGGTCGAATACTCCCTGATGTTTCCGGTCGCCCCGACCTCGTTGAAGAAAACCGGAAGCCTGCGAAGCAGCATAAGGTGCAGGAGAAAATCGCGGTCCATGCGCGCCGAGTTCAGGTACGCCGATACTTCCCGCTGGAAAAGCCTGTCATCGGGGATAAAGACCCCGCTGATATAAAGGTTGCAGATGAGGCGGACGAGGATGTCGCGAAGGCCTTCACTGTCGCAAGCGACGATCCTGAGAAACCGCGAAAGCCTTTCGAGATGAAGCGGATCGGCGATCTCCGACCACGTATCGCCCGAGAAACCCCTTATTCCGGGCGGGGGGATGAGGTACCTTTTAAGATTCTCCTTGTACTGGAGGACCAGTTCCCGATCTCCACTGCCCATCACCGCAGCGGCCACTTCAGGGTCCAGGACTATGTCCTCCCCCTCCAGCGTTCCCTCTTCGATAAGTGTCAGCAGCCTTTTACACTCGCCGGTCATTCCCATCCCGAGCAGTCTTCTCATCGCCCCGGATGTATACGATACAGCGTGCTTATAAGCGGATTCCGGCAGGGCACTGAAGACAGAAACTATTTCCGAGAACGCCTCGGCAAAACATTCGGAAATACCCGTCTCCGCATGGCCGCGGAAAAAATCGAAAAAGGTCCGCACCATTTCAGTATCGTCGAGAATGACCGGATCGATATCCCGGAGCCTTCCGAAGACTGCGTCGTAATCTCCTGCAGAGGCCGATGCAAAGGCGTCGCTCACGATACGTCCCGGGCCTTCTGTCCGCGCCTTGCCGTATCGCTCAAGGCGGGCGAGATCAGAGGCCGCAATGTATCTGCCGAGAATTTCAAAAACAGGCCGCGGGATTGCCTGCATTCCTCGTATCTTCTTCTCCAGAGAAAGAAGGACCGCCCCGATGGCGGCGCTGACATCCAAGTCGGGGAATCTCCTGCGAATTTCGGCGATGGTCCCGATCGTCCTCCGGAAGCGGACCGACAGATCCAGCTGCGAACGGCCCGCCCGGTCCAGCCAGTCCCTCGTCAGCCCGTGGAGCCGCTCGGGGTCACCCTCCTTCTCGAGGGCAAGGGCGATCGGCGAAAAGACATTTTCGAGAGTTTTTTCCTTCTCTGTTGGTCCTGACTTTTCAGCGGCCATAAAGGCGAACCGCATAAGCGCTTCGGCCCATGCATAATAGGAATCCCTGTCATACCAGAAAAGGTCATTTGAAAAACTCCGTAACTCCTCCGAAAACTTCCCCCAGTCTTTCTTGGTCGAAAGTATCTTCGAGATGATATGCTCGCCCTTTTTCAAAAGGCCGGGCTTCTGGCGCAGACGACCGCTTAGGGCCCCGAATTGCAGTCCCTTCACTTCCTCCGAGAGTTCGAGCGCGGAAATGAAGAGATTGTCGCCCTTCTCTTTCCTGAGGAGAAAGGTCCCGATATGCCGCCCTTTCTGCACGATGTCTATCTGGAGATTGGCGGATTCCCTCACCACCTTGCTCTCCGCCTTCAACTCGAATAGGCCCCGCCGCATCTCCGCACGGGCGAGTTCGATGCCCTCGTGCTTGAGCACCGCGTGGTAATCTCCTTCGGGCATCGCGAGGATAGTCCCCTTAAGAGTGGCGGCGCCATCGCTGTCGAGGATGCAGAAATCCCCGGCCACAAGCGAGGAGATGACACCCTTATATGCGGTAGCGAGCGTGCCGATCAGGTATTCGAGACTGCAGATTTCTCTTCCGCTCATTTCGTGCCGGGAGAATTCAAAGCACAATATTCCGCACGAGTCCGTCTATGGACATGAGCACCATCACGACAAGCGCGAAAATGTTTATTCGGTGAAATGCGGAAGAGCAGTCCGGCCTGCCGCGGTGAAAAAGTCCCGCACTGTTCCAGACAAGCCAGGCCGATGCCGCGCAGAGGGCGAGTTTCACCGCGGGGCTTCTCACGACCCCTACCAAACCGATAAGCAACACGCTGGCCGCGGCAGCGACCGTCCAGACGAAGACGATCCTGAGGAGTTGCGGCCTCCTGAACATGCGCGTCAACGACGGAAGACCGGCCGCTTCATATTCCGGCCCCCGGTCGAGAAGGAGCAGCCAGAAATGCGGTGTCTGCCACATGAAGAAAAAGAAACAGAGAAAGGCGACTCTAGGGTCGGCGAGCAGACCCCCTCCGGAAGTCCACCCGATCGCCGGGGGGAGCGCGCCGACAAGTGCGCCCGGCACTGCGGCAAAGACGGTCCTTTTTTTCAGGAACGTATAGACGCCGTTGTACCAGAGCAGCGCGAGCAGGCCGAGCAGAAACGGCGCAGCGTTTTCAGCCGACAGACGCAGTACGGCAAGACCCGGAACTATCAGGGAAAGAGAGAAATAAAGAGCGCCCGGCGGACTGATCCCCCCCGAGGGAATAGGTCGTTCCTTTGTCCTGGGCATGCGCGCGTCCGACTCCCGTTCCTGGTACTGATTCAGGCTGGATGCGCCGCACGCAAGAAAAAATACCCCTGCGGCCGCAACAAGCGCCCCGGTCCCCATGCCGCCCGCTGCAAGTATAAAGCCCACTGCGGCCGAAAGGGCCGACAGGGCGGATATCCTCGGCCTGCAGAGCTCCAGGTAAGGCTTCACTTCAGCGTCTCCAGATAGTCCACAATCTCCTTCAACTCCTCATCCGTCACAGGAAGCCTCGGCATGATATTCGGATAGCCTTTCACCACATCGGCCCCGGGGTTCCGGACAGACCTCTCGACGTACTCCTCGTCCGCGGTGACCGTCCGCTCCTTTCCATTCGTCGTGACCGTCACCGTGCTGCCGAAAAGGCCCTTAAAGGTCGGCCCGACCTTGGGACTTCCGTCAATGGTATGGCAGCCGAGGCAGCCCTTTGTCGTGAGGAGTTCCAGCCCCTTGTTTGCCCTCTTTGCCTCTTCCTTTGTCTCATACCATCTCTCGAAATCCGCTGCCGGCATCGCGATCAGCTTGGCCCGCATATGGGAATGCTCGAGTCCGCAATACTCTGTGCAGAAGATGTCGAACGTGCCTGTCTGGTCCGCGTTAAACCAGAGGTGGGTCTTCAGCCCCGGGACACAATCCTCCTTTATTCTGTAGGCCGGGATAAAGAGACTGTGAATGACATCCTCGGAAGTGAGTACCAGCTTTACCGGTTTTCCGACCGGCACGCGCAGGGTATCGGTCTGCCTGCCGTCCTGATACCTGAAGGTCCATGACCACTGGCGGGCGATCACGTCGATCGGCATCGCGTCTTTCGGCGGGTTGCGGATATAATCGAAGTCGACCCACCCGAAATAGAACATGCCGAGCACCAGCAGCGTCGGAAGAACGGTCCATACAACCTCCAGAGGAAGGTTCTCTTCGATATCCTCCGGGACCGGGTTTCTCCTGCGGTTGTACTTGTAGATAAAAACGAGCATGGTGATCGTGACCGCCACCAGCAGGGCGACGCAGGCAGCAGTGATGATCAGAAACGAGGTCTCTATCTTGCCGGCGACATTCGAAGGGCCGAGTATCATTGCTTCATCCTCACCGGTACCAGACGTCGGAGAACGTCAACCCTATCACGATTGCCAGCATCACGAGCACCATGAACAATACGCCCTTCAGAAACCAGTTTTCATATTTCAGATGCATGAAGAAAAAGAGGACCAGGCCGGCCTTCACGGTCGCGATGAACAGGTTCAGCAGGACGCTATATCTCGACACCTCCACCTTTGCCACGGCTATGGTCGCGACGAGAAGGAGCATCAGCGCCGCCCATATGAAGAAATACGTGCGATAGGAGCTGATATGGTCCTGACTTTCCGTCGCATTCAGTGTCATTCTCCTCCTCCTACGTTATCAGATAAAAAAGCGGAAACAGGTATATCCAGACGATATCCACGAAATGCCAGTAGAGCCCGGTATTCTCGATCTTCGAAAAGTTTTCCTTCGTGATGTTTCCGGTGAGCGTGAAATAGACCATGGACGATATCACGCAGATCCCGATAAAGACATGGATGCCGTGGATGCCGGTCATCACATAATACAGACCGAAAAAAAGGATGTCTCCCATCTTCATCTTATCGAGAACAGGAGAGTTCGGATATATTCCCCTCGTGATTTTTTCGGACCACTCGACCGACTTTATGCCCAAGAAGGCAAGCCCCATAAGTATCGTCGCAACCTGAAAGATGATCGAAAGCCGGTAACTTCCCTTCTTCACCGCCGAGATCGCCACGGCGATGAAGAGACTGCTGGTAAGAAGGACCGCGGTATTGATCGATCCGAGAAGCAGGTTTTCCTCGGCTGCGGAGGCATGGAATTCCACCGGATACTCCGACCGATACACCGAATAGAGAAGAAACATGCCTCCGAAGAAGAGGATCTCGGTAAAGAGAAATAACCACATGCCGTATTTCGCCCCGATGCGGTCTCTCCGTCCTGCCGCCTGCACGATCATTCCATTAATCCCTGATGACCGGCGTTTCCGCAAAGTTTTCTGTCGGGGGCGGAGAGGGGATCGTCCATTCGAGGGTCCTTCCGCCCCAGGGGTCCGCCGGTGCCTTAGGTCCTTTGAAGAGCGCCCTTAGCAGATTGCCGGCGATGATCGCAAGTCCTATCGCGAGGATCCACGAGCCTATCGTCGATACGAGATGAAGAGGAAAATACCTGGGCGGATAGTCGAAGTACCGCCTCGGCATGCCCTCATACCCGAGGATGAACATCGAGAAATAAAGGAGGTTGAAGCCGATGAAGAGGATGAACCAGCCGATCTTCGCCGGTCTTTCCGGATACATCCTGCCGAACATCTTGGGGAACCAGTAGTGGAGCGCCGTGAGAATAGCAAAACCGGCCCCCCCGAACATGACATAGTGGAAATGGGCGACGATGAAATAGGTCCCATGAAGCTGGAGGTTAGGTTCGAGCGATCCGATTATAAGCCCGGTAAGGCCTCCGATCGAAAAGAGGAATATAAACGTAAGGGCAAAATATATAGGGGCGCTGCCGACTATAGACCCCTTGTACAGGGTCGAGACCCAGTTGAAGATCTTTATCCCGCTCGGGACCGCCACGAGAAAGGTGATAAAGGAGAAGATTATCCGGGCGGTGTCGCTCATCCCGCTCGTGAACATATGGTGGCCCCAGACGAAGTAGCCGACAGAGGCGATGCCGATGGCCGAGAAGGCGACCGCCTTATAGCCGAATATCTTCTTTCTCGCAAAGACCGGGATTACCTCGCTGATGATCCCCATCGCCGGCAGCACCATAATATATACAGCCGGATGGGAATAGGTCCAGAAGAGGTGTTCGTAGAGGATCGGGTCGCCCCCCTTCGAGGGGTCGAAGAACCCGACGCCGAAGACCCTGCCGAGTATGATGAACACAAGGGTTATGGCAAGCACCGGCGTTGCGAGCAGCTGGACCCAGCCGGTCGCATACAGTGTCCATACGAAAAGGGGGAGCTTGAACCACGTCATGCCGGGCGCCCTCAGCCGGTGGATCGTAGTAACGAAATTGATGCCGGTGAGGATCGACGAAAAACCGAGCACGAAGACGCCCGTGACCGCGAGTGTGATGTTCGCCTTTGCCCGTATACTGTATGGGGCGTAGAAGGTCCAGCCCGTATCGGGCGCGCCGCCTGCTGCAAAGAGAGAAAAAACGACCAGAGTCGCGCCGGCAAGATATATCCACCAGGTAAAACGGTTCAGCCGGGGGAATGCGACGTCCCTTGCCCCTATCAAGATCGGTAGAAAGAAGTTACCGAAGGCGACAGGGACGCCCGGGATGATGAAGAGGAAGATCATGATTATCCCGTGGACAGAGAAAACGCGGTTGTAAGTCTCCTGTCCGATGAACTTGCCGGGAGCGATCAGGCTGAGACGGATCAGCAGCCCCAGTAGCACGCCGACCGAGAAAAAGGTCAGGAGCGCAACAAGATACTGGATGCCTATCCGTTTGTGGTCGGTAGACATGAGCCAGGAGAGGATGCCTTTGTACTTTCCTTTCCCATGATAGAAACTTTCGTATTCGGACGCCGTATTTTCCAAATTACCACCTCTTCATGGTGTCGATTTTTTCCCTGACCTAAGGTAGACGAAGAGCAGGAAGAGGCCGAGCAGCGTCAGGGCTCCGGTCACCTTGAGCATGTTGAAGAACAGCTCCTGGTTTGCAGGCTCGTGCAGGAAACAAAATAGCGGCGTTACCCCTTTCCCGGAGGCGAAGACCTTTCCGTCCGAGGCGTCGGAAAAGGCGGTCTTCAGGTCTACGGCCGAAAAAGTCATGGGTGAGGGGAGGCCGTAGCTGTATTTGGGTGCCTGAAGGTACCTCGTGATCTTTCCCTCCGGCGATAAGAAAATCAGCACCTCCGGGTGTACAAACCCATGGCCGGCCCTCGTGAACCTTACCCCCACTGCATCGGACAGCCTCATGATGTTATCCTGATCGCCCGTCAAAAAATGCCACGTATCCTCCGGAAAGGGACGGCCGATCGCCTTGATATAATTCTTTTTCAATTCACGGGCGTCCATCGGCCTGTCGGTTTCGTCGAAGCTGACGGTGAGAACCCTGTAGTCCCTCGCCGGGTCGAGCAGAAGGCCGGCGAGAGAATCCGCAAATCCCCCGAGAAACTGAGGACAGATATGGGAGCAGCTGTAATAGACGAGCATCAGGACGGTCGGTCTGTCTATGAATTTCTTCAGTACGACAGGTTCGCCCTTCTCGTTCCGGAATGTCAGATCGAGGGGAATAAAGCTGCCCGGCCTTTCATCAAGCCCCGGTTCCGCGTAGCCTGTCAGCTGCGCCCCTGCCCTGCCGCTCAGAAAAAGGGCAAGGATAAGCGCAAAGAGTGCCGTCTTTTTCACACCATCTCCTCGTTACTCTGCGTTTATGCGCGCATACAAAAAACTCTTCCATTCAATTCTACCGGGTTTCCCAAAATTGTCAACCTGATTAAGCATTTTCAAGGCCTTTTTCGGTTTTTTTCGACGGCTGGAATTCCGACGGCTGTGTCCCGCACTATGATGGAGCCGCGTCTTCTTCTTGCAGTCCCGCGTCCCGTTCAATTCCTTTAACAACCCAACTGGAGTTATAATAATCAAGGAGTATAGATGTCCAAAATCTCATGGAGACCCCGACGACTGACTACGAAATTTATGCTCGGTCTGGGAATAATACTTTTTTGCGCCGTCAGTATAATCTCGCTCTTTTTTTATGAACATCTGAAGAGCCTCTATATAAAGGACACCTACCAGAAGACAGACCTCGTGCTGGGACATATCGAAGCCACCATGGAGTATGTTAGAGATGAGCTGCGGCCGCAGATGTATCATGTATTGCCGAAGGAAGAATTCGTTCGGGAAGCCATGTCTACTTCCTTTGTCAACAAGGGGATCATGAAGAGGTTTGAGAAGAGATTCCCTGATTTCATCTACCGGAGAGTCGCCATCGACCCTATCAATCCCGCAAACAGGGCGGACAAATTTGAGGCGCGCTTTATACGGGAGTTCGCCGGGAACCGTGACGTCAAACGTGAGTGGAAGGGGCTGATAACGAGGGACGGGAAAGAATATTTTGCCCACTTCAAAGCTATTTCCATGGAGCAGCAGTGCGCGATGTGCCATGGAGATCCGTCAAAGGCCCCTCACTCGCTGGTGGAGCGCTACGGAAAAAGCCATGGCCACTTTTGGCAGGTCGGAGACGTGGTGGGTCTGGAATCCGTCGCCATCCCTGTGGACGAGACTTTTTATCAGATTCGCCAGATCGCCTTTTCCCTGTTTCTCCTCGGACTGGCGGGGATGGCTTCCCTTTTCCTCATTCTCAATTATTTCTATTATGCCATCGCGGCAAGGCCTCTGAAAAAGGCGAGTTCTTTCTTTCAGTCGATCGCGAGGGGCGAGAAAGGGCTTGACGTAAGGTTCGACGCAAAGGGCCACGATGAAATCTCCGCGCTTGCCGAATCCTTCAATCAGATGATCGATCACCTGAAGGAATCTCAGGAAAACCTGACGGTATCAGAATTGAAATACCGCCGTATCTTTGAAGGTTCAAAGGATGCTATCATTCTTGCAGACTGCCCGGGATTCATTGTGGACATCAACAATGCGGGCATTGAACTTCTCGGCCGGCGGAGCAAGGCGGACCTCGTGGGGAGTGTTTCCCTCAACGATTCCTTTGCCGACGAAAAGGCCCTCGACGAAGTTTTCCGCAGACTCGAAAAAGACGGCTTCATAAAAGACTACGAGACCGTCTTCAGGAAGAAAGACGGGGACGAAACGCATGTCCTGATCAGCGCCACGTACCGGAAGGACAAAAAGAATGACGTATGCGGATACGAATGCATCATCAAGGACATTACAGAGAGAAAGAGAATGGAGAAACGGATACGGCACGCCGATAAGCTCGCCTCCGTGGGACAGCTGGCAGCAGGCGTCGCCCATGAGATCAATAACCCGCTCAGTGTCGTCCTTGGGTACACAAGCCTTTTAATGAAAGAGGGCGCGGAGGGACGGGCCAGGGAAGACCTGGCGGTGATCCACAACAACGCCGGGCTCTGCAAAAAAATAGTCGAAGACCTCCTCAACTTTGCGAGGCAGACCAGGCCTAGATATGAGGAGGCCGATATCAACGCCATTGTAGAGTCCGTTGTATCCGTCGTTGAGAGCAGGTTCTCCGGAAGCGGCATGAGCATCACAAGGAATTACGACCCCCTTCTGCCGCAGATTATAATTGACGTGAACAAGATGAAACAGGTTGCCATGAACCTTCTCATGAACGCCTATCAGGCCCTGCGTCCCGGCGGCCTTGTCGCCATATCTACCCGTTATGCCGCCGGGCGGGACGGCGTATGGATCGTTTTTTCCGACACGGGGAAGGGTATTCCAAAAGATATTCAGAACCGAATATTCGAGCCCTTCTTTACCACGAAAGAGCCCGGAGAGGGAACGGGCCTCGGACTTGCGGTGACTTACGGTATAATCAAGGAGCACAAAGGCGAAATTTCCTGTGAAAGCGAAGAGGACAAGGGAACGATATTCAGGATATGGCTTCCTGCGGGGATTACGGAATCATGAGACAGTCACTCCTTATAGTCGACGACATGCCCGATATGCTGAGATTCCTTGAGAGGGTGATCCGCAGGGAGTTGGACGTCGATGTTTTGACTGCGGGCAGCGGCGAAGAAGCCTTGAGCATGGTTACAGGAGATATGACAGGTATTGCGCTTATCGACATAAGGATGCCGAAGATGGACGGCATGGAGCTCCTCAGACGCATCAAGAAGATGAACGACTCCGTTATCGTAATTATAATGACCGCCTACGGAAGCATTGAGGACGCCGTGGAATCCCTTAAACTCGGCGCATACGATTATATTACCAAGCCCTTTGACGAAGAAAGATTGCTCCATACTATAAAAAGGGCAATGGAGCATCACGCTCTCATCCAGAGAAATCGCGCCCTCGAGAAAAAAATCAGGGAAAAGGAAACATCCGAAAGTTTTGTCGGCACGTCCCCCGCAATGAGAAAGCTTGTCGAAACCATACAGCTCGTGGCGAAAACTGATGTGACCGTGCTGATTACCGGGGAAACGGGAACAGGCAAGGACCTGTCCGCCAGAATGATGCACTCATTGAGTAATCGGGCAGGCAAGCCCTTTGTTACCGTGAACTGTCCGGCGATCCCGGAAAACATACTGGAAAGCGAGCTGTTCGGGTACAGGAAAGGCGCCTTCACAGGGGCCGCCGAGGACAAGGAAGGCCTCTTTCACGCTGCCCGCTCAGGAACAATCCTGCTGGATGAGATCGGCGATATTTCTCCCGTGCTCCAGGCAAAACTCCTGAGGGTTTTGCAGGAGAAGGAGATAAAGCCGTTAGGTGATACCCGGACGCATAAGGTCGATGTCAGGGTAATTGCATCCACGAATCAGAATCTCAAAGAGAAAATAGCCTCGGGCCAGTTCAGGGAAGACCTGTATTACCGGCTGAATGTTGTCTCGCTCCAAACCCCGTCCCTGAGAGAGATAGCCACGGACATCCCTTTGATTGCAAACCATTTCCTTTCTTATTACTGTGCGGACTTCGGGATCCCTCGAAAGAGATTTTCGGAAGATGCATTGAAGATCCTGGTTTCAAGAGAATGGTCCGGCAACGTGAGGGAGCTCCAGAATGAGATCAGAAGGGCCGTCATATTCTCAAAGGGAGATACCATTGGTCCCGAGGATTTCAGCTGCGAATCTCTCAAGGCGATTTGTCCCGAGGACACCGTATCTGTTATCTGCAGCCTTGAATATAAAGAGGCAAGGAGAAACGTCCTCGAAAAATTCAACGTCCAGTATATCACCCGGCTATTGAAAGACTCGGAAGGCAATGTCTCAATGGCAGCAAAAAAGGCATGCATTGAAAGACAGTCTCTCCAGCATCTTATGAGGAAATACGGCATCCATGCCGGAGATTTCAAAGGAAGTGCAAATAAAATATAGCACTGCAAGATAATTTTTGCACCTGACTCCCCTCCACATTGGGACTTGTCATTGTCTGAATAATCCTCAACTCATCGTAAAACAACCTTAATTCCGCCCGGCTATGCACGCCGGCAAACTGGTATCCCTTTTGCTTATTCTGTTTCTCGTGGAAGTTCATTCTGCAAAGGAAAGGAGGAGAACCGGCTCGGGCCCACAATGGCGGGCGAGCCGAGGATTCACGCCAAGAAAAAAAAACAGTGGAGGAAGGTAACGATGAAACAAGCGCTAAGAATTTTGGTGATCATTTTTTCCGTAACGCTCCTGTCTGCAACAGCCTATGCAGCTTCACATCTGCAGCACCTCGTCGACGCAGGATGGCTCTCCCAGCATAACAAGGTAACGGTGGTCGACGTGCGGGACAGGGACGCCTATCTGAAAGGGCATGTCCCCGGGGCGGTGAATATTCCCGTCAACGACCTTCAGAGCAAACCGGACGCGATTCTGCTCCCTGTTCGTCAGCTGGAGAAGATTCTGGGAGAAAAAGGTCTGGATATTAACACTGAGGTAGTGCTTTACGGTGCCGGCAGGGAGATAGCCTACCTCGAATTCTGGATGCTTGATTACGTGGGGATGGATAAGCTCCATGTCCTTGACGGAGGCATAGAGCAATGGAAGGGCGACCTCTCAACCGCTGAAACGAAACTCGCCTCAGCCGTTTTCAAGGCCAAACCCAGACCGAACCTATATGCCTCCACATCCGGTGTGAAGAACGCCTTGAGAAAACCTCACATTATCCTCCTGGACGTCCGTACCACAGGCGAGTATAAAGGTACAGACGTACGGTCCTTAAGAGGGGGCCACATACCAGGGGCGACAAATATAGATTTCGAAGAGAACTATCAGGATGGTTCAACAAAGCTTAAATCCATGGACGAACTGGCAAAGCTGTACGGCAAACTGGACAAGAAAAAGGAGGTCATTGTTTACTGCCAGACCGGTACCAGGGCTGCCAACACCTTTTTCGTGCTCAAGGAATTAGGGTTCCCTAAGGTCCGCAATTACGACGCCTCATGGATTGAATGGGGAAGCAACTCGAGCCTGCCTGCGGATGATGTCAGCTACGTTAACTTCGTATCTGTCATGAAGGCGATTAAGAAACTGGAAAAAGAGGTCCAGGGCCAAAAACACTAATAAGTCGAAAGGAGGACAGGATGGCTGATGAAATGGATAAACCCAAAACTATGGGTTGGAAAGAACTGTATCTGAAAGAAGATTGGTGGGCGATTTATCTCGGAATCGGGATTGTGCTTGTCTCCCTTGCCGCCTTTCTTAACGGCAGCACCATAATTAAGTCACTGACCATAAACCCGGGAGGACTGAAATGGTCATCCATCGGCCAGTTGCTTGACCACTTCGGCAAGAACATCAATTTGTACGCCCTGCAACTGTTGTCATGGCTGGTCATATTCGGCGTCTCCACAAGGATAATGGGCATTAAGACATCGGAGTTTGTCCCATCCTTTATAATCCTCTACGTGCTCTCGATTGTCATGTTCTCGATCGGTGGATGGGTAGACGCAGCGAAGTACAATTTGGAGCCGCCCCTTGTCGCACTCATAATCGGACTGATAATAGCAAATGTGGTCCCCCTTCCCAAATGGATGGATTCAGGCTTCAGGGTGGAATATTACATTAAGACAGGGATTGTCCTTCTCGGAGCGACCTTTCCCATCGCCCTTGTCGCATCCGCGGGACCTGTCGCTCTTCTCCAGGCTACAGTGATTTCCCTTACCACATGCCTGACAATATATTTTGTCGCGACGAAGATATTCGGTCTCGACAGAAGGCTTGCGTCGGTTATCGGCGTGGGAGGCGCTGTTTGTGGTGTGTCGGCATCCATGGCAATAGCAAGCTCCGTAAAGGCAAAGAAGGAGCACCTGTACACCTCGGTAACTCTCGTGGTTGTATGGGCCCTGGTAATGATATTCTTTATCCCCTTTGCATCAAAGCTCCTCAACCTGAATCCGGGGGTAGCAGGCGCTTGGGTGGGGACGTCGGAGTTTGCCGACGCAGCCGGATTCGCGGCTGCAACCGCCTATGGCAAAATGGCAGGCAATGAGAACGCCGCCATACAGGGATTTACCCTTATGAAGGTCATAGGAAGGGATATGTGGATAGGGATATGGTCATTTATCTTTGCCATGATATCATGCCTTAAATGGGAAAAAGAGGAATGCGGCGTGAAGCCCAGCACTATGGAAATATGGTGGAGATTCCCGAAGTTTGTAATCGGGTTCTTTGTGGCTTCACTGTTAATGACCAGTATAACGGCCGGTTACTCAGCTGCGGACTTCGGTAAGATTGTAAAGCCGGGACTGCTTCTGCCGATAGTCTCGCTCAGGAGCTGGGCGTTCATATTCTGTTTCCTCAGCATAGGGCTCACGACTAGGTTCAAGGAACTCAAGGCTGCCGGCTGGAAGCCCTTCGGCGCATTCACCATAGGCGTATTGATCAATGTGGCGTTGGGTTTTTTCCTTTCCGATTTTGTATTCGGAAATTACTGGATGAACCTCGGCAAATAAATCACTGGATAATAGCCGGGGCCAAAAGATCTCTACCGCAGAGACACAGAGGTGACAAAGAAGAATTCGAGAATTTCTTTCTCTGTGTCTCCGTGTCTCTGTGGTTGATTTTCATAAGGTAGATTACGGCAGAGGAGGACTTCGTCCAATGAAAAATGTTACGACTGCCGCGTGCAGGAACTGCCGGTTCTTTAACGGTGAACCGGCATTGATCGAGGCCGCCTTTCCCGGGCTGAAATCTCTAAGTTCAGCCTACTCATCGGTGAGGGCCGACGCAGGAATATGCAACCGGCACGGGTTATTCGTTTCTCCGTCGAAAGGCTGTGAGGATTTTAAAGACAGAGACGCCGGCGCATAACTTCATCCGCGTTTCAGAGAACCAGATAGGCAGGCGGCCGGGAACGGATACCGCCGCCTGCTTTGCAATTCAAGCTGCACGTAATCAGGAAATGTAATCGCCCCTTCCTCGCCGTACCGCCCCATTTTCACAGACCTTTTCCGCCCTTTTCCCATCGGTCTGCATTCCTCCGGCCAACCGCTGAAAAACCCTTGACTCTGCGGCACCAAAGACCATAAAGTATCGGGAGGGTTTCAGGAATGAACATTCTTGTATTCCCTTAAACCATAAATTCCGACGGCCAGCTGGTATCACATAGCCGGGGTTTTCGACCCATCAACAACACCAAACTCAAGGATCTATATAAATGGTGCTCTTGTTGCTTCCGTCAATTGTGGCGGGGCAACAGCTAATGGCTTCAATGTGAGAATCGGTGCGATGTATTGGACTGATTCTTATCATCAGGGAAACGACCGTTTGAACGGCAAGGCGGACGAAGTCGAGTTTTTCAACCGCGCCCTTTCCGACACGGAAATCGCCGCGATCTATAACGCCGGCAGCGCGGGCAAGTGCAGGTCCTGCACCGCACCGCCTTCGGGCACGGTATCCTGGTGGGGCGGGGACAATAATGCTCTTGATATGATCGGGGGCAACAATGGAACCCTCATCAACGGGACAACCTATGCCTCCGGAATAGTCGGCCAGGCATTCAGTTTTGACGGGGTGAATGATTATGTGTCGATTCCAGATGCAGATTTCAGGAGTAATGCTGCTTGTACAATGGCATTTTGGGTTCAAACGACGGATGCAGGAGATCCAATCGTGTTCGGCGATAATGGCCCTCTGAAAGGTGCCCTTTTTGGCCGGGGCAATCAAGTAAATCAGCATCTGCATCTCGGCATAGCCAGCGGAAAACAGACACTTGAGTGGTATGAGAGTGGCCATCACAGCATACAGGGAACATCAAATATTGCCGATGGCCATTGGCATCACCTTGCGTTCGTAAGTGATGGAGCGGGGACGGCCAGCCTCTATGTTGACGGTGTCTTCGAAAAATCAGACACTTTTATTCATACGTCAGGGTCAAGTTCAACAAGATTTGGAAGCCAATATGAAGGCAACGACGGACTTTACTCCTATTATTACGACGGTCTTATCGATGAGGTCGAATTCTTCAGCCGAGCCCTGAGTGCGCAGGAAATCGCTGATATCGCAAAGGCGACGAACAAGGGCAGTTGCAGGAGCTGTACACTACCACCGAACAATATGGTCTCCTGGTGGAAAGGAGAAGACGGCACTATTGATTCGATAGGGGCAAACGACGGCACATTAACGGGGGGAACGTATGCATCCGGCAAGGTCGGCGAGGCTTTCAGCTTCGACGGGATAGATGATTACGTTTCTGTGCCGGCCAGCAGCAACTGGGCGTTCGGAACAGGTGATTTTACGGTAGAGTTTTGGGCGAATGGGGCATTTAATAATACATTCCGGCCTATCATCAACAACCGAAAAACTCCGGCTTCCGATAGCATGTGGGCCATAGAGATATATGACGTGGCCAACAGGGTGGAGTTTCATTCGGGGCTGACTATATTCCTGACTGCTACGAATCAGTTAATCAGTTCGAGCTGGAACCATATTGCCGTAACTAGGAACGGCACCATGCTTAGTATGTATATCAACGGCGTTCTCTCCGGCAGCGTGAGCAACTCAAGTGATTTTTCGGAGATCAACGATCTTCAGATCGGCAGGGACATAATGTCAGGCAATCAACTCGGAGGGGGATTCCAGGGTCTGATCGATGAAGTTTCGATCTTCAATCGTGCCCTTTCCGCCGATGAAGTCGCCGCCATTTATAATGCCGGCAGCGCGGGAGTTTGTGCGACCTCATATGCTATTACGGTAAACTCGCCTCTTGGCAGCGGCAGCGTCTCCTGTCCCGGCTCTATACTGCAGGGGTACCCGTTGCTCTGCACCATTACGCCTTCCGCAGGCTATTACCTTTTCTCACTGACAGACAACAGCGTTGATGTTCTGGGTTCGGTGTCAGGCGGGATCTACGCGCTCACAAACGTGAGTGAAGCCCATACACTTGAAGTGACTTTCGCCCGGTATCCCGTCTGGCGTAACGGGACTACAGGGTATTTCATGACGATAGGAGAGGCATATGGGGGCGGAATGACGGCCTATACAATCAAGGCCCATGGGGTGGAACTGGTGGACAGCAACCTGAATCTGGCGGGGACTGCCGGCATGATAATAGACGGGGGATATCTGCCAGACTTCAGCGGGTATTCGGGAACGCCTACGACGATCACCGGGCCTCTTACGATCGGTGGGAGCGGGGTGGTAACGGTTTCGAATATAGCAGTGAAATAGAGAGGAAACAAAAGGATGGACGGGACCAGACGGTCCGATATTAAAGCGGGATTGCACGTTTCGATCGTATTGAAGCAGGACCAGCGGACCGGGAAACTGACCGAAGGCGTTGTAAAGGACATTCTCACGAATTCGCCCACCCATCCCCACGGGATCAAGGTGCGGCTGCAGACCGGAGAAGTCGGCCGGGTGAAAAAGATACTCGACTAGGACCTATCTCAAATACCATTTCTTCATCGGTGCCTCTTAGTTATCATTCCCGTGCAGACGGGAATCCAGTTTTCATCCCGAAAGCTTTCGGGACTGGATACCCGCCTTCGCGGGTATGACAGCTTACTGACGAAAATTCAATTTTGAGATGGGTTCTAATCAGTACGGCATCAGGTTTCAGAGACCACCCCTCACACCATCCCTTACAGGTAGAAATTCGGGAGGGGCATTTCGCCTATGCGCTCATCGTCTGCTCAGGCACGGTCCTGATGAAATTGATATACCTGAGGCTTCCCTTGATCGCCTCTTCCTTCAGCCCGCCGATCTGCATCCTGCTTCGTATGAGGTTCGTATAGATACCTGCGTTTTCGACGTCGTTGATAAATACCGCGCCGACCAGGACACTGCCCTTAAAGACAAGTTTCCTGTAACTGTCTAAGTTGTCCTCGACGAGCGATTCGTATTCGCGGCTCAAGGGGTCCGGTTCGACAAGGCCGATCGCCATGACCGGGACATCGAATATCTCGGAAGAGTTGAGCACGGAAAGAAACCCTTCGTATTTTGCCTTGCCTCCGGCCATGTTCCTCCCGGCCAGTCTGCCCATCTCCTCGGCATTCGTCCAGAGGGCGGACACCGCGGGCCTGCCGAAGACCAGGTCGGTATATTCAACGACGTCCCCCGCCGCGTAGATATCAGGAACGCTTGTCCGCAGGTTTTCATCGATCAAGATACCCGTCCGTGTCCTGATGCCCGTGCCTTTTACGGCATCGAGGTCCGGCAGTGTTCCGGCGGCAACAATCAACATCCCGGCATCCAGCGTATCCCCTGAGGAGAGTCTGACACCGCGCAATTCTCCTTTGGCCCTCACCGCCTCCACAATCGACATTCCGGTCAGGACCCGAATGCCCTCTTTTTCGACAATATTCGAGATGATCCCGGCCCCCCTCCGGTCAAACTTTCCCGGCAGTATACAATCGAGCTTTTCGACAATCGTCACGCCAAGCCCGGCCTTACGGAGGGCAATGGCGGTCTTGATGCCGACGAGACCGCCGCCGAGAACGACGGCACTGCGCGCCTTCTCCGCCGACTTTCCGATGGAACGCGCGTCCTGCGCGGTCCTCAGGGTGAATACTGCCTCACCGCGGATGCCAGGGATAGCGGGGACGACCGGCCGGCTCCCCGTCGCGATCAGCAGCCTGTCATAGGAGATGTTGCGGCCCGATCCCAGGCGGACTTCCTTTTTCGCCACATCGATGCCGGCCGCTTTTTCAAAGGCAACGGCAAAGCTAAATCTCTTTTCAAGGTCGTCCTCGAAGGTGATATCGATATCTCCCTTTCTTATAAGGAAGGGGATCATCGGCCTGTAATACGGCCTCGTCTTCTCCCCCGACAGGACGGTTACTTCAGCGGAGGGGTCAGACTGCCGTATCGCCTTTGCGGCCGATATCCCGGCTATGCTTCCGCCGATTATGACATGTCGCATCGTTCCTCCTTCTTTTTGCTCAGGGCCTATATGCCCTCGCCCCGGAAAGGACTGCCCTGCTTCTTATCTCCTTAGGCACCTCGTCGAGATCGACCAGTTGAAGCGCTCCCGTGGGACACGCGTTCACGCAGGCCGGCAGATCGAGCTTGTGGCACCGGTCACATTTTACCGCGATGCCCTTTTCCTTGTCCCTGGTGATCACGCCGAAGGGACAGAGCATCATGCAGGACCAGCAGCCTATGCACCGTTCTTTCTTCCTCCGCACGAAGCCTTTCTCGTCCCGGTAGAGGCAGCCGCTGATGCAGCCGTTCAGACACGGCGCATCCTCGCAATGCCTGCAGATGACCGGCATCTTTATGCCTTCCGCCGACTCGACGAAAAGTCTTGGCGAAGGCGGCGGCGACTGGAGCACCGCAGAAAAAAGCGTCTTGTCTTTTGAATGCTGGACCGCGCAGCCGATCTCACAGCTCCGGCAGCCCATGCAGAGTTCGGGCCTCACAAATATCTGTTTCATCTCAGCCTCCTTATGCAGAGAGCCCGAGGCCTTTGCGCCTCTCGCCCATCACCGCGAAAAGTTTTTCGGCCGCTGCCACAGGGTCGGTTTCGACTATGAAATAGCCCCCGAAAAGGTCTTTCGCAGCCGAAGTCAGCACCCCGGTCACGACCTTGCTGCCGAGCACCGGCGGCACCACGCCGAGGTGAGTCGGCAGGCCTGCGGCAACCGCCCATGTGCCGATCGCGACCGCCTTTTCGGTCACCGGCTCGGGCGCCGATGCTACGACAGGGAGCATGTTCAGATCAACCCCCAGTTTGTTAGCGACCGCCACTGCAACATCAGCCGCCCTTGAGTTGTCCACGCATGAGCCCATATGGAGCACAAGCGGAAGCGGCCCCCCGAGCCCTGCCGCCTTGCCGACCGCCGTGAGCACCGCCTTGAGCCCCTCGCCGGCGTATTTCTCAGTCGCCTCGGGCGTCATGAACCCGTGTCTCGCAAAGGCCCCGGAGGCGCATCCGGTAGCGAGGATGAGCACGTTGCGTTTCGCAAGTTCCTTGATCATCGCCGTATAATTCGCGTCCTGGGCGACCTTCACGGTATTGCAACCCGCGAAGAGGCATACGCCGTAGATGTTGCCCGCGACTATATTGTCGATCAGCGGTTTGAGGGGGTCCTCCTTGTTGACGAGCGCTAAAGCCCCGAGGATAGCCTCCGTCGAGAAGCCGGCATAGGCGGTGCTCGTCACGTCAGGTATCTGTATCTTTGCCGCGTCCCGCTTCTTAAAGGCTTCTATCGCCGTTTCTATGATCTTTCGTGCGCTTTCCTTAGCGTTCTTCTCATGGAATTCGATGTGGAGGGCCTTCGGGATCTTGGCGATCGGCATAGTCGTAATCAATTGCGTGTGATAGCATTCCGCGATGCCGGCCAGCGAAGGCATGATGCACTGATAGTCCACGACCATAGCGTCGAGCGCCCCGGTGATTATCGCCGCCTCCTGCGAGACCGAGCTTGTCGCAAGAGGGATTTTGTGGCGCATCATCACCTCGTTGCCGGTACAGCAGACACCCACGACGTTAATGCCTTCTTTTGCGCCAGCGGCCTTCGCCCTTTCGTTCAGTCCCTTTTCACCCGACACCTGGGCGACGATATCGCTCAGGAGCGCGTTATGACCGTGAAGCGCTACATTTACCGCGTCTTTTTTCAGCACACCGAGGTTCGACTGCGTAACGACAGGCGACGGCGTACCAAAGAGGATATCCGCAAGGTCCGTTGCCATGTGGCAGGCCGAATAATCCGCGAGTGCACATTTTATCGCACCGAGCAGGATGTTGACCGGATCGGCGTCAACACCATAGGTCGTCCGATGCATCGACTCTGCGACGGCGCTGTCGATTCCGGTGGGGACTACGCCGAATTTTAAAAAGGTTTCCACCCTTCCCTTCGTGACCGTGGTTGCTGCCCAGGTCAGGGGCGACTCCTTTTCAGAAAAATCGGCAAGCGCTATTCTCGCGACGTCCGCCGCTATCTCGTTTACTGTTCTGCCCTCCGTCTTAACCCCGATCCTTGCCGCAACCGCCTTCAGCTTCGCCTCGTCCCTGATAGGGTAGTCTGCAGCCTCGCCCCTTGCCGACTTCAGAAGGGTATAGGCCATATGCTTTGCATGCCCCCCGTGAGAAGCGGTCCCCCCGGCGACCGCACGGCATATTCCCCTGGCCACCATCACATCGGCGTTGGCGCCGCAGACCCCCTCCTTTGCACCGTGCTCAAAAGGACTTATTCTGCACGGTCCCTGCATACAGTGCCGGCAGCAGAGCCCCGTCTCGCCGAAGCCGCACTGAGGCGACTGGGCGGCGTAGCGGTCCCAGACAGTCCTGACCCCGGCTTTTTCCGCTACGTTCAACACCGAGAGCGTCGCGCGGTCGAGCGACTTTTCCTTGATGTTTCTTTCCATGCGAAACCTCCCCGTGGCTAAATGATTTATCCGAATGCTTCAAACTTACCTAACTATAGAACATCGCGGGTGGATAATTCAATAACCGGAAATCGGCGAAAAGGGGATTGTTGCGGAAACAAAAAAAGGAGGGGAGAACCGGTCATCCGGCATCCTCCCCTCCCGGCTATTTCACGATAATAGAGGATTGAGGAACTGCTACTTCTGTTTGCTCCGGTAGTCCTCTATCGCTTTCTTGAGCGCGTCGGCGCCGAGGTTCGAGCAGTGCATCTTCTGAGGCGGCAGCCCGCCCAATTCGGCGGCGACCGTCTCTTTCGAAATCGCGAGGGCCTCGTCCAGCGTCTTTCCCTTCACCATCTCGGTCACCATGCTACTGACCGCGATTGCCGCACCGCAACCGAAGGTCTTGAACTTGGCATCGACGATCTTGCCGTCCCTCACCTTTATGTAGATCTTCATCGCGTCGCCGCAAGTCGGGTTGCCCTCGGTCCCGATGCCGTCCGCATCTGCCATATCACCCACGTTTCGCGGGTTCGTAAAATGGTCCATCACTCTTTCACTGTACATTCTTCTCCACCTTCCTCTCTGTCTCCCCATCCCTGCGCATAGGGAGAAATCTCTCGTAATCTCTTGATCACCGCCGGAAATTCCGTCAGCAGATAGTCGACATCCCCGGGAGTATTCATCGTCCCGAGGGAAAATACGATCGAGCCCTGCGCAAGACTCGAAGAGATGCCCATCGAAAGCAGCACCGGCGAGGCCTTCAGCGCCTTGGACGAACACGCCGACCCGCTCGCGGAAAAAAGCCCCTTGGCGGCGAGGAGCAACAGCATTGCCTCGCCTTCTATATATTCGACGCAGAAACTGGCATGCGCCGGCAGTCTGTTCTCCCTGTCGCCGGTGAGATAAACCCGCTCGACGCCGACCATGGTATCGATGATCCTGTCCCTCAGCGGCTTAAGGTATTCCGTCCTTTTCGGCATTTCCGCCTTCGCGAGCTCCGCAGCCTTTCCCATGCCGACAATAGCAGGCACATTTTCAGTGCCGGCCCTTCTGCCCGATTCCTGTATCCCTCCGTAGATAAGCGGTACGATCCGTATTCCCTGCTTTACGTAAAGCGCACCCGCGCCTTTCGGCCCGTAGAACTGATGGGCGGCCATGCTGAGGAGGTCGACGCCCAGGTCTTTTACGTCCACCGGGATATTCCCGGTCGTCGCGACCGCGTCGGTATGGACGATGATGTTCTTCTCTTTGGCGATCCTGACAATCTCCCTGATCGGCTCTATCGTGCCGACCTCGCTGCTGGCGTGGGTCACCGAAATGAGTACCGTCTCCTTCGTGATCGCCTTCTTTACGGTTTCGGGATCCACAAAGCCTTTCTTGTCCACCGGAAGATAGGTCACCGCGAAACCGTTCTTTTCGAGAAAGCGGGCGGAATTCAGTATCGAATGGTGTTCCATCCGGGAGACAAGGACATGCTTGCCCTCGTTCTGTTTCGCAAGCGCAATGCCGCGGAGCGCGAAATTGTTCGCTTCTGCTCCGTTCGCCGTAAAGATGATCTCGGCGGGCTTGGCGTTGACGAGACCTGCCACCTGTTCCCTTGCGCCTTCTATGGCCGCCTTTGCGCGCATTCCGTATTCGTAGACGCTCAACGGGTTGCCGAACTCCTCCTTCAGGTAAGGCATCATCGCATCGAGCGCCTCGGGGTGAAGGGGGTTCGTCGCGACATGGTCAAGATAGATCTTCTTCATACTCACCTCGCAAGCTTCTTGATATAGAATTTAAAAAAATCGCCCGAGTCCTCCATGCCGAGGAACTCGTTTCCCGTTTTTTCGCACCAGGCCGGGATGTCTTCCAGCGCTCCGTCATAATCAGTCATGATCTCCAGTATCTGTCCGGGTTCGAGTTCCTTCATCTGCTCCTCCAGCTTCAGAAGATGCATCGGACACATCATATAGACGATGTCCGTGGTGACGTCGGGCTTTACATTTTCTGTGAACTTCATCGCCCCAGCCCCGCAGAAACGCCCTTTCCGGCCTTCTTCCCTCCCTCTTTGCGCGGCACCTCGATAAACTGGTCGCCTCTCAGCAGGTCACGCAGCGTCATCTTGTCGAGGAACGCCTCGATGTTCTCTCCGAGGGCCTTCCATAAAAGATGGGTGACGCAACCCTCCACCCTCATGCATCCCTCCTTCGGATCGAGACATGAGGTGATCGCCACAGGACCTTCGAGTTCCCGCAATATGGCGCCGATACTGATGTTGTCCGGGTCCCTGCCGAGGACATATCCTCCGCCCGGCCCCTTCACGCTGCTGATGATGCCGGCCTTCCGGAGCGTATTCAGTATCTGCTCCAGGTAAGCGACCGAGACGTCCTGGCGCTCGGATATCTCCTTGATCGTAATGGGCCCTCGGTTGTATCCCCTGGCGATCTCGTACATCGCCCGGACCCCATACTGCCCCTTTGTCGATAACCGTAACATACTATAAATTAAAATAGTCTACTAATTCTGTCAAGTATTAATTGCGCCACCGGAAATAGATCAGCCGCCATGCCATCTTCAGGATATGCGGATGCGTCTTTTTGCGGCGTTAAACGGATATAGCAATCAGACTGCAGAACTGAAGAACTGTTCCTTTTCTTGTAAAGAAAGTCCCCTCCGGCAGTTCATATGGTGCCGGAAGCACCGATACTTTCAGTGAGCCGAAACTCCATCATGCAATCGGGATAAAACACTTGTAGTAATATTGAGGGCGAGAACTACACGGTGTAAATAGTCGTGGCTATCGAAGAGGTTTGGTGAAACAGCAAAAAAATGGGGCAGGTTATCGACCCTACCCCGTGCGAAACATTACTGCTACTCAGTTTGAATACTTCTTTTGCTGATCCGCCATTTTCCATCCTTGTTGTTAAGCAGGGCAGTCACTTTCTCGGGGCGCGTGGAACCAGGCGTTCTTAAGTAAGTCACTTCAAGCTTGTACCCAGATATTTGGACATTCACTATGTGAATCAATCCGAGATCACCTGTGTCGATTTTGAGGTGAGATGCACCTTGGAATAAGTAAATACTGCTTTCTTGCGTGACGGCAGCATAACCGATACTCACCAAGTACAATTTATTTCTTACCTTCTCTATCTCAAATACTGGTACCCACTCTTTCCAAAGCGGCATAGGGAAAAGACTATTAACCCTCCAGTTGCATAAAGATTGTAAATTAACAGCCACAAAAGCTTGATTGACGGGCTCTTGAGCCTGATGACACTCCTTATGCTGGAGTTCACCGAATGTTACCTCCAGGTCATAGTTCTTTTTCCGTCATGCCCGAGGTTCTCAGTCGGGCATCCATGTTTTCTTAAGAATGGATTCCCGCCTAAAGACTGCGGGACGGCCTAAATACACACACTTTATGCAACGTTAGGGTTAAGCTTCCTGATCATCTGTTCTCTTGTCATGTTTTCTTTATCGGCCGCTTCCAGAAATAGCCCAACTGCTTTTATCACTAGCGGGTTTTTGTGTACGGTGTCTGGCAAATCCTCTGTTTGCCTGACTCGGGACAGGAGGTTAGAAACCTTTCCGTATGGAGAGTGCGCCATCGTCGCGTGGGCATGCATTGAGCACACGAGACAGATGGCAAGCATCACGGCACTGAAAAGTTGTTTCATAGAGTTACCCCCTTCCAATATTTACTGTCTTAAGAAACTCCAGCAGAAGTTCCCATAAACTGGCCCGGTGTAATGATAAGGCTGTCCCATAGAATAACATGTAGGTCCTTGATCACCTGTAACTTTCTTTGGACAAATAAGTTGTTTCCTCGTCCAACAGTTAATGCCACAAGAAGCACCGGAAGGCTCTAACGTAGGGACAAAATTATAGCAAGAGTCCAGGTTGTTTGTAGTATAGCTCTTTAGGTAGCCGGCCCTAAACTCCATGCAACTTGCAGTTGAATCAAATGCGCCCCAGTAGGTAGTAGACGATGAGCAGTAAGCGGTACACGGGTCGCCGGCCCATACACCTGGGGGACAAAGACCGTTAGTTGGATCGGGAACCGCCCCATAAAAAACGTCGACTACAATCTGTCCCGCGGCGGTTGTATAGTTGCCAACTCGCAGACCCGCATAGCCGCCGGTATTCATTACCTCAAAATACCTTATGATGAGTTCGTTATCATTCGCAGCAAGGGGGAAATTGGCTGCGTAGTTAAAACAATAGTTTGTTACTCCGAAGCAGATCCTTTTCCCATCCTTGTTGAACACTCGGGCGCGTACATTCCAAAAAATCGCCCGCCCCATTCCTACTGTGCCACCGCCTCTCATTGCCTCCCCGTCGACTATCCACACAGCATAATAGACTGTCTTGCAAACATAATCATTAGCGGCACACAGACTTGAAGTCGATCTGGACTCAGGGGGATAAGTCGCCGGCCCATATGCGGCTGTGCGGATGATTGCAGTATCACCCGCTTTCTCTTTAAACCTGATTCCCTTTTCCTTTTGCATTTTGCTGTTTTTATTGTATCTCGCTGGCGGACGGAAGAACATCTCTCCAATAGCGGATACCGCAGGGTGTGGTCGGACAATCTCTTGGAATTTATTATATTCTGCATATTCTTCTTCAGCCTCAAAAGATCTGCCCAAGGTCTCGAGTGCAAACCCCTTGAGAAAATGCGCATAGTCACAAGCGTCCGACAGTTAAGTGAATAAATTCAACTGGTTTTCTGGTTCGTTCATTCTCAGTACTATGCTGATTTCTGTAAGTAGCTGCAATAGCGATGTTCT
>JAJZPM010000087.1 GCA_021811105.1 Nitrospirota bacterium | reverse complement strand
CCCGCGACACATCCCTGATAGGACTTCGACCTGCTCTCAACATGCTTGCTCTTAACAAATATCTCTCTCGTTTTGGGAAATTGTTCATTTGAAAAATGTTCGCGCAACAGACTCTATAGAGGAATTGGTTTTAAATCCGTAGTCAATCTGGCAAAAAGTGTCTACATATTCAGCGGTGAGTTTGCCTTCTATTTTGACAAAAATAGAACACTGGCGCTTCTTCCAAATATTCCTGACGTACCACTCGTCAGAATCCCGCATCTTGTCACACCCGAGGAAAACGACAAGCTGTCGGAAAAGGTTGCTGAAATAAGAGGGGGTTTATATACAACGCTTTTTGTATTTCTTGGTATTGATAGACGGATTGCTGAAGAAGAGCTATCGGACATAATGTCCAAGAATATTTTGTTCACTGGTGCTGGGTTCACTCATGATTTTGGTGGGATTCTTGCGCAAGAAATGTGGTCCATAATTTTCAATCATCCCAAAATGATTTCGACTTCGTGCGTCGTTATGCGCGCTTTGGAGGCAAGAAAGACTTTGTTCCATTCTTGTGGTGCAATTGGCAGCATCAGGACATTGATCTTTATGTCGGAAAATTAGAGTCAAGAAAAAAGGGAATATTTTATTTTGGCACTGTGGTTCTGCCAGGTATTGTTTATCTCATTCCCCTCAACAGGTGCGATGATACGTATGCAATTGGAGAGATGAAGCATTGCATGAAGGTTGGAGGGAATAGCCTCAATATTTGCGACAAGGAATGTTTTATCAAAAGAGACCCAATCGAGTTGCGTACAATCTTGTCATCGAGTAAAGAAAAAGATAGACTGGGGAATAAGGGTCATGCGAACTAAAGCGCGGAAATAACAATTAAAGAAGCAATTGTCTGCTTTGATCAGGCACTAAAGATAAAGCTGAATTTTACTCAGGCACGATCTAGAAGAGATGGTTTATCGAGTTGGAGAAAGAAATAAGGCAGCCACGATGGCTCGGGATACATTATTCGAACGTATCAGATATCAAATAGTATACGAACGCGCCGGCGATCTCGCGTCAGTCGATAAAGAACTTGAAACCACTAGACGAAATGCGCTAGAAGACTATACGCCCAAAAAATATTTCTCTCGACCTCTAGTGATATTTCCCTATCATCTTCACGGAAGAATGGCGCAATATTTGAAAGATCTAGTGGCACTGAAAACTTGACCAGGGAATGAATAAGCGTGGGTGTCATCGAGGTGACAACATGATGACTGAAAAAGATCCAGCAATCGCCAGTGAGCAATAGACAGGAGGTATCACATGCATGGAATGAAGGAAATAATTCAGGAAGCTGAGTCTCTACCGGTCGAGGAGAGGGCTATCGTTATTGACACATTGCTCAAGACTCTCAACCCGCCGTCAGCGGCGATTGACGCAGAGTGGACGAAGGTTGCCAAACGCAGGCTTGCAGAACTGCGAGGCAGGAGTGAAAAAGCCATTCCCGGGGATGCTGTGTTTTCCAAAATACGAGCGCGATTCGAGAAATGACCTTCTTTTTCCATCCAGAAGCGGAAGCAGAGTTTAACGGGGCTATTGAATACTACTAGGATAATGAGCCGGGCCTCGGCTATGATTTTTCAATGGAGATACATGCCGCAATCCAGAACATCGTTAACTATCCGAATGCATGGCCCACGATGGAAGATGGCATACGTCGCTGTCTTGTAAAGCGGTTCCCATTCGGTGTCTTATACAGCATCGAACCGGGAGGCATTTATATACTCGCCGTAATGCATCTACGGCGCTACCCTGATTATTGGAAAGAGAGGCAATAGATGGGTCTGAATTTACCCTCACGCCCTTAACACCTTAAGTCCGGTGCATTGCCTGATACGATCGAAGTCGCCGTCCTTGTGAAAGAGGAGCAGGTTGTTTTCAATGCATATGGCGGCTATGACGCAGTCTACGGTCTTTCTTATGGTCTTGCCTTTTTTCCTACAATCCCTGTAAATGCCGGCCGCCTTCAGATAGGTCTCTATGCCCTTAGGTGCGCGAATCGGGAATTCCATAAGAGGGTCCCGCACGGCAATGAAATCTTTGTCTTCCTTTATCCCCTGAAGGACTTCCGTAAGGATTATCTCTGTGATTGAGATATCCTCCTCTTCTTCGATAAGCCTGTGCAGGGTATGGCGCTCACGGGAGTTCGCTCCGTTCAGAAAATCTATCCATACGCTGGTATCGACTAGGATCATGCCCTGCCTTTCCTCATTTCAGCGAGGTTGCCCTCCCATATTACTTTGCCCTCGATCTCAAGGAGCTTTTTCCTCTTGGCCCTCCGTACGAGCTCATCAAGGGCATAATTTACAATCTCTTTCTTGGTCTTTTTACGGGTCAGCTTCATGGCTTCTCTTACGAGTTTTTCGTCAAGTTCAATATTCGTTCTTAACATATGGTAACCTCCTTCAAGACTATACACAAAATATAACACTTGTTTGTGTATAAACGCAAGGGCCGGAAAGGGCCGATTTGACTTGAAGAGCTTGCTGCCTTTGAAAAAATAATCCCCGCATGGTAAATTACACTACGTAACGGAAGCAGAGAGAAGGAGCGATGATGCAGAGAGTACCGCTTACACCTGCGGGATTTAAGAAATTGCAGGAAGAGCTTGAGAGGCTCATGAAGGTCGACAGACCGAAGAACATCCAGGCGATCGCCGAGGCGCGCGCCCACGGCGATATTTCCGAGAACGCCGAATATCATGCGGCAAAGGAGCAGCAGTCCTTTATTCAGGGAAGGATCCAGGAGCTGAAGGCGAAGATCGCAATGGCGGACGTCATCGACCCGTCAAAGATCAAGCAGTCGAAGGTGGCCTTCGGAGCGAAGGTGAAGGTCCTCGATGTCGAGGCTGACGAGGAATACGTCTTTTATCTTGTCGGGACGGAAGAGGCGGACGTGAAGCTGGGCAAGATTTCCCTTGGCTCTCCGGTAGGAAGGGCGCTCATCGGTAAGGAGGTCGGGGACACGGCGATCATCAAGGCGCCTGCGCGCACGATCGAGTACGAGATACAAGAGATCACGTTTGAGTAGATACTTCAGGACAGAGATACGATCGAACCGTCCTCTCAATAAAGACCACAATCTCCTTTCCCTGGCAAACCTTGAACCTATGGAAGAACCCCATCCGGGACAGTTCTACATGCTGGAGGTGAGCAAAGGAATGGACCCGCTCTTAAAGCGTGCCTTCAGCCTATTCCGCCGGACCCCCGAGGGCATCCAGATCCTCTTCCGGATAAAAGGAAAAGGGACATCGATTCTGAGGGACTTGAAGGAAGGGGCTGAAATAACGGTGCTCGGTCCTCTCGGCAACGGGTACCCCCTCCCTTCTGATAAAGAGAGTCCGCTTGTCATTGCAGGCGGGATAGGCATAGCCTCGGTCTTTTCCCTCGCGGAAAAAATCTCGAAAAAGGCCTTTGTCTTCTATGGCGCCAGAACGGAACAGGAGCTTTTTGTGACGGGCGAACTCGAAAAGATATATAAGGAGCTGGTGGTCTGTACTGACGACGGATCCTGCGGGGTAAAGGGGACGGTCGTTGATGCCGTTAATGACTTTGTCCGGAACCGCGACGGTATTCATCAGCCGGTCATATACGCCTGCGGGCCGAACGTTATGCTCCGGGAGATCGCGAAGACCGCCGCGGCAAACGGGATTAGCGCCTACGTCTCTCTCGAAGAACACATGGCCTGCGGTATCGGCGCTTGCCTCGGGTGCGTGGTGAAAACAAAAACAGGGTACAAGAGGGTCTGCAAAGAAGGGCCGGTTTTCGACGCGGCCGAGATCGTGTGGAAGCC
Source organism: Nitrospirota bacterium (assembly GCA_021811105.1). Taxonomy (GTDB): domain Bacteria; phylum Nitrospirota; class Thermodesulfovibrionia; order Thermodesulfovibrionales; family UBA6898; genus Sulfobium. The sequence goes on along the minus strand of JAJZPM010000087.1, from coordinate 2,946 downwards.
ATGAATCTTGAAGTAAATGTCGGCGGGCTGAAGCTCAAGAACCCCGTGATGACCGCATCCGGAACGTTCGGATACGGAGAGGAGTATGCAGAGTTCGTTGACCTCAATAGGCTGGGGGCGGTAGTCGTCAAAGGGCTTTCGCTTAAGCCTAAGGAAGGAAACCCGCCGCCGCGCGTGGTGGAGACTGCGTCCGGCATGCTGAACGCCATAGGTCTCCAGAATATCGGTATCGAGAGGTTCATCGGGGAGAAGCTCCCCTTCCTGAGGCGGTTCGATACTGCTGTGATCGTAAATTTCTTCGGCGATTCGGTCGACGAATATGCCGAAGCGGCAGAACGGCTGAGTGCGACCGAAGGCATTCACGGTCTTGAGATGAACATATCGTGTCCGAATAAGCAGGCGGGATGGTGTATATTCGGCACAGACCCGAAGGTAACTACCCGGGTCGTAGGTGCGGTGAGAAAAAAGACGGCCCTCCCTCTCATCGTGAAGCTTTCTCCGAATGTCACGGACATATCGCTCATGGCGAGGGTCGCCATGGAAGCCGGCGCGGACGCAGTCTCCCTGATCAATACAATCACCGGCATGGCGATCGATATTAAGACGAGGAGGCCGAGACTCGCCAACATTACCGGCGGGCTGTCCGGCCCGGCTGTGAAACCGATAGCGGTCAGGATGGTCTACGAGGTATACAGGTCGCTGAAGATCCCGATCATCGGTATGGGCGGCATCATGAACGCCGGCGACGCGATCGAGTTTCTGATTGCGGGCGCTTCCGCGGTGGCTGTCGGGACGGCGAATTTTGTGAACCCGAGGGCAACGACAGAGATCATTGATGGTATAATTGATTACATGGAGAAGGAAGGAATTGGGGACATCGGTTCTATAACAGGAACTGTCCATGCCGGGTAGGCCGCTTATCACCCTTACGACCGACTTCGGGTATGACGATCCGTTTGTCGGCGTGATGAAGGGCGTAATTCTCAAGATCAACCCCGAAGCGAGGATTGTCGATCTCACCCACGGCATCAGGCCGCAGGACGTTCAGGAGGCGGCATTCACCGTCGGCATGAACTACCGGTATTTTCCTTCGGACACGATCCACGTGGTCGTTGTCGACCCCGGGGTCGGCTCGGCGAGGAGGCCGCTTCTCGTTTTTTCGGAAAACCATTTTTTTATCGGTCCCGACAACGGCGTCTTCTCCTATATCTACCGGGTGAGGCATGAGACCCTCGAGGTGGTCCATATCACTGCGGAACATTATTTTCTCCGGAAGGGGAGTCCCACTTTTCAGGGCCGGGACCTTTTCGCGCCGGTGGCTGCCTGGTTTTCGAGAGGCGTCCATATCGAGAAGTTCGGCGACCCGATCACCGACTACCGCGCGATCGATATCCCGTTTCCCGAGACTGCGGACGGCAGGGTGCGCGGTAGCGTCATCCATATAGACCGGTTCGGCAACGCGGTGTCGAACATCTCGAAGTATGACATCGGCAGACTGTCCGGCACAAATACGGGCGGCAGCATCAGGGTCTCGCTTAAGGGGAGGGATGTGCAGTTGAAGAAGTTCTATTACGAGGCGGCCGACAACGGCCTTTACTCGCTGATAAACAGTTCGGATTATCTCGAATTCTTTGTCTGCGCCGGAAACGCCGCGTCGAGATATCACATCTCGGTGGGTGATGAGGTTGGGGTCCGGACCGACTGATCTGCAAGGGCGGGACGTCGTAATCCTGTGCGCTGTCAGGCCGAGTTGGACTTCTTCCTGGAGTAGAAACTTGTTTCGATTTCTTAAACCTGTTTCTTTCCGTTCCCACTCCGCAGAATTGCAAAATCGGAGCTGACGTTAGTTTACTGTGGACTGCCCTTCCAACCCTTATTCATGAAGTACTCTGCCTTCCAAAATCACAGGCTACCCTCCTCTTTTTCTCAAAAAGTATTGAATCAGCAGTTGCAACAGTATGATTTGACGAAGCGGCGGAACACTGGCAACCATAAATAAATATGATCGACTCATAATGAAAAAAAATCTTAAATAAAGAAGGAGGGAAAAGATGAAGATATCTGTAATAGTTTTCTTAGTAAATGTATTGGCCTGTGCCTGTATATCGGCGGCCGCTAGTGGTGATGGCGCGGAGAGCTTGGAGCAGGCTTATTCCCCCGAAATACAGGATGTTATTCGAGGTACATCTTTAGAGAAGGACTTTCCGGATTCTAATGAGAGCGCCGATGAACTCAAAGTCTATCTTGGAGAAGTTGACAAGATCGATAGCAGCATCAAGAAGAGAAAGTTTGGCGATGAGATTAATCATGGGAGAAGAAGCGACAAGGCGTGGCTGGAGGAATCTGAATACATTCTATCGACAAGCCTACGCCGTTACCCAGAAAGTCGACACCTTCATGAGGCGCTTGCTTATATCAACCGTGAACTTGGCGCATACACGAATACAAGGGACTACCTGGTCAAAGCTGCCGAGGAATTCAAGAGAGCTGAGGAACTGGGAATTAAGTATGGCAAGGGGATGTCTGCTCATTATAGTGTCGTAATGTCACAGCTCGCGTCACAGTTGAAGGATAAGAATGTTTTGGATAACTACTTCTCAAGTGTGTTTAAAGAATTTCCGGACGACGAAATGAGTCTTTTGTGGTATGCGCAGGCGCTGGCAACGATGCAAGATAACCGGACAGAAGAAGCTTTTGAAAAAGCACTTGCCGGGGCCAAAGGAAACAACATTGATCAGGTTGTCAGTTATTCCGAATATTTATTAGATCAGAAAAAATACGAAAAAGCACTTGAAGTTCTTGATGCATTACCGGCTCCGCTAGTTTTATACTATGCGCCACATCTGTCCGACTGTTTTTTGCATGAAGCAATATAACTTACTGAAAGAATAACATAAAAATGACATCGCGACCTGTTACCGACTTGAAATATTTTCAGCCATTCGG
>JAJZPM010000039.1 GCA_021811105.1 Nitrospirota bacterium | reverse complement strand
ACTTTTTGCGCACTGGCAGATGGGAACGCTTCCTGCGGCTGGATGATGGGAGCCGGATGAGCCGAGAGGTTCACGTCCGGTTCTGCGAGGGACTGGCGGGGCAGCTCCGCCGGTCTACTCACCGTAATATCTACGTCAAAAGCATGAGGGCAGGTCAGCGGGTAATGGCCGGTATAGGCAAGTTCCTCGAAGAGCGATTGAAGCTGAAGGTCAACCAGAAGAAAAGCGCGGTGGATTATCCTCAAAGGCGGAAGTTTCTCGGTTTTTCCTTTTACCAGAAGGAAGGGGAAGCACGGGTGAGAACACATCCGAAGTCCCTGAAGCGGTTTGAGGACAAAATAAGGGCAATCACGTCGAGGAGCAAGGCACGGAGCATGGAGGCTCGAATTAGAAGGCTGAATCAGGCGGTACATGGCTGGCTCGGCTACTTTCGGATAGCGGACATGCGAGGGCACTGCGGGAGACTCGATGAGTGGATAAGAAGGCGTTTGCGCATGTGCTATTGGAAGCAATGGAAGAAGATCGGGACGAAGCACGATAACCTCGTACGTCTCGGATTGGACAACCGTAAGGCGTGGCAGTTTGCCAATACAAGGAAAGGCTGCTGGCACGTATCCAATAGCCCTGTCTTATCGACGACCCTGAACAACCGTTACTTTCGTCGCGCGGGTCTTATCGGACTTCTCGATGTCTACAGGTCTTTATAATTTACGAACCGCCGTATGCCGAACGGCACGTACGGTGGTGTGAGAGGACGGCAGGCGAACTAATCCCCTGCCTCCTACTCGATCAGTTTTTCTTAAAATATCCGCATGTGCTAATATATCGAAACGTTTTTTGGAGAGGGAGAACCTATGCTTTCTGAAAGGGCAAAAAAGATCAAGCCGTCACCGACGCTCGCGATCGACGCAAAGGCGAAGGCGATGAAGGCGGCCGGCGAGGACGTGATAAGTTTCGGCGTCGGAGAGCCCGACTTCGACACGCCGGACAATATAAAAGAGGCCGCGGGAAAGGCGATGAAGGACGGCTTTACGAAGTACACGGCTGTCGGCGGGATAGACCCGCTGAAAGACGCCATTATCGATAAGCTGAAGAGCGACAACGGACTTTCCTACAGGAGAGAAGAGATCATCGTATCGACGGGTGCGAAGCACTCTCTATACAATGTTGCCCAGGCCCTCTACGGACCGGGAGACGAGGTGATCATCCCTTCTCCCTACTGGGTGTCCTACCCCGACCAGGTCCTGTTGAATGATGCGGTCCCAGTCTTCGTCGAGACCTTTGAGGCCGATTCCTTCAGGGTGAGACCCGAGGCCCTTGAAGAACGGATCACAAAGAAAACGAAGGCCCTGATCCTTAATTCGCCCTCGAACCCGACCGGCATGATCTATGACCGGAAGACGCTGGAGAAGATAGCCGAGCTTGCGCTGAAGCACAACTTTTATATCGTCTCCGACGAGATTTATGAGAAGCTCATTTACGGGGGGGCGGAGCATGTCAGCGTCGCCTCTCTCGATAAAGAGGTGAAGATGAAGACGGTCCTCATCAACGGGCTGTCGAAATCGCACGCAATGACGGGATGGCGGATCGGCTATGCCGCGGGTCCGGCGGAGATCGTCAGGGCGATGACGAATATCCAGAGCCAGTCGACGTCCAACCCGACCTCGATCACACAGAAGGCCGCGATAGAGGCGCTGAGAGGACCCCAGGATTTCGTCGTCAGGATGCGTGAGGAATTCGACAAGAGGAGAAAGTATCTCGTGGAAGAGCTGAACAGGATAGAGGGGATGCACTGCCTCATGCCTGCCGGCGCGTTCTATGCGTTCCCGAATACGTCGCAACTCTACGGGAAAAAAGCCGGCGGGAGACAGATATCCTCTTCGGCCGATCTCGCACTCTATCTGCTCGAAGAGGCGCGGGTCGCCCTAGTGCACGGCTCCGCCTTCGGCGACGACAATTATATACGGCTTTCGTACGCGACATCCCTCGCCGATATCAAGAGGGGCGTCGAAAGAATAAAAGGGGCGGTAGGCGGACTCACTGCCTGAAAATCCGGCCCGGAGTCGCAACTTTTTTCAGGAGACAGGTGCAAGAATCTTTCCGCTCGGGATATGTTTCAATAATCGGCAGGCCGAATGTCGGGAAATCCACGCTCCTGAACGCACTTCTGGGCCAGAAGATATCAATCGTGGCCGCGAGGCCCCAGACCACCAGAAACAGGATCCTCGGCATTAAGAACCTTCCCGAAGCCCAGATCATCTTCATCGATACCCCGGGCATCCATAAACCCCAAAACCTTCTCGGCGAGGCGATGGTCCGTTCGGCACGCGAGGTCCTGGAGGAAATAGACGTAGTGCTCTTCGTTGCCGAGGCCGGCAGGCAGGCCGAAAAAGACCGCATCATTATAGAATCGCTTGCCCGCGTCGCCAAGCCGGTTTTTCTCATAATCAACAAAATAGACGAGGTGAAGAAACAGGATATTCTGCCGATGATGGACCGGTATAGTGAGCTGTTTCACTTCAGCGAGATCATTCCAGTTTCCGCCCTCAAGGGAGACGGGATCGGCATCGTCCTCCAAAAAATATTGGAGCACCTTCCCGCGGGGCCGAAATATTACCCGGACGACATCTTGACGGACCAGATCGAACGGTTCATGGCTGCCGAGATCATCCGTGAAAAGATCATGGAGAAGACGGGCGAGGAGGTCCCCTATTCGGTCGCCGTGGATATCGATTCCTGGGCCGAACGGCCGGACGGGGTTGTGGCGATCGCCGGGAATATATATGTTGAAAGAGAGGGGCAAAAAGGTATAATAATAGGAGCAAAAGGCAGGATGCTCAAAGAGGTCGGCATACTCGCACGTATCGATATCGAAAGACTTCTCGGCACCAGGGTTTTTCTGCAGCTGTGGGTGAAGGTGAAGAGGGGATGGCGTGATGACAAAAAAATATTGCATGATTTGGGGTACAGGTAGATGTTGGTAGAAATGAAGGTCGAAGGCCTCCTCTTTGATCCGCGAAGCAACATGTACATCCTTCTCCTCAAGGAACTCGACGGTCCCGGGACACTCCCGATATGGATCGGAAAACCGGAAGCCGACTCGATCGCCCTTGCCCTCGGGAAGGTTGCAACACCCCGGCCGTTGACCCACGACCTTGTCAAGAATATTACCGACGGGCTGAAGATCAAGATCACGAGGATCGTGGTCACCGAGATCATCGACAATACCTATTATTCCCTCATTCACCTGAACGACGGAAGAAAAGAGACGCTCATCGATTCGAGGCCGAGTGATGCGGTGGCGGTTGCGCTCAGGTCGAGCGCGCCGATTTTTGTGGAGGACAGCATCATGGCCACGAGGACGGCCGATGAGCTCGATGAGTGGCTGAAAAACCTGAAGCCCGAAGACTTCGGCAACATTATGTAATGCTGCATCGGACAGAAGGCATCGTCTTAAAGACCTTTCCTTATGGCGAAGCCGACCTTATCGTGACGTACCTTACCGGGGAATACGGTGTCCTGAGGGCCTTCGCTAAGAGCCCCCGCAAGATCAAAAGCAGATTCGGCAGCAGCCTCGAACCCCTCACGCACGCGCGGATCGCCTTCTGGGGCAAGGAGGATGCGGCCCTGCCCCGCCTTACCCAGTCGGACATCATCCATCCCTTTCATACCGTGCGGAGCTCATTGAAGTGTTTTCTGAGGGCCTCGGAGATGATCGAGTTGACGCTGCATTTCGTCCCGGAAAGGGACGCCAATACACGGGTCTACACGCTCCTCATGAAAACGCTGCGCGTAATGGAGGGCGACTGTGAGGAAAGGCTGCTCCCCGTCTATTACAAGCTGAAACTTCTCGAGATTACCGGCTATCTTCCGAGGCTTCACAGTTGCGGCAGGTGCGGCAGGAAGGGGGATGCCTTCTATCTCTCACACGGCACCGTGCTCTGCGAAGGATGCGCGGCGGGATATGAATCCTCTTTCGGCCTTTCCGCGGGAGTATCTAGCCTTTACGCCAGTCTGCTCGGCTGGGACCCCGCAAAATTAGACAGACTGAAGCCTTCCGAATTCCTCATTACCGAGCTTTTGACGGTGCTCGACGAACACGTCAGATACATCACGGAAAAAAATCTGAAGGCGACGGCTTTTTAGGTAGGCCGGCGTCGCCTGACCTGACTGACGCGTTTCACGGGACTAATCGACATTGGCGCGATTTTGAGACAGTGACACTTTCTCCGAATGTTACCTCCATGTCATAGTTCTTTTTCCGTCATGCCCGAGGTTCTCAGTCGGGCATCCATGTTTTCTTAAGAATGGATTCCCGCCTAAAGACTGCGGGAATGACGGCCTAAATACACACACTTTATGCAACGTTAGGGTTGACTTATAGGGTTAAGTAGATAGAATGAGGGAAAGGATAAAATACAGCTTCTTAAGGAGGGAATCGGGGCGAAAAATAGTCTTCAGCAATACTTGGAGGCCGATTAACAGTTTCAGTAACTGGACAAAATTCTTATTGTCAAGTTAGACATGTAACGGCTATTTGTATTATTCGAGGCCGATGGCATCATCCACGAGGAGGTATTTATGAAACAAGCGTATGACTGTTTTACAAAAGTCGGTGGTCTTTTTTTCGGTTTCCTTGTAGTTGGGGAAGATATCGATGAAGAAGGTATTTTCCATCCATTGGGCTTCGATATCCGTGGAGGAGGTATTTTCCATGGGGTACTCATATATTTCCCCAAAGAAGGCGGCACGTCCCTTAAAGAGTTCTACTCCGAGAAAAGCGCAGACGATACTATTTCAAAAGCCGACAGATGGATAAAGGCAAATTTATATCCTGATTTTGTGAGAGGAGCTATGAGGAGCCTGGGAAGCCACGTGGTTTAACACGGAGTCGAGCGGGGTTGCCGGAGGTAGAGGACAGTTTGCCGGAAGAGCAGACATCCATTGCAATATTCCGAATTCTTCTTGTTTGGGCAGCGCAATGATTTCTCCTGTTTGTCTCTTAAGTATTGGCTCAAGGTCTGTGCGCAATTCTGTAAATGCCTGATATCTCTTCCTCGGTTTCTTTTCAATACATTTCTGTATTACCAAGGATAGCGGCGATTTTATTTCGGGAACCGCTGCATTACAGTGCAATCTATACCAAGCCTGGAGCTGGCTATCAGTCTTGTGCCCAGTCATTTCCGGATAAAACGGGAGGTTACCACTAGATGCCATCTGATACAAAACAATGCCGAAACTATAAATGTCGCTTCTTTCATCGCAACCTGCAGCGTTTTCAAACTGCTCAGGCGGCATGTATGGCGGCGTGCCGAAGGCTGTCCCTGCCACGGTTCGGTGTTCGCTACGAATATTTTGCCGAATGCTGGTTTTCATTCCTGAAAGGCTGGATGAGTCAATAAGCCCATCACCCTAACCCTCTCCCAAAGGGCGAGAGAATCAAAGGGGTCTTTCCCACCGGGCTATGGAAGAAGATGACAACGGGATGAAGATTCCTCTACCGGGCTCGCGAGAGGGTGGGGTGAGGGTTGCATGAAAAACACTTCAAAAGCCCGCATGTGGTAAATTAAAAATAAAAGGATAATATGTGAAATGAAAATTGCGGTAACGGGAAAAGGCGGGGTGGGAAAGACGACGCTGTCGTCGGTATTGGGCCATCTCTATGCATCCGAGGGGAAAAAGGTGATAGAGGTGGACGCCGACCCTGACGCCAACCTTGCCTCGGCTCTCGGGGTGCCGCGTGAGGATGCGGAAAAGATCAGGCCGATCGCCGAGATAGGAGAACTTATCGAGGAGCGCATGGGGACGAAGCCCGGGGGGATGGGAGGGATCTTCAAGCTGAACCCGAAGGTGGACGACCTGCCCGAGGGATTGGGCTACAGGCTCGACGGCATCACGCTGCTGATCATGGGCAAATCAAAGGCTGCTTCGTCGGGGTGCTACTGTCCTGAAAACGTTCTGCTCAGACGTCTCCTCAGGCATCTGGTGGTCGAACGGGACGAGGTGGTGATCGTGGACATGGAGGCAGGCATCGAACATCTCACGCGCGGCACTGCGGATTCCGTGGACGCCTTTATCGTGGTGGTCGAACCAGGCCAGAGGAGCATCCAGACCGCCGGCGTCGTAAAGGAGTTGGCAAAGGGGCTAGGGGTGAAGAACGTGTTTGTGGTGGCGAACAAGGTGCGCGGGGATGAAGACCTTGCCTTCATAAGAAAAGGGATCGGGGACATGGAACTCGCCGGGGCGATATCCTTCAGCAATGAGGTGATGGAGGCGGACATCAAGGGCGCCTCTCCCTTTGGTCATGCGCCGCGCACGGTGGAGGAGATCAGGGCGATCAAATCGGCGATAGAAAAGATGCTGGGCGCGGGATGAGGCGCTTGCCGAGGCCATGAGCGATAAGAGCGAAGTCAGAGCGGAGCTTCTGAAAAAGAGGGACGCCATCCCGCCGGAGGTAAGAAGGGCGAAGGACAGGCTGATCCGGGAGCGTCTTGTTTCCCTCGATGAGGTCAGGAATGCGAAGATGCTCTTCTTCTTCGCCTCATTCAGGTCCGAGGTCGACACCCTCGAACCGATGAAGTCGCTTCTCGCTGAAGGCAAGCGCGTAGTGCTTCCTAAGGTGGACAGGGAGAACCATCTCCTTCTTCTCTATGAGATAAAGGGCCTTGAAGAGCTTGTGCCGGGATATATGGGGATTCCGGAGCCGTCGGTCATGTCCGAAGAAAGGGCGATGGCAATGAATGACATCGACGCGGTCGTTATCCCCGGCGCGGGTTTCGATACGGCCGGCAACAGGATCGGATACGGCGGCGGATATTATGACAGGCTGCTTACGTCGCCCGGAAGAGAGATGCCGATCATCGCGCCTGCCTATGAGGAACAAGTCGTCGGCGCGATCCCGTCCGAGCCTCACGATATCAAGATCAGTATGATCGTCACTGACAGAAGGGTGATCAGGTGCACCGGGTAATGCCGGCCAAGGCCTGCGATGATATCATATAAAGGGATGACGCATGTTTGAGCATTATCAAGAACCCCTGAAGCCCCGTAAGGAGTTTGTCTCCAGACAAATTCAGTACCTTGCGTTTGCGCTTGTGATTTTATTGCTTTCTATCGGCATCGGGACTGTTGGATATCATGTGTTCGGTAATCTGAAATGGCTTGATTCATTTCTTAATGCCTCCATGATTCTGACGGGCATGGGGCCGGTAGACAAGATGGAGACCGATGGAGGCAAGGTTTTTTCAGCACTCTATGCGCTTTTTAGTGGTGTGGCTTTCCTTACGTTTGTCGGTGTTCTGTTTGCGCCTGTGTATCACCGGTTCCTGCATAGATTTCACCTTGATGTTGGAAATAAAGGTGATGACTAACCTTATTGTTTAGGCTATTCCGAAAAGAAAATACCACGGGGCGTTTGGGTTTATTCCGTGATTACGTGGTTCGGAAGTTCGTCGGTGTCGCCCGGTTTCATAGGGAAGTGGGCTGCAAGAAGATCGCCCGCCTCTTTGACTGACTCGCAGAGTGCCTCGCAGGCGCGGCCTTCCCGGATTCCCGAGGAGACCTTCGCCGCGAACTTGTTCAGCGTCTCCTGACCGATCTTCTCATGAATGCCTTTGTCCGCCAGCACCCAGACCTTGTGTTCGAGCAGAGATATGAAGAAGAGGACGCCTGTATGCTCCTTTGTCCTGTTCAGCCCTTTTTCATGAAATGCCATAACCGCCCGATGCCGCACCGCGTGCTCCCTTCTCCTTGCTGCGAGAAAGGCGGTCCTGAGCGGCGGGTATTTCTTCAAAATGACCCTGAAGGGGAAGAAGAAGACAAACGAAAGCGGAATGAAGAACCACATCGATGAATGGAAGAAGAGGCCGGTCAATACCACTGCAAGAAGGCTTCCGAAAAGAACACCCCCGACGATCTCGCCGTCAGGATATTCGTCGCTTCTGTCGACCACCATCACCACGATCTCTCCGATGGTGCGCGTCTCCACTTCGCCGGTGGCCTTCGCGATCCGCTCCTTTTCGTCCTTCGTAAAAAAGTGTTCAGCCCTGTGTCTCATTACCAGTCTCCCGAGGCGCCGCCTCCGCCGAAGCCTCCTCCTCCGCTGAAGCCGCCCCCGCCGAACCCCCCGCTGCCGCCTCCGAAACCGCCGAATCCGCCGCCGTAATAGCCCCCTCCGGGCCAGAATCCTCCGCCTCCGCCGCGCCGGCCCCCGGAGGAAAAGAGTGCGGGAAGAAGAAGCCCGGCCACCAGGCCTACGCCGGCAAGGATGAGAAAACCGGTTGCGCTCAGGGAGATCGCCGAAAGATAGGCCATAAGGGGAAGCCCCGCCGCGCCTGCCACCGCGCCAAGGGGTCTCGACATGCTTCCGAGAAACAGCATCGCGAATGCCCCGAAGATAAGAAGCGACATGAAGCGGGACGCCCTATCGCCTTTCTGACGGTTATGATTGCCGTCCGCCTTGAACTCGCCCCGCGTCGTGTCAATTATCGCGGAGACGCCCGCGATAAATCCTCCGTCATAATCGCCCCTCTTGAACCTCGGTTTTACCACGAGGTCTATTATCCTTCCAGACATCAGGTCCGTCAACTTGCCTTCGAGCCCGCGGCCTACCTCGATCCTCATCTTCCGGTCCTGCTTCGCAACGATAAATATCGCCCCGTTGTCTTTCCCCTTCTGGCCGATCTTCCATGCATCGGCCACCTTGATGCCGAAGTCCTCAATGGGGTCTCCTTCGAGGGAGGGGACGGTAAGTATTACGATCTGCGTCGAGTCGGTCTGCTCGAAGCTCCTCAGCTCATTTTCGAGTTCTGCCCTTGCCTGCGGCGATATCATGTCCGCATAGTCGTTCACGTAGCCCTCAAGTTTAGGGACCTCAAGGCAGTATGCGGCCGATGCAAGCGCCAGGAGAAAGGCAATGATTATCAGTGATACCTTTTTGAAGTAACGCCCCCAGGCTCCCTGCCTGCCGGCAGGCAGGGAGACTCGCCCCCTCTTACGATAAGAGGGGGTACAGGGGGAGTTATGATTCCCATAGTGGGAGGGGAGATATTCCGGATGACGTCTATCCATTATTGAGATGCCGGCCTATTCATCCTCACCCTCACTAAAACTGCACCTTCGGCGCCTTTTCCGCTCCCGCCTCTGCCTTGAAGGGTTCCTTCAGCTTCAGGTGGAGCAGCAGGCTGTTCGTGAGACTGTTCGGGAATATCCTGATGGAAGTATTGAACGTCTCCACCGTCTTGTTATACCGTACGCGAGCAACGTTGATCCTGTTTTCCGTGCCCTCGAGCTGGTTCTGAAGGTCCTGGAAATTCTGGTTCGCCTTCAGGTCAGGATACCGCTCGACAACGACCATAAGACGGGAGAGGGCGCTGCTCAAGGCCCCTTGCGCCTGCTGGAACTGCTCAAAAGCCTGTGGGTTGTTGAGCATGTCTTTGGACATCTGGATCGATCCGACCTTTGCCCGCGCCTCGGTCACCGCCGTAAGGGTCTCCCTTTCATGCTTCGCGTATGCCTTTACCACTTCCACGAGGTTGGGGACAAGGTCGCTCCTCCTTTGGTACGAGGCTTCGACGTCTCCCCATGCCGCCTTCACTGCTTCCTCGTTCGCCTGCATCTGGTTGTACCCGCAGCCTGTGAGACCCAGCACCATCGCGGCAAGGATGATAAAGATAATGTACCTGAGATGTCTTTTCATCGATTCCTCCTGAAAAAATAAGTCCTAAATCATATATTAGAACAAATAAGATGGGAAATGCATTGGGAAAATAAACGGGCGGATTCCGCATTTATGATCTATCTCATACCCTCTGTCCGGCTATTTGTTAAAATAGAATCATGGCACTGAAAGAATCATGTCCGGGAAGCAGAGAGATCAGGACCCCCTATCCTGAAGAGGTGAGGTGTTTCTGGTGCGATACTGTGAACGAGATCTGGACCGACGAGGTCGAGGCCGACTGCAAGAAGTGCGGCAAGAAGGTGACCCGCGAGATGAGGCCCTCCTGCATCGAATGGTGTCCGGCCGCCAGGGACTGCGTAGGGGCTGAGAAGTATGACCGGTTGATGAAGGCGATAAAGGCTTAAACCCGCCGGGCGAAAAAAGCCCCTTTTTTCAAGGGGCCTTTGAAGTTATGGTAAGCTGAAGTAGTACCGGTTAAATTCTCACCACGTTGACCGCCTTGGGGCCCTTCGGGCCGTCTGCCACCTCGAATTCGACAGCCTGGCCTTCTCCAAGTGTTTTAAAACCATTGGCCTGAATCTCCGAATAATGGACAAAGACGTCTCCCCCGTCTTCCCTGGTGATGAATCCATACCCTTTGGTTTCGTTAAACCACTTCACGGTTCCTTTCTGCTGCATGCGACTTTCTCCTCCTGTAGAAAATAAAGATATTTTTCGAGTTCCGGAAAATGCCGACAAAAAAAGCCACAAAGCTCAAAGTCTTTGCGGCCGCTCCCTATTACAAAAACTTCCGAAACTTCTGAAAAATATTACACGTGAAGGAGAAAAAGGTCAAGATTTTTTTTGCCTTTTTTGTCTTTCACGGCAGCGGAGATTTGCATGAAGCATTGTTTCCATCGGGAAGGTCTGCGCAGGTCTTTCCAGTGCATTCTAACCTGTTTGATGAATCCGACCCCGTGCATTATTCCCGATAGCTGAGATGGTATCATGTAGGAAGAAGGAGCGACCGGTCTCTAAGATGAAAAGACTTCTGCGCATAAGAGTGTTTATCGTCGCCTTCGCATTGGCGGAATGCCTTCTGGTCCAGGCCGGCTCCCATGCGGCCGATAAGGTCGTCGTGTACCTTTTCTGGTCCGAAGGCTGTCCCCACTGCAGGGACGAGAAGGCGTTTCTCGACGCGATGGCGAAGCGATATCCCCAACTCGACGTCAACTATCTCGAGGTGAAGAAGAACCCGGCAAACGCGAAGCTCTTTTCGGATATGGCGGAGGCCTACGGGGTAAAGCTCACGGGCGTGCCCGCGACCTTTATCGGCGATGCGGAGCCGATTGTAGGCTATCGGGGTGATGGGACTACGGGGAGGGATATCGAGGAAAGGATACAGGGGTGCATTCGGGACGGTTGTCCCGATCCGCACGAAAGACTGGACCGGCCGGGCGGGCAACTCCTCCTTCCGCAGCCGGACCTTACCGGCCCGGCCGGCGGAGAGCAGGGCGTATGTCTCCAGGATGAGGAATGTCCTGAAGAGGCTCCGGCAAAGAGCACCGCTTCTCCCGTCCCCAAACCGCAGGCTGCCGGAAAGACGGCCGTTGCTCCTAGAACATCTGTGACCGGTCCGGTGGAGAAGAAGGAATCAGTCGTAGAACTGCCTCTTCTCGGCAAGGTTGACACGTCGAAGGAATCGCTTCTTTATCAGACAGTGGCGATCGCGGGACTTGACGGGTTCAACCCGTGCGCGTTCTTCGTGCTCTTTGCGCTCCTCGGGCTTCTCCTTCATGTGCATTCCCGGAAAAGGCTGCTGCTGGTCGGCGGCATCTTTGTCTTTTTCTCGGGGTTCATTTATTTCATTTTTATGGCTGCATGGCTGAACATCTTCCTGCTCACCGGCAGGATCGCGGCGGTGACCGTCGCCGCAGGGGCGGTTGCGCTCGTCATAGCTGTTATCAATATCAAGGACTTCTTTTTCTTTAAGAAAGGGGTCTCGCTCGTCATCCCTGAAAGCGCGAAGCCGAAACTTTTCGACCGCATGAGAAAGCTGATGAAGGCGACCTCGCTTCTGTCCGTGATCACGGGCACCGTGGTGCTCGCGGTGGCGGCGAATGCCTATGAACTCTTCTGCACCGCCGGGTTCCCGATGGTCTACGCCCGGATACTGACTCTCCATAATCTTTCGAAGTTCGAGTATTATCTCTACCTCGTCCTCTACAATGTGGTCTATGTGATGCCGCTCGCCATGATCGTACTCTTCTTTGCCGCCACGCTCGGCGCGAAAAAGCTGACGGCACAGCAGGGACAGGTGCTTAAACTCATCTCCGGCATGATGATGCTATGCCTCGGGGGAGTTCTTCTAGCGAGGCCGGAACTCCTCAATAATGTGGCCGTGACCGGCGGGCTTCTCGGCATCTCTCTCGGTCTTTCAGGGATTGTTATGCTCGTTACGAGGAGGATAGGCATACGGGAGGGGTGACGGCCGGGCCGCATTTCTATTATAATGTACTGCATGCCTGTCCGGGACAGGAACCGTATATATGCGTTTTTTTGATGCCGTGCCGTTTCTTATTGTGGACAGTGGATGAAATATTGACAGGTTCAAAATACTGACAACATTGATTTGAAAATCCATCCTATCCTCCCTTTTCCAAAGGGAGGAATAAGACCCCTCGTTGGCAAAGAGGGGTTAGGGGAGATTTTCCGTTAAATATATATTCAATCTAAGAGATGTGTGATCAATTGCATACACTGGTAAGTTAATAAACGATATGTGAAGGAGGAGAATATGGCTCGAAAAATGGTTACGGTAGACGGCTGCACAGCATGTGCTCATGTGGTGCATGCCACGAATGAGATCATCACGATTTATCCGATCACCCCTTCCTCGCCGATAGCGGAGATCTGCGACGCCAAGTCGGCGGCAGGAAAGGTCAACATATGGGGCTCGGTCCCGAAGATCAGCCAGATGCAGTCCGAGGCAGGCGTTGCCGGCGCGGTCCACGGCTCTCTCACGACCGGCGCGGTTGCGACGACCGTCTCTGCCTCTCAGGGCCTTCTCCTGATCATCCCGAACATGTACAAGATAGCCGGCGAGCTCACTCCGACCGTCTTTCATATCACTGCCCGCTCGCTTGCATGCCAGGGTCTTTCGATATTCGGCGATCACTCGGACGTCATGGCGGTAAGGTCGACCGGGTTTGCGATGCTCTGTTCCGAAAATGTCCAGCAGGCGATGGACTTCGCCCTGATCTCGCAGGCGGCCACGCTCGAATCGAGGATACCCTTCATCCATTTCTTCGACGGGTTCAGGACTTCCCACGAGATCCAGAAGATCGAGGAGCTCACCTTCGACGACATGAGGGCGATGATCGACGACGATCTCGTCATAACGCAGCGGCAGAGGGGCCTCACCCCTGACCGTCCGGTAATCCGCGGAACCGCGCAGAACCCGGACGTCTATTTCCAGGGCAGGGAGACGGTCAACCGTTACTACAACTCTACGCCGGCGAACGTGCAGAAGGCCATGGACAAATTTGCGGCTGTCGTAGGACGCAAGTACCACCTCTTTGACTACTACGGCGCGCCGGAAGCGGAGCGGGTCATCGTTGTCATGGGCTCTGCCGCCGAAACGGTGGAGAGCACGGTCGATGCCCTGAACGCAAAGGGAGAGAAACTGGGCCTCGTGAGCGTGAGACTGTTCAGGCCCTTCTCGATCGATGATTTCGTCAGGACGCTGCCTGCCACAGTCAAGGCAATCGCCGTGCTTGACCGCACTAAGGAGCCGGGAGCGATAGGGGAGCCCCTTTATCTTGACGTGAGGACCGCAGTCGGCGAGGCGATGGAAAAGAAGACCGCGCCGTTTACGAATTATCCGAAGATAGTCGGGGGCCGTTACGGACTCGGCTCGAAGGACTTTACCCCCGCCATGGTCAAGGCGGTATTAGACAACCTGTCGGCATCCTCTCCGAAGAACCACTTTACCGTCGGAATCAACGACGACGTAGCCGGCACGAGTCTCGCATATGACGAGTCCTTCCGCATCGAGGGGAAGGGGGTGTTCCGCGCGCTGTTCTACGGACTCGGCGCTGACGGCACAGTCGGAGCGAACAAGAACACGATCAAGATAATCGGGACCGAGACGGAAAATTACGCGCAGGGTTATTTCGTCTATGACTCGAAGAAGTCCGGTGCGATCACCATATCGCATCTCAGGTTCGGCAAGGAAAAGATCCACAATCCCTATCTCGTGCCCGCGGCGAATTTTATCGCCTGCCATAACACCTCGTTCCTCGAAAAGTACGACATGCTCTCAAAGGCGGAGGAGGGAGCGACGTTTCTCCTGACAACGCTGCACAAGAAAGACGAGGTATGGGATACCCTGCCTGCCGAAGTCCAGGAACAGCTCATCTCCAAGAAGATGAAGTTTTACATTATCGATGCTGTTTCCCTCGCCGAGGAACTGGGGCTCGGCACAAGGATCAACATGATCATGCAGACCGCCTTTTTCGTGATCGCCGGGATCATCCCGAAGGAAGATGCGATCAAGTCGATAAAGGAACAGATCAAGAAGACCTACATGAAAAAGGGCGAGCAGGTGGTGAATATGAACTACGCCGCCGTAGACGAGGCGCTCAAAAATATCGTCGAAGTCCCGGTGCCGGGCAAGGTGACGAGCAAAAAGAGGATGAGGCAGCCTGTGCCGGAGGATGCGCCGGAATTCATAAAGAATGTGACCGCAAAGATGATCGCGGGCAATGGCGATTCCCTGCCGGTTTCGGCCATGCCTGAAGACGGCACATGGCCCACGGGAACGACACGGTACGAAAAGAGGAATATCGGGATCCATATCCCCGTCTGGGAGCCGGATATCTGTATACAGTGCGGCCAGTGTTCTTTTGTCTGCCCCCATGCAACGATCAGACTGAAAGCTTACGAGCCTTCGCTTCTGAAGGACGCGCCCAAGACCTTCAAGTCGGTCGATGCGACCGGCAAGGACCTCAAGGGACTCAAATACACCGTCCAGGTGGCGCCCGAAGACTGCACCGGCTGCGGTTCCTGCGTATTCGTCTGTCCCGCGAGCAAGAAGGACGCGGAGGGGAACAAGATCCCCGGTTTCAAGGCGATCAACATGAGTCTCCAGGAGCCCCTGAGGGAGACGGAGGCGGCGAACTACAAGTTTTTCCTTTCCCTGCCCGAAACCGATCCTTCGCGGTTCAATGCGATGACAATAAAGGGAAGCCAGCTCGTGAGGCCTCTTTTCGAGTACAGCGGCGCATGCGCGGGATGCGGCGAAACACCCTATATCAAGCTGTTGTCCCAGCTTTTCGGCGATCGCCTCCTGATCGCCAATGCAACCGGATGCTCCTCGATTTACGGCGGCAACCTCCCGACGACGCCGTATACGACGAGGTCCGACGGGAGGGGCCCTGCGTGGTCGAATTCCCTTTTCGAAGACAACGCCGAATTCGGCTTCGGAATGCGGCAGACGGTGGACAAGTTCAATGCACAGGCCCTCGAACTGGTGGAGAGAGTTGCCTCCATGCCTGCCTATTCCGGCGCGAAGGCGCTTTTCGAAGCCCTCTCTGCGGCGGACCAGTCAAACCAGAAAGGCGTAGAAGAGCAGCGCAGCCGCGTTGATGAGCTGAAGAAGCTGATTGCAGCTGACAGGTCTTTTGAGGCGAAGAGCCTGCTCTCGCTTGCAGACTATCTCGTGAAAAAGTCTGTTTGGACGATCGGCGGTGACGGGTGGGCCTATGACATAGGTTACGGCGGCCTGGACCATGTCCTTGCCTCAGGCGAGAACATCAATGTCATGATCCTCGACACTGAGGTCTACTCCAATACCGGCGGCCAGATGTCCAAGTCCACGCCGCTGGGTGCGATGGCGCAGTTTGCCGCGGGTGGAAAGAGGACCCCGAAAAAGAGTATCGGCGCAATCATGACCACGTACGGCAATGTCTATGTGGCGCAGGTCGCCTTCGGTGCAAACCAGGCGCAGGCGGTCAGGGCACTGGCCGAAGCCGAGGCGTACCCCGGACCTTCCCTCGTAGTCTGCTACGCGACCTGCATCGCCCAGGGCATTGATATGGGCAAGGGCATCGAGGAGCAGAAGAAGGCGGTCGCCTGCGGCCATTGGCCGCTTTTCCGCTACAACCCGGAACTCGAGGCCCAGGGCAAGCCGCCCTTCATTATCGACAGCGCCGAGCCGACGATCTCTTTCGAAGAGTATGCGTACAGGGAAAACCGCTACCGCGCGTTGAAGATGAGCAATCCCGACCTTGCTGCCGAACTCATGAAGCAGGCCGAGGCGAATGTCAAGAGGAGATGGAAATACCTCAAACATCTCGCAAAGTGGACGCTGGAGGGATAGCCCGCAAGACACGGTGACACCTGGCGGTTGATTAGGGAAGATGGCACGGTAGTTCCGTTCCTGGAGGGACGCAGTGGAGAAGATCTTTTTTATCGACCCGTCCGGGGATGATCTGAAACCGATCAGGTCATATCTTTCGGATGTGGCGCAGTGCCTGGAGTTCGGTTCGGTGATGGAGGCGATGAGGTCGGGCGAAACGCCTGACGTGATTCTGCTGGTTGCCGATGCCGATCCTGCGCATCTGAAGAGGGACCTGTCGTTTCTCAGAGGGAATTCTTTTTATGCTAAGATTCCGCGGATCGTTTTCCTGCCCCCCGATGTTTCAGCCCTTTCCCTGAAGGCCGCAGAGATCGAGCAGGAAAGCGCCCTCAGATTGCCGGTAGACACAGCGGAAGTGCTTTCGAGACTTGCCGGGATCCGAAAGAGGGAGCACCGTCGCCTTTCTGAGATATTGATCGGCGTGCAGACGGAGCGGGGCGGGATAAAGTATTTCGGGAAATCCCTGGACTTCAGTGAGACCGGTGTCGCCTTCGAATGCAACGAGAGTCTGGCCGCAGGTCAGCGGGTGATGGTGACCTTTGTCAGTCCGAAGACGAGGAGGAGGTTCATATTGGAGGCCGAGATCATGCGAAAGACGTCGGACCATCCCGGCGCGCTGTATGCCTACGGGGCGGCATTCCATAAAATGACAGAAGAGGACAACAGAGATTTAACGGACTTTATCACCGGCAATGTCCGCACCGCAGAGAAAAGGGGCGCGTAGCGCCCACGTTGCCGCCGCCTTCGTCAATAATCTTCCAGGTGGTACCACTCCGGGTTTTCCAGCCAGATATCGGGCCGGTTTACCAGGTTGATGAGGTTTTCGAGGACGATGTAGTGCCTCCTCTCCTCATCGGCTATCTTCAGGAATGCCTCCTTCTGTGAAGCGTCGACCTGCTCCGCCTTTTCAAGATAAAAATCGCGCGTCTTCTGTTCTATCTCTTCGGCCTTGCGGTAGAGTTCGGCCTGTGAGACGTCGACATCGAACTGTTTCTTCTGTCTCATCTCGGTGAAAATATTTTTTACGTCGGCGAGTATCGGCGTATCTGCTATATGCACCGTGTCATGACGCTTCATATTCTCGAAAAGCTTGTAATGCTTCACTTCGGCGTCTGCGAGCATCCCGAGGATCGTCTTTAGGCCGCGGTTTGATGTTTTCGTCACCAGCTCGCGGTAAAAGTTTTCGCCGTCTTTCTCCATCTGCATCGCGTACTCATAGATATCCATGTCATTCCTCCCGTGTGAGATGATGGGCCGGCCATTTCTCTTCGCTCCGGACCGTACCCTCTTTCTTACATGGTAGTGATAAATCATCAAAATGACAAGCGGGAAAACTGTGGAAAATTTGGGTAGAATAGATAATGCTGACTCCCGAAGAGAGAATGAGGGCCGCTTCAGCAGGGCAGGGTGAAGAGCTCTGGAACGCGGTAAGGGACGCTAACCCGGAAGTCGTATCGAGGGCCGCCCTGAACAGAAACCTTACCGATGAAATGGCGGTCTTCATCGCCAAGAGAAAGACCGTCGCCGCCGAGACGCTCGGTTTTTTCGCCTCTGACGTGCGGTTCAAAAACAGCTATCCGCTGAAGCTTGCCATATGCAAAAACCCCAAGACGCCGCAGAAGACGGCCCTTTCCCTTCTGAAGTTCATCCGGATATTCGATCTGGCCGACATCGCGAAAGACCAGCGCATCCATATCAATATACGTCAGAAGGTGGAGCAGCTGATCTCCGAAAAGATAACCGCCATGCCGATGGGAAACAAGACCGCACTGGCAAGAAGGGCGGGCACTAATGTCCTGCTGTCGCTCATGGCAAGCGGTGATGAGAGGGTGATCCGCGTCTGCCTCGACAGTCCGGCGCTGACCGAGGCCCATCTTTACAAACTCATCAACAAGGCCGGTGTGAAGCCGGCGGTCGTCAGAATGATAGCGTCTCATTCGAAATGGGCACTGAGCTATTACATCCGGTTCGCGCTGATCAGGAACTTCTACACGCCGATGGGACAGGTCGAGCAGTTCATCAGGGGCATAAGGACCCCGGACCTCAAGGACCTTTACGCAGACCCGAAGGTCCCGACGTCGACAAAGCCGTTTATTTTCAAAGAACTCGGCGAAAGGGGAGAGACCGTTGATATCCTGGAAGATGAGGTCTATGAGTTGCCGGATGAGACCGGGGAGGAGTGAAGTCTCTGCACATCAGCGTCAGTATAGTCGAGATATATATAAATAATCTCCGGCAATACGTTATAATTTGGACATAGCGGAGGCAAAGATATGAATACAGAATTTACTGCAATAATAAAACAGGCCGGAGAATGGTGGATCGGTTGGATCGAGGAAATTCCGGGCGTAAACTGTCAAGAACGAACTCGCGAAGATTTAATTGAGACGCTTCGGCTTACTCTAAAAGAAGCACTTGAATTTAACCGTCAAGACGCCATTGCCGCCGTGGGCTCAGGATACACAGAAGAAAAAATTGCAGTATGAAACGAAGTGACCTGCTGAAATATCTGCGGTCACAAGGCTGTGAATTTATCAGAGAAGGTAGCCGTCATTCCTGGTGGGGGAACCCGAGTCAAAATAAAAGATCTTCTGTCCCAAGGCATAATGAAATTGATGATCATCTTGCACGAAAGATTTGTAAAGATCTCGGGATACAACAAACAAAATAAGACACTCGACAGCGTCGCGGAAGATCTGGCTTTGGGTTTGAATGGAAGATTAGAAAGAGGCGGCCCATGGAAAGGAATGCCTAATGTTTATATCGATAGAAAAGACATACCCGCGCAGATTTCCTTTTTTTTAATGGTGGGGCAAAAATACCACAGCTTTTTACCCGATTCATACTCTATGGCACTAACCGAGGAAACATTACTATTCGTATTTATAATACGGGAATCCTTTCACGGTTTGCAAAGAGGCTTGGCATCCGAGGCATCGAAATTGGCGACCCCGAATTTGATAACAAATACACCCTGCGGTCTCTGCCGCAGGGTATTCACTAAGATTCTCATAATTGAACTTACATTAAGCGGAAAAATCTTCCTCTACGAATCATAGACCTCGCCCGGAAATCATAACTCCCCTTTCCCCTTCGATAATAATAACTCCCCCTTCCCCCTCTTACCTTAAGAGGGGGTGGCAAAGCCGGGGGAGTAATCTTTTCTCCTCGGCGGATCCGCCGAGGAGAAAAGAGGAGGTGTCCCGAAAGCCTTCGAAGACTCACGCCGGGTCCACGTCGATCACGAGCTTTATCCCCTTCACTTCGCCGTATTTCTCCATTACGGACCGTGCGGTCTGATTCAGCGCCTTTCTGCTGTGTGACTTGAGGAGGATAGAGAATTCCTCCTCTCCCTTCCTGCTCTTCGAGCGCGTCGGCCCGAGCAACTCTATGTCTCCGGAGAGTCCCTTGATTTTCCGCATCAGGGGCTCTGCAAGCTTCGCATCCCCCGTGACTGTAATATTCACGAGTTTCGAATAGGGCGGATAGGAAAGCTCCTTTCGGGCCGCGAGTTCCTCCTTCACAAAAGACGGATAATCGCCCGACCGCAGGTATTTAAAGAGGCTGTGCCGGGCGAACCTCGTCTGGACCAGAACTTCGCCGCCGGGTTCGATGAGGCCGGCTATCACCGACAATTCCCTATACGCCTTCTCCGACGCTCTGAAATCCGGGAAGTTGAGCGAGACATCGGTATTCATGACAGCGGCCATCGAGAAATCCCCGGTCGCGCCGATACGTTTCGTCATCATCTTCGTTCCGACGATCACACTCGCCGGATCTTCCGAAAGACGCTTCAGGAGGGCGCGGGCGCCTGTCTTCTTCTTTACCTCGTCGCTGTCGAACCTGACTGCCTCGACCCCGAAGAGGCCTTCGAGTTCCTCCTGCATCTTCTGTGTGCCTGCCCCGAGCAGTTCCAGGTGGATGCTTCCGCACCGCGCACACCGGTTGGGCACGCCGCGGACCGATCCGCAGTAATGGCATCTGAGCGTCTTTTCATCCTTATGCATGACGAGCGGGATCTCACAGTTGTCGCAGGTCTCCCGGTGGCCGCACTCCGCGCAGAGCAGAAGGGTCGAGTAGCCCCTTCTGTTGATGACGAACATGATCTTCCTGTCAGATTTGATTCTGCTCCTCGCCGCATCGACCACCTCTTTCGAAATTCCGGGCCGGACTTTCTTCGCATATCTCATGTCGACGATCGTGATCCGCGGCCGTTCTGTGAGGGGAGGGGGGGACAACAGGACGTATTTTCCGGTTAAGGCGTTGAAGTAAGAGTCGACGGAGGGGGTGACCGAAGAGAGCACCACAGGTGCTTTTTCGAGGAACCCCCTCATAACCGCCACGTCCCGGATGTTGTATCTGATGCCCTCTTCCAGTTTGTATGAAGCGGAATGTTCCTGGAGGGCCGCAATGAGGGAGACGGTCTTCATCGGCGCGAAGAGAGCGGCACGTGTCCCGACGACGATGTCGTGTCTTCCGGAGATGATCCCTTCTATCGCCTCGGACCGCAGCCCTTTTGAGATGCCGCTGTGGAGAAGGCAGACCCTTTCCCCGAGGACCTCCCTGACCGAACGGTAAAAGGCGTCTGCTCCGGATATCTCGGGAAGAATCACCAGGACGTTTTTCAGCGAAGAACGGAGCAGACTTGTCACCATGGAATACTCGTGGGCAATGGAAGGCGCATGGACGAGGAAAGCGCGGTATTTTTTTTCTGCCGCAGCACTCAATATCGGCGAGATTTCCTCCTGCGGGATGTCGGAAATTCCGATTGTCTTTCCTGAAGACGCTCTCCTGATGGTCTTTGCCTTTGTCCTGGCAAACAGTTCCTTCGGCATCGTCTGCTGAAGCACGCTTCCCGCGGAGGCGAGATAATAGTCCGACATCCAGAAGAGGAGTTTAAGCAGACTCTTGCTGAATGCCGGGGAATCCCCGACGAGCGCTGCAAACTCCCTGGCCGGCCCGGAAGGAGGAGCGGCGTTTTGTTTTGCGATAATGCCCGTTGCCAGTCTGTTCCTGAGAGGAGCGGAAACGATCATGCCCTCTTTCACCTGTCCCTCAAGGCCTTCGGGACATTTATATGTCAGGGGATGGAGATTGACAGGGAATACGATATCGACGTACGGCATAGGTAATTGTATCACAGACCCGGGGTGGCGGGACGGGCCTGCCGGCGCCGGTCCGGTTAGGTGAGGATGTTCTTTTCCCTGTTGATCACCTTGAACCCCTCGAACCACAAGACGCTCACCGCGCCCGCAACCAGACAGATCGCGAGGTCTGCCGCATGAAGATAACTGAATCGGAAAAGCTCCCTGAGAAAGGGGACATAGATTACGAAGCCGAGGACGAGAAGGGCGCCGGCCAGTACCGACCAGAAGGCGGTATTCGGCGACCTGAGCGTGTCGAAGATGGTGCGCGACCATGAACGGTTGGTCAGGATGAGGCCGAGGTTCGCGATGATAAGCGTCGTGAAACTGAGCGCCCGCGCCTCGTTGGCGCCCTGCCCGCGGTAGATCGCGACAACAAACACTGCCAGCACGATGCAGAGCACGCTGACTCCCTGAAGGAGGCTGAAGGCGATCGTACGTTTGTTAAACATCGGGTCTCTGAGGTTCCGCGGGGGTCTGTGCATGACGTTGGCTTCCTCCGCCTCCGCCTCGAAGACTATCGAGCAGGCCGGATCGATGATGAGTTCGAGGAATACGATATGCACCGGCAGAAGCACAAGCGGCCAGTTGAAAAGAACGGGCAGCAGCGACATGCCCGCGATCGGCACATGCACCGCCAGAATATAGGCCATCGCTTTTTTGAGGTTGTCGAATATCCTCCTGCCCATCCTCACGGCCTGGACGATCGAGGAGAAATCGTCGTCGAGAAGGACTATCGCTGAGGCCTCACGGGCAACGTCCGTGCCCCTGCCGCCCATGGCGATGCCGATATGGGACGCTTTCAGCGCCGCAGCATCATTTACGCCGTCGCCGGTCATCGCGACGACCTCGCCGACAGCTTTGAGCGCGTTGACAAGCCTGAGCTTCTGCTCCGGAACCACCCGGGCGAAGATATTCACCCCCCCGATTCTTCTCTGCAGTTCAGTGTCGTCCATGCAGTCGAGTTCCGGGCCGGTGATCACATTCTCCAGCCCCGTCAGCCCTACCTGTTTCCCTATGTTCTGCGCCGTGACCGGATAATCGCCGGTGATCATCACGACGCGGATGCCGGCCGCGTAACATTCCTTTATCGCTTCGGAGACGCCGGGACGTACCGGATCGGCGAGTCCTATCAGCCCGAGAAAGACGAACCGGAAATCATGCTGGCCGTCAGGCAGGGCGGATTCGTCGAAGGCGGCCTTTGCGACGCCGAGTACCCTCAAACCTTCGGAGGCCATTGCGTTTATCTTTTCCGAAAGCGCTCTGATCTGCGTCTCATCCAGGTGACAGATATCGAAGACCGCCTCGGGGGCGCCCTTGGCAGCGATCACGTAGTTTTTGCGGTCAACGGACCTCCAGACGCGGGACATGGCGAGGAGGTTCTTCGAGAGGGGATATTCCTGCACGAGCGTCCAGTCCGCGTGCAGGTGCTCTGTGTTGGAGAGCGTTTTGTCCCCGAGGTCCCTGAGTGCTTTCTCCATCGGATCGAAAGGGTCGATCTGGCTCGCAAGGATACTGAACTCGACGGTCTCGTGGAGGTCTTCGGGGATGGCCCCGGCCGTACCGTCAATGGCATAAAGCCTGTTGCCTGCGAATACCGCGCGCACCGCCATCTGGTTGAGCGTCAAGGTGCCTGTCTTGTCCACGCAGAGTACGCCGGCCGACCCGAGGGTCTCGACCGCGGGAACTCTCCGCGTAAGCACGCGCTTTTTGGAGATCCTCCAGGCGCCGAGGGCGAGAAAGATCGTCAGCACCACGGGAAACTCCTCCGGCAGCATCGCCATCGCGAGGGTGATGCCGGCAAGCAGTCCGTTCAGCCAGTTGTGCCGCGTCAGTCCGTATACGACCACTACGAGCGTGCAGAGGGTCAGGCCTATCAGGGCGAGCCTTCTCACGAGCGATCCTGTTTCTTTCTGGAGCAGGGTCTGCTCGGACTCGATCGACTGCAGCGCCCTTCCGATCTTGCCGAGTTCCGTGTTCAGGCCGGTCGCTTCGACCCTGGCTACGCCGTATCCCTGCACCGCAAGGGTCCCGGAATAGACGAACGGCAGGTCGTCCCCTCCCGGCCGCGTGATCGCGACGGGTCCTGTCGCAGCGGTCTTCCGGACAGGTACGGATTCCCCGGTCAGCAGCGATTCGTCGATAGAGAGATTCACCGAAGAGATCAATACGGCATCGGCAGGTACCCGGTCTCCCTCGGACACGACGATGATATCTCCGCGAACGACTTCACGGCCGGCGATCCTTTTTTGCAGGCTGTCCCGCATCACCAGTGCCCGCGGGCTCGAAAGGTCCCGCAGGGCCTCGAGCGCCCTCTCCGTTTTCCGTTCCTGGTAAAGTGTTATCCCCATCACCACGAAGACGAACCCGAGCAGCATCACCGCCTCCCGCACGTCTCCGAGCATCAGATAGATCGCACCGCCCCCGATCAGAAGCAGGAACATCGGTTCCCGCACCACCTCGAAGGCGATCGCGAAGAAACTGCGGCTCTTTGCCGAGGGGAGTTCGTTATACCCCTCTTTTTTCAGCCTCTCCGCTGCCTCTGTCTCGGAAAGGCCCGGGATGTCATACGCGATATCCGATTGTGTCTTCATAACCCATAAGGATAATTAGTGTCTGTGTACAAAGTCTTTTTTTTGTTTGTCATTCCCGCAGTCAGTAAGCGGGAATCCAGTGTTTTCCGGGAAGTCTGGATCCCCGGGTCAAGCCCGAGGATGACAACTTTGAATTTATGCACAGACTCCAATTAAGAGAATGAAGTATTATACACCAGACAGAGGAGCGTTGAACCTAGATTCCTGCGGTCGGAAAAGCGGCGAAGAGCGGCCTTTAGAGCGAGGGGCGCTCTTCCGACTGCCTTATTACGGTTTGAGACGAGACGATCCGCCCCTCAGCGGTGGATGAGACTGAGTGCGATGTTCGTGCCCAGACCCTGTTTGTGACCCAGCTGGATCATGAGCATCGCAAGAGGTTCGAGGTACCGCGCACAGGCAAGAGTGCCCGCATCTATCGGTTCGAATCCGATCTCGTTTGCAAGCGCCGACACGGTCGATTTTGCCCTTGCGTCATCGCCGCAGAAAAACATGGTAGGT
Organism: Nitrospirota bacterium; assembly: GCA_021811105.1. Lineage (GTDB taxonomy): Bacteria > Nitrospirota > Thermodesulfovibrionia > Thermodesulfovibrionales > UBA6898 > Sulfobium. Next base: position 13,313 of record JAJZPM010000039.1, on the reverse strand, counting down.
CTGCGCGATCCGAACAGGCGTGTTTCGGAATGGTAGATTTCAGCGAAGACGGTGTTGAATGCCTTTACCACCCTGGAATACGGAATGAGTTTTGCGACCTCCTCGCCCGCCGAGGTTGTGGTCCCCACAGCGAGGCCGCTCAGGTCGGGTTTCAGGGGATTGGTACAGTCAATGACGATCTTATCCTTTATTTCGCCTGCAGCCTTCAGTGCCTCTTCCACTGCGGCCCAGACTGTAGAGAGGAGCACGACCTCGCTTGCGGCGACCGCCTCAGCCGGCGTCCCGGCGCGGCACCCGGGACTTGATTCCGCGAGCGCCGCCAGTTTTTTCGGGTCCCTCGAAAAACTGAAGAAGACGTGGTGTCCCTTCTGTGCCCACAATTTGCCGAGGCCGCTTCCCATCTTGCCAGAGCCTATTATCCCGATATTCAATTGCCCCCCCAGCTCTTCCTTTGGATTTGGTGTTTACCGTTCAATTGTACACAAAAATATCTAAAAGAGGGCGGATGGGCTGAAAAACAGCCATAGTTGAGTCCCGAAGGCTTTCGGGATAAAAACAACGGACTTACCAGACCTCCTTTTGAAGAAAACACTATGCGTCAGATTTGCGTTTACGTGAATCATAATCTAATCCTGCCGATTGTATGGTGTTTTTCAGCATATCCGCCCTCTAGCATCAGAGTTTACCTCACAGGTGCCTGATATTACTACTGCGGCCACGTGAAAGCAATACAAAATCATGTCGTCATTACAAGACTTTTTCGGCGTTGCTGCCCGGCTTTTGTCCAATATTAGATTTAACCTCCCGTCCCGTACTGCGCGGACAGATAGTCGATTATTACTCTTGCGTCTGCTTCGGGGATCGGCGCTCCCATCACCTTTATCATCTTGTTTACTTCTACGACCCATGTGGCCTTCGGAAATTTCGGCTGCATAGTGATGTAGTCGAGGCTGTGGCAGATAGAGCAATACTTCTCGGTCGTGTCCATGCCTTCCCCGGCCCTCAGTTCGGTCTTGACAACGGGGATCTCAATAGAGTGTACGGCGTCTTTTTCTGCCGCATACGCGAACCCGGCGACTGCGAGCATGAGCGATAGAATAATGAGTTTTTTCATGGCCCCCTCCTATTTCACCACGACTTCGGTTTTTTCCACTTTGTTCCAGAGGTAGCCGGCGGGGTTCCAGAGGCCCTCGAATGGCTGCGATTCGCCGATCGTGTCTGTAGCACGCGCCATCAAGGCATATCTGCCCGGCTTTGCCGGCCTCCATTCATAGAAGAACTGTCGCCAGGAATACTTGCCCTTGTCTTCACCCAGCCGCGTTTCCTCCCATCTCTTTCCTCCGTCGACCGAAACGATCACGTCCTGTATGCCCCGTCCGCCCGAGAAGGCGACGCCCATGATCGTGACCGGTTTGTTCAGGGTGAGTTCTGATGAAGCGGACGGATCGATAATCAGCGACCTGGTAGTCATCCGGTTGATCGGTACCGTCTTCTTCGGCGTGGTCCCCGGGGGTACGCAGCCGCAATCGGTCTCGGGGATGCGGTACGCCGACTTTACCCAGAAGCCTTCGAATGGTTTTGAAAGCACGGTAATGTCGCTAAGTGATTTTACCCAGTAGGTAGCGTACCAGCCCGGCACGATCAGTCTCGCAGGGAAGCCGTTCAGCATCGTCAGGGGCTTACCGTTCATCTCGTATGCGACGATTAGGTCCTCTTCCATCGCCTTGTCCACGGGAAGGCTCTTGACAAGGTCAGGGACGGTCGGAAGCGGCGGTTTGTCGAGGCCGTTAAAGGAGACGTCGACCGTGCCTGCCTTAAGCCCGGCGGAATTCAAAATGTCCCGTAACCTGGCCCCGGTCCATGTGACGTTGCCCATAGCCCCGTCGCCCCATTCGCCTCCCGCGACCGGAGGTACGAAGAAACTACGTCCGTTGCCCGAGCACTGGATGACTGCGGTGAAGGTGACCTTTTCTAACTTCTTGAGGTCGGCCAGCGAAAGTGCCAGTTCTTTTTCGGTATTGCCCCCCACCTTCAGCCTCCACTCGTTCACGTCGACCGAGGTGGGGACGTTGGCGATATGCCAGCGGACGAAAAGCGCCTCGTTCGGGGTGATCATCTCTTTAAAATACGAAAGCGGGGTTTCGAGCTGAGGCGGTCTCGAAGTGAGGAGAATCAAGTCGGTCTTCTCCGGAAACCGCGCCATCCTCCGTTCATATGCCAAAAGTTCTGCCGGAAACCCGTGCACCGCCGCCATCGCGCTGACCGCCCCGGCCGCCTTCAGGAAATTCCTGCGGGAAAAATTCGCTGGGCCCATGGTGTCCTCCTTATTGTTCTCTATATAGCACAGAAAAGAAGAGTTGACAACAATCCGACGGAGCGCGCTTATTTTGCCGGCGGAGACTGCCTGGCCGGGAACTTCTTCTCGACTTCAGCCAGAATGTCTGCTTTCAGCTTTGACAGCGCTTCCTTGAATGACTCATTTGAGAGCAGTTCTTTGGGCAGCGCATCGAATCTCCGTGCAATAGCCCCACGCAGAAAATCACCGGCCTGACTGACCTGCCGGTCGATCGACGCCTGGGTGCTGACGGTGGCATTGATAAGCCTGCTGATCTGCTCGTTGTTGATCGCCATTTTCTGGTCGATCGCCTCGAGAGACAGAACTACCTGATCGAGCCTGTCTACGCTCTGCTTGTTCGACACTGCGGAGAGCTGAGAAAAAGTCATGATCTCTCCTTCGCATTCGCCGGCCAGACCTACGGAGCGCGGCGGTACCCATGTGCCGAGACAGATCCGGGTGCCCCCCGGGGTCGAGATAAAAGTGTAATCATCCTGGGACTCGGCTTGCGTTACCGCTAAAGCAAAAAAAACCGCCAATATTGCGGCGATACAAAGTAATCTTTTCATGTCTCCTCCTCTTCTTAAGCACTGCACTGACAGTTTGATCGGTCGGTCTTAGTTACTTATATCACGCAATACAGCCGGGCGCTACCTGGACAACGTACTGCCTGCTGCGGCTTGCGGAAGTAAGGAGGCCCGGGCGCGTATTTCTCGCATCGGATGGGCCGGCCCCCGCGATACCGGCAGCTTTACAGTTTTTGGGAGATTTTCGAATGGAATTGTTGTATAATTCTATGCAAATGCACTCCGGACACCGGGAGAGCAGAATCCTTAATCCCAAATCATCAAGGAGGAAAATGATGGCAGCAAAGGGGAAGACAGCGACGAAGAAGCCGGTCAAGAAGGCAACAGCTGCGAAGACAGCGGCGAAGGGGAAAGCGGCAGCCAAGAAGCCTGTAAAAAAGGCGGCTCCCGCGAAGAAGGTCGCAAAGAAGAGAGCTCCGAATCCCGCATTTATGAAGGCGATGCAGCCGAGTGAAGCGCTTGCGAAGATCGTAGGAAGTAAAGCGATTCCGAGGACCGAGGTCACCAAGAAGCTCTGGGCGTACATCAAGAAGAACAAGCTTCAGGATGCGACGAACAAGAGGAACATCAACGCCGATGCAAACCTTGCTGCCGTATTCGGCGGAAAAAAACAGGTCTCGATGTTCGAGATGACGAAGCTGGTAAATAAACACCTCAGTTAAGAAACAAGTTGCGACAAAGGCAGGAAGGCTCGCCCCTCCTGCCTTTTTTTCGTGCTGAGGCCCTTCTTATCTATCCCCGAATCAGGGGAAAGCTTGCGGTGCGGTTCACGACTCTCCGGCGAGATATCGATGTGAGACCCCTTTTTGGTGGGTCTTTTTGCGTTTATGTTATATGAATTATTTGCATTTGACAAAGCGATTCCCTTCATCTATAGTTTGAAGAGAGGGCTTATAGCTTTTTACATGAATATCAATTCTTTAATGGGTAAATTCCAGTTTGTTACGCGATAACGGGAATTCTGAAAACAGCTTTTCGAACTATGGGAGGAACATATGGATAAGATTCTGAGAATCGACATGGGGGCCGACGGCGGCCCCAAGGCAAGTACAGCACCTTTGGGCCAGTATGCCGGGTTTGGGGGCAGGGCCATGACCTCGGCGATTGTTTCGAAGGAAGTTCCGCCGTTATCCCATCCGATGGGGGCCGAAAATAAGCTGGTCATAGCCCCCGGACTCCTGAGCGGGACCGCAAGCGCCATGTCCGGCCGAATTTCGGTGGGCGGCAAGAGTCCGCTTACCGGCGGTATTAAGGAGGCAAACTCCGGAGGGCAGCCTTCCCAGGTGCTGGCCCGGCTGGGGTATGCCGCAATTGTGCTTGAAGGGAAACCGAAGAACAACGACCTTTACAAGGTCTTTATCAACAAGGACGGGGTAAAGATCTCAGTCGACAACAGTCTTAAAATGCTCCCCAATTATGATCTTATCGCAAAGATGAAGGCTGAATACGGCGATAAGATCTCCTGTATCTCGATCGGACCTGCCGGAGAGATGAAGATGGCCTCCGCGACAGTGGCATTTACCGATATGGAATTACGGCCTACCCGCCATGCCGGACGCGGCGGCCTGGGCGCGGTCATGGGTTCAAAGGGTGTTAAGGTTATTGTCCTTGACGATACCGGCATGCCGATGCGGTCCCCAAAAGACCCTGAAAAATTCAAGGATGCAAACAAGAGGTTCGTCGACGGCCTCAAAAGCCATGCAGTAACAGGCCAGGGACTTCCGGCCTATGGCACGAATGTGCTGACGAACATTCTCAATGAGGTCGGAGGTTATCCCACGTATAACTTCAAACAGGGCCGCTTCGACGGCGCCGCGAAGATCAGTGGTGAGACCCAGGCCGAAACCGAGAAGACGCGCGGGGCGAATCCGACCCATGGCTGCCACCGCGGCTGCGTCATCCAGTGTTCCGGCACATATAATGACAAGGACGGCCACTTCCTCACCAAACAGCCCGAGTACGAAACCGTCTGGGCCCATGGAGGCAATTGCGGCATCAGCGACCTGGACAAAATTGCGATGATGGATTTCCTGGATGACAATTACGGCATCGACACCATTGAGATGGGCGCAACCATCGCCGTCGCCATGGAGGCGGGCATCGCCAAGTTCGGCGATGCCGATGCAGCGGTCCAGATGATACATGAGGTCGGCAAAGGTACGCATCTCGGTCGCATACTGGGCAGCGGCGCTGCTGTTACCGGTAAGGCTTATGGTGTCGAGAGGGTGCCTGTGGTCAAGGGTCAGGCGATGCCTGCCTATGACCCCCGCGCTGTTCAGGGTATCGGCGTCACCTATGCTACAAGCCCGATGGGCGCAGACCACACGGCAGGATACGCGGTTGCCCAGAACGTCCTGAAGGTGGGAGGCGACGTAAACGCGCTCAAGCCCGAGGGACAGGTCGAGCTATCCAGAAATCTCCAGATAGCTACCGCTGCGATCGACTCTACAGGCATGTGTCTTTTCATAGCCTTTGCAGTGCTCGACCAGCCGGACACCTTCCAAGCGCTTCTCGATCTCCTCAATTCCTTCTACGGCATGAATCTGACCGGTGACGGCGTGACCGATCTCGGGAAAAAGGTCCTCTCGCTGGAGCGGGATTTCAATGCAAAGGCCGGCTTTACCGCCGCCCAGGACCGGTTGCCGGAGTATTTCAAGTCAGAGAAGTTTGCTCCGCACAATGTCACCTTCGGGGTAAAGGACGAAGATCTGGACAAGGTCTTCAACTGGTGACCCTGAACATTCGTTTTAATAAAAGGAGGGACCGGCGTCCCTCCTTTTTTGTGTCCCGCGCAGACGCAGATGAGCATTGTCTCTTACCTAAAGGAAGATATTTAAACAGTCTCAACATAATGACAACATTGAGGAATTATACCCCTTGTAAGATAGGGATGGGATATTTTAGCCAAGGAGATAACAATGGGTGTGACAGACCGTTGCCCCTCTTTGGCAAAGAGGGGTTAGGGGAGATTTTCAGACCGAGTCAATTCAATCCGGAATATTCACACTGACATGGACATAAAGAATATCGAATTGTGGCCTCGTATCACGTTTGACGTGGACGGGCCGCTTGTCTCACATTTTTTTCTGCTTTTGCAACAGGGGGTGACGATCAGGTCCCGCACCGGCTGCAGCGTGGCCGCGTTTCTCAGGGAAGAAATCGGGGCGGACAGTGAGACGATCGAAAAGATACAATCAGTCATCCTTGATGGGAGTCCGGTCGATGACCTGGAATCAGCGGTGATAAAAGACGGCTCGGTCCTCGCTCTCTCAGCTGCCATGCCCGGACTCGTCGGCGCGACACTCAGGCGGGGAGGTACATACTCCTCTTTCCGCAATGCGATCACCTACCACGAGACACAGGAAGAGTGTATTAAGGGAGAGGGTCTTGTACATATTAAAGTCTTCAATCTCCTTATGGCTGAGTTGGGCCCCGGCCTGTTGCAAAGGGGTGTTGTCATCAGCAGCGAAGATTTCATCCGCTTCGCGACCGGGCAATCTCAGGATTTCCGGCAGGGATGCAGACGAATCACCCTCGATGGTAAACCTTTGGCCTCCGGCGAGTTGCCGGACTCGGCATGGTTGTCAGGGAAGGGACATATCTTTCTTTCGTTATCTTCAACCGGTGAAAGGAAGAGCTGTCTTGATATCTCACTTCAGTCTGCGGCTTCACACATACGGGCGAGTGACGGCAGGGAGATCCCTTTTACCAAAGCGGTTCTGACTATTCGCAATATGTGTGATTCCGAAGTGGTCGACATTCTGCCGCACGCCACACTCGGCCAGGAGGGAGGGACCGTCCAGGATGTCAGCAGTTCGTTCTCACAATCGGCCCATTCGTCCATCCCCCCGGGCGGGGCCGCCGACTGGGACGTATACGACCTCCTCATTCCTGCACACTCGGGGACAGCCAGCAAGATCCATATGTTCGGATACCGTGCGGCCCTGAACTGGAGGTTCGAGCTTGCGGCGTGGGCTGAATATCGGCCTTCCGGCTCTTCTATAACGGCACAGACCCCGGTCTCGCGATGGGCATTGAGATGGAGCGTCGAAAATCCTGCAACCGCAGATGTGGGGCTCACCATCGAAGACCTGAAGGACTGAGTGTGTGAGCTGATAACCGACCCGTCAGCGCTCATCTAGAATTTAGGATGTTGGGGTCTCCCTAACATTCTCTTTTCAATGTCCTTTTGACAAATGCTTCTCCCAAAACCGAACAGCGTGGCCTAACCATCCTTCTGCATCGGTGCCTATGCCGAGCCCGAAGCCGTGACCCGCCGTTCTGTATCTACGATATTAGACCTCTACTCCGGCGTTTCGCAGATTCTCGACGCGCTTGTCGACGACCGCCACATTCGCGATACCATCATTTGCGCTTACGGTAATAAAAGTCGGAGGAAAACCTTCGGAAAAGCTTGACTGACCGGTATACGCAATGAGTTTGGTTTTCTTATTGTGCCCCCGATTCGGCCTCGTACTGTTCATCGCTGACGTGTTCCATCCATTCGACAGCCTTATCCTCGAGCGGCTCCTGAATTGCGATATGCGTCAAAGCCGTCGTTGCCGTGGCCCCGTGCCAGTGCTTCACACCCGGCGGGATCCTGACAACGTCGCCTTCCCTGATTCCCTCGATCGGCTGGCCCCATTGCTGGACCAAGCCGGTACCGTCCGTTACGATCAGTATCTGGCCCGTACGGGTGGGTATGCCATGCCGTCCGGGCGCCGGGCTCGAAAGTGACTCGACCGCCGGATGCGTGCAATGGCTCGTTGGCGTTGAACAAGTAATCGATTCGTACGGAGCCGGTAAAGTATTCGGCCGCGCCCTTGCTGGAAGGCTGCGAGCCGCTTCGCGAGATGCTGATCGTCTTCATGTTATCCTCCTCCTTTGTTGCTAGTTCGGAATGCGGATTATACCTATACTTGTCTTCCCATTTCGTATGCCCGTGTCATTGCTTTGCTCCCTTTGATATCTCCCGCTTTCCAGGCACCGGTTCCATAAATGATCCCCTTTTCTTTCGGTCGGCTCAAACAGGACGTGAATGCCCTGAATCCTTCCAGCGTCCTTCCCATTGCCCGTTTGCTGGTAACTGCAGCTGCCACGATGAAATAGAAATCCTTATTCCTGATCTCGGTATAACGGGCGCAGGTCCTGTCGATAAGCGTCTTCATCTGTGCGTTCATGGTGTAGAAATATACAGGGGTCGCCATCACAATTACATCGGCAGATACATCTTATCGAGGATCTCAGCCATATCATCTTTCTGAATACACTTGCCTCCATTGCCCTGACAGGTGCCGCATCCACGACAATAATTGATCTTTTTGTCTCGCAAGAATATCTTCTCCGCCTGATTGCCCGCTTCTTTGGCCCCACGCAGAAACTGGTCGCATAACAGATCGGAATTTCCACCCTTTCTCGGGCTTGCAGACAATACCAATACCTTCTTTGCCATATGCACCATCCTCTTCATATTTTATCAGTATCAGGCCTTCAGCGATGCCATATCGATCACAAAACGGTATTTCACGTCGCTCTTCAGCATGCGTTCATACGCTTGATTGATATCCTGGATTTTGATCACCTCAACATCTGAAGTAATACCGTGTTTGCCGCAGAAGTCGAGCAATTCCTGGGTTTCGGCAATGCCGCCGATGACGGACCCCGCGACCGCTCTCCGGCCCATTACCAACGGAACAGAGCTCAGGAGGCATTGTAATGGTCTATTCCTCCTTTTGCTCACATCTTTATGTTGCCTTGTCACACTTATATCGTACTTCTGAAAGAACAAAAGCAGGTAGACCGATCCTGTTCATTTCTTGCCTAATCGTACGAAAGCATCAATAAATGAGGTCGCCAGCTAAGTGGGGTAGCAATATATACGGGAGGAGATACAAATGCGTATGCAGCCTGTCAAAGCAGGCGTTTGAGAATCAGCGCATGGAAGTTGCGCTCGAAGCTTTGGGAAAGAGCATTGCCCGATGAACCGATAAAGGCGGGGCAGATGATCATCGTAGAAACGTAATTTTAGCGGCCCCGGAATTTGTGCGCCAGTTCCTTTCAAATACCAGGCATCAAAACAGTCTGCCCTGGCTGAAAAGGACACTTAGGACATTACGCCCCCAAAAATCCCCTCGCGCGCCGATATCAAACATCCCACATTGCAAGTCTCGGCCTCGACCATCGCAGATACTTGAGCAGTTCTATGTTTCTTTCGTCTATGTCAACCGTTTCGGAATTGAAAGTTTCACCTCGCCACTCAACATACTCATCATGTCTGGGATGTTTTTTGTCCTTCATCGCCTCGCAATATTCAGCGTATCCGCCAACCCCGCCGACATCTTCCGGAGGACACGCCCCTTCACCCGCTAATAATCTGACCGCTTCCTCCCGAGGTCCCAGCGCATGGTTAATCTCCTCAAGCGTCACCTGATGAACCCAGTCATCACCGAAATCATACACATACTCGAATGACATCCCCTTACGCTTTAGCAGATTGCCGAGCCGATAGCGGCCGTCGTCCTTCCCGTCCTCCGGAGATTCAGGGTCCTCTGTATACCTCTTGTCGCCGATAGCGAATTGATGCAGGTGGTAATCCTGCCAGCCCATAACAATCTGAATCACGTCATGAAGACGGTCCAGTGTGATATCAGCAGGAACAACGAACCTTCGCCATATCTCCGGCTTAATGCCGACGAGTGAAACTTTCAAGACATACAACAGTTTATTCATTCCATCGACCTCCTGATATCTGTCCGATTTGGCTTCCGTGTCACAGTGGCTGAGCGGTAAAGCAGCCTGTCCCCATTATCCCCCGTTCGTGAGAAGATAGAGGCGAGTTCATCCCACTTGGCCTGATAGTCTTTATAGGTCAGGTAAAGAACCCTGCCGGTTGATGCCTTATCGGTCTGGCTGGGTTTTATGCGGCAGTCGTAGACGACAAATTCCTCGAAGTCTGTCAAGATGCTTAGCGGCAGCTTTGCAGACCAGGCATAGCGCCTGAGTTGGAAGGCCGGACTGACATCTTCCTTGAGGTTGATTGAGGGCTTTTTCACTTCGCCGAAGAATTTCTTGACGCCGCCTATGCGGAAGCAGTAATCCGGGGCCTTGGTTGCGCCGCCGATCTTGAGCGCGTTTTCGTGAATTACATCCTTATACGCTTCGGCGTAGCCCTGTTTGTTGTCTACATCCCAGCCCAGTGCTCCTAAGAACGGATCGAGGAACTCACGCCTGAGCTGAGTTTCGTTATATTGCCCGGACAGATAGGACTCCCTGTTACGCTCAAAGCGTTCTATCAGATCAGAGATTTCTTTCGGAAGTCCCATGCCCACTCCTGAGCGCAATTAATTTCATAATTATTCGGCTCCCGATCAGGCAAAGATCACCGACATATGGCCTGTCTTGCGCGAGCGGGTGCCGGGCTTCACGACGATCTGCACGTCGCGGCCTAAGAGCGTCAGGCATGCGAGCATCTTGGTTTCTGAAATACCCCGGAAACGCCCCCGCAGCATGTTGGACAGTTTGGGTTGAGTCATACCGAGAAGCGCCGAAGCCTCGGTTTGGGTCAGTTTGCGAAGCTTGATGATCTCGGAAATCTTTGCGGCAAGCTGGGCCTTGACCAGCATCTCGCCGGCGTCGGCCAGTCCGAGATCGGCATACACATTCCCGCTTCCTTTTGTAATCTTGCTCATGGCTATACTCCTTTTGAATGCCGGCGGGCTAATTTCAGCCTCGCCTCGATCATTTCTTTGTCCTGCGTGGACGTCTCAATGCCCTTGCGCGATTTCTTCTGAAAGCAATGCAGTACATAAACGCCGTTGCTGAACCTGACGGTATACACCGCGCGATAGGTATTGCCGTCGTAATCCTCTACTACTTCGAGCACACCTGCGGATCCGAAGCCTTTGAGCGGCTTGGCCTGCTGGTGCTTCAGTCCGCTCTGCGCCAAATATAAAGCATAGCCGACAACATCAACAACTGTTGCCGGCATTTCCAAGAGGTCCTTCTTTGGTGAACCCACCCAGTACAGGGCTTTCAAGTCGTTTTTTGCCTCCTGTTATCTATTATATCCATTTGGGTATAAAAAGCAAATCTCTATTCGTCCGGCAGCAGGATTGCAAACCTATAGGGTGGCGACTTTCTTATTGATTTGATGAATATTCATCGGAAGTGAAGGCATGCAACTAAAAAGACCCTCAATTAGATCGTCAGCCCGTCTGTCAATGGCTGGATGCGATCGTCATGACGGCTGCTTAGAGACCGGTCCTTTTTTCCAAGGCTTCGGGGTACCGATCCCCTTGGATTGAGATCTTTGAGGCAGCGCTATCGATTTCACGCAGATCCTCGGCCGTAAGTTCGACTGCAACTGCTCCGATGTTCTCGTCCAGGCGCGATAGTTTTGTGGTGCCAGGGATCGGAACTATCCACGGCTTCTGCGCAAGCAGCCAGGCGAGAGCTATCTGAGCAGGGGTCGCCTTCTTCCGTTCAGCGATCTTCTTTAGCAGATCGACCAACGCCTGATTCGTTTTCCGGGCCTCCGGCGCAAAGCGCGGAACGATGTTTCGGAAGTCGGTCTTGACGAACTCAGTCTTCTCGTCGATCTTTCCCGTGAGGAAACCTTTACCAAGAGGACTGAAGGGAACGAGACCGATCCTGAGTTCCTCGAGCGTCGGCAGCAGTTCCTCCTCGGGCTGTCGCCACCACAGCGAGTATTCGCTCTGGATCGCGGTAACCGGCTGGACCGCGTGCGCGCGGCGGTTGATGCTCGCCGAGAATCAGGATGCTGCAGCCGCTGCTTTCCGGGTCGGCTATGGGAGCCCATCCCAGTTCAGCCGCGAGTACAGCCGTCTGTTCGGCAATTCGCCCTTACGCGACATTACGAGTTTGCGTCAAATGGCTGCCATTGAGAGTGCCTAAGTCTCTATCACATTTGGCCTTGATAAAACTCTGAACTTTATCCCTAATACAAACTCCGAAACCACCGCGCAGCGGTTTAGTTCTTCTACCCTAAATAAACATAAATAAACATCTTACTTGACACTAAGGCGTAGTCTTGGTAATATTACGCAATTTTTTTGGAATAAGGCTGTAAAAATAAATGCGAATCAGAAGGAGGGAAACATGCAGCAAAGAATACGGTTTACTCTAATCGGTCTTTTGTTTTTGATGAGTTACATTCTTATTAATGCCCCTCAGGTTTGTGCAACGATTTTTGTAGCTAATCAGAATAGTGTTGTGACATGGTCTGATGATGCTACTGGCGACACTTCTCCGACAGCAAACATTAACGGCCCTGCTACTACCCTCAATCAACCTCAGGCAGTTGCAGTGGCTGGCAGCTGGATTTATGTGTCTAATTCCGACAATAACAGCATCGATATATTTCCGATAAACGGGACAGACAATATTGCACCGACCCGTTCCATCAAGGGGGCCGCCACTACCCTGAATTATCCTTGGGGAATTGCAGTGGATGCGAACTGGATCTATGTGGCTAACCACGGCAATCAAAGCGTAGATATATTTCCGATAAACGGGACAGGCAATATTGCACCTACCCGTGCCATCCAGGGCTCAAACACTACTCTCGGTGACAGCATTGGTCCCATTGGAGTTGCAGTGGATGCAAACTGGATTTACGTGAATAATACCTATAATGGCAATATAGCTGTATTTCCGATAAACGGGACAGACAATATTGCACCTACACGTTCTATCCAGGGGGCTGCCACTACCTTAGATGTAGCTCACGCAATGACAGTGGATGCAAACTGGATTTATGTGGCTGACTTTAATGCAGGCAATATAGATGTATTTCCGATAAACGGGACAGGCGATATTGCGCCTACGCGTGCCATTACCTCCCTGATCAATCCTAATGGAATTGCGGTTGATGCAAGCTGGATTTATGCGTCTTCTATAGAGGATAACAGCATTAATGTATTTCCGATAGATGGGACAGGCGATATTGCGCCTACACGTTCCATCCAGGGGGCTGCCACTACCCTGAGTTCTCCCGCCGGGGTGGCTGTATACAACGGGACGTCAGCTTCTGTCGGTGTTCCTACTTTGAACGAATGGGGAATAATAATATTTATGACGCTTGCAGGGTTATGCTCTGTATTTTATCTCAGGAGACAAAGAAAAGCATAGTTGCAGGTCAAGCCATATTCCCAAATTTATAACAAATACACCCTGCGGTCTCTGCCGCAGTTCCGATGTACGTAAAGTTTTTGAGGGAAAAGCTATAGGCTGATAAAATATCTACGAGATGGTAGATATTGAGAAAGATATCTGGCGCTGGTATCACAACATATCGGAGTGTTACTACCATATACAGATAACGGTAAAGTACCGGAAGGCACTTTTGAACAAGAAAGTAGGAGGAGCGATAG
>JAJZPM010000038.1 GCA_021811105.1 Nitrospirota bacterium | reverse complement strand
AAATCGAAAGCTGCGTACAATTTCATAAGGCACCTCCGTGGGTAAAGGTTGAGCTCTTTCCCACAGCATATCAGATGAGCGATCATCCGATATGCCAGGAGGTGCCTTTATATGATTATCAGGTCTTTCTTCTTGATTTTTCCCCGATACCCTCCATTCGTCACTCTTCGTTCCATCTTTTCCCCATCCTGATCCGCTATATATTTCTAGGCGTCATTCTGCTGCGGCAGTTGCAGAATGACGCCTATTCGTAGCCAATTCTGGTCAACTCGGCCATGACTGCATCGCAATGGTCTCCCTGGATTTCGAGCGAGCCGTCCTTAAGGGTTCCACCTGTACCGAGCTTTGCCTTTAATTGTTTTAGGAGTTTTTCGCCGTCTTTAGCCGAAATCCGCAAACCCTCTATCATGGTCACTGACTTGCCGCCCCTGCCCTTCCGATCGAGGCGTATGATCGTTCTGGATTTTGCCGGGCCTGCGGCCGCCGTAGAATTGCGATTAGCCGGCTTCTCCTTTCTCGGAACCGCGCTCCCCGTCGAATAGACCAATTTGGAATTATCTTCCGGCATATCGCCATTTTAACACAGGAGCGTCCCATTTTCTGCCGAAAGATTAATTGTAAGGTCTTTGATCGTCCCCTGATGCGCTCTGTTTGTCACTTTTCGAGCCCTCTTTCCCCAATTTCCATGGTGATTTTTTACCAGTAATCGGCGGATTCAATCAACGAAAAAAAAGATGATTCTGGACACGGCACGCCGTGCCACTACATGCTTGCTATAAATCCTTCCCCTTCTTGAAGCCCGTTATTACCTTCATCTTTTTATCCGACCCTTCCATTAATTGCCGTATCGCGTCAAAAACCACCTTGAACTGTGAATCGTATTTCCTTTCGAGCGCCGCAAGTTTTCCGGCCAGTTCCGCATTCGAGGCAAGCATTTGCCTCAGCCTGACGAACGCCCTGACGACCTGAACACTGGTTTGTACAGCGATAGGACTGTTCAAGACTGAGGCGAGCATTATTGCTCCATGCTCCGTAAATGCATAGGGAAAAACATGCGAGAACCTCAATTGTTTAAGGTGGTCGCATTTTGCGACCACCTCGGCCTTTTCTTCAGCTGTCAGTTGAAACATAAAGTCAGCGGGAAACCGATCACTGTTTCTTTTTGCCTGTTCATTGAGTCTCTTTGTTGTGACTCCGTAAAGCTCTGCAAGATCAGCATCCAACATCACTTTTTCACCGCGAATGAGCAGAATCTTTTTTTCAATAATCTCGGCTGGTATAAGTTTATTCATTTCCCCGATCCCTCTTTTCCCCGATTTTCATGGTATATATTTTTACCAGTAATCCGCGAATTTTATCAATGATAAAATGTGAGGACTATCAGTTAAAACAAACTTACACTTTCATAAGAGAAAACCAGTAGCCGGGCCAACAGACAAAGGGACGGCGCATGGTGCGAGGAAAACGCGGTCTTCTATCCCTGATACCTCATCATATTCTCTATGATCTTAAGCTGCGAATCGGCGTTACCCCAGATTATCTGAATCGAGTCGTCCGGAATGCTCTTCCAGTACTGTTTTGTCGGCTGATAAAGATGGGATTGCGTCGTGAACCGGTATTTGAGGACAATAGGATCGACATCCTGCCCCACGTAGATGCTTCCCTTGGGGACAAACCCGAACGGGGCAAACTCCAGTTTGTACCTCCACAGCACCAGCCCATCCTGATAGATCGCGAGTAGATCAGCGTAGGCGTCCAAAAGGTCTTTCTCCTCTTTAGTTGCCGTTTTGGCGCGGAGAAAAGCTATCTGAGTCGAAAACTTGTGCAGCGACTCCGAAAACTGCGGGTAGGAGGCCCCTGCTGCGAGCGAGGTCTTCAGCGCCCCAGCCTCCCGGGCCAATTCCGTGAATTTCCCTTTGTCGGTCGCCGGTCCGGAAGTGCAAGCCGCTGCGAACAGCCAGATAGACAGCGCAAGCAGGAAATAGTCCCTGTTCAGCGGCTTCAGCAGCCCATATGCGAATCCTGACATACTCTAAGATACATCAAACTGCAGTTGATTTGCCATGCGCCGCTTCTGCCCGAACGCAATGCGAGACAAAAAAGAAGAGGGAAGGACAACGCCCTTCCCTCCTGAGAGTCTGTATCTGCCATTAGGGGCTTAAATGTCGTAGTACAGGAAAAACTCGTACGGATGAGGCCTGAGCCTAAGGGCGTCGACCTCCTTAGACCTCTTGTAACTGATCCAGGTGTCTATCGCATCCTCCGTAAACACGTTGCCCTTCAGCAGGAATTCGTGGTCCGCCTCGAGGTTGTCCAGGGCCTCATCGAGACTCGCCGGCATCGTCGGGACTGCTGCGAGTTCCTCCGGACCGAGTTCATAGATGTCCTTGTCGAGAGGCTCTCCCGGATGTATCTTATTCTCGATGCCGTCGAGGCCTGCCATAAGCATTGCCGCAAAGGCGAGATACCCGTTGCACGACGGGTCGGGGAACCTGACCTCTGCTCTTTTTGCCTTAGGGCTCGCGGAATAGGTCGGGATCCTCACGCATGCCGAGCGGTTCCTCGCCGAATACGCAAGATTGACCGGCGCTTCGAAACCCGGGGTGAGCCTCTTGTATGAATTCGTGGTAGGGTTCGTCAAGGCAGCGATAGACGTGGCATGCTTCAGTATGCCTCCTATGTAATAGAGGGCCATGTCGCTCAGGCCGGCATATCCGTTGCCCGCAAAAAGGGGCTTGCTTCCCTTCCAGATGCTCTGGTGGCAGTGCATACCTGACCCGTTGTCGCCGAATAACGGCTTCGGCATAAACGTCACGGTCTTGCCGTTTCTCCGCGCAACGTTCTTGATGATGTATTTGAAGAGCATCAGTTTGTCCGCCATCCGCACGAGGGAGTCGAACCTCATATCGATCTCGGCCTGGCCTGCAGTGGCGACCTCGTGGTGCTCCCGTTCCACATAAATGCCGCACTTCTGCATCTCGATGACCATTTCGGTCCGGAGATTTACCTGACTGTCGGTAGGCGGAACCGGGAAATACCCCTCCTTGTGACGCGGCTTGTACCCGAGATTCGGATTTTCATCGCGGCCCGAATTCCAGATGCCCTCCACTGAGTCTACGAAGTAATACCCGCTGTGGGAGTTCTGGTCGAACTGGATGTTGTCGAAGATGAAAAACTCCGCCTCCGGACCAAAGTATGCGGTGTCGCCCAGCTTTGTCGACTTAAGATAATTTTCGGCCTTCTGCGCGATGTACCGCGGGTCTCTCGTATAGTATTCCTTTGTGATCGGGTCGACGATGTTGCAGATGAGGCTGATCGTCGGGTATTCCATGAAAGGGTCCATGAAGGCGGTCTCCGGGTCAGGCATGACCAGCATGTCGGATGTATGGATCGCCTGCCATCCCCTGATGGAGGAACCGTCGAATCCGAGCCCTTCTTCAAAGATCTCCTCCTTCAGTTCCGCGATAGGGACCGCGAAGTGCTGCCAGATTCCCGGAAAATCGAGGAACTTGAGGTTCACCATGACCGCCTTGTTTTCCTGCGCCATCTTGATCACGTCTTTTGGTGTCATTTCTTCTCCTTTGTGTATTTAGTGATTGGTTTTCAGCGCATAGTGTCAGTGCGGGCAAATTGCCGCGGACCACTTTCACCGGCGCTATCAATTTTAGTTTATACCGCCGTCTCTCCGCGCTCGCCGGTCCTTATCCTGACCGCCTCGTCAACCGGATAGACAAATATCTTCCCGTCTCCGATCTTGCCCGTCTTTGCCGTCTTTTCAATGGTACCGACGACTTTCTCGGCAAGGGTGTCAGACGTGACAATTTCCACCTTTATTTTCGGTATGAAATCCACGACATACTCGGCGCCGCGATACAGTTCCGTATGCCCCTTCTGACGCCCGAACCCCTTCACCTCCGTCACGGTCATGCCCTGTATGCCGATTTCATTCAGTGCATCTTTGACCTCATCAAGCTTAAAAGGCTTGATGATCGCCTCAATCTTTTTCATTGATCACCTCCTGTTCCTTAGGATATTCACTTTCTAAAAAAGGCCCTGTAAAAATTAACCGCCCTGCCATGGTAATCATCATAGAATGCCTCCGTATCTTTCCCTACCTTCTCCAAGTCGACAGGCTCTTCCTTCAGCCATTCGTAGACCGTCTCCTTCCTCACCTCTATGTGGAACTGGAAGGCATACGAGTTATTTCCATATCTGAAGGCCTGGTGCGGATAAAGAGCCGATTTAGCAAGCCAAACAGCGCCTTTCGGCAGATCAAAGGTCTCTCCGTGCCAGTGGAAAACCTTGAATCTTTTCCAGAAGTCCCCTGCCCTAGGATGCACCGCGAGTTTTGACATCAGGTGGTCCCTGATGCCTTCTTCCATGAGCTCGATATCATACCAGCCGATCTCCTTCTCCGGTCCCGGATACACGTTCGCCCCGAGCGCCTTCGCCATTATCTGGGCCCCGAGACAAACTCCAAAGACCTTCTTCCCTTTTCGCATGAAGTCCGCCGCGAGGGCCACCTCTGCGGTGATAAATGGATAGGCATCCACGTCGTTCACACTCATGGGCCCCCCCATGATTACCAGTGTATCTTCGTTTTGAGTGGCAGGCAAACTCTCGCTCTGCAGGTCTATCACGCGAAAACCGATTCCGCTTTCCCGGAGATAGTCCTCGATCGTGCCGGGGCCCTCTGCAGGCACGTTCTTCAATATGAGCACACTCATAGTCACCTGTGCATTACAAGAAGCCTGCCAGAACTCAATCGGCCCGGGACAAGGCTTTCAGGAACTTGCGGGTAGACAACTTGCCTGATTTTTGACCAGATATGCCTAAATTTTGTGCAGATATAAAAAAAAGGAGGACACAATCGGACGAAACTACTACCCGGGGGAATGAGTTCGTAGGAGAAAAAGTAATTTTTGACCAACGCGTCTCCCATTTGTTATATAATTTATCTGAAAAACGGCTGCTATGCAAAAAGAGTCCAAAACAATAGAACTTACGGCGCTTTACGAGATAAGCAAGCTGCTTGGTTTCTCGCTTAACGTCAGGTCGAACCTCAGAGGCGTGATGAGGGTCCTCGCCGAATATCTCGACATGAACAGGGGAACCGTTGCGCTGCGGGACGACGGCGGGGTCTCGATCATCGCCGCACACGGCATGACCGAAGAGGAAATTAAAAGAGGCAGGTACAAACTCGGAGAAGGTATTATCGGAAGAGTGGCGAAACTCGGTTCGCCGATCGTCATCCCGAACATCGGCGATGAACCCCTTTTTCTGAACAAGACCGGCGCCAGGCAGATGATCAAGCGGGAAAATGTCTCCTTTCTCTGCGTGCCGATCAAATTCAAGAATGAGGTGATGGGCGTCCTCAGCGTCGACCGGCTCTTCGGCGCCAAGGGTGTATCGTTCGAGGAAGATCTGAGACTGCTGAAAATCATCGCTTCGTTGATCGCCCAGTCGGTGAAACTGCACAGGGAACTCGAAAGAGAGCGGGTTGCGTTTCTTGAAGAAAAGGAGAACCTGAATCGTCAGCTTAAAGGGAAATATAGTGTCGACAACATCATAGGCCAGTCCGACGGCATGCAGGAGGTTTTCGAGGCCGTCCACCGCGTGGCGCCTTCGCGGGCAAACGTCCTTTTGCGGGGAGAAAGCGGTACAGGCAAGGAACTCGTCGCAAAGGCGATCCATTTTATGAGTCCGCGGGCCCGTGAGCCCTTCATCAAATTCAACTGTGCCTCGATACCGGAAGGGCTTCTCGAATCCGAGCTCTTCGGCCACGAAAAAGGGGCCTTTACCGGAGCGATGACGATGCGAAAAGGCCGCTTCGAACTTGCCGACAAAGGGACGATATTTCTGGATGAGATCGGGGACCTGCCCCTGACCCTGCAGCCGAAGATCCTCAGGGTACTGCAGGAAAAGGAGTTCGAGAGGGTCGGCGGCGAAAAAACGATAAAGGTCGACATAAGGCTCATCGCCGCGACGAGCAGGGACCTCGAGGAATTGGTCTCTTCAGGCAGATTCAGGGAAGACCTTTACTACCGTCTCAACGTCGTCCCCCTCTATCTGCCGCCCCTCAGGGAGCGAAAGGTCGACATCCCCGTGCTCGTCGATCATTTTCTCGCGAAGTACAACGAGGAAAACGCAAAGTTGTTGAAGATCACCCCGGAGGTCCTCGATGCGCTTATCGGATACGACTGGCCCGGGAACGTCAGAGAGCTCGAAAATACGATCGAAAGGCTTGTGGTCATGTCGGCAAAAAAGGTCATCGCTCTGGCCGACCTTCCCCTGAATATACGCGATGGCTCTCTGAAAGCCGCACGCGCGATCCGGACAAGAGACGCCCTGCCGGCCGCCATCGCCGATATAGAAAAGGCGCAGATAATAGATGCACTGAGGAAGACCGCCTGGGTCCAGGCAAGGGCTGCCAGACTGCTCGGCCTCACTCCACGGCAGATCGGCTACAAAATCAAGCGGTACGGAATCACCGAAGCCGACTGAACAGACCCGCGGCCCGGGCATATCTGTGCCGCGGGTCTGAAATAAACTTCCTCTATTTCTGACTAGAAAGCGTGATAAACAGCGACGATCCTCTGCGGTAGACGAGCAGCAGTACGTTGCTGTCCCGCCCTATCGTCGGGACGATCTGCTGGTAGTCCTTCACGTTAGTGATCTTCTTCCTGTCGATCTCCTGGATCACGTCTCCCTGGGCCAATACCCCGTATGCGGGACTATCTTCGTCGACGTTGTTAACAATCACGCCTTTAACCTTCGGAGGCAGACCAAGTCTCTTGGCGATGTCCGGGGTGATGTCTTGCACTCCTATCCCCCGCAGGGCATTCTGGTAGGCGCCGTTTTCAGCCTGCTGCACCTCCGGGGGAAGTTCGCCGATGGTGACCTTTAACGTCACCACCTTTCCGTCTCTCAATACTTTCAGACTGTGTTCTTCGCCCGGGACCGTATTGGCAACCATGTTACGGAACAGGCCCGGCTCATCGGTCTTTTTCCCGTCATATTCCAGGATCACGTCGCCCCTCTTCAGCCCGGCCTTTTCCGCCGGACCGTTCTCTGTCACATCGCTTACCAGGACGCCGTTTTCGTCCTTAAGGTTGAACTGCTTCGCGAGGTCCGGAGTAATCCGCTGGATCGAGATCCCGAGCCACCCCCTTATGACCTTGCCCTCTTTGACGAGGCTCTCCATGATCGTTCTGACCATGTTGCTCGGAATCGCAAACCCGATGCCCTGATACCCTCCGCTCGTACTGAAAATCGCGGTGTTGATCCCGATAAGCTGGCCACGCACGTTGACGAGCGCCCCCCCGGAATTTCCGGGGTTGATCGGAGCGTCCGTCTGGATGAAATCCTCGTAGTCGGCGATCCCTACGTTCGCCCTGCCGACCGCGCTGACGATCCCCATGGTCACCGTCTGGTTCAGTCCGTAAGGATTGCCTACTGCGAGTACAAGGTCACCGGCTTCCAGCGAATCAGAATTCCCCCAGGGAAGGGTCGGGAGGTCTTTCGCATCGATCTTGACGACCGATATCTCTGTCTTGGGATCGGAGCCGATCACCTTGCCGGAAAATTCCCTTTTGTCGGCAAGAAGCACTTTTATCTCGTCGGCGTCTTTCACAACGTGATAATTCGTAATGATATACCCGTCGGACGATACTATTACACCAGACCCGAGGGCTGCAGACTTTTGCTCTTTCGGCTGCCGGCGAAGGTTATCGCCAAAAAAATGCCTGAAGAAAGGGTCCTCAGCAAAGGGGTCGTTTCCGGGCACCTTCACAGTCCTGGTGGTGGATATATTGACGATTGCCGGCTTTACCGCAGCTGAAATCTCCGCCATCGCCTTTCCTATCGTCGTCAACGAATCGATCGACTTCCGCGATATCGCCGGAGCGGCCGCAGATGACTCCGCCGGGAATAGGACCTGCGCCAAAAGGCCTGTCGCCAGCAACATGACAATTAATAAGAGCGCGTTACGCAATACTCTGTTTCTCGATACCATTTCTCCTCCTGACTGCCGTAAATCTTTCACTATTCGTATCTGCAAAAAAACGTGCAGGCGTCGACGAAAACCGTCAAATTCTATATTAGCACAAAGAATATCGCAGAGAAAAAAAGACGTTAGGACGGCGTAATCTTCAGGTTCTTCATCTTCGTCCTCAACTGCTTCCTCGAGATCCCGAGAACGGCCGCAGTCCTGCTCTGGTTCCAGCCGGACTTGTCGAGTGCCGCAAGAATAACCTTTTTTTCTATCTCAACAAGGTTCAAATTCCCTTCGGCAAGGCCCGGCAACTCCCTTGCGCCCAGATCCGCAAGTTTCTTGGGAAGATAACTGCGCGTGATCATGTCGTGGGGAGACAACACCACGGCCCTTTCTATTACGTTCTCAAGTTCCCTGACATTGCCCGGCCAGTCATAATCCATGAAGGCCTCTATGACCGAAAAATCGAACCCCCTGAGGTTCTTCGCAAACTTCCTGTTACAGGCGTCGAGGAAATGATTTACAAGAAGATGGATATCCTCCTTCCTGTCCCTGAGGGGAGGCATATGTATCGAAATCACGTTCAGCCGGTAGAAGAGATCTTCGCGGAATGCACCCGCTCTTGCAGCCTCTTCGATGTCGCGGTTGGTGGCGGCGAGGATCCTCACGTCGACTTTGATCGGTTTCTTGCCGCCCAGTCTGTAGAATTCCCTCTCCTGGTAGAACCGCAAAAGCTTCTTCTGAAGATACAAGTCGAGGTCGCCTATCTCGTCAAAGAAGAGCGTGCCGCCGTGTGCTGTCTCGAAAAGCCCGATTTTCCGCTCATAGGCGCAGGTAAAGGCGCCCTTCTCGTAACCGAACAATTCCGGCTCAAGCAGGTCTAACGGGATCGTGGCGCAATTTATGGGAACAAACGGTCCATCCTTCCTCGCAGACAATTGGTGAATCGCCCTCGCCGCGAGTTCCTTTCCGGTGCCGCTTTCCCCCGTAATCATCACACTGGCCCCGGTAGCACTCACCTTCCCTATCGTGGAGAATACATCCCTGATCGCGGCCGACCTGCCGAGCATATTTTCCAATCCATACCTTCCGGAGAGCTCCTTTTTCAGCGTCCTGTTTTCGATGAGGAGGCGTCTCTTTTCAGCGGCCTCTCTCACAAGGACCACAAGACTATCCATGTTGACGGGCTTGGTGAGATAGCTGTATGCCCCTTTCTTCATCGCCTCGACTGCCTTTTCGATCGAACCGTATGCCGTAAGAACGAGAAAGGGCATATCAGGGTCTTTCGCCTTGATATGGGCCAGCAGGTCGGTCCCGCTCATGCCGGGCAACCGGTGGTCAGATATGACAAGGTCGAGATGCCCGTGGGCGAACTTCGAAATTGCCTCTTCCGCGCTCCTGGCCGTTTCGACCTGATACCCCTCGGCCTTTAGTGACGCGGCAATAATCCGCAGGATGTTTTTTTCGTCATCAACGACAAGGACCGCCTGTTTCATCTTCTGATGGGCAGCAACAGACTGAACATGCTGCCGTCTCCTTCGTTGCTCTTCACCATAATCTCACCTCCGTGTTCGCCGGCGATCATTTCTGCTATGGACAGCCCAAGCCCGGTGCCCTTTGTTTTTGTGGTAAAAAAAGGCCTGAATATATTCCCGAGGTCCTCTTCACGTATGCCCGGTCCGAAGTCCCTCACCGAAACGACGACGGCGCCGTCTTCCCTGCCGCTTATGATCCGCACCTTCTGCCCCCGCCCCGATACATCGAGCGCATTCAGCAGGAGATTGATGAGCACCTGTTTGATCTGATTCCTGTCGAGCAGGGTGAGCGGCAGATCGCGGCTCAGCTCCGACTCCAGCAGGACGCCATTGTCCGCAAACTCCTGCTTGAACAGGTCGACCGTCTCATCGATCACCTTGTTGACGTCCGATAACACAGGCAGCGGCGAAACAGGCTTTGCGAAATTGAGGAGGCTCGTCGTGATAATGTTGATCCGGTCCACCTCCTCCTTGATGATCTTCAGGAATTCCGAGATCAGCCGGCCCTTATAATTCCTGCCGATATAGGAGGAGGCCCCGGCTATCGCGTCAAGGGGATTCCTTATCTCGTGCGCGAGTCTAGCCGAGAGCTCTCCCATCGCTGCAAGGCGGCTCAGCTTCTCCTGCCCTCTCACGCTTTCCTTGAGTTCGAAAACCACTTTATTGAAGGCGGCGGACAGTTCTTCGATCTCATCGCCCGTATGTATCTGCAGTTCCTTTTCGAACCCCTCTTTGGCCAAGGTATCAACTCCTTTCCGCAATTCCAGGAGGGGTCTGAGCAGTCTTGACACTATGCCGATACCGAATATCAGCGCCGCCGCGAGCGTCGTGAGAATGAGGGCAAATATCAGAAAACGCCGCTCCACGATGCCGAAGGGAGTCAGCTCATCATAAAATATGGCGACTCCGAAAAAGATGAGGGGTATCGCTGCGAGAAGGCTGAAGGCGACCAGCGCGCGGTATAAGATGCTTCCGCTAAGGCTCTTCAGGTTCTCTTCGCGCAACGCAAAAAGGAGAACGAGAAAGCCGAGCGGCCTCAAAAGGTGGCCGTATTCCCAGGGGGCCGAGCCGATCGCACTGGGGAAAAAAAGAAAAATGCCTGAGACCGCGCCGAGCAGAAAGCCTCCCGAGATGAGGAGATAGGACCTGAGGCCGGTGTTCCGGAAGAGGGCCACGAAGAGCATGGATAGCACGCCGGAAAGGTAGGTGATCAAAACCCACAGAAGCGGTCTTAATTCGGTAAACGGGGGGAGAACTTGATGTATCCACGGCAGGAGAATGGCGAGAAGAGGGGCATAGAGGACAACGGGAAGAAGCTTCTTCCCCGAAGGGTCCCTGAATGAGACCGAAAAAATAATCAGAAGAAGACCGAGTGTGTATCCGGCCAGTGTATGGAACAACAGGTTTTTGCTGAGGCCGAACACGTGGACCACCGAGTGAAAGAGGCTGTTGACTGACAGGAGAAAAAAGCCCATGGACATGAGGTAGATGCGGCCTGCAACGTCTGCGCCGCAAGCGGTGCCGGCGCATTTCCTGTAGGTCATGAGGGACCTCAGGCCGAGGACGAGGCAAATCGCAGCGATGAGGAATTCTTCAGCAATGTGGTATGCCATACGGTCCATGTGCACTCCTGTATATTGTAACACGTATCTTACAATGAATTGTCCCAAATGGGACAAAGAGAGAGAAAAACTGTCCACTATAGGCCAAATCGGTAAACCCTATTTTTTGCATCTTTTTATTTCCAGCTTACAATTCAAGGGCTTACAAGGTGGTCTCCTTATTGCAAACTGATAAAAGGATGAATGTTCCGATCAACTCTTATGCCTGTTCTTGGCAGGATGAAGGAACGAGTGGCTCAATACATCAGGGAAGGAGGTTTTTTTTAAAAAGAAATAAGGCCTGCAAACGGCCAAATAACAGTGGGAGGTATCAACATGTCACAAAAAAAAGCAACTATTGTCTTCTTTTCCATTCTGGTGTTTCTGTTTGTCGGCACAGCCGGCTATTGCGCCGAATTTGCAAATCCTAACTTGCTGGCTGATAGTAAGATGGTTACTGACAGCATAGGCAAGCCCGACCTGGTAATCCTGGATGTAAGGGATGCGAAGGAGTATAAGGAAGGACATATACCCGGAGCCATAAACCTGGGTGGTATGGGGGCTAAAGTTTTGCGAGATGCCACTGCAAGGGCATATACAATAGTACCCAAAATCGAGAAGATTTTAGGCGACGCCGGCATAAGTAATGATAAACACATAATCCTGTACGGCAAGGCGAATGAGACTTACGAAAACACAGTGCCCTTCTGGGTTCTGGAATATTTGGGTTGCAATAGCTCTAACTTGAAATGCACAGTAAGTTACTACGATGGGGGTTTCGAGAGATGGGTAGCAGATGGAGGCAAGTCAGAGATCAAGGGAAACAAGCCTCCTGCCGCTGCATTTAAAGCCCATCTGAGCGCCTCCAGGTTAGCTTCATCGGCTGAAGTGCTTAGCGTAGTTGAGGGGAAAGAGCATAATGTCGTAATAGTAGATGCAAGAACACCTGCTGAGTTCGAGGGGACTGATATAAGGGCATTGAGGGGCGGACATTTGAAGGGCGCTATAAATATACCTGTACAGAAGAGCTTTGACCCTAAGACCTACAGGATGCTTTCAGCCAGTGAGCAGGCAGCAGTTTATAAAGATGTCCCTAAGGACAAAAGGGTGATCCTTCACTGCCAGACCGGAACAAGGTCTACCTGGACGTATCTGACGCTCCGACTGCTTGGATACCATAATGTTGCCAACTGGGACGATTCATGGCAGGTCTGGGGCAGCAATGTGAAATATCCTGTGGAGAATGAGCAATGGTATAACTTCGTAAAGATCAATAATACCATCAAGGCTGTAGAAGCATTGCAAAAAAAATAGCAGAGGGGTTAAGGACTTCGAAGATTACATGTCTTTGGAAAAGGAGTTGGGATTTCTCAGGACGTGCTTTTTCTCAGGGGAAAGAGAAGTCTTACTGATTTTTAACCATGTAAAACACATCATTCCCAATTAGGGAGGTTATTGTATGGAAAAAAAGAAGCAGGGCATCGATGAAGACAAACTCGCTGAGGGACAATGCAACAGCCAAGAGACATGCACGACAGAGAAAAGGGGCATCAGTGAAGATTGGCTGGCTGTCTGGATAGGGCTTTTCATATTCCTCCTCTCCCTCGGAGTGTATATTGGGATCGATCTCCTGGGATTCGGAATAACAACGAGCATATGGACAGACCTGTCAAAGGCACTGAAACCAGTCGCCAAACCATTTGCCGACTTGGGAGGAATCGGGTCCCTGGTCGCAACGTATGTATTCCTGTTGGCCGTCATGACGATCGGTGCTGCTGCCCTGAAGGCCAAAATAGGCAGATTCGTCGTTGGGTTTACGATAGTGTTCTTCATCAGCTACCTCTGCTGGATCATAGGAAGCTGGGCTAATATTGCGGTGACTACACCTCCCGACATGAAGAAATTCGGAATAACGTGGTCTCTGAAATTGACTCCAGAGGCCGGATTTATAGTGGCCCTAGTTGTTGGCTTGATCGTCGGCAATTTCTTCCAGGGTTTTGCCGGTGCGATAAAGGAGGCGGTGAGGCCGGAACTCTATATCAAGACCGCCATTGTCATTCTTGGCGGGTTTTTGGGGATCACTGCCGCTGAGAAACTGGGATTGGCCACAGCGGTAATGTTCAGGGGGCTCTGCGCCATCGTCGAGGCATATCTGATCTATTGGGCGCTGGTCTATTACATTGCACGCAAGTATTTCAAATTCAGCAGGGAATGGGCTGCGCCGCTTGCGTCGGGTATATCCATATGCGGTGTTTCGGCCGCCATAGCAACAGGAGGCGCTATAAAGGCCAGGCCAATGATACCCATCATGGTGTCTTCTCTTGTCGTTATCTTCGCAGTGGTTGAGCTTTTGGTTCTCCCCTTCATCGCGGAGGAGTTCCTTTATAAAGAACCGATGGTGGCAGGTGCCTGGATGGGTCTTGCCGTAAAGACCGACGGCGCAGCGGTGGCAAGCGGGGCCGTCGCTGACTCACTCATACGGGCTAAAGCCCTGGCGTCAGAGGGGGTAAATTACAAGGACGGCTGGATAATGGGCGCTGCCACAACAGTGAAGGTCTTCATCGACGTCTTCATCGGGATATGGGCATTCATACTTGCGATAGTATGGTGCACGGTGATAGAGTGCAAGCCGGGCGAAAGGGTCAGGCCTGGACAAATCTGGGACAGATTTCCAAAGTTTGTCATCGGGTATGTGGTCACATTCCTAGTGATATTGTATATCGGTGTTAACTCCCCCGCTTTAATGGGTAAGACAAAAGCGGCCATGGGAGAGGGGAATGTCTTTAGAGGCATTTTCTTCACCATGACCTTTTTTACGATCGGTGTTGTGTCTAACTTCAAGAAGCTATGGGAAGAGGGCATAGGCAGGTTGGCGGCGGTGTATCTGCTGTGTCTTTTCGGGTTTATCATCTGGATAGGGTTGTTCATTTCGTGGTTGTTTTTCCACGGAGTGAAACCGCCGCTGGTAACCGGCTAAACGATTTAATAGGAGGTCATATGACTGAAGAACCTAAGTTGTCGGAAGAACTTAAAAAGATGGAATACGAGGACCTTCTCCCTGTCGAGAAGAAGCTTATTGGGTACAGCCTGATACTGGGGACTGTTCTTCTGGGGTTTCTGGTCTGGGTGAGCTATACCTTTTTCCCGGCCGGCCATTGAGAAGGAAGAAGTTAACTTTGAAGACTTCATAAGGGGGAGGCCCGGCCTCCCCTTCTCTTTTTTTCGTTCCCTCATCTGCCCGGGTATTTTTCCCGCATTGGATTAGAGCGCCCGTTGATGTTATGTTAATAGAACGGCGTTGCCGCCGAATCCTTTTACACGGGGATTGCATGTATACGGAACTTCAGGGGCAGCTGGAACGCGTCACGTATTGCAACGAGTCAAACCACTACACCATCGCCAGGCTTAAGGTGCAGGGCCGGCGCGACCTCGTGACAATAGTAGGCAACCTCCTCTCGGTTGCGCCCGGAGAAGTCCTGCGGCTGCAAGGTACCTGGGAGCGGCATCCCCGGTACGGGGAACAATTCAAGATCGCTTCTTACGAATCAGTGCTGCCGGCGACAATCAAGGGGATCGAGCGGTATCTCGGATCAGGCCTCATCAAAGGCATCGGTCCGGTGATGGCAAAGAGGCTCGTCGAAAAATTCGGGCAGGACACCCTGGTTGTCATCGAGACGAAGGCCGAAAGGCTCGCCGAGGTCGACGGTATCGGAAGCAAGCGGATCGGCATGATAAAAAAGGCCTGGGACGAGCAAAAAGAGGTCCGTGACGTGATGCTCTTTCTTCAGGGCCATGAAGTGAGCACTTCCTACGCGGTGAAGATCTACCGGCAGTACGGAAAAAATTCCGTCAGGGTTGTACGAGAAAATCCCTACAGGCTGGCGTCGGAGATATTCGGGATAGGGTTCCTCACGGCTGACAAGATAGCCGAAAAACTGGGCATTCCGAGAGATTCATCACTGCGGGCCGAGGCGGGAATTCTTCACATACTGGGGCAATTTGCCGCCGAAGGCCATGTATATTACCCCTTCGGACCGCTGACGGAAGAGTGTCAAAAGATGCTGGCGGTGGACAATTCGCTCGTCATCCAGGCGATAGAAAAGATTTCGAGTGAAAAGAAAATCCTCGTCGAAGACGTTCCGGAAGGCGGGGGGGGGCCCGAAAGGCCTGTCTATCTTGCTGAATTCCTTCACTGGGAAAAGGGGATCGCCGAAAGCCTCGCGGGGATCATGGCGCGGGGCGCCGATGTGCTCCGCTTCGACCGGGAAAAAGCGATCGAAGACGTGCAGAGAGATCTCGGCATCACCCTCGCGGCAAACCAGGTAAGGGCCGTCAAAGAAGCGCTCGATAAGAAGGTGCTTGTGATCACCGGAGGACCCGGCACAGGGAAGACGACGATCGTCAGATCCATTATAAAGATCTGCGGCAGTCAGGGCAGGAAGGTCGTATTGGGCGCGCCGACCGGCCGTGCCGCCAAAAGGCTCTCTGAAGCCTCCGGGCAGGAGGCGAAGACGATCCACCGGCTTCTGGAGTTCAGTCCCAAACAGGGTGGATTCAAAAGGAATGCGGATTTCCCCCTCAACGCTGACATGGTCGTAATCGATGAAGCTTCCATGATCGATACTGCGCTCATGTATCACCTACTGAAAGGCGTCCCGGGAACCGCGGCGCTGGTCCTCGTCGGAGATGCCGATCAGCTTCCATCGGTGGGTGCCGGGAACGTGCTCGCGGATATTATCTGTTCACGCCGGGTTTCTACGGTGAAACTGGATGAGATATTCAGACAATCCGGGGAGAGTCTTATCATCGTCAACGCCCACAGGATAAACCACGGCGATTTCCCCTTCCTTTCCTCAAAGAAAGAGGTCCCGCAGGATTTTTACTTTATCGAACTGGAGGACCCGGAAGAAGTCTGCAGGATGATTCTGAATATGTGCGGGAAAAAGATACCTGAAAAATTCGGCTTAGACCCGATGCGGGACATACAGGTGCTGGCACCGATGCACCGCGGAGTGGTAGGAGCGACCAACCTGAACTTCGAACTGCAGAAGCACCTGAACCCCTCCGGGGACGAACTGCTCAGGGGAGAAAAAGCACTGAGGAGAGGCGACAAGGTAATGCAGATACGAAACAATTATGACAAGGACATCTATAACGGCGATATCGGAAGGATACTTTCGATCGACAGGGAAGAGCAGGAACTTACGGTGGACTACGACGGGAAACTGGTACAATATGATTTCACGGAACTCGACGAGATCGTGCTGGCCTATGCGGTCTCGGTCCACAAGTCGCAAGGCAGCGAATACCCGGCGGTTGTGATGCCGCTCCTCACCCAGCATTACATGATGCTCCAGAGGAATCTCCTTTACACGGCGATCACCCGCGGGAAAAAGCTGGTCGTCCTCATCGGCACGAGAAAGGCGCTCGGGATCGCGATCAGAAATGACAAACCCAAAATGCGCTATACGAGGTTGAAGGAAAGATTGCAAACCGCCTTGCCGAATCGCCCCGACATCCCCTGAAGGAAGATCATTCGGATTCCGTTGCTTTCCCGCGCAGCAGGTGATACGTTGTAATTAACCATGTACAGGAGAATCCTCGCTGCGGTCAACGAGCATCTCAATTCCGAAGTCGCCGCCCGGTATGCCCTTCACCTGGCACGCGTCTGCGGTGCAGAGTTCTACCTCTGCTTTATAGCCGATAAAAACGCGCCCCCGTCCGTCTTCGACCATGCGCAGGAGGCGATGAAAAGGCTCTTCGTCGAGGCGGAGAAGACGGGAATCAAGACCGAGAGCATAACACGAACCGGCCAGGCGGTAGAAGAAATCAGGGCGATTGTCAGAAATCAAAGGGTCGATCTGCTGTTTGCCGCAACCCGCAGAGAAGATGTCGAGCGGAGATTTTACGCCGGCACCGTCGCACGCAGCCTTTCTCTTAAACTCCCCTGCTCAGTTGCCCTCATGAGAGTGGTCCATATGGGAAAGATGCGGCCGACAAAGATACTTGTCCCTCTCAAGGCGAGGATCAGCAAGGTGAGAGAAAGGGCATGGTTCACCGCAAAGATGGCCGAGTGCTGTAACGCAAAGGTGGTCGCATTTCACGCCATAAAACCTATCACAAGTTTTTTTCATGGCGAAATACATCTCACCCCGTATGAATGGGAAAAAAGGCTTCCCGAGGGAGTCTCCGGATTCATGGAGTATCTAAGAAAATACGAGATCGAACATGAAGGAAGGCTCTTGCCCGGTAAAACAGCGAGGAGCATCACCATTGAGGCCGCAGCAAAAAGGCACGATCTGATCATCATGGGTGCAAGCGAAAGGAGCCTGCTGACAACCCTGATAAAAGGCAGCCCTGTTGAGGAAGTCCTGAGGGAAACACCCTGCGACCTCATCATCCTGAAGCCGCGGCATGAAGATTAACAGCCTTTCTAGGGAGGATGCCCTCAGGCAGCTGGTAAGCTCGGAGAACGGTCTTTCGGATGCCGAGGCCGCGAAGAGACTTTCAGAGAACGGGTTCAACGAAATCAGTGCCGTAGCCAGGACACCCCTCTTCATGCGGTTCCTGGGACAGTTCACTCATTTTCTGGCAATATTGCTCTGGATAGGCGCAGGCCTTTCGTTTCTCTCGGCCTATCTCCATCCGGGAGAAGGCATGTCCAGACTCGGTTTTGCGATCATCGGCGTCATCTTCATCAATGCGATCTTCACCTTTATACAGGAATACCGCGCAGAAAAGGCACTCGAGGCCCTGAAAAAACTCCTGCCCTTTTGTGCGCGGATCGTAAGGGAGGGGAGGGAAAACAGTGTCCATTCGCGAGAAGTAGTACCGGGTGACATCATCCTGCTTGCCGAAGGCGACATGATACCCGCCGATGCGCGGCTGCTGGAAAGCTCCATGATGAAGGTCAATAATGCATCCCTTACTGGCGAGTCGGAAGCCAGGCTCAGGGACCATATGCCTTCGGAGGGCGAGCTACTGGAAAGTCCCAATATTGTCTTTGCGGGCACGACAGTAACAAGTGGGTCCGGGAAGGCGCTCGTCTTTGCAACCGGCATGGGGACCGAGTTCGGCAGGATAGCCCATCTGACCAGCGCAGTCGAACCGGGCCTTAGCCCCCTCCAGAAAGAGATCGTCAAAGCAACACGCCTTGTGGCGACCATCGCGGCATTGGTAGGCATTTTCTTCTTTGCCCTCGGCTTTTTTATCGGGAGGAGCTTTTGGGACAATTTCATCTTTGCCATCGGCATCACAGTGGCACTCATCCCTGAGGGTATGCTGCCGACAGTCACCCTTTCCCTTGCGATGGCATCCCAGAGAATGGGAAAACGGAAGGCCCTGATCAAGAACCTATCCTCTGTAGAGACGCTGGGTTGTGTAACTGTCGTCTGCACCGACAAGACGGGCACGCTCACCCAAAACAGAATGACTGCGGCAAAAATATGGAAAGACGATCAGGTCATTGATGCAAAAGATTATAGTCCACAAGCCGGCGATATGCTTATGCAGACAGCGCTTCTGTGCAATAATGCCCGTTTTGCCGACAATGAATACAGAGGCGACCCGACCGAAACAGCGCTCCTGAAGCTTGCGAGAGAGCGTATCGGCGACTCCGGGGCAAAGCGCATCTCAGAAATCCCCTTTGACGCCGACCGGAAGAGGATGACGACCCTGAATAGGGTTGCAGACAGGGAATATGTCTTTACCAAGGGCGCCATGGAAGGCATCCTTCTCTTATGCTGCAGATCCCTGGTGAACGGAACTGAGCAGCAGATGGACGATGCCTTCAGACAGAAGGCATCGGAGGCCTGCCGCCAGCTGATGGATATGGGATTAAGAGTGCTGGCGTTTGCGTATAAGGAAAGCAAAGGGCAGGGAGCAAAGGACAAAAAACAAGAGGGGCATGAAAAAGATATTTCCCGATCCCCGGTCCCTGATCCCCATTCTCTTGAAACTGATCTCGTTTTCGCCGGACTGATCGGGCTGGAAGACCCGCCACGTCCTGAAGTGCGTGATGCGATCGAAAAATGTCATGACGCTGGCATCAAAGTAATCATGATCACCGGTGACGGCAGCAGGACGGCAGTTGCCATAGCGCGCGAAATAGCCCTTGTGAAGAGAGAGCCTGTGGTGATCGAAGGGGCCGACTTCGTGAATATGAGCGACCGGGAACTCAGGAAAAAGCTCTCCGAAAAGGAGATAATCTTCGCACGCATGACACCAAAGCACAAGATGAGGGTCGTCTCAGTCCTGAAGGAAGAAGGGGAGAGGGTCGCAGTGACCGGTGACGGCGTAAATGATGCCCCTGCTCTTAAGAAGGCAGATATCGGTATATCCATGGGGATATCCGGAACTGATGTTGCAAAAGAGGCTGCTGACATGATACTCCTCGACGACAACTTTGCCACCATCGTCAATGCGGTTGAGGAAGGGAGGGCCGTGTATGAGAACATCAGAAAGTTCATCACCTATATATTCGCATCAAACATACCGGAGGCAGTGCCCTATCTTGCCTATATCCTGCTGAAGATTCCCCTGCCGCTTACAATCATGCAAATCCTGGCAGTCGACCTCGGCACGGACATGCTACCTGCTCTCGGGCTCGGCACGGAAAAGCCAACGCCTTCTGTTATGAAGCAGCAGCCAAGAAGCATGGATAAAAGACTCCTTGATTTTTCAGTCCTTTCCCGTGCTTATCTCTTCCTCGGTCCTATCGAGGCAGCGGCATGCATGTTCGGGTTTTTCTATGTGATGTATGGAGGGGGCTGGAACTGGGGGACCATGCTTCAGCGTAACAATATCCTCTATATGCAGGCCACAACAGCCTGCCTGACCGCTATCGTGATAACACAGGCGAGTAATGTCTTTGCGTGCAGGTCATCGAAAGAATCTGTACTGGGGCTGGGACTCTTCACGAATCGGATGATCTTCCTTGGTATAGGTTTTGAACTCTGCCTTCAGCTTTTCATCGTCTATACACCTTGGGGCAACAGTATATTTTCAACCTCTCCCCTCCCGTTGCATATATGGCTTGTCCTTCTGCCTTTCGCCTTTTTGCTTTTCTTTGCTGAGGAATTTAGGAAATCGCGGCTGCGGAAAGGGGAAAAATAAATCGCCGTCATCTGATGTCGACCGCCTCTTTCCTGACTTCCCGGATCCACGTTTCGATGTCAACGGGACTTTCCCCCTTCGGGGAAAGCTTTTTTCTGATCTCCTCCCTCACGTCTTCGTACTTACGATAGACAGGGCCTTTCACCTGCATCTTGAGCAAGATAAACTGTTTTTCGGTGAATATACTGCTGATTTCCCCGTCCCTCAGCATCCTTATCTTCTCCGCTATCCACGCGGGAAGCTCTTCGAGTCCTACGCGCTTTAGCGATACCGTGCCGGGCCGCGACCTCGCGATATCTTCAAAGGATTTTCCCTTCCCCGCTTCACGCTGAAGCTCGGACACCAGCGCAACGCTCCCGAGTTTTTCTCCCCTTTGGTATTTCATCACGAGGTAGCTGATGGTACGGACCTCTTTCATCTCCAGATAATCATTTTTGTTATCCTCATAATAGTGTCGTACCGCGCCCTCGTCCACCGCTCCACCCTCTTTTTTCCTTCTGAGCAGCTCTTCAATAGCCAGATATTCCATAAGATACTGCGTTTCATCCCCGTCGAGGGAATACTTACCCACCAGCTTTCGAACCTCGTCCTTCGCCTTGCTCATGTCACCGTCGCTTGCCTTCCCCAGGAGCAGCCGCTCGGTTATAAAATCCTCATATACATCTCCCTTTCTCCAGGAAGGAGAGGCGCCTATTTTCGACAGCACCGCCGAAGCGAACCGGCTGTGCTCTGCGATCTCCATCATGCTATACGCCTTCTCTCTTATCTTCACCACCGGCATCTCGTACCGGCCTATTCGTTCTTTCAAGGCCTCAATCTCCGCCTCCAGTCCGCGATCCCGCTCGAGCAGTGCTTCATGCGCCTGTTTCAGGTCCGCAAATTGTCCTTTCAGTTTTTCGGCCGATACGCCAGTATCCTCCCGCGCCGCAGACGCCACATGTACAGCACTGCAGGCCTTCAACTTCTCATACTCGTCTCTCATTCTCTTCAATTCGGTCGTCGCGGCCTCGTATTTCCCGAGATTCTCTTCATACATTTTTTTCTCGGCGGTCAGCCGCTTCGTTTCATCTTCCTTTTCGGCAAGCGCCCTTTCCGCCTCCTCCAGTTTTTTCGCAAGCGCCTCAATGTCGCGCGCCGTGTCTTCAGACGCCTTCTTGAGTTTCCCGATATCCTCGTTGTCCCGCTCCGCCTGCCTGTCTTCAGCCTTCTTTTGTACATCGCCTCCCGCGGCCAGTTGCTCCCGAAGCAGAGCGATCGTCTTTTCAGCCTCAGAAAGTTTCCCGTCCCTCTCTTTCATGCCCTTTGTCAGGGCACGCATCTCTTCCTTAAGCTTCTTTATGTATTCGTCCTGCTCCCTCTGGAACTTTTCCCTTTCTCTGAGACGGATTGCAACGTCATTGACTTCCGGCAGTTTCAGCTCAGCGTCCCTCAACGCGGCGACCGCTTCATCCCGTTCTTTCAGTGCCTTTCTTGTTTCGGCTGCGCCGTTCTCTTGCTCGGCCGTAAGGCTGGCGGTCTTTGTCTCGCTCTCGCGCAGGCGGGCGGTAAGTTCCTTTACTTCTGCGGCGCACTTCTCCGTATCGGCCCTCAGTCCTTCACAGCCCTGCTCCCTGCCGTCGCCTTTCGTCTGCCCTTTGGCCCCGTTATCCACGCCTCCCTCCTGACTCGCGTGCAGGGAAAGGGCTTCGAGTTCCTTCCGAGCAAACTCTCCGAAGGCGCTCTCCGGGTACTCCTCTCTGATAGTGGCAAAAATCTTTCCCGCCTCTTCCGTCCTGCCGGTCAACGCAAGCGATTTCGCCTGCCAGAAGAGGGCGGCATCCCTGGCCGGGCTTTTGCCGAATTTTTCGAGAAATAGACCGAATGCGGAAGCCGCCGCCCCGGGCTGATAATCAAGGTAATACCCGTAAGCCCTCTCGAAAAGTTCCGCTTCGCCCTCTGTACCGCCGGAACCGGAACCCGTCCATAGGACGATCCCCGAGACCACCAGGCAAAGCAGAAAAGCTATTTTACGCGTATCTCGATAGCCGCCTTTTCCCATAATGACTTCACCCACTCGGAGTATCTTTCGTCCCGTTTCTGCTTAAGGAGCGTGCGGCCGATATCTCCCTTCACGCTCTCATAGGGGGCGAATCTCTCGCCCTGCCGCTTCACGAGCTCGAAGATATAGAGCCCTTCCTTCCTCCACAACGGCTCGCTCACTTCGCCTTCCTTCAACTGCAGCAATTTTTTTTCGATTGCCGGTACCAGGTCGCCCTTTCTGAATTCTCCCCAAGCGCCGCCGGATTTTTTTGACGGATCTTCGGAATAAAGGCCCGCCAGTTTTTCGAAGGGCTCGCCTCGTCTGAGGTCCGCCTCGATCTTCATCGCCCTGATCTCCAGATAGGTCGCCTCCGCAGGCGAGGGGGTATCGCTAAGTCTAAGCAGAATCGCCTTCACCTGTATCGTTTCCTCCCCCTCCCGGTACCACTCCTTGTTTCTCTCATAATAGTCTTTTATCTCACCGTCATTTACGGCCGTCTTATCGTTTACCTCCTTGCCGATCATCTTGACCAGGACGATGATATTCTCCTTGAGCCATCTGCGGTAATCGGAAGGTTTTATCCCCTGCGCGCTGATCTTCTTTTCGAATTCCTTTGCGGTGAGACTATTCTCCTTTAGGAAATCCCGTATGCTCCCTTCCACCTCCTTGTCACTGACACGTATACCCTGACGGGAGGCTTCCTGCAGAATGAGCGTCTCATCTATCACCTTCTTCAATATCGCATCGTCAACACCGTCCGTCCTCATGGACGGGTCGATCTTGAGCACGAACCTCCGGTAATCGGAAAAAGTGACAGGCGCACCATTCACGGTGGCGAGTATCCTCTCCTTCTCAGCGCCGGCGGCCGACACCGCGAACACGAGCAGGAAAATGACCAGAAGTGCGGACCTACGTGAATTTCCCACGGCAAAGCACTCCCGCACTAACCATGGCCGCCGAGCCTCTCCATGACCTTCTGTGCGTCCGACCACGTGAGCCACTTGTCCTTTGGGTTTCTCAGGAGATAGGCGGGATGGAAAGTAGGCATCACCGGAATGCCCCTGTACTCGAAAAAATTCCCCCGGGCCGCCGTGATTCTCAGTCCAGGTCTCTTCAGGAGGGTCTGGAGCGCTATCCTTCCGAGTGTGACAATTATCTCCGGCCTGATGATCTCTATCTGTCTTTCGATGAACCCGCGGCAGCTGGCGATTTCGTCCTCTTCGGGGTCCCTGTTCATCGGGGGTCTGCATTTGACGATATTGGCGATATACACGTCAGCCCTCGTCAGGTTCTTCTCCGCTACGCTCATTTTTTCGATGAGCTTCGTAAGCAGCATTCCTGCGTCCCCGACAAAAGGCCTTCCCTGGATGTCCTCTTCCCTGCCCGGACCTTCGCCGATAAACATGAGAAGTGCCCCGGCATCCCCTTCCCCAAAGACGATGTTCTTTCTGCCCTCTGAAAGTTTGCACCTCTTGCAATCGCCGATTTCTTCTCTGAGCTGTGCCAGCAGCTCCGCTTTGCCGCCCCCCGCACGGGGACGGTCCGGAACGGTCTGGAGGAGGACCGGCAATGCCTCCACACCAAGGGCCTGATAAAATTGAAGGGCCGCCCTCAGTTCATCGTAAATCTTACTTTGCGAATCTTCCATTGTCCCGGATTCCGCCGCCAGGGCGGACCGTACTCATCGTTCCCCCCACTTCAGTTTTGTCCTTAAGATATTGAAATAATCCCGCTCGCAGGGGATAAGCAACTTCGTCTTGAACGGCGACTTATTGATCTCGATCACGTCGTCCTTCCTGAGAGAAAAACCGACCTGCCCGTCCAGAGTCAGATACACGTCCTCACTGAGGGTCTTGAGGACCACCTGGATCGTGAAATCGTCCGGCAGAACAATAGGCCTGTTCGTAAGTGTATGCGAACAGATCGGCGTCAGCAGGATGCTTCCGAGGGAGGGATAAAGAATGGGGCCGCCCGCCGAGAGAGAATACGCAGTGGAACCAGTGGGGGTCGAGATGATCAGCCCGTCGGCCTTGAAGGTCGTCACGTATATGCCGTTTATGAAGGCGTCGAGGTCGATTATCCGCGCAAGTGCGCCCTTGTTGATCACTACGTCGTTTAGCACCGTATACTCCGCGACCCTTTCGCCGTCCCGGATTATCCCGGCAGAGAGCATCAGCCTCTCTTCGACGGTGCAGGAATCGGAAAGCATCGTGTCGACCGCCTCGTATATCTCGTCCCTGTTGACCTCCGTGATAAATCCCATGCTTCCTAGGTTGACACCGAGTATGGGGACGCCCCTTTCTGCAACAAGCCTGCTCACGCTGAGCATCGTCCCGTCTCCTCCGAGGACGAGGACCGCATCCACGAGGTCGGCGATCTCCGCTCTCGTAAAGCCTTTCACCCCGAGGGCCGCCGCGGTCTGTGAGTCCACGAACGTCTCGTACCCCTTCCGCTCCAGCCAGGGCAGAAGCTCCTTCAAAATCTCCCGCGGCTCGGGCCTACCGGGTTTACAGATGATTCCGATCTTCTTCATCCAGTCCCTCTATAGAGATCTCTCTCCTGTCGTCTCCGGTATCCTTTATCCTCACCCGTATGCATTCTTTCCCGCAGCGGTCCCCAAGTTTCTCGGCCCACTCTATGACCGCCACCGAATCCATGCCGATGCAATCCCATATGCCGGTTGCGTCGATGTCCTCCTCCTTCTCCACCCTGTACAGGTCGATATGGAACAAGGGCGGTCGGGCGGGGTACTCCGCGATTATCGTAAAACTGGCGCTGGTAACGTCCCGTCCTGCAATGCCGAAGGCCCTCGCGATCCCCTTGACCATCGTTGTCTTTCCACTTCCGAGGTCTCCGAAGAGCGCGACGACGTCGCCCGGTTTCAGACGTCTTCCCAGGGCGTATCCCAACTCCTCAGTCCGCTCAGGACTGTCGCTCGCCAGTTTCACCCATGCTTCCCTTGATGACTTCCATCTTCCCGATAATACCGACGATCTTCCCGGCGTCCATTACCGGAAGGAGATGGATCCCCTTTTCGGACATTATCGTTGCGATCTCCTGGAGAGGCGTTTCGGGAGCGACCGTGACCACCTTGTGCGTGCAGATCTCGGAAACCCTCGATGCGGACATCCTCCTGATCTCTTTCTCCATCGTAGACGAACCTTCCAAGGGAATAAACGCATCAAAAAGCCTGATGATCGTCGGGATATGAAACCGACGGTTCTGTTTGATCAGATCGTTTTCCGTTACAATTCCGTACAACTTCCCGTCGGCACCGACCACGGGAGCCCCGCTGATCCCCCGTTCGATGAAAAGTCTTCCGAGTTCCTCGACCGTCGTTTCGGGCAATACTGTGATCACCCCGGTCTTCATGATATCCTGAGCCCTTACCATAGAACCCCTCTCTTTTTTTTATTAATAATATTAACATGGAACAGAAATATTTGTGACAGCCCTGCTGTCCGTCACCACCGCAGGGAGCGCCTCGGGGATTGCAGCAACCGCGAGAGAGATGGCCGTAAGCAGCATGCGGAGAGTCGGCTCCCCGCGCATGACCCCCATAACAAAGACGATGCCGCAGATCGCAAGGACCGCAACGGCGAGCCTTCGGCCGAAGGTTGCCAGCCTCTTTTGCAAAGGGGTCTTCACCTCTTCCTCCTCCTGGAGCATCGAAGCGATCTTGCCTATTTCGGTCTGCATCCCCGTAGCCACCACAACGCCTTTCCCCCGGCCGTAAGAGACAAAAGTCCCCTTATACAGCATGTTTCTCCTGTCTCCTATCGGCAACGTCTCATCATGAAAGGCCGTATGCTGTTTTTCGACCGCAGCAGCCTCGCCGGTAAGGGCGGCCTCGTCCGTCTTCAGCCGGGCCGATTCGACAACTCGCATGTCCGCCGGCACCACGTCACCCTGCTCGACAATGACCACGTCTCCCGGTACAAGGCGCCAGGCATCGATCTTTGCCGGCATTCCATCCCTCAGCACGGTCGCCTCGGGCGCAGCCATCCTCTTTAATGCGGCCATCGCCTTTTTAGCCCTGTATTCCTGGACAAAACCGATGGCCGCGTTCAGCGAGACGATCACGACGATGGCAATTGCGTCGGACACTTCTCCGATCAGCCCGGACACGACCGCGGCGGCAATCAGGACGAGGATCATAAAATCTTTAAACTGGTCGAGAAAGAAGGCAAACGGAGACCTCTTCTTCTTCTCCGTCAGCAGATTAGGCCCGTATTCTTCCAGTCTCTTGTTTGCTTCTTGATTGTCGAGCCCCTCCGGAGAGGACCGGAGGATTTCGAAAACCTCGCCGGCCGTCTTAAGATGCCAGTTCGTCGTCTTATTACGAAAAGTGTCTTTCATGTTTACATTTACATGGTAATAGATACGCTACGGTCTGTCACTTCTTTTCGGGAATGGGGGGTATTCTCCGTCCTCAAAGGACAGAAAAATATGTGTGGGCCGAAACAAAAAAGCGCGGGTCAGACCCGCGCGGTTATTGTCATTGACAGCTCGTATCGACGAGACTACTCTCCGCGTCTCATCGCTTCGAGCCGCGAGATCCTCTCTTCTATCGGGGGATGAGTACTGAAAAGGTTCACGATACCTCCGCCCCTGAACGGGTTTACGATCATCATGTGAGAAGTCGCAGGAGTCGCATGCATCGGTATCATCTGCGAGCCCTTTGCGAGTTTACGCAGGGCGTTTGCAAGCGCCAGCGGGTTCCCGTTGAGCCTCGCACCGCCTTCATCCGCCGAATATTCCCTGGAGCGCGAAATCGCCATCTGTATCAGCATAGCCGCAATGGGCGCCACAATCATCATCACGAGCGACGCAACCGGACTCCCCCCGTCGTTGTCATCGCGTCTCCCTCCTCCGAAGATCATCGCCCACTGCGCCATCTGCGCAAGATAGCTGATCGCGCCCGCGATCGTGGCGGCCACCGTTCCGATAAGGATATCCCGGTGCATCACATGAGTAAGTTCATGCGCCATCACCCCGGAAAGTTCCTCTTCGGTAAGCAATTGCATGATCCCTTCCGTCGCGGCGACCGCAGCATGCTGAGGACTTCTCCCCGTTGCAAAGGCGTTCGGCGACATATCCGGAATAATGTAGACCTTCGGCATCGGCATCCCTGCCTTCTGCGCCAGCCTTCTCACTATCCTGTATAACACCGGAGCCTCGGCCTCTGTCACCTCTTGCGCCCGGTACATCTTCAACACTATTTTGTCGCTGAAAAAATAGCTTATGAAATTCATGCCGAACGCGATAATAAGGGCAATAGTCATCCCCGACCTGCCTGCAAGGGCGGCCCCTCCGAAAACCAGGAGAAGGGTCAGCAACATCATAAGCATAATTGTCTTCAATCCGTTCATATATTCCTCCGGAACGATTTTCTAAATTAAAAAAGCCCTATCCCGAAATCATGCTCTATGAATCGAAATAAAGGCC
Organism: Nitrospirota bacterium; assembly: GCA_021811105.1. GTDB lineage: Bacteria > Nitrospirota > Thermodesulfovibrionia > Thermodesulfovibrionales > UBA6898 > Sulfobium. Next base: position 10,083 of record JAJZPM010000038.1, on the reverse strand, counting down.
CTGTTGTTTATTGCTTTTCTCCGGTTTGTCACCGCTTTATGCGTGTTTCAACCGGCCTCACTCATGTTTAATTTTAGGACATGAACCACCTGAACGTCAAGTCCCGATGTCTATCCTCGCCTCCCTCACCTTCCCTTTACGTATCGTATATGCCCTCGCTTCGGGTCGGTCAATGTCACCCAGACCGACGATAATATACACGGCATCGGAATAGAAAGCGAGTTCGATATCCTTCCCGGAAGGATATGGCAGAGACTGCGGATGAGAGTGATAGACCGAAACCATCGTTTCTCCGTTTTCTCTCATCTCCTTCATCGCCACGAACTGGGCCTTGGGATCAACCATATAACTTACCGGGGAACTTTCGACGTTAGGCATCTCGTATATTTTTTCCGCAACACCGTCCCTGCCTGAGAAGATGCCGCATGCCTCGTGCGGATAGACCAACTTGCAATGGGCGATCATTCTGTCAAAAAGCTGCTGCGACAGCCGTATCTTCGCCATGCGTTGACAACTCACATCGCGCAATAGCCTTCGTTGTAATCGATAAGCTCCGTGATGCTAGGCTTCGCGCCGCAGAGAGGGCAGGAGGGGTTCTTCGGCACCCTTACCTTCCTGAAGGTGGTCTTCAGCGCGTTATACATCAGAAGTTCACCTTTCAACACATCTCCCTTCCCGAGTATCAATTTGAGCACTTCGGTGGCCTGCAGTCCGCCGATGACACCCGGGAGAACGCCGAGGACACCGGCCTCCTGGCAGGAAGGCACAAGGCCCGGGGGCGGCGGTTCCTCGAAAAGGCACCGGTAGCAGGGTCCGTCTCCGGGCAATATGGTTGTCACCTGCCCCTCGAACCTGAGAATCGCGCCGGTGACGAGAGGCTTTCGCGCCATAAAGCACGCGTCGTTGACGAGGTACCTTGTCGGAAAATTATCGCTTCCGTCGACAACGATATCGTAATCCCTTATCAGATCGATAATATTGTCTTTTGATATCCTTTTTTGGATTGCCACGACGTTTACATCGGGATTCAGCGCTTCAAAGGTTTTCTTCGCGGACTCCACCTTCGGCATTCCGATAGTCTGCACACTATGGGCGATCTGCCTCTGGAGGTTGCTCATTTCGACCGTATCATTGTCGATGAGGGCGATCGTTCCGACTCCGGCGGCGGTGAGATAATACCCTACCGGACAACCCAGTCCGCCCGCGCCGATGATGAATACCTTTGCCTTGGCGATCTTCGCCTGCCCTTTCCCCCCGACTTCGGGAAGGATGATATGCCTGCTGTAACGCATCAGCTGGTCGTCGGTGAAATCCATCAGTCCTTGTCCTTTCTGATCTGCAGCACCCAATCGGTATCGCTCACCTTTTCGACCTTCAAGACCTTCTGCCCATGGTCTTCCATGGACTTGGGTATGCTCCTCGACGCCTCCTCGTAATCGAGAAGTATCTCGAGTATCTGCCCGACCTCCATCGATTCTATTGCGAGTTTCGCCTTCACAAATGTGTAAGGACAGACGAGCCCTTTTATGTTGATCTTCTTGTCAGGGATTGTTTGTTCCACCGTTACCTCCGCTGCATTATCTATTTATTTTTTTTATTAGATTATAGCCCATATCGGCCACTTTTTTCACCCCTGTCTTCCTGATTTTTTTCTGGCCCGCCCTTTGTAAGTGAACATTTCGCTTGATAAATTCATCCCCGATAAGTAATCATAGTGTATGCGCAAATACGTGCTTTCAGGAAACGAAGCCGACCTTCCTGTCTATTGGATTCATTGCTAAACGTAGATGCCTTCAACTTATTTTGAGGGGTGATTTTGCCGGAACCTTTTTCGTCAATGCCGCAACTGGTAATTAAAGGGAAAAAAGTACCCCTGCCGATCATTCAGGGCGGCATGGGGGTCGGAGTGTCCCTCTCGCCTCTTGCCAGCGCCGTTGCCCGTGAAGGGGGAGTGGGCATTGTTTCGTCCGCCTGCCTCGACAGACTTGTCTCGAAACGAACAGGCAAGAAGGTAAACACCTATGAAGCCGCATATGAGGAGGTCTCCCTCGCCAAGGCATCGGGTGGTTTCGCCGGCATTAATATCATGGTTGCCCTCGTCAGGGACTACGAGGCTTCGGTAAAGGGGGCAATAGACGCTGGAGCGGACTTTATCATATCCGGCGCCGGACTTCCCCTAAACCTGCCGGCGATAAAAGCGCCTGGCGCAACCGCGCTTATCCCGATCGTCTCATCCGCGCGGGCGCTCGAACTCATCTGCAAGAAATGGGAGAGGCACGGCTACAGACCAGATGCGGTTGTTCTCGAGGGTCCGCTTGCCGGAGGGCACCTCGGATTCAAGATAGACCAGATAGAACTCGAATCGAACAAGCTCGAAAACCTTCTTCCCCCCGTCAAGGACATGGCGATCAAATACGGCGACATTCCGTTGATTGTTGCCGGCGGCATCTATACGCATGCCGATATCATGAGGTTTTTGGCGATGGGAGCAGACGGAGTGCAGATGGGGACGAGGTTCCTGGCGACCGAGGAGAGCAGTGCATCGGCTGTATACAAAAGTGCGGTCCTGGCTGCGAAAGAAGAAGACATCATTGTGGCGCGCAAGCCGGCATCGCCCTGCGGCCTGCCCTTCAGGATAATCAAACAGTCGCCGATGTACGTTTCCGGACTAAAGAGACTTCGTCAGCCGAAATGCGACAAGGGGTATGTGCTTCTGAAGGATGATGAGGGGAAGTTTACCCGTTGCCCGGCAAAGGAAAGCAATGAAAACTGCTTCTGCATCTGTAACGGCCTGTTGAGCTCCGCGGGGTATAACCCCGACAAGGAAGAACCCCTCTTTACCGTGGGTACGAACGCCAGCAGGGTGGACAGGATCGTCACTGTCAAGACCCTGATGGACGAGCTCGCCGGAAAAGTTCTGGCTTCGACCCCATAACACGACTGCAACCAACTAATCCTTACCTTTCATCCCGGCGCTCTTGACGCCGTCCCGAAGTTCAGATACACGCATATCTCCTCGGTCTCGGTCAGCATCGGCGATTGTTTCATGGTAGTCGCCTCCGGCGTAGTAGTCGCCACCTTTCGAATCGACAATTGTTGACTCCGCAGTATTTTTTCTTCTTTCCCAAGAGGCTTTTATCGGATTTTTTGTCCGATGAATTTTTTTTTTTTCTTGAGCTTGCCGCTTGTTGTTGACACAGGCCATGATTATCTGGTAAGGTTAATTAGGTAGATAGATGATCCCTCCAAAATAATTTATCTACCACCCTCCATAGATAGGCCGGTTATCCCCGATCCCCAGCCGGCCTATCACTTATTTTATCCCACGAAAAGTCAAAAAAGATCCGTCATAATTCACCGTACTTCATCCAACTGAGACGTGTTGTAAAAATTGGAATTAGCCGCCCGGACACCCCAAGGATGAGGATTCCCACAACGCCTTTCCAACGAAGCTTTTAAGAGGTTATTTACAATGACATTGAATTGTACCAAGAAGGAAATAATGATGGTGCCCGAGGCCGGACTCGAACCGGCACGCGGTTTCCCGCGAGGGATTTTAAGTCCCTTGCGTCTACCAATTCCGCCACTCGGGCAGGCGTAATAAGATACAAGAAAAGGACGCGAAAAGACAATTGAAGACGGTCGGCGCTCAAAAAAAAAGCCGGGAAGCCCGGCTTTTTTTAGCAGACAATACGCTAAAACTACTTCTTTTTGATGTAAAACTCGATAACGTTGCCCTGTTCTTTGGTCTCAAGAAGCTCGTGCCCGAGTCTCTTCAGCAAAGCCGGAATGTCGGACTTCGAGCCGGCGTCGGTGGATATGACTTCGAGTACCTGTCCCGACTGAAGAGTATCGATCGCCTTCTTGGTCTTCAAAACGGGCATGGGGCAATTCATCCCCTTTGTATCCAGTACGACATCTGCCTTAATATCAGCCATGCTATCCTCCTGTAATCTCTATTGTCAAGCAAACAATAAACTATTAAACAATATCCCGCGCCTTTTGTCAACCGGAACCCGTCATCTCCGACCACGGAAAAGTAGATCGATAATATTACTGCTGAATCCGGTCTATTTCAACATTTTGACGAGGTCCGCCACAGGGATGGCCGCCAGCGTCATCAGCTGGACCGAGCCGCGAGCACCCAGTTCAAACGACATCTTCATGACCGCTTCGTTGTCCTTCGCCTCAACGATATTCACAAAGTCGTATGGGCCAAGCACCGAATACTGCTCCTTCACTTTTATTCCCATTTTTTCGAGTTCCTTGTTCACTTCGATGATGCGCTTAGGGTTCTCCTTGATCGTCTTTCTCCCCTCGTCGGTCAATGTGCTCAGAATAACGTATGTGGCCATATTCCCCTCTCCTTTCACGGTTTGAATTTCCGTCTTCTCCTAATTTATACCCCCCTTAAGAGACCGTGTCAATCGACTGTCAACTCTCGCCACGTATAAAAAGCTCATCTAAGAAGGCGGACATGCGACCTTAAGTGATACGACCTCAGGGACGATTTGACATCGGTCCCTATTCATGAAAAAATTAAATCATGTGGGAATATACGGACAAGGTAAAAGAGACATTTCTCAAACCGAAGAACGTAGGCGAAATCTCTGATGCCGACGCGGTCGGCGAAGTCGGAAGCATCATCTGCGGAGACGCGCTGAAACTCTTTCTAAAACTCGACAAGGAGACCGGCAAGATCATCGATGCGAAATTTCAGACCTTCGGCTGCGCCTCTGCCATCGCGAGTTCCTCCGCTCTTACCGAGATGGTCAAAGGAAAGACCCTCGACGAGGCCCTGAAGATCTCAAACCAGGACATAGCCGATTTCCTGGGCGGTCTTCCCGAACAAAAGATGCACTGCTCCGTGATGGGAAGGGAGGCACTCGAGGCGGCCATTGCCAATTACCGCGGGGAAAAAATCCCGCAAAAAGAGGAAGGAAAGCTTGTCTGCAAATGCTTTGACGTAAGCGAGGAAAAGATCAGAAAAGTCGCGGTCGAGAACCACCTCACCACTGTTGACGAGATCACGAACTTCACCAAGGCGGGCGGAGGCTGCGGGGAGTGCATCCCACAGATAGAGCTTATCCTGAGGGACCTCTGGTCTTTGAAGCCCCCGGAAAAACCGCCCAAACCCAAGAAGCTCACTAACCTCCATAAGATAGCCCTGATCCAGGAGATCATCGAAAACGAGATACGTCCCGGGCTTCAGGCCGACAACGGCGACGTCGAACTGATCGATATCGAAGGCAGCAAGGTCACCCTCGCCCTCCGGGGCATGTGTACGGGATGCATGATGTCGGACATCACGATAAAGGGCATCCAGGCAAAGCTGAGGGAGATGGTGAGCGAAGATATTGTAGTGGAGGCCTATCAATGAACCCCATTTATCTCGACAATAACGCAACGACGAGGGTAGCCCCCGAGGTACTCGATGAAATGCTGCCTTACTTGCGGGACCTTTACGGCAACCCATCTAGCATGCATACCTTTGGCGGGCAGCTCTACCGGAAGATCGAGGGCGCAAGGGAAAAGGTCGCCGGCCTCCTGAATGCGGACCCAGAAGAGATAATCTTCATGAGCTGCGGCACCGAGAGCGACAACACCGCAATCATGAGCGCAATCGGATCGCTTCCCCGGAGGAAACATGTGATCACCACGAGGGTCGAACATCCTGCGGTACTCAACTTCTGCAGGCACCTTGCACGGAAAGGCTACCGGGTGACCTTCGTACCGGTGAACAATCTCGGCCAGCTCGATATGGATTTTCTCTTCAAGTCCGTTGACGATGATACCGCGGTTGTCTCGATCATGTATGCAAACAACGAAACGGGTGTTATCTTTCCGATAGCCGAGATCGCCGAAAAGCTCAAAGAAAGAGGGGTGCTTTTTCATACCGACGCAGTCCAGGCGGGGGGAAAGCTTCCCCTGGATCTGAAAGAACTTCCGGTTGACATGCTCTCGCTCTCAGGACACAAATTGCACGCGCCCAAGGGCATTGGGGTCTTATACGTAAGACGCGGGACAAGGTTCAGCCCGTATGTAATAGGCGGCCACCAGGAGGGGGGACGGAGGGCCGGCACCGAGAACGTTGCATCGATCATCGGTCTTGGAAAGGCCTGCGAACTGGCGGCGCAATTTCTCCACAAAGAAGCCACAGACCTCAAGGTTCTCTGCGACAGGCTCGAAAACGCACTTCTGAAATGCTGTCCGGACGCGAGGATCAACGGCGACATCGAAAACAGGCTCCCAAATACCACCAATATGAGCTTCGAATACATCGAAGGCGAGGCTATCCTTCTGCGGCTGAACGAATTCGGCATCTGCGCCTCCTCCGGCTCGGCCTGCACCTCCGGTTCACTCGAGCCCTCGCACGTCCTGCGGGCGATGGGAATACCATATACCGCGGTGCACGGCTCTATTCGCTTCTCACTGAGCCGCTACAACACGCAACAGGAGATAGACAAGGTGATCGAGGTGATGCCCGGGGTCATACGGGAACTCAGGGAGTATTCACCCTTCGGCAGGGAAAAGATAGTTTGTCCGCCCCAATAACCTTCAGCTTCAGTGAAACATAAAAGAAAGAGGCAGACGGGCTGCCCGTCTCCTCATCATCTGCGAAACATTATTTATCTGAGGACGGTTTTGCGTCTATGATCGAAGTCGGCGGGGGCTGAGACGGTTCCAGCGGAGTCTCCGGCTGCTCGGGTTCCGCCTGCATCTCCTCATATTCCGGCACGACGATGCCCCTTCTTACCATGATGTTGTAAATAAGATTGGAGCGGTTCACGACATATCTCTGCGTCCCGAGCGGACTGTACTTCCGCGGATTCGGCAGCACCGCCGCAAGCCTCGCCGCCTCTTCGGGCCCCAGCGCAGAAGCCGGTTTTCCGTAATAATGGCGCGACGCGGCACCGATCCCGAATATCCCCTTATCTCCCCATTCGGCAACGTTTAAATAAAGTTCGAGGATCCTCTTTTTCGAAAGCGTCCTTTCCATTCTCCAGGTGATGATCGCCTCCCGCAGTTTCCTGACCGGATTTTTCGACGGAGAGAGATAAAGGTTCTTCGCAAGCTGTTGGCTGATCGTGCTGCCCCCGAGTTTGAATTTCTTAGCCTTGATGTCTTTTTCCATCGCCTTCTGCATCGCCTCGTAGTCGAACCCCTCATGTCTCCAGAACTTGTCGTCCTCCCCTATCAGCACCGCCTTGATGAGATAAGGCGATATCGCCCTCAGCGGCACCCATTTCTGATCGATCCTGTATTTCTTGCCTTCTCTCTTCCATTCAGCCTCGCGGTATTCCATCATCGCCGTCTTCTTCGGGTTCGTCTTCTTCAGTGCAGAGACGTTCGGATATACGAACTGAAAGGCGACGAAAACGGCAAGAGCGAGGGCGCCCATGGTGAAGAATCTGCCGATGCAGGATTTCTTCTTTCTTTTCATTCAGGATCTAAGAGGCTCAGGTTCCTCGGCTTTTGATCCACCTGTTCCAGGGCCGGTATCTCTTCGGCACCAGTAGCGCCGAGTTCCCGGAATTTCCGTATTGAAGGCAGCACCCTCGATTCCATGGAGCCGATCACTCTATTATAGGAAGCGATCGACTTTTCTATCGCGGAACCGAGTTCGCCGAAATACTTGGCCATTGTGCTTATTCTGTCATATAGCTCTTTCCCGAGCATGCTTATCTGCTCGGCGTTCTTTGTCATCTGTTCCTGACGCCAGCCGTAGGCGATGGCCCTGAGCAGTGCGATGAGAGTGGTCGGCGTAGCGATAATGACCCGTTTCTCGATGCCGTCCTCGATCAGGCTGTTGTCAATTTCTACCGCCGGGCTCAAAAAGACCTCACCGGGGATAAAGAGCACCACGAATTCAGGGGACTGCCGGAACTGACTCCAGTAGTCCTTCGAGGCAAGTTTTACCATATGCGCCCTCACTTGCTGCGCGTGTCTCTCCAGCTTCACCTTTTTTTCTTCATCAGTCTGGGCAGCTATCGCATCGAGATAGGCTTCAAGAGAGACCTTCGAGTCCACAACGATCTCACGCCCCATCGGAAGGTGGACGATCATATCGGGCCGTATCCTGCCTTTATCGGTATCGACGGACTGCTGTTCGGTGAAGTCACAGTGCATGGACATGCCCGAAAGCTCCGCGACCCGCCTCAGCTGCATCTCGCCCCACCTCCCGCGGACCTGCGGCTTTCTCAGGGCGGATACAAGGTTGCTTGTCTCTCTCTGAAGGTTTTCATGCGTTGAGGCAAGCGACCTGAGCTGCTCTTCGAGACTGCCATAAGCCTTGTGCCTGCTCTCCTCCATCGCCCTGATCTGTTCCTCATATCTTTTCAGGGTCTCTGAAAGGGGCTTTATCATTCCGTCCATCGCTGCCTGATGCTCACCGAGCTTCCCCTTTGTATCAGACACGACCTTTCCAAGCGACTCCGAGGCAAGCCTCAGAAAATCCTCGCTGCTGCTCTTGAGGGCGGCAGCCGAAAGAGCATTAAATGTATCGGTCATCTCGTTTTTCATAGCCTCTATCAACGCTTTCTGCTCTTCAAAACTCTTCTGCGCGGCCGCAAGTCTTGTGAGCGCCTCCACCCTTGTTTGGCGCTCGGTATTCAGCTCATCCCTCAGCTGTTCAATCGTCGCTTCTTTCTGAGCGATCTGCTGTCTCAATTCAGTGTTCACCGCCTCGGCGCTTCTTCCCTTACCGTCGAGTTCCGATTGCTTCATCTGGAGGTCGGCTATCTGTGTCGAATAGAATTCCTTGAGACGGGAAGAGACTATGATATAGACGACAATTCCCCCGACAATTATTCCCAAGATTAAATAAGCTACCGGCTCCATATCTCACTTCCCATATCAAATTTTCTCATAAACCCATACCCTTCCGCCGTCTCTCATCTCATCTATCCTTTTTACAAGACGTTTCTTGTGAAGATTCAATAACCTTGTGCCGCTTGTATTAGCCGGAAGTTTTAGCGCAACCGACAGATCACCGGCCGTAACTTTCCCTTTCTCTGATATCATATCGAGGGTTTCCTGTAAATATTTATTCAGATTCCCGACAAGGACCTTCCTGCCGTCTCTCATTTCAGCGATGACGGCAAGGTCCTTTCGTTCAAGCGCAACCTCGATGTTCTCTTTCTGGTTTTCATTAAGCCCGGACAGGACAATATATTTTTCCCCGTACTCTCCACTCAAGAGCCGCGAGACGAGTTTTGCAACTATCTCGTCGGCGCACGAATAATCTATTATGCTTATCTTGGAAAAGTCGAGGGCAATGACCGCCCCGCGCTCTTCCTTCTCAACATCCCGCTCGATCCGCTCCCTTATCGCCTGCCCGGACGGACGGGTAACAAGGTCCGAAGAGCCGTTTCCAAGTTCTTCCTTGAGAAGTTTATAGAGGTTGTATATGGTCATGATCTATTTCAACAATATCTTTATCTCATACCAACATCGTATCTGGCTCTTTCTATCTATCTTCCATTCGTACAAAAATATTATGTCTGTCGATCATAAGAACATTCTTCTTGTTGTTTGCATTCTTTGCATCGAACGGTTGCAAATTCTTGTCACTCCAAAAAATATCTTCAGCTCGCTTAATTGCCGTATTCTCATCCGTAGCCTGAAGATTGGCACAATAAACAAATCTCTTGTCGCCAAATTTTGAACATCCCAAATATCTCGCCAAGCTCATGTCTGCATATGGTACTGCAACGACATAATTCTTCATCTGCTGAGAATTGGCAATGGAGCCTCGATTGGTAGACAAGATAGTAGTGAAGGAAAAAAAAAGTGATATTTTCCTCGCCAGATTGAGCGATTTCTCGTTTCAGGCATCCCTGCCTCCCTTGGCTGTGATTTCCTAATCATTTTAGACTTATGTTTCGTCGGCTGAGCAGTCTGACTAATAGCATTGATACCTGTCCTTTATGTGGTCATTGTAATAAGTCCCTTTTGAACTAGTGTAGTGTCTCCAACGCTTCTTTACATTTAGCTATTTTGGTCAGAATCTTTTCTGCTGGAGCGGTCCATGAAAATACCCGAGGATTCTGATTATGATTTTCCAGATACTCCTTGATTGCC
>JAJZPM010000037.1 GCA_021811105.1 Nitrospirota bacterium | reverse complement strand
GTGCTTCCCGCCAAGGATAAGACAATCAGGCTACGCGTGGTCTCGACACCGCCAAAAGAACTGAAAGTTCTCCTTCAGAGACTGAAGATCCATTTGCCAAACAGACCCAAGATTATCGAAAACGCAGAAAATGTAGTGCAGAAAATAGCCTGTTTGCAACTGTAACTACTTGATATGACTAACTTTCACTTTTCGAATTGCGGAAGATGGGCTAAATTATCTGACAGCGATTACTTGAAGATATTTTTGGTTACAGTTGGTCACCGAGAAAAAAATCAAGCTGTTGCGATTTTCTCGTAACCATCTGTTTTATAAAGGAAAAATGGTAGGCCCGGGCGGTTTCGAACCGCCGACCTCTACCGTGTCAAGGTAGCGCTCTCCCCCTGAGCTACGAGCCTATATCGGAACAACATTGAGCTATTCATTAAACCGCAAAAACGGTCCGCCTGTCAAGTTCTTGAGGCGTGATTAATCACGCCCGTACAATTTCCGCCATCTCTCCACCGCATCACGGAGACTTCTTTCTTTTTCAATATATTCGGGAGCAACGTCTACATGACGGAGGGAGCGCACGAACGCTTCGACGCCGCCTTCGAGCAGAGCTTCTGTCACCGGAATCCTGCGGACGTTGTAACGAGGCTGCCCCCTCTCGTTCCCGCCGCCGTAAGCCGAGAATACCGCGGGGATTGAACAGCCGAGGGCCGCAAGCACCGTCCTTTCATCATAATCCCTGTTAAGCCTTCCGAAGGGGACGCTGAACATGGGAGAGTCATGACCTACTTTTCCCCTGTAAAAAGCGACGCTGCCAGAGATTTCGTCCTGAATTTCTTCTTCGCTCAGCCCCTTCATGACCGGATGAGAGCGAGTATGCACGCCGAAGTCGACGAGCGGGTCTGCTTTCATTCGCGTGATATCATCGAAAGACAGAAAGAGTTCGCCCTCCTTTGCCAGGTATTCCTCCTCGGTGATGATCCGGTGCATAATGCCCTCCACGATTTCTCTGTTCTTCGCCTTGTCGTAATTTCTTCGGGTAAAGCTGATGACCTCATCTTCTTTCAGGTGCGCGCCGTATGCAGCGGCTACCAGCCCGGCGAGCTCTCTTCCATGACCTGAATTGATGCAGTAATTGAAAAGGTATCGCCAGTAGATGGATCCGCCGCCGACGCAGTCCGTGATAAGGAAACAGGTAGAAGGAATCCCCAACGTACTCATGACCGGCGCGGCAAGAGATGCATAGGATTTCCCGCCGTCATCGAACGTAATCGCGAGGGGCCTCCCGGACATTCCGGAATCTCCGGAAAGGCCGTTCGTCAGCGTCTTCAGGCCTACGACATCGAATTCCTTTTTCAACACCTTGCAGAGCCTCTCGAATACGGCCGGCCGGATATTTCCGAGGTTCCTAAACAACGGCAGATCGCGCTCTTCCGTCGTATGAAAAAGAAGAATAAGGGAAGACTCCCAGTCCCTCATCCTAAAATTCTTGGCGCAACGCAGCCGTAAAGCGGGACCGCTGCGTCCGCCTCATCCTTCCGTGCGAGGTATCCGGCGATTATTCCGCCTTCCAGACGCGAAAGGCAGAGTCGGGCGGCCGCCGCGTTAAAGTCCTTCGTAAGGTATAGCCGGCCTATGTTCCGCGGTTGGGGATACGTCTGAACAGAGTCCGCAATGATGCGTTCCATCGCCTCCGCGGCAAGCTCGACGCCCTGAGAGATGACCTTGAGGAAAATGGAGTTGAGGTCGTCGCCGGGTTCGAGCGGGGGCCTCGTCTGAAAAATAATGTCTCCGGTGTCGATGCCGGGATCTATGCAATGGACGGTGACGCCGATATACTCCGGCTCGTTGTTGACAATCGGCCAGCCGTAGCTCCAGGTCCCCCGGTAATAGGGCGAGAGGCCGGAATGGATATTGATCATCGCCATGGAAGGGACCGAAATGATCTCCGGACTGATTACGCTGCTCCCCAGGACGACTATTATGTCGGGCGTGAGTTCTCTCAGGAAGGAAGCAAACCCGCTGCTGTTGATATCCCCGCACTGCACATTCACATACTTCACGCCGGGCCGTTCCACCACGAGATCAAAGGGCGACCTGAGATAGTCCTTCAACATCCTGTGAAACCTGAACCCCGCGGAGTACTTCTCATTGAACTCCCGGAGAAAGGCCTCGTCCTCTTTTTCACCGGACCCGCCTTTTTTCAATACGTACTTCATCAGCGATGCGACTGCCCCCTCTTTTTTTATTTGCGGGTACCCCTCACGGACGACGCAGGAAACATCGAACCTCTCCTGCAGCCTGTTGATGAAATACGTATGGTGGAATCCTGTGCGGGTGAATAAGACGATCCTCATCGTGTCAAAAAAGCCTTACGTCGACTACCGTTCCTGCCTCGAGACCGTTGATGTTGAGCGGCACCACAATGGTGCCGTCGGCCTTCACAAGCGTAGTAATGAGGCCGGACTTTCCAAGCAGAGGGACCGCCCAGAGCCCGCTGTCCCTCTGCTCGATGACGACCCTGATATGCTCCTCCCTGCCCTGCGGCGAGGAGATGTTCTTTGAAAGTCTCGCCTTCATGCAGGCCCTCGCGCGCTGCGGGAATTTTTCGACCAGTCCAGAAAGCAGATCCAGCACAGGCCTGATGAATATTTCGAAGCAGACGCTCACGGCGGCAGGGTGCCCGGGAAGCCCGAAGACCGGCATGCCGTGCATCACCCCGCCTATCATAGGCTTCCCCGGCTTCAGCGAAACTCCGTGGAATACTACTCCAGAATCGCCGATATCGCCGATAATCCTGGCGATCATGTCCTTGGTCCCGACCGATGTCCCCCCCGAGACTATTATGGCATCCGAATCCTCCATCGAACCTTCGACAGCGGCCCTGATCGCTACGTATTCATCCCTGATAATCCCCTTCCTGAGTGCCACGCAGCCTGCCTCCGAAATCATCGCTGCAAGCACGTAGGAGTTGATGTCCCTCACCTGTCCCATGGCCGGAGACGCAGCGGCCGGCACTATCTCGTCACCGGTCGAAATTATCGAGACCCTGGGCCGCTCATACACATGGACCGACGTCACTCCGATACCGGTGCAGGCGCCGATGTCCTGGGGTCTTATTCGCCTGCCCTCCGGCACAACCCGTTCGCCTTTCTTCACGTCCTCTCCGGCCTGGATCACATTCTCTCCGGGGACCACCGCCTTCAGCACCTCGATCGTCGTTGCGTCCACAGTCTGGACGTGTTCGAACATCACCACGGCGTCCGCGCCCATAGGAAGCATCCCGCCGGTCGGTATCTTTGCGGCAAGGCCTTTAGATAACGTAAAATCGGGCTTCTGACCCATAATGATCTCACCTGACAGTCCGAGATAGGCCGGCATCGCCTCCGTTGCCCCGAATGAGTCCTCTGCCTTTACCGCATATCCGTCTACGGTAGAACGGGCAAACTGAGGCAGGTCCTCCCGCGAAACAATATCCTCTGCGCATATGAGTCCAAGGGAATCCTCTATTGGAACTTTTGTCTTTGGGGGGGGCTTCGAAGGCAACTTCTTGATCAGGAGATCCAGCGCTGCTCCGGCGGTCATCACCTCGCCTCTTCCAAGCATGTCTTTCATAACATCTATTATAATGCAAAAGAATAACAAGATAACGGGTAAGCATTCATCAAGCTTGGGACAAATTATTACTCCAGTAGCTATTGCCGAAGTAAATAGAACCTATCGCAAAATCGACTTGCCTCGGCTGAGTTTGTCATACCCGCGGAGGCGGGTATCCAGAACTCCTCGAATACATTGGATTCCCGTCTTCACGGGAATGACGGCGAGAGGCGCACTTTTTGAAGAACTGAATTTTGAGATAGGTTCTAAGTAATTTATCATTAAATTCCCCTCTGATCCCCTTTTTGCTAAATCCAGAATGCTTTCGGGACTCTTTGGAGTAACGCCCCCAGGCTCCCTGCCTGCCGGCAAGCACGGCGCCTCTCCCCCTCTTTCCGCACTCAGGCGGATTCGCCGAGGAGAAAAGATAAGAGGGGGTAAAAGGGGAGTTATGATCCCGCAGAGGGGTGAGGTCTACGACTCGTAGAGGGACATTTTATAATAATTACCTTCTCCTCTGGAGCGTTACCATAACGGCCGGCGACATAAAAAAACCCCGGATCTCTCCGGGGTTTTTCAGGTATTGAAGTCCCGCCTCTTTCGAGGCGGGGCAGTTACATCATAAAAGACATATGCAGTAATTTACGGGCGCTCCGGCGTGACCCACTTGCCGGTGCTGCGGCTCCAGTTGATCAGAAAGAGCATAGCGTCGGTGGTACCGGGTGCCAGCTGCGACCGGGTGCCGTCGGTGTATGCGCTTTCGCCCTTGCCGTAAACGGAAGGGGAAGTGGCTACCGCCGTGGCGCTGGCGGAAAGGTTGATCGTGCCGTCATCGAGGAAGTCGATGGTGTCGTAGATCAGCCTGCGGGAATACGTCCTTGCATGTGCAAAGGCAGCCGGCTCGCGGTTGAGCACATTGATGTTGAAGCATGCACCCATCAGCTTCTTGCCGAATGCCTGATCGCCTGTGCCGCGAGTCCAGTCCTTGACCGCAGTCTTGCCGCTCGGATCTTTCGTAAGGTCATAGAAGTACGGATATACCGCAGCATTGTACGAGATATTGTACTTGTTCCTGAGAACGGTCAATGCCAGGGTCAGCGCATCCTGGAATACCGTTGACTGTTCCGTCAGGAACTCTTCCAGATGTTCCGCCGTATCGACCTCGGTGCCGTGGCAGTTGATGCAGACCTCGCTGGCGGCATTTATGTCGATAGCCAGGCTGTGGCTCGTGGTCCTTGTCGGCCGGCCGGTCGCCTGCATGTGGCAGGTGACGCAGGGCCCGTTCGTACTGCACGCCCGCGGCGACCGCGATCTTCTCGTTTATCCTGTAGTCGCCGGTAACTTCAAAGCCCCACAGGTTTCCGCCGTAGCCATTGCGGTAATCCACGGAGGCGTTGACCGCCAGCTTCTCAACCGGGACTAACCGTGCGCCCACTCTGAAGACGTCCGCATTGGAGTCTTCTTCATAGGTCTGCTTCACATATGATGCGAAGACGGAAACCGGGCTGCTGATCCTGTATTCCGCCGAGACCATGTATTCGCGATATTTATCCACCGCAAAGACACTGTAGATGGAAGTGGCGTCGAACGTCGGGTAGGAGTGGTAGAACTCCCCCTTTAAAAGCAGTTTGTCCATGGGATACACTTCGACACCGAGCGTCGCCTCGTCGAAGACTTCGGAGGTGACATCATAGTTCAGCTCGACGTAGGGGCTTACGATCTTGTAGTTGTACCTGAAGTTCATCCCGAGCTCTTCCCGTGCGAGGTCGGACTCGTCATACTTCCTGGCGTAGCTGATGCCCAGCTCGGTATTCTTCACGTCCTGCAGATGCACGTCCACCCCGACGAAATAGTTGCCGTTTCTGCTGTATGCGCCATCGAGAGTATTGATGACGTCTCTGCCACCTGCAAGCGTAATACCGACAGGGCCGATACTGCTCACATCAAGGCGCGCCCCGTCCATCAGTGATGTACCTGCCGTGAAGTTGGTGAACTGTCTACCTATTTCTTGAATTTTTCAGGGAACCGGATATTATATCTTCATCCTCTACAGAGGAACGAACATTCCATCTACCTCCTTTCAGCACATCTCAGTACGTCTTGTCGGGCTGCGCAAAAAATACCAGTAAGACAGATTGGCAAGTTCAGTACCATTCTCTCGCCGGAATAATATTCAAGTAATTTCCCCGGGCAGCCATCACTTTTCTCAGATCAAGCCGTCTTCCTGTGTTCTTTCACCCAAAAAAAGTGATACCGCACATCCTTAAACACTTCCTGCATAATGTGAGATAGTCAAAAAAATGGCACTACAAAACCAAAAATTGTCACAATACTGTATATTGATAACAGTCCGGCGCTTAACATTTCATATCGTAATTTCATGTGCTTAACTTTAAAGTCACTGAAAATAAAGATGACGTACCAGGCTGGTATTTAAGGCAAACGATAGGTCTTTCAATCTCTCTCAAAAAAAAGCCCCGGAGAAATCCGGGGCCTATTACTATGACGAAATGCTGAAACTAACTACTGGCCGGGACCGTATACGGTCGCAGGTCTTGTCCCAACAGGTCTGAATGCGCCGGCCAGAGGAACTCCAGTCAGGTCCTCATACCCGTCCAGCAGAAGCTGGATGACGTACTTGTAGTCGTGCACAGCTGCAGACGAGTTCGGCACGTTAGCCTGGGACTCTGCCCCGGAGGGAAGTCCCTTAATAGAGAACGACAGATTGAAGGCCGCCTTGTATAAAGAAGGCGTCCATTGGGTGAATGCGTTAGCGCTCGTGTGCGGCTTGCCTGCCTGGAAGAAGTAGGGATAGTGGAGATCGTCGTACTCAACCCCTCTTGAGGCAAAAATTGCGATGATTTTCTGCTGCAGTACCCGGATCGAGTCCGCGATTGAAAGCGAGGCGCCTCCGGGGTCTCCCGTGTAGTTGTTCGTATCGAAGCTCGCGCGGTAATTGGCGACATCCGGGCTCGCAGGGCCATTGTCCGAAGTCGGATCGGCCGCGATAGAACCAAAGCCTCCGTGACATGCCGCGACGTTACACGTTGCTACGTTCGGCCACCAGGTATGACCGCCGTTCAGATTATCGTCTGTCGGATTGGCCATATGGCATGTCGGGCAGTTCGCGCCCTGATGGGCGAAGTTGGCGGTATAAGACTTGCCCGCATATTCATAGGCATTGACGCCCCAGAGCATGGCAGCAGTGCCGAGATAATGGGGGTTGAAAAAGCTGCCGGTGATCGTCTTGCCGGCCGCAAGCTTCGTAACGTAAAGGGTCAGGCCGCTTTCCCTTCCCTGGTGGCAGAAGATACAGATGGTACCGTTTCCTGTCTTGTCGAGCGGTGGAAGAGGGGTATTGTCAAGAAAAACATTACCATTGATTGTGATGGAGCTTGATGAGTATTGGGTCATCTTCACCGGTACTTTCACCTGATGGGTCGTCCCTGTCGGGTTCCCGTGAGGAGCATGGCAGGTGATGCAGGTGACAGGCTCGTCGCCGAATACAACGTCGGCGTCCGGTGTGCCCTGCGCGTCCTCCTGCCATACATTGGACCCTATGCCGTTATGGCAGTGGAAGCATGCGTAAACGTTGTTACCCGCATTCTGTGTGGTGTTTGCGGTCGTGCCGAACTTGCTCAGCGCCATATCGATCGGATATGAAGGCGCATGCGTGCCGACCGGATATGTCTCGCCCGTATCAGGATTCGTATAGGCCGGCGGGTTGGCCGAAAATTCCGCGAATGCGGGATCGTTACGCGTGCCATGGCCGGAGTTTGTCCACTGGGTGTACACGTTTTCCTGATGCGTCGGCAACTGGCTGTATTGATACTTTCCTTTGGTGTGACACGATGCGCAGGTGCGCTCCACATTGATCTCATTGTTCTTCCCCGAAACCGTCCCTCCTATAGCCGCGCCGTTGGGCTGGAAGATGAATCCCGCCAGATGCTGACCGTTGGGGTCGTTGGAATTGACCTGTGCACCGGTTGCAGGATCGATGAAATATCTCCTGAAAATGGGATATCCGACCGGCGACGTCCGTTGCGGTATCGTCACCATCTGCTGCGTCTGGTGCGCGTCATGGCAGCCCGCGCAGCCGACTTCAGGATTCGGCATGTTGTTGGGATCGGGCTTCACAAGCTCCCCGCTCGCATCGCCGTTTGCAAACTCAAACCTCTGCTTGGGATTGTGACACCTTGAACACTCCTGAATATGCTCCGCATGAGTAACCGGGGTTACGCCGTCCGGCAGAAATTCCGGGACGCCCTGGATTGTTGCCTGGCCGCTGTTTAGCGCATCGCCCTGGAAGAAAAACTTGTCAGGACCGAATACCCCGCCCGGAATATGCTGGTTGTCGTGAGCAGTTGCATTGAAGCCGGCCTTGCCGTGGCAGACCTGACACTGTGCCGACTCGGGAGTTGGAAACGGAATCGGACCGACGCCCCAGTGCAGGCTGGCAGGGCCATGGCAGTCCTCGCACTGGACATTGTCGACCGTCGTGTGCGTAGTATTCGCCCATGTGACCGCGATCTGGTCGCCGGTGACGTCTACCGTTGCCGCGTGGCATACGTTGGTGCAGCTTTCCGAGCCAACCCTGGTCGCCTGGCCGAGCGGACTTTCGACGCCTTCCTTCTTGCCGCTTCCGCAGCCGGTCAGCAGAGACGCCGCCGTGAAAAGACATAGCGAGACGATAACGAATCGAAACGACTTAATCATATCTCCCTCCTTCTGAGATGTTAGTGGCATAGGGTTTATTCCTCCTCTATTATGCATATCTGCGAATATCTACGGAACCGTGATATGGCATTTTATGCAGGTCCTGTTGTCACTCGCGCTTCCAAAACGTCCCTTCACCTTGTCCCAATCCCTCGGATGAGGACTTACCTTAAGGCCCGTGGCCGCGCTGTGGCATTTCATGCAGACGTCGCCTTCCGGATGACATGTCTGGCACGAAGCGAGATTCCTTCTGGCCTCCCGCGCATGATCCGCCGACCACTGATGGGTCGGGACAAGTCCCTTCGGATGGCATGTCTGGCACTGTTCGGTATTGAAGACCGTGTGGTTCGGTCCCACTGACTTGAGATCGATATCGCTGAACTGCCTTCTGTGAGAGACCATCGCCAGGTCGTTCGGGTTGAACCTGTTGTGGCAATCCAGACAGAACCTCTTTGCGTCGTGGCACCGGTAGCATGACCGCGGATCTTCGCGTGCCTTTATCGGATGGATCTCCCTGAAGTCCGTCCTGTGCGATTTCGGCATATAATCAGGTCCGGACTGCGACGAGTGGAGGTTCGCGTCTATCCCTCCCCCGTCATGGCAATCCAGACAGAAAGAAAGCTGGTGGCAGTCCTGACAGTTGTTCGGCTTCTTGTCCGCGTAAAGCCTGTGGTCCTTGTCCCACATCGGACCGTGGTTCAGCGCCACTCCGCTGGACTCGTGGCAGGCGTTGCACTCGGGAATGCTCAGTGTCGCATAGTCTTTATGTGAAGTGACGGCCCAGGCCGCAACCGCAAGCCCGAATATCAGGAGCAGGATGATAACGAGGATAGTCTTTTTATACATTTTCCCTCCTTTCCCTTAGAGATTCCAGTCAAGGGCAACCCGGCCCAAAAATCTGTGAGAAAAGTTCGGGTTGTCGTTGTCTTCGATTCTTGCGGTGACCGCAAGGTTTTTCGTTGCGATCCATCGGCCGCCGGCCCAGTAACGTCTCGCGTCGTTGCTCCCGTTCAGCTCGGGTCTGTCGTACGTGTCGAACTGGGCACCGGCGAAGACGATGATGTCCTTTCTGAGCTTGTAATCGCCGTATACCTCGAAACCATAGAGTTTGCCGTCGGTATTAGTTTTCCCCGCGGAGGTGTCATATGCATAGCCGGTGTATCCCTTCCGGTAATCGAAAGAGGCGTTGAGGCTCAGTTTGTCCATGGGGTGTGCCCGTGCGCCTATGGTGTAGACATCGGCGTTGGTATCCTCCTCATAATCCTGTCGCTTATACGAGGCATACACAGTCACGGGCACCGAGAGGTTGTACTCCACCAAAATCAGATATTCGCGGTACTTGTCCACCGCAAAAACACTATAGATCGACGTGGTGTCGAACGTCGGATAGGAGTGATAGAACTCGGCCTTCACCTTAAGGTTGGGAATCGGGAACAAATCTACTCCCACCGTCGCCTCGTCGAAGACCTCCGAAACGACATCGTACTTCAACTCGACGTATGGGCTCGCCATCTTGAAGTAGTACCTGAAGTTCATGCCGAGTTCTTCTCTTGCGAGGTCGGACTCGTCATACTTCCTGGCGTAGCTTATTCCCAGTTGCGTGTTCTTCACGTCCTGCAGATGCACATCCACCCCGACGAAATAGTTTCCGTCCCTCGTGAACTCTGAATCCAGGGAAAATATGACATTCCTTCCCCCCGCCAGCGTAATGCCGACGGGGCCGATATCGCTTACATCCAGGCGCACCCCGTCCATCAGAGCTGTACCTGCCGTGAAGTTGGTGAACTGTCTACCTATGCGGGTGGTGATCTGCGGGGCAAAGGCATAATCGACATAGAGATAGTAAAGCCTCCCCTCGAAGTCATTGCTCCTCACGTCGGGGCTGCCGAAGTCCTTCCAGACCCGTCCGTAGCCCGTGATCGAGAAGGGTTTTCCTTCAGGGACATAATTCATTCTCAGGTACTGCGCGAGGATCGCCTGGTTTGCCCCAAGCAGATCGTCACCCCAAAGGAATTGAGTGGAAGACGAGAATCTTAGCGGCTCAGCGTGGACTGCGGCTGATGCAAGCAAAGAAGTCAAAAGCACGATTGAAAAAATAAACGACTTTCGAAAAATACACCGCATTTAGCCCTCCTTTCATGGTTCCAAAAAATACGAATTCAACAGGGAACCGTAATCCTTTCTTTTTCGATGTCCGTTTCTACACCTCCCTTCTTTAACAAAATCGGTAAGTTTAGGTCGGCTGATGATCGGGCAAAAAGCGCCAATGTCTTCAATAGATAACTCTTTTCTTGCGGTATCGCTCGTTTCACAACGCCCCCGTGCTGAGACATGTCCAAAAATCTTTATTTCCGGACACTTTTCGTACAAACTATCACATGATATAGGGGTTGTCAAGCCGCTATTTTGACTTCTTATTAATATTTCTGTTATTTTTCTCATGTCGATGAAAAACTACGGCATAGATCGCCTTCTCAAGAACCGAAATACACTTCTGTTAATCAATATTGTCATCGCACTGTTCCTGCTTTCTGCGGCACTTCTTTTTGTGAAAGACGCGCTGTCGCTCGCGCTTTCCCGCAAAGGCCCCGATCGCATGCCGAAAGGCGCTGCGCCGCCCCCGATGAGGCATCAGTTGCAGGATTATGCCTCGCTGATGAGACATAACCCGTTCGGTTTTTCCGCCGGCGAACTCACTCCACTGTCCGCCTCGTCAGGGCCGTCGATTTCTCAGACAGACCTTTCCCTGATCGGCACCATAGCGGGAAGGAAAAAACTTAGCTACGCGATCTTTTCGGACAAGACCGGCAGGCAGGACATATTCAAGATCGGCGATAATGTGTTCGGCCTCGGTATACTGAAGAAGGTTGGGGAAAACAGCGTGGTGATACGTTCCGGCGGAAAAGAGATAGAGGTCCCCTTTACTGACCTGGCTGTAGTGAGGGAAGTCGGCCCCGGCATCCCGCCTTCTCCGGTGCCCCTGGGCAAGCGGACCGGCAACACCTCATTTGTGATCAATCAGCAGCAGGTCCAGCAGGCACTGTCACGGCCGGACCAGCTCATGACGGACGCCAGGTTCGTCCCGAATATCGTCAATGGAAGACAGGAGGGCTTCGTCATGCGGGAGATAAAACCGGGCGGCATTTACCAGAGCCTCGGACTCCAAAACGGGGACGTCCTTCTCAGGATCAACGACTTTACCATGTCCAGTCCCGACACGGCTCTGCAGGCGATCACCTCGCTGAAAGGGATCGACAGGGCGCAGCTCGATATTATAAGACACGGGGGGAGACTGACAATGACCTATCAGATCAGATGAAAAGTGCTGCTCCGGGCCGCAGGTTGACCTGACAATGCATTTTTACTAATATACTTACACAATGAAAAATTCCATGAAGCCCGCGTTTTTCCGCCGCCCTGCCGCGGCGTTCCTTTTCTTGCTTTTCATCATGACCCTTTGCAGCCGCACGGCCCTTGCCGCTGATGCGCCGGAAACAAAAAAATCTGCGAATAACGTTACCTTCAATTTCGTCGACGTCGACCTCCCGGTCATCACAAAGTTCATCAGTGAGATCACCGGGAAAAATTTCATTTTCGACGAGAAGGTCAAGGGGAAGATCACTATCATCGCGCCGTCGAAGCTCTCTATCGATGAGGCGTTTAACCTTTTTACCTCGGTACTGGACCTGAAAGGGTTCACCGTCGTCCCCTCGGGCGTCGAAGCATACAAGATCGTCCCTTCGGCGGATGCCAAACAGCAGGGGCTTCGTGTATTGACCGAAGGCGCGCCGGTCAACGAGAGCTACGTCGCGAGGCTCATCACGTTAAAGTCCGTTTCTGCCGAGGACGCGCTCCACTTTTTCCAGCCGCTCGTCTCTAAAGACGGCCACATCTCGGTATTCGGTCCGGGGAATCTCCTGCTCGTGATCGATTCGGGAACAAACGTGGACAAGATACTGTCGCTCACAGAACTGATCGACAAGCCTTCCGTGACCGAGATGCCGGAAGTCATTCCCCTCCGGCACGCAAGCGCTGACGCGGTCGCCAAGATCCTCAACGAGGGCATGGGTAAGGCAAGGGCGCGGACCGTGCCGGGCCAACCGGCGGCGGAAGGCGCAACGGCCATTGCCGACACCAGGCTCAATGCGGTGATCCTCTTCGGCGACAGGAGCGTCCGGGAGTCGATGAAGGCACTCATCCCGCTCATCGACACGCCCGCGCCTGAGGCGCAGGGAAGGGTGAACGTCTACTTCCTCGAAAACGCGGATGCGACCGAACTTTCCAAGGTGCTTGAAGGGATGATCAAGGGAACACAGGCGCAGAAACCGGCTGGAGCGGCGGGTACGCCGGTGACGCCTTTTGAGGCCGCAGGCGGGATCACCATAACTGCGGACAAGGCTTCGAATTCGCTTGTCGTCGTCGCGTCGCCGGCGGATTACCAGAATCTCTCGCAGATCATCAAGCAACTCGATAAGAGAAGGAGACAGGTCTATGTCGAGGCGATGATCGTCGAGGCTTCTATGGACAAGCTGAGGAATCTCGGTACTCAGTGGAGGGCCTCTGCCACGAAGGACGGAAAACCTATCGCGATAGGGGGGTTCGGAACGATCGATCAGACCACTTTTCAGAACATTCTGCAGGGACTTCAGGGCGCCAGCGCCGGAGGACTCGGGAATTTCCTCACCGTCCCTTTGACCACAACCAACAGTGACGGAACAGTCACCACAAATACCCTTACGGTTCCTGGATTTGCCGCACTTTTCAGCCTTAACGATTTCCGGGACACGGTGAACGTCCTTTCGTCGCCTCAACTGCTGACTTCGGATAATAAGGAGGCGGAGATCCTCGTCGGCGAAAACGTGCCGTTCGTATCGCAGAGCCAGACGACGTCCGCCATAGGTGTCGCATCCAGCGGCACTGCGGTCTCGGGGATTGTCAATTCTATCGTGAGACAAGACGTCGGCATAATCCTGAAGATCACGCCGCAGATAACCGAAGGAGACCACGTCAAACTCGATATCTATCAGGAGATATCGCAGGTGAAGAACCAGTCGGATGCGCTCACCGTCAGCCTGGGTCCTACGATCACCAAGCGTTCCACCAAGACCTCGGTGGTGGCGAAGGACAACCAGATCGTCGTCATCGGCGGGCTGATGCAGGAAAATGACGAGGAGACCGTCACGAAGATGCCGGTCCTCGGAGACATTCCTATCCTCGGCTGGTTGTTCAAGACGAAGAACGTCACAAAAAGCAAAACAAACCTGCTCGTATTCCTGAACCCGCATATCATTAAAGAACCGGCAAGGCTCGCACAGATTACCGAGAAAAAGAAGAAGGAGTTTGCGGTGACGAATAATAGGTTCGCTGAGGGTGAGATCCTCGTGAAGTTCAGGGAAGACGTGCCGGAAGAGAAGGCGCGCGCGATCATATCCCAGCACGGTGCGGGCATACTGCGGTATATGGAGAAGCTCCGGGTGTATCTCCTGAAGCTGAAAAAGGGAGAGTCCGTCGAAGATGCGGTCGAGGAGTTTTCGGCCCTGCCGGAGGTCCAGTATGCCGAACCGAACTACACTCTCAAGATACAGTAGCAGACCAATGGAAACCATCTCGGTCATTCTCGACGAAGATGTAGAGCTCGCGCTCATCAAGGAAGTCCCTCATGCCTTCGCAAAGGCCAATATGATCTTACCCCTGCGGAGGGACAACGGACAGATCAGCGCTGCAGTTGCCGATGAAAAAGGTGTCCTCGCCCTTAGGGAGCTCGCAAGACACTTCAGTCTCTCTCCGATACCGCTGCGCTCGCCGGCCGGCGTCGTCATAGACGCGATCAACAGGTTTTACGGCCGGGTCGGGTCGGCCGAAGACATCATGGACAACATCACCGGAGAGGACCTCTCAGCGGTCGCAACCGAGTTTGAAAAACCGCGGGACATCCTTGAACTCACCGAGGAGGCGCCGATCATCCGGCTCCTCAATGCCATCCTCCAGCAGGCGGTGAAGGAGCGGGCGAGCGATATCCACATCGAGCCGTACGAAAAGGAGCTGGAAGTGAGGATGAGGGTCGACGGGATACTCCATCGTGTGCTTACGCCGCCCAAGATCATCCAGGACGCGCTCATCAGCCGCGTGAAGATCATGGCGGACCTCGATATAGCCGAGAAGAGGCTTCCCCAGGACGGCAGGATAAGGCTCCTTATCGGCGGCCGCGACATCGACATCAGGGTATCGGTCATCCCGACCACCTTCGGCGAACGCGCGGTCCTTAGGCTGCTCGACAGAAAACAGGGACTCATCGGGCTTTGGGAGGTCGGACTCGGCAACGAAGACGAGAAGCGCCTCGAAGAGCTCCTGACCAGGACAAACGGCATCATACTCGTTACCGGCCCGACGGGAAGCGGCAAGACCACAACCCTATACGCGGCGCTGAACAGGGTCCATACCGAAGAGAAAAATATCATCACCGTCGAAGACCCGGTCGAATACCAGCTCAGAGGGATAGGACAGATCCACGTAAACCCGAAGATCGGATTGACCTTCGCCTCGGGTCTCCGCTCGATACTCCGGCAGGACCCCGACGTCATCATGGTCGGGGAGATAAGGGACGTCGAAACCGCTGAGATCGCGATACAGGCATCGCTCACCGGCCATCTCGTTCTGAGCACGCTCCATACGAACGATGCGCCCTCGGCCATCGTGAGGCTGATCGATATGGGGGTCGAACCTTTCCTCGTCGCCTCTTCGTTGATGGCCGTGGTGGCGCAGCGGCTGGTTAGGGTCATCTGCCCGCACTGCAGAGAGCCTTATACCCCTTCGGACACGGAGCGGTCCTATTTTGCCGGCTCTTCCCTTCTCCCGAAAGACGGGGCATTCAGTATATACAGGGGCAAGGGGTGCGATAAATGCCTGGGCAAGGGCTACCTCGGAAGGACCGCGATCTTCGAGACACTGATCATCACTGATTCGGTGAGACAGATGATATCCGGCAAGGTCGATTCACAGAGCGTAAAGAGCGCGGCCGTCTCGCTGGGGATGAAGACGCTGAGGGCCGACGGCTTCGAAAAGGTCCTGAAGGGGATTACGACTGTCGAGGAAGTCCTGCGGGTGACGCAGAATGACTTTGTCGAAAGCTGAAAGATAATGATGTTGAATCGCTAAATTGTTGAGAGGTTGAGGGTTGAAGAATAAGACATCAGAGAGGCCGGGAACCGCCCTGAGCCTTGGTTGTTTTTTTCATCGATTCAACAGTTCAGCTTCTCATCAGTTATTTAATCATGCCGATTTTTCACTATAAGGGCTACAAGACGGACGGGACCCAGGCCGCAGGCACGATCGAAGCCGATGGCCTGCAGGACGCACTCGCGAACATCAAGGCCCGCGGCGTCTATCCCAAAGACATCAGCGCACTCCGCGAAAAGGGGAAAGGCTGGTTTTCGTCAAGGTCGGACGATGCGCTGCTCCCCTATCTCACGAGGCAGCTCTCGACGCTCCTCTCCGCGGGCGTGCCGCTGATCGATGCGCTCCGCTCGCTTTCGGAAGAGAACACAGGATTCTGGAGGTCGGTGCTGGTGGCGATAAGGGAGAACGTTTCCGCCGGGGCCAGCCTTTCGAGGGCACTGGAGGCCCACTCCGGTCTCTTCCCGGACTTCTATATCAGCATGGTTTCCGCCGGCGAGCAGAGCGGCACTCTCGATAAAGTCCTGATCAGGGTCGCGGATTTTCTCGAGAAACAGGCTTCCCTCAGGGCGAAACTCCGCACCGCAATGATCTATCCGGTCTTCATGGCGTCGGTCGGTTTTATCGTGTTGTCCTTCCTCTTCACCTTTGTCGTGCCGAAGATCGTCAGGATTTTCGAAAACAGCAAGAGCGCCCTCCCCTTTATCACCGTCGTGCTGATTGCGATCAGCAACTTGTTTGTGCACTACTGGTGGCTGCTCATTATCATTGCGGCAGCGCTCGCACTGGCGGCGAGAAGGCTGCGTCAAAGACACGGCCGCTTTCTCGATGCCATGCGGCTGAAGCTTCCCGGCAATGTCCTTCAGAGCCTCTACTTCGGCAGGTTCGCGAGGACCCTCGGGTTTCTTATCGGAGGCGGGCTGCCTATGATCAAGTCGCTCGAACTCTCGGCAAAGGCGACCGGCAACGTAGTGATCGAAGAAAAAATCATGCAGGCGGCCCAGGGGGTCGCCGAGGGCGCCCGGCTCTCGACGTCGCTCGGAGGGTTCCCCCCCGTGCTCCTGCAACTGATCTCGACGGGGGAAAAAAGCGGCACACTCGTCGAGGTACTCGGCAAGGCAGCCGATTCCTACGAGGAGGACTTCGAGCGCAGGGTCCAGCGGGCACTCTCGCTGCTTGAGCCTTCGATGATCCTGGTCATGGGTCTCCTCGTCGGCTTCATCGTGCTCGCCGTCCTCCTGCCGATGTTCCAGTTGAACCAGCTCGTGAAATAATTTCCCCCTGCCCGGAAGCACTTTTTTTCAGTAATTTGTGGTACCCTTGTAATTATCCGCGATCACACACAAAAGAGGAGGAAGCGAGCAATGAAAAGATTACTTATTCTAACATTCATGATTACAGCGCTCGGCTGCAGTTCGACAGGCGGCATCAAAATAGTGTCCCCGAGCACTCCTGAGAGCGAGGCGAAAGAGGAGATCAGAAAGGCCCCGGTCACGAAACTCGAGACTGCCTCACAGCCCCCGGCCCGCCATGAGGCGACGGGTCCCCGGGAGGGGGCCACGAAGGGTCCCAAGGCTGCAACGGATATAGCGCACGAGCAGGCAGCCCCTTCATCTGCTTCAATTAAGTCCCCCTATACGCTTGAGGCATTGATCAACCTCCTCGAGAAAAAAGGAGTCATACACGAGGAGGAACTCCTTGAAGAGATCAAAAAGCTGGAAATAAAATGAACATAATGATCACCTCTCTTGCGCAGCGGGGACGTAACCCGCTGCGCATCATGTAATAAGCCCTAAAGTTTAAACTTTAAGTCTTGTAAACCCTTTATTTAACCTCATATCGTATTTGTAATTACACGTTGACAGCGGCCTGCCGGTTCATGCAATATCAAGCCATACGTATGCTTTTTTTGTCGGAATGTTGATACGATGGCGAGAAAGACGGTAATAGCGTGCGTCGATTTGCTCTCCTTAAGAAAGTATCCTCACGAGCCGTCTTTTAGCAGCCGCCTTCCGATTGATCTCGACAATCTCTCCTCATGGAGGTATATAAAACAGAGTCTGAGCAAGTTATTACTGCGAAAGGAGGTGTTGGAAAGTATCATCTTGTCGGTCACGCAACAGAATTCTTGAAAAGGGAGGCAGTGGAGAATGAGTTTTATTAGAAATAACAAGAATCGTTTATCACTTCTTTTGATATCGGTCATGCTGGTATCGATATCTCTTTATCTCTACAGCTGCGGAGGCGGCGGTTTTAGCGACCCGAAGGTCGAGGCTACATCAACATCCGTTCTCATCTCGCCCCAGACGCTCAACGGATGGATAACCAACGGATATGGGACTGATCAGTACGGTTATACAAAGGTGGTTGTGTTCGACGTAACATCCCAAGCGGCTTATATTAAAGGGCATGTTCCGGGCGCATATCTTATGGACTCCAACACGGACGTGAGCACGACCCGAAGCGATGGCGTGAGCGACACTGTTTCGGACGTGGCTACAAAGGCAATAATGGACAACGTAATCCAGAGGACCGGCGTCGACGAAAAGACCGTGGTCGTCTTCACCACGGACTCAGGCGCCGGCAACCTGATGGCGCTCGGACGGGCCTACTTCAACTTCCGCTACTGGGGGTTCCCGAAGGAAAGGCTGAGGGTCCTCGACGGCTTCAACGACACCTACTCAAAGGCGGGATTTACGCTTGACACGACGGTGCCCCCTGCGCCGCCGGCATCGACCTATAGCGTCTGTCAGCTTCAGACCCAGAGCGACCGCTTCAGGGCTCCCCTGGCCGAGATGATCGCGGTTGCCGAAGACAATGACCCGAAGACCGTGGTCCTCGACGCGAGATCGCCGAATGAATATAACGGCGTTGCGGGAAGTACTGCGGGACCGACGGGAGCGTCCGGCGGATACGTGGCCTTCGAGGGCCATGTGAGAACCGCCGTGAGCCAGAACTATACGACCCTTCTGGGCGCGGATGGACGACTGCTGCCGAAAAACGATCTCATCTCCCTCTTTAACGCCGCCGGCGCGAGCAGTTCGACGATGGCCTATTCCTATTGCCGCACAAGCTACAGGGCTGCGATCACGTTCCTTGCGCTCGATGGCGTACTCGGCTGGCCGGCGAAGATCTACGACGGGGCATGGATAGAATGGGGCCAGATGGCGGACCAGGCGGAAGACGGCGCATTGGCCACCGATTCTCCCTGGAGAACGGACCTTGCTGCGAGATCCGAAGCGATCACGTACAACAAAGAGGCTGGCAAGACCGTGTACAAGCTGACGGGTGCCAACTCCTATGCGCTTCGGGCAGACATGGTCAATGTCACCGACTCCTCCATCTGCGGGGGCGTCAGCGGCACTCCCGGCGGATCACCTGTCGCCCCGGGATATTGATAAGGGGCCTATGCCGAGGTTCACGTTCTTTCTGGGCCTTCTGCTGACGCTCGGGGTCTGCTTCTCTGCTCCCGGCCCGGATAAAGGCTATGCGATGGGGTCGAAGAGTGGTTTCGAGCACGCAGATAAAAAGGAAACCCAGAAGGAGCAGCCCGTTCAGGGAACTGAAAAAGACAAGGGCGCGGAAAAGGGAGTGCGGCAAGAAAACGCCGGCAGGAACAAAGAAAAGTCTCGCCCGGTGAAAAAACCGCGGCTCAAATACCGGGATCCTTACGAATGCGGCTGTTGAACACGGTATCGCTTTGTATTGCTGTAAATCTACATGACAGATAAGGAGATATGCATGAACATTTTCAAAAGGTCATTGGGATTTCTTTTATTGATCATCTCTTTTCTGGTCTTCGCCGGAATTGGGACCGCCCATGCAGGGCCGGTGATCAAATTCGGCGAAGAGTCCTGGCTCATGATTAATTACGAAATGCAACTGTATCTTCAGTCAAGGGATACAGGCTCCGGCTCCTCCGGCGACAGCACCACCACGGACCTGTACTTTCGGCGAAACAGGCTCTCCTTCATAGGCCAGGTGACCGACACTTACGGCTTTGTCTTTGCGGTCCAGCACTCGGGGGAGAACAGGATTATGGGCATCACCGAAACCGACACCCCCTTCCACGATTTCGACGTGCTCGACGCCTTTCTGCGCGCCGACTGGACGGACGCCTTCAGGCTCCGGGTCGGGCTTACCAAAGACCCCCTCACAAGGGAACAGAACGAGGGCTGTTTCTTCCCCCTCAGCATCGACCGCTCCCTCTTCGACTATACGGACCTGCCCCGCGCCAACCGTGATTACGGGGTCGTCCTCTGGGGCAACCTTATTAATGCGAAAGTCCAGTACAGGCTTGCGGCGATGAAAGGCAATGACAGCAGCGACGACCCGCAGAGCAACTTCCGGTATACCGGCAGGGTGCATGTCAGCCTCCTGGACCCTGAAACCTCCCTGGTATACCGCGGGACTTATCTGGGCACCAAGAAAGTCCTCACCTTCGGTGCAGGATATCAGTTCGAGCCGAACGCGGTCTACGCCAATCTTTTTGCAAAAACTTTGCCGAAGGACTATTCTGCATGGACCTTCGACGGCTTCTTCGAGTATCCCACGCCTTCGGGGACGTTCACGCTCTCGAGCGCATACCTGAAGACCGATTTCGACGGAGCTTACAAGGGCGCCGATCCCGATTCCCGCAGCATAGGCCTCAACGGGGAGAAGAAGGGGTGGTATGCAAAGGCAGGATATATGCTGCCGATGAAAGTCGGGCCGGGCAACGTTCAGGTTTACGGCCGCTACGAAGAGTGGAGGTTCGCGGAACTCTCCGGCGTATTCGACCAGAAGATTAAATGGACCGGCGTCGGAGTGAACTACTACCTGAAAGGGCAGGACTTGAGGATATCGCTCGAATACTCGAACAACAACTTCGACAAGGAAACGACTGCCTCGAAGGATTTTAACACGTATACGGCGATGCTCCAGTTCCTATTCTAGCTGTTGGATTTCCCTCGTCCCCGGGGAAAGGCTAAATCCCTTTTCCCGGGGATTTCTTTATTGCAGGCCGCATCTTCCGCATTCCCGCCCGGCACACCGATCACCTTGCCGGAAGAAGCAGACCTCCTCTCCTCCGGGTGCGTGCCCTTTTTAAAATACGCATGGAAATATTGTATACTAAGTATCGAAAGAGGAGCAGTGTTTCGGCATTTCATACAACCCTTCGGAGGTGGCATGAATAAAAGGTGCAACATTAAAAAAGCGGCCTCCCCCCGCGGCGGAATGACAGGCAGCGAGGGCTTCACCCTCCTTGAGATCATCGTCGTCGTCTTCATCCTCAGCCTGCTCGTGGCGATTGTGGCCCCGAAGATCATGGGGAGGACCGACGATGCGAAGATCGCCGACGCCAAGGTCCAGATAAAGAACTTCGAGACCGCTCTCAAACTCTATAAGATCGACAACGGCGAGTATCCGACGACTGAACAGGGACTCGAATCCCTGATCGAAAAGCCGGCGACCGGAAAGGTCCCCGAAAAGTACCGGGAAGGCGGATATCTCGAACAGAAGAAGATCCCCCTCGATCCGTGGGGAAACCCGTATGTTTACGTTTCGCCCGGCATCCACGGCGACTTCGATATCCTGACTTACGGAAACGACGGTAAGGAGGGCGGCGAAGGGAAGGATGCGGACATCAAGAGCTGGGACATGCAGTAATGATTAATGCTTTCAAAATAGTGTGCACACGATTATCAGAAAATCCCTCCTAACCTCCCTTTGCCAAAGGGAGGAATTTACCCCTCTTTGGCAAAGAGGGATAAGGGGAGATTTTAGCGAAATGTGCATCCGCTTATGGAACTCTTACTGTGTAGTATCCCGATGAAGCAATCGGTCTCACTTCTCCCTTTTTTCAAAACGCGGGCTTACACCCGCGATGGGGGAAGAGCGGGGTTTACCCTTCTTGAGCTTGCCGTAGTCATCTTCATCATCAGCCTTATGGCGTCACTTATCTTTCCAGCGTTCTATGGCTCGGACGACAAAATCAAGTCCGATGCGAGAAAGGCGGCATCGCTTCTGCGATATCTCAACGACAACTCCATATCCGCAAAAGAGACCTATCCGCTGAAATTCGACATGGGGGAAGGAGAGCTCTCGTGGAAAGGGCCTGACGGAGAAAAATCGGAAAAGCTCCGGAGCCTCGCGGGCGTTTACCTGCAGTCCAAGGGAGAACTGAAAAAGGGAGAGGTGACCGTTTTTTTCGGGCCCCTTGGGATCCGGGAATATATGGCAATGCACCTGTTTGAGGATGAAAAGGAAATGACCGTGTCGATCAATCCGGTCAGCGGCCGGGTGAAGGTCGCAGAAGGCTGGCAGCAATGAAAAAGTTGTCCGCTTTTTTCACATTTCGCTTTTCACCTTTTGCGAGGAGAGGCTTCACGCTTCTCGAAATCATGATCGCGCTTGCGATCATAGGAGGGTTATTGATCACCCTGCTCTATTCGCTCAATTATCATCTCGGCATCGCGGAACGGCAAGAGACCCTTACCATAGCCACGATGCTCGCCAAAAACAAGCTCCATGAAATCGAGACGAGCCCTGCGGCCACGAAAGGCGATTTTCCGGATCCGTACGGCGCATATCATTATACAACCGAGATAAAGGCATCTCCCTATCCCGGCATCTCGGAGATCCTGGTGACCGTTGTCAACGGGAAGGAAAACGTGAAGTTCAGCGAATTTATCGAAAAGACCCTATGAGGACCTTCAAGCCCTTTCTCAATACCGAAGACGGATTCACGCTCCTCGAACTGCTGATCGCGACTGCCCTCCTCGCGATCATACTGACGGCTCTCTACAGCACTTTTTTCCTCTCCCAAAAGGCGATAGACGGGCTCGACGAGTCGCTGATCAAGCTCCAGGAATGCAGGAACGCCGTCGACGTGATCGGCAGGGAAACGGAGGCCATCCTCTACCGGCAGACGAACACACATTCCTTCTTCAGGCTGGAAGACAGGGACATTTACGGCAAACAGACATCGCGTCTAAGCTTCACCGCCTTTTCCCCGCTGACATACGGTCTTTCGGCGATATCGTATTATGTCGAGGAGAAAGACGGCGTTCTCACGCTTTACAAGAAAATGGGAAACCCCTACAAGCCCGACAACACGATAAAGGGCGTAGATCTTATCGAAGGAGTCGACTCCTTTACGGTGGAGGTTAAACAGGGCGATAAATGGGTCAAGACATGGGACACAAGCGAAACCGGGAATCCCCCCCCAGAGATCAGGATCACGATCACCGCCATGATCAAGGACAGACCTGTCAGCCTCTTCGAAACGGTCAGGCCGATGATCGGAGGAACGCTGTGAGACCGGGGAAGAAACCTTTCACCTTTCACCTTTCACCTTTTACGGAACAGAGGGGTATGGCCCTCGTCCTCACACTGATGATCGTCGCTCTGATCACGGCAATGGTCGTGGAATTCGCTTACGGCGTGTATGTAAATACCAATGCTCTTCACAACTGGCAGACCTCGCAGGAACTCTCGGTCACCGCCAGATCGGCCACTAAGCTGGCTTCCCGGCTCATTGCGGCCAGTCTTCAGGATGCATACACAAAGGGCGTGTTCGAAATAGGCCAGAAGATCCCCTTCGAAGACCTCGACGGCACCATCACCCTGCGGATCGAGGATGAGAATGCGAAGTTCAACCTGAACGTCCTCGGCCATACGGGGTTCTACCGCGGCGCGCAAGATATAGACGCCAACGCCAGGTTCGTAAGACTGCTCAAGGAGCTTCAGCTGAATCCGGAAATCGCCGACCGGATCGCGGATTGGATCGATTCCGACAGCGAACCGAGGCTGGGCGACTCGGAAAATGGCGCAAAGAACGCTGATCTCGACAGCGTGGATGAGCTGCTCCTGATTCCGGGCATCGACATGGAAACGTATGAGAAATTTCGGCCCTATGTTACAATATACACCGACAGAGACAGCAGAATTAATGTTAATGGGGCGGACGTCCCGGTGCTCATGTCCCTGTCGGACTCGATCGATCGGGACTTGGCACAACGGATCGTAAGTTATCGAAACAGCGAGCCCTTCCAGCAGATATCGGACATCAAGAACGTCCTGGGCATGGATGATAAGAAGTACACATCTTTGCAGGGGTTGATTACGACAAAGGGAAGCAGTTTTCACGTAATAGCGACCGCCGAGTCGGGCGGCGTGAAAAGGATTGTCGAGAGCGTGCTGGCGGGCAGCTCAGTGCTGTACTGGAAGGAGATGTAGAGAAATAATCATGGATAGCGACGGTGAGTAAGGCAGTCCTCGCAGACCTCAAAGAAAGGGAACTGTCCTGCTACGTCTTCGAAAAAAACGGCAGGAGCAGCACACCTGAGGAGATCTTCACCTCACCCGTGGGCGAGGGCTATTCTTTCGCGATAGAACAGCCTCTCGAAAGGCCGGATGAATCGTTCCTGAGCCTGCCGCTCGGCCTGCTGGACTTCAGGGTCCTCGAACTTCCCTTCTCGGACGTCAGGAAAATACGGGAACTCGTCCCCTTCGAGATCGACAACCTCGTGCTGGGCGGCTCCCGCAGCGTCGTGTTCGACGTGCATGTGGTCAGCCGCGCCGACGGGAAATCGCAGGTGCTCGTGGCATACGTTCCGAAGGAGACCTTGAGGGCAATACTGGAACAGCTCCGGGGTTCAGGCATCGATCCCAAGGCGGTCATCTCCGTGGAACTGGCCGCGGTCGTCGCCTCATCCGCCACTGCGGAAGAGATCGCAACGCGGCTCCTCGCTCCCGAAACGATGGATGGCAAAGCGCGGATGGAAAGCGCATATAAGGAGATCACGGACCCGACGATCAATCTTCGGAGGGGCGAATTCGCGTATACGGTCGACGACGAGCGCACAAAAAGGTCCCTGAGGATGACGGCCGTTCTCGTCCTGCTGCTGCTGCTCGTCTTCGCGGCAGACTCCATCATGGGGATTATCGCGTCTAAGCGCGAGAGCAACTCGATCAGGGAGACAATGCGGAAGACTTATCAGGGGCTCTTTCCTGCGGAGAAGAGGGTCTCGAACGAACTCTATCAGCTCAGGGCGCATATGAAGGAGCTCAAAGATAAAGAGGAATCCTTCATCGGCGTTTCTCCCCTCAAGGTGCTGCTCGACCTGAGCAGGGTCGGCAGGCCGGGCATAGTCTTCCGTGAGGTGAGTGTGGATAAGGAGAACATCGTGCTGAAAGGGGAGTGTTCTACGCTGAGCGACGTGCAAAAGACCAAGTCCGAACTGGAGAAGGTCTTCGCCGGGGTGAATATTTCCGATACAAAACCTTCGGCGGAGAACAGGACGCTCTTCACCATCGTCGCGAAGGGGAGAAAGACATGAACCTGAAAGTCGACAGAAGGCTCGTGATCATCTCGGGCTTCGCCCTCCTCTTCGTCATCTGCCTCATATTGTTCGAGGTTTCCCTCTCGATAAAGAAAGATCGCAACGCCCTGCGCTCCCAGGAGAAAGAGCTCTTCGTGCTTGCCGATGAATACCAGGGATTGAAGAGGACGGTCGATTCGGTCGAGGGAAAGAAATCGCTCACTAAGGTGGAGGGGATCGTCCAGGCGGTCGACGAGGTCTTCAGGTCTCTCGGACTGAACCAGAAGGTGAAGTCCGTGAAATCCGCTGGCACCAGGGAGAAAAAATACGCGGTCGAGGAAGAGGCGGATGTTCTGGTCGAAAAGGTGACAATGAACGAGATGGTGAACATCCTGTACAAAATAGAGCACGCGCCGATGATCCTGTCGGTGAAAAAGACCACCGTCAAGACTTCCTTCGATAACCCCTCCCTCCTGAACGTTACCATGACGATAGGGTTGATTACCCCGAAGTGAAGCGGTTTCTTATCGCCGCGGTCTTCCTCGTCTTCCTCGTCTTCGGCCTGTGGATCATCGCCGTGCCCGAATCCCTCCTCACCAATCTCGTCGAAGGGGCGATGCACGACGGCAGTCTCCGTCTCGGGGTGACGGACATGCGTAAAGGACTCTTCTACAATTTCAGCTGTGGAAACATCACGCTCACCAAAAACGGCAAGAAGCTTCTGTCCGTTAATAACATCGAGGGTCGGATCAATCCCCTGTCGCTCCTTCTCCTGAAGCTCAACGTTTTATTCAGCGGCGACCTGAGCAGGGGAAAGGTAAACGGCTCAATCGACCTCTTCCGGGGGGAAAGCCACGTCACCGTCTCGGTCAACGGCGCGGAACTGCAATACATGCCTTTTTTTGCGCTTCTTGGAATCGAAGGACAGGGCATCCTCTCGGGTAATATCAATATCAGAAACACAAAGGGCGGTGTCACGTTTTCGGTGACCGACGCGCAGTTCGACCAGGCCACCTTCGGCGGTGTCGCGGTACCGCTCGATTTCTTCACCGGCGGCCGGGGCGCAATGACGGTGGACGGCGGCATGCTCCGGATAAAGTCGTTTGCGCTCGAGGGAGAAGGGATCTACGCAAGGCTCAAAGGGGACATCACCGGCGGCAGGATGAGCCTTACCATGGAATTAATGCCGGAGAAAGCCTTCAAGGACCAGAATCTCGTCTTCCTGATGCTAAGGAAATACGAAGTCTCGCCGGGATATTACTCAATCCCCCTCACCGGACCTCTGCCGCTGTAGGACCCTCAACCCGAAGCCGGCTGACCTTTCCGGACTATCCGATCACATCGTCGAGCACGTTCTTCTGGAGGGGCCCCAGAGCGGTGACTGCGAAGAAGTCTTTCCTGATCAGTCGCTCGGAAAGCTCCCTGATCTGCTTCATGCCGACCATGTTGATGGACTTGATGATCTCTTCAGGCGAGATATACTTGCCGAAATATATTTCCTGCCGGGCAAGGTTATTCATCCTGCTGTTCGTCGATTCGAGACCGAGTATCAGGTTGCCTTTCAGGTGGTTCTTGGCGCGTTCGAGTTCGACATCGGTGAGGGAACTGCTCAGGTTCAGCATCTCGGCCACGATCAGGTCGGCGACCTCCCGAATCTTCTTCCTGCTGACTCCCGCATAAATACCCCAGAGTCCGGTGTCACTGAAGGACGAGGTAAAGGAATAGACCGAATACGCCAGCCCCCTTTTTTCCCTGATCTCCTGGAAGAGTCTCGAACTCACCCCGGCGCCGAGTATCGTATTGAGCACGAAGAAGGCGTACCGCTCCTCGCTCGCCTGAGACACGCCCGGCACGCCGATGCAGATGTGCGCCTCGGACATGTCTTTCGAATAGACTTTCACGTCCCGCCGAAATGCGGGGGCCTCCCCTCTCTTCGGCATCGAGCCCTGTCGCAGCCCCCCGAAGCGCCTGTTCAGCATCGCGATAAGAGTTTCCGGCGAAAAATTTCCTGCACAGGCGATCACGATGTCTTTCGTCCCGTAGTATCTCTTGATATGGCCGACGACGTGTTCCCTCGTAAACGAGGCGACCGTCTCCCTTAGCCCGAGGATAGGCTGGCCGAGCCCCTCCTGCCCCCAGACGGTCGCGCTGAAGAGGTCGTGTATATAATCATCGGGCGTGTCCTCGACCATCTTGATCTCTTCCCTGACGATCTTCTTCTCCTTCTCGATTTCTTCATCGGGAAAGACCGAATTGACAAAAATGTCGGAGAGCAGATCGACTCCCCTGTCGAGATGCTCGTCGAGGACCTTGATATAAAAAGCGGTGTTCTCCCGCGAGGTAAAGGCGTTCAGGTCGCCGCCGATCGAATCGATATCCACTGCGATGTCCTTGGTCGTCCGCTTCTTTGTCCCCTTGAAGAACATGTGTTCAAGGAAGTGGGAGATGCCGTTTTCTTCGCGCGTCTCATATCTCGACCCGACCTTTACCCAGACGCCGACCGATACTGAGCGCAGGTTTTTTATAGGTTCCATTACGACGGGTATGCCGTTTTCGAGGTGCTCTTTCTTGAACATTCTGCTCCCTTCCGCCCTTAGATAAAATAATCCCTAGCGGTGCATATCAATATAATAAAGAGTGGCAAATGTGCGGAAAAAGGTCCATAATCCGTCCTCCGGAGTCCCGAAAGCTTTCGGGACGGGACGGAAGGCTCCGCAAAGCCCTCTCATCAATGTAGCTGTAAGATAATATCACAGAAAAAAGTCTTTTGCGCTCATCGCATCCCCTGTCGGATGCACGTGCCAGAAAATGAAAAAGGGGATATGTCTTATCCCCTTCGCATTTCGCCAAAAAGTAAAACCGCTAAACCGTTTCGGAAGTCTTCTCTTTCTCCCTCATCGCCTCTTTCCTGCTGAGGCGAATCCTGCCCATTTTGTCTATCTCGATCACCTTCACAAGCACCTCATCGCCCTCGTTGACCACGTCGGTGACCTTCGCCACCCTCTTGTCGTCAAGCTGGGATATATGAAGGAGCCCCTCGGTCCCGGGGATGATCTCGACGAATGCGCCGAAGTCCATAATCCTCTTCACCTTTCCCAGGTAGATCCTGTTGAGTTCCGCCTCGGCGGTGATGCTGTTTATGATGTCGATCGCCTTCTGTGCCGCAGCCCCGTCCGCCGCTGCGATATTGATAAGGCCGCTGTCGTCTATGTCTATCTTCACGCCGGTCTGTTCTATGATGCCCCGTATGACTTTCCCGCCCGTACCGATGACCTCGCGTATCTTCTCCTGCTTGATATGCATCGTGTAGATCCTCGGCGCATGCATCGAGAGGTTCCCACGCGGCTCGGCGAGCGTCGCCTTCATTTTTTCAAGGATGAAAAGCCTCCCCTGCCGGGCCTGTTCGAGCGCCTTTGTCATTACGTCCCTCGGAATGCCGCCTATCTTCGTGTCCATCTGAAACGCGCAGATGCCGTTCGCCGTTCCGGTCACCTTAAAGTCCATATCGCCGAGGTGGTCTTCAAGCCCGAGGATGTCGGTCAGCACGACGAACCGGTCCTCTTCCTTGATGAGCCCCATTGCGATGCCGGCGACCGGGGCCTTGACCGGCACGCCCGCGTCCATCAGGGCAAGGGTGCCTCCGCATACCGTCGCCATCGAAGAGGAACCGTTCGACTCGAGTATGTCAGAGACGATTCGCACCGTATAAGGGAAATCGGTCTTCGAAGGCATCACCGCCTTCAGCGACCGTTCTGCGAGTATGCCGTGCCCGATCTCCCTTCGACCGGGAGACCTGAGGGGCTTCACCTCGCCGACGCTGAAAGGCGGAAAGTTGTAGTGAAGCATAAAGGTCTTGGATGTCTCGCCCTCGAGGGAGTCGATCCGCTGCTCGTCTTCGGAGGTCCCGAGCGTCACCACCGCGAGGCACTGCGTCTCTCCCCTGATGAATAACGCCGACCCGTGTGTGCGCGGCAGGATGCCGACTTCCGCGGTGATCGGCCTGATCTGCTCCGGAGTCCTTCCGTCGGCCCTGACGTTGTCATTCAGGATCATGTTCCTTACGAGCTTCTTTTCAATATCGTTAAAGACGGCGGAAATCTCCGCCGAAAGGTTGTTCTCTTCAGTGCTGAGCTGCTCGATAATCCCCTTCCTGATCTCGTCAAGGGTCGCCTGTCTCAGCATTTTGTCGGGGATCACGATCGCCCCCCTTATTTTTTCGAGCGCCAGTTCCGTCACGGTCTTCTTCAGCGTCTCGTCCGTGACCGGTTCAATCACCGTCCGCTTCGGCTTTCCGGCCTTGTCCCGCAATTCAATCTGTACCTCGCAGAGCCTCTTTATCTCCCGGTGCGCGATGTCGATCGCCTCGAGAAGATCGGCTTCGCTCATCTCCTGAGCGCTGCCCTCGACCATAGCCACCGCGTCCGCGGTCCCGGCGACCACGAGATTGATGTCGCACTCTTCTTGTTCCCTAAGGTCCGGGTTGATCACAAAAGACCCGGAGACCCTTCCGATCCTGACCGCCCCGATAGGCCCGCCGAAGGGGATATCGGATATATGAAGCGCCGCTGACATTGTCACGATCCCGAGTATGTCGGCGATATTTTCGTCCCCGTAAGAAAGAACGTTGACTATGCCCTGGGTCTCGCAGGCAAACCCTTTCGGGAAAAGCGGCCGGGCCGGCCTGTCGATAAGACGCGACGTAAGGACCTCCTTCTCGGTCGGTCTGCCCTCCCTCTTAAAAAACCCGCCGGGTATCTTCCCGGCAGAATAGGTCTTCTCCTGATAATCGATCGTGAGAGGGAAAAAATCGATCCCCTCCCTGGGCGTCTTGCTGCTTACGGCAGTGGCAAGTATTACCGTATCGCCGTACTGGGCGATCACCGAGCCGTCGGCCTGCCTCGCCATTTTGCCGGTCTCTAAGCTCAGTCCTTTCCCGCGGACTTCAATTTCAACTCTATTCACCATTTTTTCCTATTTCCTGATTCCAAGCCGACTGATAATATTATCGTATCGCTCTCTGTTTGAAGTTTTCAGATAGTCGAGCAGCTTTCTCCTCTGGCCGACAAGCTTTAGCAGCCCCCTGCGGGAGTGGTGATCCTTTGTATGAATCCTGAAGTGCTCGGTGAGATATCCTATCCTTTCACTCAGTATCGCGATCTGCACCTCCGGTGAACCGGTATCTTTCTCGTGAAGCTTGAAATCTCCTATGATTTTCTGCTTGTTCTTTTCGATTCCCATCGAATCACCACCTTTCGCTGCCGATTTTTTGTATCGTTAAGGTTACCATAGAAGGTGTTGCCCTGTAAAGGAAACAACACGACTTCCCCTCCCCCCGATCCCGTCGCAACGGCCGACGGGACTACTTCATAATCGCGCCCTCGTTCGCCGAACTGACAAATCTCGCATATCTGGCAAGATAGCCTTTCCTGATCTTCGGCGCAGGCTTTTTCCACACCTTCAGTCTCGAACGGATCTCCGCGTCCGTCAACATGACGTCGAGGGTCCTCCGGGGGATATCGATACGTATCTCGTCGCCGTCCCTGACTACGGCAAGAGGACCGCCTTCCATCGCCTCGGGCGAGATATGCCCTATGCAGGGCCCCCTCGTGCCGCCCGAAAACCTTCCGTCGGTGATCAGGGCCACAGATTCGCTCAGGCCCATGCCGGCGATCGCCGAGGTAGGCGAAAGCATCTCCCGCATGCCCGGCCCTCCCTTGGGCCCTTCATACCGTATCACGACCACGTGGCCGGGCTTCACCTTCCCGGCGAGGACCGCCTTCATCGCCGCCTCTTCGGAATCGAAGACGATCGCCCTCCCTTTGAACTGCATCATATTCTTGCTCACCGCGGTCTGTTTCACGACCGCACCGCCGGGCGCAAGATTGCCCTTCATCACGGCGATCCCCCCCTGCTTGTGATGGGCCCTTTCGAGCGGCCTGATCACCTCCTCATCGAAAATTTCAGCGGCGTCGGCTATCTCGTAGATGCGCTTCCCGCTTACGGTGATATTGTCGTTGAGCTTCCCTTTCAGCCTTTTCAGCACGGCGGGTATTCCGCCCGCATAATCGAGGTCTTCGAGATAGTTCTTGCCGCCCGGCAGCATGGCCGCAATATGGGGCGTCTTTTTCGCCAGGCTGTCGAAAAGGTCAAGCGGAAGGTCCAGCCCCGCATCATGCGCGACCGCTGGGATATGGAGCGCTGTGTTCGTCGACCCGCCCAGGGCGAGGTCAACGATAATCGCATTTTCGAACGCCTTCCTGTTCATGATCTTTCTCGGCGTTACGTTCTTCTTCACCAGCTGTGCGATCAGACGGCCGCTTTCGAACGCGATCCTCCTCTTCTTGGCAGAGACGGCGAGCGCCGTAGCGCAGCCCTCCAGGCTCATGCCGAGGGCCTCGGTAACGCAGGCCATAGTGTTTGCGGTGTACATGCCCTGGCAGGAACCTGCGCCGGGACAGGCGCACATCTCGAGCGCCTCAAGTTCGTCGCTCCTGATGAGCCCCTTCTTGAATTTTCCAACCGCCTCGAAGGTATCGCTCGTAAGGTTCAGCCTCCTGCCCTTGTAATGGCCCGAAAACATAGGGCCCGCGGTCACCACGATAGAAGGAATGTTCAGCCTCCCGGCGGCCATGAGCATGCCGGGTGTAATCTTGTCGCAGTTGGTGAGCAGGACTAGGCCGTCGAGCCTGTGCGCCTCTGCGACCGTCTCGACCATGTCGGCGATCAGTTCTCTCGACGCCAGGGAATAGTGCATTCCCCCGTGTCCCATCGCAATCCCGTCACATATGCCGGGGATGCCGAAAAAGAACGGGTATCCCCCTCCCGTATGCACGCCTTTTTCGATGAACCGTTCGAGGTCCCGCATGCCGCTGTGGCCGGGGATCAGGTCCGTGAAACTTGTGGCCACCCCGATAAAGGGCTTTCCGATCTCGGTCTTCGGCAGACCGGTCGCATAGAGCAGTGCCCTATGGGGCATACGTTCGAGGCCTTCTTTTATCGTCTTGCTTCTCATAAAAAATCCCTCCTATGTTTATGTTGATGTATGATCGCCGGAAAGTCTTGCGGTGTAGGCCCAGACGAATCAGGGGCGATATGCATATCGCCCCTATAAAGATTGACACGCCTGTGGCGGGGAAGGCGACCGGGCCGGAATAACAGATTAACGATAACCGATCAGGTTTTCATAACAGACTCTGAATCGGAGTGATCGAGTTCGTCTGCCCTTTTTCAGCCTACAGGGTTGCCCTTCCTGAAATCCCGGATAAACTCGGCCATCTTGTCCTTCTTCGCCAGTTTCAGTTTCTGAAGCTTCTTCCTCTCGATTTCTTCTTCGGGGGTGAGATACACTTTTTTATCCATCTCGGCAAGCGTCGCGTCGAGATCGTGGTGATCTTCCAGAAGCTTTTTGAATTCTTCGTTCTCTTTCTTCAGGCTTTCGATGATCTCTTGTTCTTTCAAATTGTTCTCCTTCCTCCAAAAAAATTATTAAAACCGCGGGCATTCGGGGCCCCTAACTCTGTTTCCGTGAGAGAGGTTTTAAAAAAGAAAGGACTCGTGTGATTATCCGGTGATGAAAATAATCTCGGAAAAGAAGGTATCTTTCTCTGCATGCCGTTCTGTATTTAGAATAAAACTTTCAGTAAAAATTATCAAACGAAATTTTGCGGAAACAGGCCATGCCCGGGGGAAGTGATATTGCCTCCCCGGGGACGGCAGAAAAATAATTAACCTTTATTTTCGCTCACTTTTACCTTTATCTCGATCCGCTCGTTGGGATTGTCCCTCGAATCCCTCGGCTGGCTCACGATCTTGTCCACAACATCCATACCGGAGACCACCTCTCCGAAGACCGTATATTGCCTGTCGAGGAACGGGGCATCCGCGACACAGATAAAGAACTGGGAGCCGGCGCTGTTGGGGTCCGCAGCCCTTGCCATCGAGAGAATGCCGCGTTTATGGGGCCTGCTGTTGAACTCGGCCTTAACCGTGTATCCCGGCCCGCCCATGCCGTGCGTTGCCTTATCGGCGTTCTTCGAATTGGGGTCCCCGCCCTGGATCATAAAGCCCGGGATCACCCGGTGGAAAGTGGTGCCGTCATAGAAACCCTTCTTTGCCAATTCGATAAAGTTGTTCACATGGTTCGGCGCAACGTCAGGAAAAAATTTCAGTTCGATGTTGCCGAATTTCGTCTCTATTGCCGCTCTTGTCTCCGCCATCTTCTTGATCTCCTCTTTCGTGAATTTTCTCGATTTCATCTCCGCCGCAGCCGTGGAAGCCAGGACGAGAAACGCCATAACCGCCCAGAAAACCTTCAAACGCATACTAGTACCTCCCGTCATGATTTTGCCTTTAGCCTGCTGAACTCCGCTGAAGATCTTGCAACACAGTCCTCTATCGCAAGGCCCGCGAAATAATTGCCCG
The DNA here is from genome assembly GCA_021811105.1 of Nitrospirota bacterium. Taxonomy (GTDB): domain Bacteria; phylum Nitrospirota; class Thermodesulfovibrionia; order Thermodesulfovibrionales; family UBA6898; genus Sulfobium. The sequence continues at coordinate 4,771 of JAJZPM010000037.1, read as the reverse complement.
TGATATATACCCTTTTGCCTTCTATGAGCTTGTCGATATCGCCCACGATTCTCTCGTGGCCCAGGACAGGAGAAGGAAGCAGAGAGATATTCTCCGAGGAAGCCTCGAATTTGCCAGTACCAAGGACCTCGGCGATTCTCCTCATTTTTTTCTCACGGTCCACCCCCTGCCTGAAATGAAACGTGAACCCCCTGTATGTCGGGTCCGCGATGATGTCTCGCGACACCGCAGAAAAAAATACGTCATGCACGGGTATCAGCCCGGCACAAGGCGGCAGGCCGACAGCCTCTTTTCTGACGACTACACCGAGTGATTCTACTTGCACGACCTTTATTGCCGAGAGCCGCTCCGCTGCATCAGGAAGGGCGTTCTTAAGAAGCGCCGAGGCCGCGGACGGCGCCACTGCCAACCCCAGGTTATCTGCGGTGAATTCCCCCTTGTCTCCGGCTGAGACCTTAAAAAGCGAATTGCCGGCCTCGACCGCCGAGGCTTCCACCCCGGCGAGCACCTCGATGTCCTTCCCTGACAGCACTGCGTCGGCGATCGTCTGAAGTCCGCCTTTCAGGGTGAACTTCTTTATGATGTCTTTCCTTCGTTTCCTTTTCTTGAAGAGCATCTCTGCAGGGAAGTCGTCCGCCCGCTGCGACGGCACTGCGCTCAGGGCGGGGCCTATGACCCTGTCGAAATTTCTCTTACCGACTATCTTCGAGTAATATGATCCGACGGTCATGCCGGATTTCGGGAGGGTGAATATTCGCGGCGCCGAGCAGATTAGTTCAAGGAAATTGAGCTCGGAGGGAATTGACTTCACCTTGCCGTCCGCGAACATCATGAAGGGGACCTTCTGCCGGCTTTGAAGCGCCTCCCTGATCCCGCACTCCTCAATGATCCTTATGAAATTTCCGTATGAGTTATAGCAGGTGTGGGCGCCGAGCTCAAGCCAGAAGTCGCCTGGCTTCCTCATCGTCCTTAAGCAGCCGCCCGCCTGGGGCGCCTTCTCAAGAAGGAGCGTCTTAAGACCGGCCCTTGAGGCATAATGGGCGAGACTCAGCCCGCTGATGCCCCCGCCTATCACAATGAGGTCGTATCGCTTCAGGCCCATCCCGCCTCCTTCATTCCCTTTCGCACGATGTCCGCAAGTGCCGAGATAAAGAGCGGCGACGTATTGAGAGATTCCGTCCTTTCGAGCCTCATGCCGTGCGAAGCAGCCAGTTTTTTGTATAGTATATCAATTTCGTAAAGGGTTTCTATATGGTCCGAGACAAAGCTGATCGGGACGACAAGAAGTTTTTTCACTCCCCGTCCCGACAGTGTCCCGATCATCTCGTCCGTAGAGGGCGAAAGCCACTTTACCGGTCCGCTCTTCGACTGGTACGAAAGGTCCCACTCAATTTCGATCCTTTTCCCAATCTCACCGATCGTCGTCCGTATATGTTCGACGTAGGGGTCCCCCTCCTCGATGAATTTCTCCGGAAGGCTATGGGCACTGAAGAGGAGATGGACGTCGCCCCTGCGGCGGGACGGCCGAAAGGCATCGATCCCCTTCTGTATCTTCTCGACGAGCGCGTCTATGTAACGCGGGTGGTCTTGCCACGACAGGACCGTGAATATTTCGAACGGATCGCCTGAGAAACGCGAGGCGACCTCTTTCAGTTTCGAAAGCGACGAGCCGGTCGTGGCGATCGAATAATGGGGATAGAGGCCGAGGGCGACAATTTTTCTGATCCCTTCCTCGTGGATTTCGCGCACTATATCTTCGATCAGAGGATGCCAGTAGCGCATGCCGATAAAAACCCTATATGGCAAACGGCGAGAGGTGAGGGATGAGGGTTTCTCGGCTTCTGACGCCTGTAGTCTGACTCCTAACTGGTTGTTGAGCTCTTGTTCAAGCGCCCTTGCCTGGGCTTCCGTGATATCGAGTATCGGAGACTTGCCTCCGATCAAACGGTAATATCCCTCCGTCTTCTTATGGCGCACTGCAGAGATGAGAGCGGCAAGGGGTTTCTGCATGAACTGGGGGCCAAGCCTGATAATCTCCCTGTCAGAAAAGAGATTGAAAAGAAACGGTCTCACCGCTTCGAGGGAGTCCGGGCCGCCCAGGTTCAGAAGCAAAACGGCAATTAGATCATTGGCTTTCATTTTTAAGGTAGTTCCCCTGCCTCAGGTAGTCTATAAAAATTGATGGCCCATCGTCAAAAATTCCGGCACATGTTTTCTCAGCAAATTTCCCATCCGGAAGTATAATAAGACAGTTATGAGAAAATTTGTCATGGCGGGTATGGTGATAGGGTCCTTCATAGGCAGCTATATTCCGTTGCTTTGGGGCGATAGCGCCTTATCCATGTCTTCTTTATTCTTTGGCGCCGTTGGGGGTTTTATCGGCATTTGGGCCGGCTATAAGATAGGGAAAAATTGGGTTTAGGCGGATTTAAAAAATTCCATCGGAGGTCCAATGGCTGCGGAAGTCATTATTTACGGCAAGGCCGGCTGACCTTACACTGAAAAGGCTAGGTCAGCCTACACCGCTGCTCAGTATTTTGATGTGAAGAAAGACCCTGTAAAACTTGAGGAAATGCTCAGGCTTTCAAAGGGCGTCAGGCAGGTCCCTGTTGTCGTTGAGGGTGAAAAAGTTTCAGTCGGCTACGGGGGATCCTGAGGGGTCTGATCCCGATAGGTTATCGGGAAAATCCACCTTTAGAGGAAACGCTATAACCGGCTTCCTTTTTTTTCGCACGCTTTGGCGGTGTCGGCATTTTGTTTCAAATCAACTGTCGTGGATAAAGACTCGGTTTGGTTTCTCACAGGAACAAATGCCTTTGATTACCCCGATTAGACTGAAAAAAGGTACAAGTCGGATAGCGCAGCCAAATGCCACAATCCAAAGCCTGACCGCGCCATTCATAATTAAAGCCACGGGGGTTTTTGAAACCGTCGTCTCTTGTTATTTCTGTTGTTCTTCTTTGAGCCCTTGCAAGCCTTGCATATTCTGCCAACCCCTGAAATGAGACCTTTATCCTTGAACTCATCGATATTTTTGACCCCTTTGCACTTCGGACATTCCTTCATGTCTCCGTCAGACAGACCCTCGATAGTCTCGTGAATGTCGTTTACAATCTCATGGTTTCCCTTTATTGGTTTTACCAATGAGGCGATTCTTTTATCGAGGGTTTGAATTGGATTTTGCCCCACATTAAAGCGGTTTATTCTCAGGAACTTATATCCGTAGCTTTCCAACACTTTTTCACGATAAATATCATCATCTGAATAATATCTCGAATAGTTGAGCTCATTGATTCCCTCAATGTTCTTGAAGTGCTCATGAAATCCGTCGTACTCAATAATTATCTTATGCTCTGTCCCAGGTACGTCGGTATATATAAGCAGGAAGTCCACCTTATATTCCGGATGGTGGTAACTTTTCTCAAGCTGCTTCAGATACTTCCCCAACGCAAATTGAGGAAATAAATCTGCCCTCTGTTTGTTTTTATTCCAGAATTCGGTCTGGTAGAGCCAATGTAAAACATACGGCTCCATAGCTGATTTAGGATCAACGGCGGTCACGGGCTTTTCCTGTCTTGCATCTTCAAGGACGTGATGATAGTGCCTGAGAGCTTCACCGACTGACCCGTTGAATTCGCTCAATGGTTTGCTCAATACAAAATGCATGCGTTCGCGGGCACGACTGAACCCTACATTGAGCCGCTGCGCTTTGATCTTGCCTTCTTCCTCAATATCCACTTTGTTAAGGTCTTTGATGAATACACCCCAAAGCTTGTCATCAGTCTCTGTAGCTACCATTGAGTAATAAATGATGTCTCTTTCCTCGCCCTGACACGTATCAAATGTCATGATTTTAAGGCGCATATCTTCAAAGAAGAAATCTTTCTCCGGAAGGGCACTTATCTTTTCCATGAGAAGCTTCTGCTGATTTGTATGGGGAGTAATTATACCTACGGTATTCTTACATTGGTTGGCTTTGAGATTTTGAAGCTCCTTGATAATAAAATCGATCTCGAAGGTGTTGGTGTTTTGGAAGGGCTCCACTTTGCCATCATGGTCAACAAAAGAAAAGACCAGCACTTCATCAATGGATTTCCCTCTGATTTTCATAACCTGCAGACTGTCACGATAAAAGTTCTTGTTTGAATAGGAGATGATTTCCTTGTATCCCCTGAAATATTTCATCAGCTGTGTGCTGTAGTTGCTTATGAATTCGAAAAAGTCCAAAATCGATGTTTTGATGTCGAATTTATCCAGCCTTACGAGCTTATCCGAAGAATCGGAGATAGTCCTTTTGAATGTATCGCGCAGTCTATTGAGGTATTCGGTATTGGTCTCTGATCTTGCCTGTGCGGACTTGACGTTGCTGAACTGTTTTTTATCCCCAAGTATCAGTACCTTCTTTGCCCTTAACAAAGCAGGGAAGGCCTGCGCAATGCTTACCTGGGAGGCTTCATCAATGATCAGCAGGTCGAATATTTCGGGTTCAAGAGGAATGTACTCGGCATAATCTCTGATCCCAGAAAGTATGCATGGGAACGCTTCCTTTAATTTCAGGAACTTATCCTGCGGGAACTTTACTTTCTTTTTGATGACCTCCCTAAGGGCTTGAGCATCAGCTCTGTTGTTTTCAAAAAACGGACTTTAGGGGACGTTGCCAACTTAAACAACATTCACCCGCACCAGCGCGCCATTGCTTCCGGTCGTATCTGACCGGACCTTTCAACGCGATTCGCCAAGGCATACAACGCCTGAGGAGACACGCCGAGCA
>JAJZPM010000036.1 GCA_021811105.1 Nitrospirota bacterium | reverse complement strand
CTTACCGAGCCCGGCGGTACGCTTACGCTCACAATGAGCGGCAATCCGACAGTCCAAAAGGGTGTTTTGCATTATCTCCATCGACTCAAACACGCTGCATGATCTGTTTTTAATGCAACGTTAGGGTCAAGTGTGTGGCATCCCCAAAATCTAGTGGCATAAGCGAGAGGTCATTTTGAGGTTTCAACGGAAATCCACAGTTCTTCAATGATCGACTCATTGCGGAGTATCAGTCATTCTCTGTATTTCAAGGTGCCAATATCAGGATTCTTTGTTTTTTGGTGGTAGAATGAACAAAGAGGAAGAGACATGTCTGTGAAGATAAGGATCGTAAGGAAGGACATTGTGCTCGATGCCGAGCTTTTCGACACAGAAACGGCAAAGTCCATTGCTGCTGCGCTTCCCATCGAAGTGGAACCCAATGAATGGGGGGGGCGAGTTTTATTTCGAAATCCCTGTCAGGATGCCGCTGGATAAGACCGCAACGACGAAGGTCTCGATCGGCGATATCGGCTATTGGCCGCCGGGCAGCGCACTCGCAATATTTTTCGGGCCTACTCCGATGAGCAGGGGCCCCGAGCCGGTGCCTGCAAGCGAGGTGAATATCGTCGGCAGGATAACCGGCGATGCAACCCTTCTGAGAAGGGCGAAGGGTTCCGGGGCCATGAGACTCGAACGGTCCTGATCAGTGCTTCAAAGAGGCGCCACGCTACCCCGGACGCCAAACGGCGGCAGCAGGTTCTCCTGTTTCCAATATATCTCCAAACAAAAGATCAAGCAACGCTCGCGATGAAATAACACATAGGGATATGGAGTATCGGGTGACGGCTCTGCGGAGACAGGCGATCGAAAAGGTGAGTTGGTTGCAGGCCCTCCATTTTTTGAAAATCGGCCCTGTTTCTGTTAATATTCCCTGTGCTGCTGCAACAGATCATCAACGGTCTTACGCTCGGAAGTGTCTACGCCCTTATCGCGCTCGGCTATACAATGGTCTACGGCATTCTGGAACTGATCAACTTCGCGCACGGCGAGATTTACATGATCGGGGCCTATCTCGGCATCATCCTTCTGGCCTTCTTCACCGCGGCCGGACTGACCGCAATAAGCCTCCCGCTGACGCTTCTTCTCGTCGTTGTGCTCGCGGTGGTAATCTGCTCGGCCTACGGGTTTACGGTCGAAAAAATTGCCTATAAGCCTCTACGGAGGGCGCCGAGGCTCAGCCCGTTGATCAGTGCGATAGGCGTTTCGATCTTCCTTCAGAATTATGTGATGCTGACGCAGGGCGCCACCGACAAGGTCTTCCCCTCGCTCTTCGGCGCGGGAGGGTTCCGTTTCCTCTCGACGAGGGTGAGCTATCTTCAGGCGGCGATCATCATCGTTTCCGCGGTGATGATGTTTTTGCTCCAGGCATTTGTGATGAAGACGAAGACCGGAAAGGCGATGCGCGCGGTGGCGCAGGACAAGACGATGGCGTCCCTGCTCGGGATTAATGTCGACAGGGTCATCTCGATCACGTTTGTCGTCGGGTCGGGACTGGCTGCGGTGGCCGGGGTGATGGTTGCGGCATACTATGGGCTCGTCAATTATTTTATCGGGTATATTGCCGGCATCAAGGCGTTCACTGCGGCGGTGCTCGGAGGCATAGGCAGCATCCCCGGCGCGATGTTCGGCGGCATTCTTCTGGGACTGGTGGAGAGTCTCGGCGCAAGTTACGTCTCGAGCGAATACAAGGATGCATATGCATTCCTTATCCTGATCGTGATCCTTCTTGTGAGGCCGGGCGGGCTTTTCGGGAAGGCCCCCGAAGAAAAAATCTGAGGTCATGGGCGGTATCGGCCGGAACGCAAAAAGATACTCTCTGCCCCTGCTCACGGCATTCTGGTTCTCCTTCCTGTTCCTTCCTTTCAGGGGATATCGCGCCGCAGGCATACTCTTCGTCATCCTTGCCGTCTCCATCCCTTTCCTGACGTACGTTTCGAACAGGCTCAGAAAGATGGCCCCCCATATGGAGAGACTGCAGAATACTACCCGGAAGTACGGCCGTTTTTCCCCGTTTCTGCTGATGCCGCTGCTCGCCGTCCCCTTTGCGGTCGATAATTACTGGGTTGACGTGGCGGTCCTTTCAGGCATCTATGTGATCCTCGCCCTCGGTCTGAATGTTGTGGTCGGCTATACCGGCCTCCTGAATCTCGGGTTCGCGGCCTTTTACGCGATAGGGGCGTATAGCTATGCCCTTCTGAACACGGCGCTCGGCTTCGGCTTCTGGTCGTCGCTGCCGCTGTCGGTCGGCATTACGACCGTCGCCGGATTTCTTCTGGCCTTTCCTGCACTGCGTTTGAAGGGCGACTACCTTGCGATCGTGACGCTCGGGTTCGGGGAGATCGTGCGCCTCGTCCTGAACAACTGGGACAGCCTCACGAAAGGGCCCAACGGCATATCCGGCATCGATGCGCCCTCTTTGTTCGGCGCGACACTGGGGGACCTCTCTTCGTATTATTACCTCGTCCTGGTCTTTGTAGTGCTTACGGTTTTTGTGATGCGAAGGGTGGAAGACTCGAAGATCGGAAGGGCCTGGATCGCGATACGGGAAGACGAGATCGCCTCCTCGGCGATGGGGATCAGCACGATGCGATACAAACTGTATGCCTGTGCATTCGGGGCGTTCTGGGCCGGGATCGCCGGCTGCCTTTTCGCGGCGAAGATGAGGTTCGTCTCGCCGGAGAGTTTTACCTTTATGGAATCGGTCCTGATCCTGTGCATGGTGATCATCGGAGGGATAGGGAGCATTACCGGGGCAATTATCGGCGCGGTGGTGCTCGTGTTTCTTCCGGAACTGCTGAGAGAGGCGCAGATGTACAGGATGATCGCGGTGGGATCGGGGCTCGTCCTTCTTATGGTATTCAGGCCGCAGGGGCTTTTCGGGAGAAAAAATGTATCACTTGGAAGTTAGGGGCCTATCGAAGCACTTCGGCGGAATAAAGGCGATCGAAGAGATCGGTTTTTCTGTGAAAAACGGCGCCATCCAGAGCATCATCGGGCCGAACGGCGCAGGCAAGACGACCCTCTTCAACTGCCTCACCGGGTTCCTGAAGCCGACGAAGGGCGGCATTGTCCTCCGCGAAAAAGAGATCACCGGGATGTCTGCCGACAGGATCAATCGTCTTGGCATATCGAGGACCTTCCAGAATATACGGCTTTTCAGGGAGATGAGCGTGATCGAGAATGTCATGGTGGCCCAGCATTCTATGATACGGTCGGGACTTGTACCTGCGGTGCTGCGGCTTTCCGGCTTCAAGCGGGAGGAGAGGGAAGTGCGGGAACGGGCGTTCGAGTGCCTCGAATTCCTCGGCCTTGAGGCCCTCGCCGGGAAGACCGCGGGAAGCCTTGCCTACGGTCTCCAGAGAAAGATCGAGATAGCGCGTACGATGGCGACGGGCGCTTTGCTGATACTCCTAGATGAGCCGACGGCGGGCATGAACCCGCTTGAGACGGACGAGATGATGACGATCATAAGAAATTTGAGGGAGCTGGGGAAGACGATCATCCTTATCGAGCACGACATGAAGGTCGTCATGGGCATATCCGACCGTATCGTCGTGATCGACCACGGAGTGAAGATCGCCGAGGGAGCGCCGCAGGAGATCAGAAACGACCCGATGGTGATCGAGGCCTATCTCGGCAAGGAGATGCAGTAATTCATGCTGAAGCTTGAAGCAGTCCATGCCCACTACGGACCGATAGAGGCGCTGAGGGGCATCGAACTGGAGATCCCGAGAGGAGAGATCGTGTCTCTGATCGGCAGCAACGGGGCGGGCAAGTCGACCTGTCTTATGACTATTTCAGGAGTGTTGAAGCCGTCCTCGGGCAAGATCGAATTGAAGGGGGGAAACATCGTGGGAATGTCCCCGCACCGGATAGTCGAGAGGGGCATAAGCCAGGTGCCTGAAGGCAGGAGGATTTTTCCGAAATTGACGGTGCTCGAAAACCTTGAGATGGGGGCTTTTCTCAGGAGGGGGAAGTTGACTGAACTCGTAGAAGACGTCTTCAGGCTCTTTCCTATATTGAAGGAGCGGGCGAGACAGTACGGCGGTACGCTGAGCGGAGGCGAGCAACAGATGCTCGCAATAGGCAGGGCGCTCATGGCAAAGCCCGAGATCCTCCTCCTCGATGAGCCGTCTCTTGGGCTCGCCCCGATCATGGTCAGCAAGATATTCAGGACTATCGAGGAGATCAACAGAAAGGGCGTCACTGTCCTCCTTGTCGAGCAGAACGCGCGGGCTGCGCTCAAGCTGTCGAACCGCGGATATGTCCTCGAAGGCGGCATGATCACGCTTGAAGGGAGGAGCGAAGACCTGCTCGATAACGAGAAGGTCAGGCACGCGTATCTGGGAGAATAAATGTTTCTCGTGTTGCGGGACAGTAGTAACGCGGAGTGGTGAGGGGATTCGCTGCAAAAAAAAATAATTTCGACATAAAAAGATGCATCAGAAGGCAAAAATATTCTACAATGAATGTAGTAAGAGTTCATAAACTTATTGGAGAGGTCTTTGGAAAAGAAAAGCTGTCTCGATTGTTTCAATCTTATCCGCACTCAAAACAATAAAGTAAAGTGCATATCGCCGGTAGGAAAGTTAAGGCAGGAGTTGCCCTCAAACACGTTGCCCAGGTCATTTGAGGTCCTTGCCGCAAACTGTCCGGGTTTTAGCACCGAAGAATAAAAGCCGGCCAAACTGCCCCGGCTTGTCTTTCCGAGAGCGGCGATGGGCTTTATCGGTATTCTATCCCTTCGACTCGTATCTTGCCGGTCACTGACATCAGTTTTGCCCGCCGGCCGGGATCGCCGGTAACGAGCCGTATATATCCGCGGCGTCGGCAGGAAACTGACATGTAGTGTCTCAGTTCTGATACACTGCCAACTGACCGGAGGTGAGGGTCGACGGCGGTCTCCCGACTGTCATTAACGACATCAGCGGAGCTGGAGGTATTCTCTGAGGAGTGAGGGATAGAGCCTCGGATTAAAGAGAATATTGGTCATGAAGTAGCACTCATGAGTACAATAGCAGCCGTTGTCCATAATCGACCCGACCGCCCTGCGGGCCTTCCCGGAAGCCAGAACTTTCGTGATATCGTAATCGTGGTCTCTCATATTGCCGAGGGAAGCGGTAAGGATCTCGCAGGGGAAGACCTCCCCGTTTTCTGTCAGTACAACGTTGAGTCTTCCGGCATAGCAGGGTATCAGACGCCTTTTTTCCTGCATCGTTCGATGGATCATGCTCCGCTGAAGGATGTCCTGAGCCGCCTTGATCCCGGCTCCCTTGAAGCGGTAGACGCTGGACGTTTTGTTCTTGAGGTTCTGTTCGAGCCTTCCGACAGCCCGATGATATTTCTCTGCGTCGACATTCTTGAATCCCGTATCGCTAAGGTTTCCCCTGACAAGGGAAATGGTATGCGTCTTGATGTTCTTCAGTCCCTTTACGAAGTCGATGATCCCGTCCATCCGGTCCTGGTTTTCGGAGCAGAAGACGGTATTGACGCCGAGTTCGAAGTGAGGATAGCTATCAAGAAGTCCCTCGAGGAGCCGGTAGGTCTCCATAGTCTTGTTGAAACTGCCCGGCGTATTGCGGAGACGGTCGTGTTCTGCTCCTATGCCGTCGAGGGAGAGCTTCACCGCAATCACGCTTTTCGGACAGTCTTCCAATATGCGCCTGGTATGGTCCCTGATAAGCTCAGGAAGAAGACCGTTTGTAGGGAAGAGCATGATCGCCGGATGGTTATTGGCGTAAAAGATCCGGCTTATTTCAACAAGGTCTTCTCTCAGGAATATCTCGCCGCCTGAAAAAGCGAGCCATAGAAGGTCCCCGAACGAACGCGATATCCTCGAGATCTCATCGATGTTCAGCTCCGGCGAGCCGCCTCCCCCGCTAGCCGGGGTCTTCAGATAGAAGCAGAAGGGGCAGCGCGAATTGCACCTGCGGGTAATAAAAAAGGTCAGATGGATCGGCCTTTTCTTCCAGACAATGGAGCCCGCATGGCGGAAAGGAGAGTATGTCATTGTAATCTCCGCAGTTCGCCCCGCCCAAGACAGTATTTAATGATTCCCGCCAGCGACCCGGCGCCTACCGGCAGGGGATAGACGAAGACGTAATACAGTGCGGCGGGCACCTGGAAGGAAATCCCCTTGGCCTGTCCGAGGGTCGCAAGAAAGCCTCGGTTTGCGTATAGGTTGAAGGCAAAGACCGGGAGGGCTGCAGCGAGAAGAAGCGGTTTATTAAAGAATAAGAAAAGGAGAACGAAACAAAGGACCAAAAAAAACGATGCGACATTGGTCTTGAGTCCGATCGAAGCAGTACCCGAGTCTGTCAGCAAGTCCCGGTTCTTCAGCGAATATGCGGTCCAGTACATCGACTTTCTGAAGGCATTTCCAAGCGATTTCAGAAGGGTGAATTCGAATACGTGCCTCACCAGGATCGACTCATCCATCCTGAGCGTCGAACCCGACCTCCGGAGTCGGTGGCTGTATTCCACATCTTCGATGATCGGTATGAAATCTTCCGGAAAGCCGCCGCTTTTCGCGAAGAGCTCCCTGCCCATCGCCATGGCATGGCTGGCAACGTAATCGGGGTTCTCCCTCTTGGTTTCCGAATAGTGGATGAAGACAGATTGGAAGGTGCTGAAAAAGCGGTCGTCGAAGGGCAGACAGGTGTAAGTGCCGCCGACGACCACCCGGCGATCCCCGTCGACTGCGCGGTCAACGAGAGACAGCGTATCTTCCTGTACGATGCAGTCGGCGTCTATGAAGAAAAGCACCTCGCCGCCGCTTTTCTGCGCGCCGATATTTCTCGCCCTGGACGCGCCGGAGCGTTCCCCGAGGGGAATGAGCCTGCAGGGGAAGCGGCCGATGATTTCCCGGGAGCCGTCTGTCGAACAGTCGTCCACAACTACGACTTCGAAGCTGTTATACGATGAGGCGAACAGCGCCTCAAGGCAGTTCCCTATTGTCCGGCCGCCGTTGTAGTTCGGTATGATCACCGAGATGCGCTTCTGCATTTGTTCTATTATGGAACAAATGTAAAGGGATAATCCATGGGAATGAATGCATGAAAATTATCTTGACTATCGGCTGATTCTTGTGATACAAAAGTATCGCGGTAAGAATAATGGATCTTTCAGCGGCGCCGTCTGGCGCAGTTCTCAATGAAAAGGAGGGAAGGGACATGGCAAAAAAGATTGCGGTTCTGGTCAGGGACAGGCAGGCTGAGGCGATAAGAATGGCGGTAGGTCTCACGCTTGCAGACGATGAGGTCAATGTGTTCATGATGGACAGGAAGATCGATCTGGACGACGAGGCGGTCTCACTTAACGTCGAGACGCTGAACGACCTTGACGTGAAGATATATTCGAATAATCCCGAGAACAAATTTGAGCAGATGAGCACGGAAGACATAGCCCGCGCCCTGCCGAAGTACGATACGGTCCTTCCTTATTAGTCAAGTATATAACGTGAGCACTTTCCGGGGCCTGAACTGATGTCCTGAGCGGCTGAATTCGGGCCTTCCCTCGCATTTGTACCACTGGGTTCTCTGAGAATCCGTGGGGTTAAACGTGCCCGGGAAATGACCGCCGGCCTCGCGGGCTAACTGCCCACATGTACCGCTCCCGCTCAGGTCGAGCCCTGCCCTGCAGTGCAGGCGTAACAATGCTCGTCTACTCTTATTTCTCTTCCAATGAGCCGCATGACATCGAGTTCGGAGATATGCCGGGGGTAGTTCTCATCGAGCCCCAGTCCGAGGATCTGGTTGAAGTCGCAATCATACAGCTTCCCGTCCCATCCGACGCTGATCATATCTTTGCACATGAGGCCGCCCAGGGTCCGACCATTGAAAGATCTCTCCAATTCCGACTGGTATTTTTCGAGGGAGTGGTTTTTGATCAGAATGTCCCTAAAACGTCCTATGGGCATATTTGTAAACACATAAAGGCTGTCGAAAGATATCCCGAAGCGCCTCTGCAATTCCCGTTTGTAATCGTCTTCCAGCCTGCACTGCGGCGGAGGCAGGAAAGCACCGGCCGGGTTGAAGACAAAACTGAGTCTCTTTTCGCCGGAGCCGTCCCCGTAGCCGAGACCGTTCAGTGTCCCGAGCGCCTGTATGCTTTTCTGAAAAGCTCCCCTGCCTCTCACGGCGTCGACCCCGGCTTCGGTATAGCAGGGAAGAGACGCGACGATCTCTACGGAGTTCCCGGCGTAAAATTCCGGGAGACCGTCCATGGCGTCCTCGAAGAATACCGTCAGGTTCGTACGCACGACTACGCGGGTCCCGAGGGCCTTCGCGGTTTCAACGAGATATCTGAAATGGGGATTCAATTCGGGGGCCCCGCCCGTGATATCGATGCTCTTGATTTCATTTCTCCGCAGGACTGCAATGACATCCTCGACAGTCTCCCTCTCCATTTGCTTTTTCTCCCGCGGACCGGCCGAGACATGGCAGTGGGTGCAGTGCATGTTGCAGCGATGCCCCATATTTACCTGAAGGGTCCTGACTCCCTCTGCCCTTAGAGGCCGCCCCTGGATCGTTAATATTCTTTCCCGGAAGTTCATATCAAGGTTTAAGAACGGTAAAAGTCCTTTCGTCTGTCCCTGAAGAGGCTGTTGAAACGGTTCAATTCCTTGTTGCGCGCCTCGGTCACATCTATCTCGACAATCCCAAGTTCCTCGGTCTGGCGTCCGGCCCTGAAGAGCACCTTGCCGGAAGGCGAGACGATCTCGCTTGTCCCGATAAATTCGAGACTTTCTTTCCCGCCTCGCTGCTCCTTGCCCGTCCTGTCTGCCGTCACGGCAAAAACCCTGTTTTCGAGGCAGCGCGTCGGCATAGAGTCGGGGCAGTAAGGGAGGACGAGATTCGAGGGATGGGCGATAATATCGGCGCCCTGTAACGCGAGGGTCCGCGCCGATTCCGGGAAGAACCAGTCGAAGCATATCATGATGCCGATTCTGCCGGCCGGAGTATCCCACACCCTGAAGCCGGAGTCGCCGGGTGAAAACCAGAGGTTCTCCTCGAAAAAAAGATGCGTCTTTCTGTATACCCCGACAAAGCCTTCAGGACCGGTCAACACCGCGGAATTAAAAAAAAAGTCGCCCTGTCTTTCGGCGAGACCGGCCACGATATGGACATTCTTCTCCTTTGACATTTCGATCAGTTTTTGCGTCGTGAATCCAAAAGGGACTTCCTCCGAAAGTCTGGTCACTTCGTCTTTTGACACGAACTGGTAGCCTGTATTGAAGAGTTCGGGGAGGACTAAGAGATCAACCTGCTTAGCGGTCAGCGCGCGCCCAACTTTTTCGACGTTGCCTGCTACGTCCCCGAAGACAGGGGGAAACTGAAAGAATCCGGCTTTCATGACATTAAAAGAGCTTTTCCCCTTTTTCCAGGTCTTTTGACGCTATGACGAGCTCAGTGCCGTCGATCCTGCTCTTGATCGAGATAGGGCAGCAGCCATGAGATGTGTCCCAGTGCTCCTCTGCGAGTCTGAACTTCAGGTTGCACTCGTTGCATACGAGGTCAGAGCCTTCCTCCCGATAACCCTTTTTATGTTTGTAGCAGGTGTAGCACGCGTCGAAATAGGCCGACAGGTTGGCCTTTCCGTCGGTCCGCACAAAGAAGTTTATGCGTTTCCCGTCTTTCTTATAGGTGAAGAAATGGACCTTGCCGTCACTAAAATCTTTTATCGGTAGCCTAATCTCGCCGCTACGGACGGAGACGACGGTATGTTCAGCAGGGAGGTTTGAGCATCCAGCGAAAGCAAAGAGGATACACAAAAGGATATATATGTTTTTTCTCATTTCCACGCCTCTTTTTTACTAAATTTCCGCTTATATTATAACAGATAGGGGTAAACGACGTTCTTCTTCGGAGGATCCCCCGCTTCCTGCCGTCCCGCACGCCCGCAATAATAGGGTGATGTAAAAATAAACATAATGTCTTAGAATAACTGCAGAGGGAAAGGACGATGTTACTGAAGAAAAAAATTGCGCTCAGCTTTTTTATTAGCGCATTCATCATCGCGATTCTCGTGATGCTGGAGTATGTCAACTTCATCAAGATAAAGAAAGAAATCATGTACCTCGAGGTGACCGACACCATCAGGAGCAAATCCCTCCAGTTGAGGAGGCATGAAAAAAACTTTTTCCTTCGCAACGACCTCGAGGAACTGAAAAGCGTCTTTGTCTACCTGAGGGACTTAAAGAAGATCCTTGAGGAGAGCAGGCACTTCGATGATAGCGGCGCTCTTGCCGGCCTCGAAAATAAAATACTGGATTACGAGCGGAATTTCAGGAACATAGAGGTCATATTCTGGGATTTTCAGCGCGACTTCGGGGATATCAAGCCTTCCCATATCCGTTATGAGAAGTTCTTCGACCTCATCGAATCGACGTTTCTCGAACGGCCGAACCTGAATGCCGACCTGCTGCAAAACGTGTTTTCGCTGGATTCTCAACACAAGGCCGTCAGGGAACTCAAGGTGCTGGATGCGGATATGAACGCACTCAAAAGAAACGGTGAAGACATTGTAGTGATATCGAGAGAACTGGACAAAGGGGCGAGGGCAAAGGTGGACCACTTTATTCGCACGTCGCAGATAGCCATCCTCATCCTTTTCCCGATGTTTCTGATCATAGGTATCGGTATTTTTCTCTTCATTATCAGTAACGTGGTCAGGCGTCTTGAGGCACTGACCAAAGTGGTGGAAAGGACGGGAGAGGGGAAGTTTTCGCCGCTTGCAGTTCCGGCAATGAACTGGGCGGACAACGACGAGGTGGGGGTACTCATAGGGAAATTCAACGACATGGAAGAGCAACTGGCCCAAAGGGAGAAGGAACTCATTCAGTCGAAGAAGCTGGCGGCGATCGGCACCCTTGCCTCAGGTGTAGCCCACGAGCTTAACAATCCGCTGAATAACATTTTTACGACTTCTCAGCGGCTTTTGAAGAAGGCTGGGGATGAGTGCCCGCCGTTTGTGCAGAAGTCCCTGAGCGACATATACAGCGAGACAATGAGGGTGAAGAAGATCGTGGGAGACCTCCTCGAATTTGCGCGCGGCAGGGAGCCTCATATGAGGCCGCTTGAACTCCGAAGGCTCATTCAGGGGGCCTACCGGCATCTGGGGAACTCTGTCGATATAGAGAAGATACGGTTCAGCATGGAGCTTCACCCACAGGAGGTGGTTATCGATGGCGACCAGGAGCAACTCGAACAGGTCTTCATTAATCTCTTCACGAACGCAGTGCAGGCCATGTCGGGAGAGGGGGAGCTGAAGGTCAACGTCGACGAGACTGCGGAAGAGGTGAGGATTAGGGTTTCCGATACCGGAAAAGGCATGTCCGCCGAAACCCTCGAAAAGATATTCGAACCCTTCTATACGACGAAGGACAAGGGGACCGGCCTGGGGCTTGCCATCGTCTTTAATATCGTGCAAAAACACAACGGCAAAATCGAGGCGGAGAGCGAATCGGGTAAAGGCGCAATCTTTAGAATTACCTTGCCTAAACAAATGCAAGGTCGATAATTTAACGGTATTTTGTATATATGATATATTTTTGAAGAATTGATAGTCGGCTTTTCGATGGCTGATGATGTTAAAGTAGTTTATTAAGACTAAGGATAAAAGCTCGACATTAATAAAGATAATATTAAAGTAGTGAGGATGCGAAGAAGGCTGAGAAAGGCGAAATGATATGGCTTTCAGAATTCTTGTTGCCGAAGACGAAGAGATAACCCTTAACAACATTGTGGAGTCCCTTCAGGAAGAAGGATATGAAGTGGTCGGGACAAAAGACGGTCTCGACGCACTCGCCAGGACCGAAAAGGGAAACTTCGATGTGCTGATCACGGATATCAAGATGCCGGGCCTGACCGGCCTTGAGCTTCTGTCGAAGGTGAAGGAGCGGTCACCGGAGATCGAGGTGATTATTATCACCGGCTTCGGCAGCATTAGCTCGGCGGTCGAGGCGATGAAGAGCGGCTCGTATGATTACATCACCAAACCCTTTGATCTCGACGAGCTCGCTCTCAGACTTAAGAAGATTCGCGAACAGAAGACCCTGAAGAGGGAAAACATCGCCCTGAAGACATACTACGGGATGAACAAGGAAGTTCCGATCATTACGAAGAGCGATAGCATGAAAAAGGTCCTTGCAGTCATCGAGGGCATGAAGGGGTCGGACTGTAACGTACTTCTCACCGGCGAAAGCGGGGTGGGAAAGAACCTGATTGCCAAGATCATCCATTCCACAAGCAGAAGGCAGAGCATGCCTTTTCTGTCTATCAATTGCGCGACGCTCACCGAAGATCTCCTGGCCAGCGAACTTTTCGGACACGGGAAAGGGGCCTTTACCGGCGCGATCAGGGCCAAACAGGGTCTGATAGAGATTGCCGACACGGGGACCCTTTTTCTGGACGAAATTGCCGAGATGTCCCCGAATCTCCAGGCGAAATTACTGAAAGTGGTCGAAGACGGAGAGTTCTACCGCGTGGGCGAGACGAGGCTGATCAGGGTTGACGTGAGGTTCGTCGCCGCCACCAATCAGGATGTGAAGCGCCTGATTGCGGACGGAAGGTTCAGGGAGGACCTTTATTACAGGTTGAACGTTATGGAGATCCATATCCCGCCCCTGAGGGAGCGGATGGAAGACATCAAACCCCTCAGCACATATTTTCTGCAGAAACATCTTCCGAAGGCCAACAAGAAGATCAGCGGTTTCACCACGGAAGCGATGGATGTCCTGCTGAATTATAGTTTTCCTGGAAACGTGAGGGAACTCGAAAACATCATCGAAAGGGCGATTATACTCGAGAAAGGCCTGACGATTACGCCGGACAGTCTTCCTCACAGCCTTCAGGTCCTGCATATCGACACCCTCGATTCGGGAAGGGTGTTGACGGTGGATGAACTCGTCAAGGAGTACGCGGAAAAGGTGCTCAAGATCGTGGGCGGCAACAGGACCAAGGCGGCAGAAGTCCTCGGGATATCAAGAACGAGTCTCTGGAAGATATTGAAGGAGGAATAGTGTTTTTGCTGTTCATTTTCTTAACACATCCCCTATATCATCACGGAAATTAATAAAATACTTTATAAACAGGTAGTTATATCAGCCAGCCTTTTCCAAAAAAACAGTTTTCCCCTATATCAAGTCGTCCATATTTTAAACGGCTAAAATAGCCGCTCCATTTTATCGCGTAATTTCAAGGAGTTATTATCAGGCATGGCTTGTGCTATTCCTATCTTCAAAAAGTTGGAAAGAATCAGGAGGTAAAGATGAGGAAACAACTTTTATTCGTAACGTACGAGAGCGAGGACATGGATGAAGGTCTCAGCTATGCGATTGATCTGGCGAAGACGATGGATAAGGACATATCAATCCTCATAGCCAATAACAAGAAGACCCTTAGGGAAAGATTCGACGACCTTATGACCGCAGTCACCTTTGCCGAGGCGGACGATCACGACACGGCACGCCAGGTCATGGCCGGCGGCGAAGCAGCGGCGGAAGAATCTGCGGACAAAAAGGCCGGGATGCTTGCGGAAAAGTGCCAGGAGTCTGGGGTGAGCGTGAATATCCATTCAGCCACTACCGACCTGTTTTCGGCCATCAAGGATTTTCTGGGTCAGAAGTCGGGCATAGACATGGTCCTTCTCAGCCCGAGCATCACCGACAACGGTAATGTTTCGGCAAGGGAACTGAACAAGCTCGTAAGAACGGCCTCAAGGCCGGTCGTGACCATGGCAAGGCAGGCCTTCGTGCCGGCCCATTCTCATTAATGAGCGCAGCAGACGTGAAGAAGCAGAGAAAATATTTTTTGTAAAAAAGGAGGATTCGGATGTATCTGTATTTACCAGTAGCGCTGACCAGCATTAACATTCTCATCCCTATTGGGCTGGGTCTCGCGGTAGGACTTTTGTCAGGACTTTTCGGCGTCGGGGGGGGGTTCCTTATGACGCCACTCTTAATCATGTTCGGTATTCCTTCGACCGTCGCAGCAGCGACCGATTCAAACCAGATTGTTGCGGCGTCCACGTCCGGCACATATGCGCATTGGAAGGTCGGAAACGTCGATTTCAAGATGGGCCTTTATCTTCTCGTAGGCGGGTTCGTCGGAGGTCTCGGCGGCGTTCAGGCGATCAAACTGCTGAGGGCGATGGGTAACGCCGATTTCGTGATCAAGATGACCTATGTATTAATGCTCGGCATAGTCGGCACCTATATGTTTTTTGAAAGCCTTGCGAGCATGAGGAAAAAGAAGACCGAAACGAGCAAGCCCGCGAAAGAGTCGGGGTTGTCGAAGTTCCTTAAATCTCTTCCCATGCAGACGCATTTTGAAAAATCAGGTGTCACGCATTCGGCCCTCATCCCGATCATCTTCGGCTCATTCGTAGGAGTTCTTGCTGCTGTAATGGGCGTGGGCGGCGGCTTCCTGATGGTGCCGGTGATGGTCTATATCCTCAGAATGCCGATGCACGTCGTGGTCGGGACGAGCCTCTTCCAGATCCTTTTCAATTGTATTGAGGTGACGTTCCTCCAGGCATACACCAACCACAGTGTCGATTTTGTGCTCGCGGTCCTGCTGCTTATCGGCTCCACTTTCGGCGCTCAGGTCGGAGCGGTTTTCGGCAGAAAGCTTAAGGGGGAACAACTGAAAATAATCCTCGCGGTGATCGTACTTGTTGTCACGGTAAAAATTGTCTACGACCTTACCGCGAGTCCGTCATTGCTCTTGTCTATGGGAGGGGGACACTAATGAAAGTTCAAGATTCAAGGTTCAAAGTTTTTGCATATCTTCTATTTGCCATTCTGCTGTCAGCAGGCACCGCATCCGCGACGCTGACGGCGAAGGCCAACCATGACCGCATCACAGTAGACTTCTTCTATCACGGTAGCACGGTCAGCGTCAGAGGGGTATCGGACCCCGGCACGGACTTGATCGTCAAGATCGCATCGCCTGAAGGTGAGCAGACTTTGAGGCAGAAGGGCAAGGTTGGAGGCCTCTTGTGGATGAACGTCGGGAAGCTGGTTTTCGAGCGCGTCCCTTCGCTCTATTTCCTCGAGAGTACGAAAAACCTGACCGACATACTGAGCGAGGAAGAGATGAACAAATACGTGCTCGGATATTCGGCCCTCGAAAAACATGCGGAGGTGACCCCTGTTTCGAGCCCTGCCGAAAGAGAGAAATGGTTCGATGAATTTGTGAGTTTCAAGACGGCTTCGAAGCTCTATGCAACGTCTTACGGAAAGATCACGACGACCCGGGAAGGAGACAATCAACAGTATTATATCCTGCTTGACTGGCCTTATCAGGCTTCTCCTGGCGAGTATACGGTTTCCGTGTACGCGGTAAAGAATAACAAGGTAGTGGAGCAGGCCGAGACGAAGGTTTCGGTGGAACAGGTTGGAGTCGTGAAATCACTGGCGACGATGGCGAAGAGCAACGCGGCGGTATACGGCGCTATCTCGATACTTGCCGCCCTCGGCGCGGGCTTTGGTGTAGGCCTGATCTTCCGAAAGGGCGGAGGTGCCCATTAATCATGTATAAAACCTTGTTGGTCGGTTTTGACGATTCCCAGCCTAGTAAAGCGGCGCTCGCGGAGGCGGCGAACTGGGTCAAACGTCACGGGGGGAATGTGATCCTCGTTCATGCCGTCTATTTCGATGCCGAAGAGTTTGGGATCGCGCCGACACAGATGGAAAAGCGGCTCCAGCACGGCGAAAAAGTCTGCCTCGAAACTAAGGAGATGGTCGCCCGCGAATTCGGCATAGAGGCGAAGTCCATCCTTTGCGAAGGAGAGCCCCCGGAGGTGTTGGTGAGCATGGCAAGGGAAAAGAATGCCGACCTGATCGTGCTCGGCACCTATGGCAGACGGGGGATAAACCGGCTCCTTATGGGAAGCGTCACATCGCACGTCATCGTGAATTCACCTGTCGATGTACTGGTGGTAAAGAAGGCGTGCACCGAGGGCAGCGGCGCATACCGGTCGATACTCGTCCCCTTCGACGGGTCGGAGTTCAGCAAAAAGGCGCTCGACAAGGCGTGCTGTCTTTCCAAGACCGACGGTTCAGAGGTCACCGTCCTTTATGTCATCCCGCGTTACGAAGAGATGCTCGGTTTCCTCAGGACTGATTCTATCCAAAAGAGCATGAATCAGGAGGCACAGAAAATCGCCGGGGCTGCGATAGAGGCGGCTTCGGCGAAGGGCGTCTCCGTCAAAACAGAGATAAAGGAAGGTCATTCGGCGGAAAAAATAATAGATATGGCCGCCGGGCTTAAAAAGGACCTGATCGTTATGGGAAGTTACGGGTGGCGAGGCGTAAATAAAGCAATCATGGGAAGCACGACGGAGAGGGTGCTCATCGGGGCGCCCTGTCCCGTGCTTGCCGTGAGGTAGGCGAGGTGATTAAAATGAAAGGGTACAGAAAGGTTCTTATTGCGGTGAACGGTTCCCGTGAGGTCCTACATCAGGGCCTCAGACTGGCAGACGACGAAAAATGCTGGGTGACGGTCGTCAAAGTCATTCCCCCGTATGAGGGTGATTTGGACCTCACCGGGGTGAAGAAGATCGAGGACGTGTTGGACAGCGGCGGCGGCAGGGCGGTTGCGGAAATGAAGGAAACCGCCGTTGCAGAAAAGGCGCTTATCAAGACGAGGCTTGAAGAAGGAGACGCATCGAAAAAAATAATAGAGGTGGCTGAAGAAGAGCGATGCGACCTGATCATCATGGGTGCAAGGAAGAGGAACTGGCTGAGGAAGATCATCGGCGACAACGTCGTCAACAAGGTCATCAGCGGGGCCCCGTGTCCTGTGCTTGTAGTGGGTGCGGAAGCAGCTTAGGGAGAGGGAAAAACGGAGGTAACAAAAAATGTTTGAAGGATTGTTTCAGCCGCTGCATCTGATCGTGATACTGGCTATTGTGCTGATCATTTTCGGTCCGGGAAAGCTTCCCGAAATAGGTGCGGGTCTCGGCAAGAGCATAAGGGAATTTAAGAAGGCGCTCTCGGAGGATGGAAAAAATAATACGATCGAGTACGGGGCAGACCCGAAAACAGGGCCGGACAAAGGCAAGTAAAATAGTCCGGGTATTTATTTCAGAGACGGTTTCGAGGTTGCGCAGACGGAGTCGAAGGACGCTCCTTCCCTGCCGCTCCGTCTTTCAGGTAGTATAAAAGGGATGCATTACAGAAAGTTCGAAAGACTCGTGAGACGGGAAATTCTGAGCTCACGGGAACTGCAGGAATATATTGATGAAGCGCAGGCTTCGGGTCGGTACCCTGAAGAGGTTCTCCTTGAAAAGGGCGTACCGAAGCATGAGGTGCTTTTCTGCCTTGCCGAGTACTATGGCTACCCGGTCGTAGAGTACGATGAAGGGCTGATGGCCCCTTATCTTGTGACGATGCGCCTTGAGTTGGAGAAGCAGAAGAAAGCCCTCTGGTATCCGCTTTCAGTCGAAGACGGCAAGGCAGAGGTGGTAGCTTACAGGCCTGAGGACCCCTCGGTCATCGAAGACATCAAACGGACACTCAACGTGACTGCAGTCAGCTTCCGTGTCGCCATTCCAGGTGACCTGCTGAGAATCATAGAAAATAATTTCGATGTGAACCCTAACTACCGGATCTCGGGCGGCAGAACGCCCCTCGCACTCGTGAGGACTTCGTTTGCCTACCGGCGCTCGACTTACTCATATTACAGGACACTGCTTGCCAAGGGAAGAACGGGCCTTGCCTTTATAAGGACGGGAATTTCCTTCATCACCATCTCGCTGCTGTTTCTGAGGGTCTTCGGGGCAGGGTGGTATGCAGCTCTTGAGGCGCCGCTTCTGGTCGGCGGTATCGTGATGATCTTCGACGGTTTGAAGTGGTATCTGCCCTGCCGGCCCGTCGCAGGGAAGCCGATCGACCACGAATGCACCGAGCCGACCTGGGGAACGACTGTTCTGGAATCGCGGTCGTCAACAGGCAACCCGGTGATCGAGCGCAGCGATGCGGTTACGGGGTCGGAAGAACTCAGGGCAAAGTGGGATACCCTTTCACCGGTGATGAGACGTCGTTTCCTTGCCAGCGACCGGACAGACCTCGCGGAGGAAAGGACGTCATTGGCGGGACATCGGACCGTAGTAGCCAAGGCCAGGACCGGTCTAGCCTTCACGAGGACCGGCGTGGCCTTCAGCGGACTCGGGATCGGGTTGATAAGGTCTTTTCACGAGAGTTGGTGGACTGTATTCGACGCATCGCTTATTGTTATAGGTGTTCTCATGTTACTCGAAGGGTTCCACTGGTATTTCGGCGGCCGGCGCACATGGTTGTCGGGAGTGAAATGCGCACTGACGAGGAACAAAAGAGAGAGCATATGGGATTTCGTGATGCCCCTTGGTCATAAGCGTAACGGTCCCAAGAAAGACAGCGCCTGCCCGCCTGTACGGGCGACCGATCTGTCCGGAATATGGGCGACGACCGGCCTCGCACTTGAAAGGACTGTTCTTGGCGAAAGGCGCACGGTCATGGCGAGGCTCCGCACCGTAATGGCCCATTCGCGCACCGGAATGGCTTTCATAAGGACGGGCATCAGCATCTGCGGCGTCGGTGCGGGTCTTATGTTTTACTTCGGGTTCGGCTCGATCGGATGGACTGCGTTCAACACGATCATGATACTCACCGGACTTTGGCTTATCGTTGACGGCTTTTACTGGGCAGTCCCGGCTGAAAAAATGCGTATTCAGTACCCGTACTGTTACGGCGACATGGAAATTACGGTCCCGGATTATGGAGTGCCTGCACGTTCCTGGAGAAAGGCGGTTTTCAGCCATGATGCCGACTGACCTTCAGGAGGCGTCTGAATTTTCCCTGCTGACGGAACGGGAGGTCCTGGGTTCCGATCAACTCGGCGAAGCGGTGGTGCGCTCCCGCACGCGGGGGATCGAGCTTGAAAAGATACTTATTTCGGAATTCGGCGTGCCGAAACATATTCTGCTCAACGCGCTGTCGGAATATTACCGCTGTCCGTCCATCGAATATGACGAGCGCCTGCCCATACCGAGGGAGGTCCTTACCGACCTAAGCGGAGAGGCCCTTTCGGCCGGTCTCTGGATGCCGGTCATGATGGACACCAGCGGCACTGTTACAATCGCGGCACGCTATCCCGATAGTCCTGAGGTGCTGGCGGAGGTCAGGAAATATGTGAAGGCCGAGGTATATGAATTCAGGGTTGCGCTCGCAGACGATATCAGGTGGTATATCCAGGACTTTCTGCATGCGAAGCCTGGCTGTCTCATAGGAACGGAGAGGACCGGACTCGCCTATTGGCGCAACACGATGGCGCAGTGGAGGACGAGGCTGGCCTGCTACCGGACGGACCTTGCCAAGGCGAGGACAGGGTTGGCGTTCCAGCGGTGGGGCCTGGGCACGCTGGCGCTGGCCAATACCCTGCTTCATACGAAGAGCACGAGCACTTCTCCGTATCTCTATTTCTCTCTCGTAACGGCCGGTGCGGTCATCTTCTTTTTCGGACTCCCGAGTTATATTCGCATCAGACGGTCGAGGATGACCCCCCCCGGTCACCATACCCTTGTAGAAGTGACCGCGGCAACGCTTCTTTTTCTCGAAAACTACCACTTTCTGGAAGACACCGGGACCAGGCTTGAGACAAAAGGCACCATGCTCGCCCGTATGGGGGACATGCTCGCGGACCATTGTACGATCTTTTATCCCTCTCCTTCCAGCAGGGTGCGCACGCAGTTGGCGCGCGAAAGGAACGTGCTTGCCGCGCAGAGGACGATCGCGGCATGCTACCGGACTATTTATTCCCGCGCGAGAACTGGCCTTGCCTTCATGCGCACGGGCTTTTCCTTTATGAGTATCGGTATTGGCCTCATAAGCTATTTCGGTCTTGGGGTATTGACCTCATTCGACCTGTATCTTGTTTTTGTCGGCATCCTGATGCTCGCCGACGGCCTGTTGTGGTATCTGCCGGTCAGAAAAGAACAGGCCGAAATCCCCAGAAGTCTCGCCTATCCGGAATGATCCCGAATCTTCATAATTAATTCATAAATAGCAGATATACTTAATATTAAACAATAAAGCGCGAATCGAGAGGATATGGTTACAGAGATGACAATAAGGTGGTTTCGTACGGGCCTTTTGGGCAAGTTAGCGGAAACGCCTTTTGTTTTCTGCCAGTATGAACTTCTGTCAAAACGCCTTTTTTGTCATGCCCCCCCCTTTTTTCTGCATTTAGTTTCACAGTTTACAATTTATTATTACTCCGGCAACAAAATTTCGTAATTTGTCATTCCCGCGGTCTTTAGGCGGGAATCCAGAAAGAAAGAGTCCGGATGCCCGACAGAGAAACTCGGGCATGGCGATATTTAATTGCCGGGTTAATAAATTAAGTATATGAGAATATTTTATGTATTATTTTAAAAAGGAGGATTTCGATGAGTAAATTACTTGCGTTCCCACATCCGTTTTTCTCGGAACGCCCGACATGGAAGTGGTTTATCCTGACCACTGTCCTTATGGGCGCGACGATGTCGGCGCTCGATGTGAGTATTGTGAATGTGGCGATGCCGACTTTGAAGAACGATTTCAATGTCTCAATGGCTATGATTGAGTGGGTGGCGATAGCCTATATGCTCACCCTTACGATATTTCTGCCCCTTTTTGGAAGGCTTGCCGACATGTTCGGCAGGTCGAAGCTCTATACGTTCGGTTTCGTGGTTTTTACCGTAGGTTCTTTTTTCTGCGGTATGGCGCCGAGCGCTTCTTTTTTGGTCGGTGCGCGCATACTCCAGGCAGTGGGCGCCGGACTTCTGCAGGCCAATTCAGTGGCCCTTATCACACAGGCATTCCCCTCAAGTGAGAGAGGAAAGGCCATCGGCATACAGGGCGCCGTGCAGGCGATTTCTATGTCCATCGGTCCGTTTGTCGGCGGCCTCCTGATCGCGGCTATAGGCTGGCGGGCGATTTTTTATGTGAATATTCCGATCGGTATCCTGGGCGTGACCGCGGCCGTTTTTATCCTGCCGCCCCAGAAGAAATCGGACAAAAAAGAGAAGGTAGACATCCTGGGCGCGCTGACCTTTGCTTCCGGGCTCGCGTTTCTTGTGCTGGCCTTTAACATGGGCAACAAACTTGGGTGGGGATCGAACACAATCATCGTATACTTCATTAATGCACTGATACTGCTGACGGCATTTGTGATCACGGAACTGAATGTCAAGGACCCCATGATAGACCTCAAACTTTTCAGGAACGGCACCTTCCTGATAGGGAACCTCACCGGCATGCTGTCGTACTACGTGTTGTTTGCCGTCCTGTTCCTGATGCCGTTTTATCTTGAAAAAGTGTTGAACGTAAGCGTGGCGATGACCGGCATGCTTCTTACGCCGATTCCCCTTGCGATGGCTATTGTGGCACCTTTCTCCGGGCATATCTCGGACAAGTACGGGGCGAGGATTATGACGACCTCGGGGATGGCATTGTCGGCCCTGGCTTGCGTGGGCCTGATGTTCCTGGGGACCTCGGTCAATATGATCTTATTGGTCTGCGAACTGGTCGTCCTCGGCGTCGGCATGGGACTCTTCACGCCGCCGAACAACAGCGCCATTATGGGCGCTGCTCCGAAAGAGAAATTGGGCGTGGCGGGAGGTATCCTGAACATGATGAGGTCTCTAGGCCTTATTTTCGGCGTCGACATATCCGGACTGATCTTCAGCTCGCTTGAGCATAAGTACCTCGCGGAGAAGGGGTATCAGAACGTTCAGCACGTCTTCAGGAACAGCAGCATTCCTCTTGCTGACAAGGACGGCGCATTCCTTCACGGGTTTCTTGTCGTGATTCTGGTGCTTTTGCTCATCAACGTCGGGGGCGCCCTGCTTTCAGCGGCAAAGAAGGACGAAGGTGCCCTGGATTCGGAGGCTGCCAAGGAGTTCGAAGGGATCTGATAAACTTCTTGCGGCTGCAACAAAGAGCTTTCCTTCTGTAAGACGACGGGCCGGCATTTCAGGTGCCGGCCCTTTGCATTTTCTTCCCTGGCAGCATCGGGGTAGCTTCCGTTATTTGAGGACCGCAGTGATTCGCCGCAGCGAGAAATTCTCCCACAAAGACGCATGTCCGGTGGGGTATAATAATGGCATATAAATGAAGATAGAAAATAAGATTATCCTCTCGAATGTGTTCAATATCGGCCTGATTCTGCTGATCGGCTTCTTCGCGATGCAGAACCTTAATCTCATGCTGACGAAGCTGCGTTTCGTCGAGATCGCTGATGACCTGAATGCGTCTTTCCTTGAGATGAGACTCTCCGAGAAGAACTACTTCCTCTATCATGACGAGTCCGCGCTTCTCGATATAAAGGAAAAGATAGATTCGACCGAAAAATCGATTGCGCCGGTGAGCAACGACATAAGCCGCGCAATCGGGCAGCAAAACCTCGACCTTCTCAAAGCACACCTCAGCGAGTATTCGGAGGCGATCGATGAGGTCAAGACGAACATCAGCCACGACGTGAGAATAGACGCGAAGCTCAGGGCAAAGGGAAGGGGCCTGCGGGAATTCTCGAACACGATCACCAGCCTCGAGCGAAAAGGGGTCAATCACATCATTTCCCGGTCGAAGAACGTACTTTTTTACTCATTCTGGGCAATCCTGGCGTCTGCCGTCATCGTGAGTCACTTTATCTCCCAGCGGATACTCCGTTCGCTGAGGGAGATCCAGCGGCTGGCGAAATCGATATCGCAGGGAAACTTTCACAAGATCGAAGGGAATATGCCCGCAGACGAGTTCGGCACCGTGATCGCGGCGATCAATTCCATGTCCGAGGAACTGAGAAACCGGGAAGAGGAGCTGATCCAGTCCAAAAAACTGGCGTCGCTCGGCATCCTCACTGCCGGCGTTGCCCACGAGCTTACCAATCCGCTCAATAACATCTCTATGATAGCCCAGAACTATCAGGAGTTTTACGATGTGCTGAGCGAAGCGAACCGGATCGAGCTTATGAAGAAGATCGAGGGGGAGGCGGAGAGGATAGAGGAGATCGTGAGAAACCTCCTGGATTTCTCGAAACCTAAAGAGGCGAAGCTCGAGGAGAAGGACATTAACGAGACGGTCAGAAAATCACTTGAGCTTATGCAGAACACACTCGATATATCGAATGTAGAGGTCAGCACGGAACTGGGACAGGGGCTTCCCCGCGTCTACATCGATGATCATCAGATACAACAGGTGCTTGTAAATCTTATCGTCAATGCGGTCCATGCGATGGAGCACGGCGGGGTGCTGAAGCTCGCGACAAGGGCCGGCGAGGAGGGCCAGACGGTGAAAGTAGACGTCATCGATACCGGAAAGGGGATCGCCCCCGAATTCCTGTCGCATATCTTCGACCCATTTTTCAGTACAAAGGGTGTGGGCGGGACCGGCCTCGGTCTTTCGGTCAGCTACGGCATTATTAAGAACCATAAGGGAAATATCAGGGTGGACAGCACGGTGGGCGCCGGGACCACTTTTACTATCGAACTTCCGGTCTATAATAAAAGTACCGGGTTCATCGCAGACGAGTGAGGTGAGAAGCGGGCGGCGTTCACGAATAATGCGGGTTCAGTACGGAAAGCGAAAGGAGATGAGGTGATGCAGGGTCAAAAGATTATGGTAATCGACGATGAAAAGATCGTCGGGGATATGGCGAAGCTCGCCCTTGAGCAGGACGGTTTTTACGTCGAGACATTTCTCAACGGCGAGCCGGCGCTGGAACGGCTCAAGAAAGAGCAATTCGACGTAGTGGTGACCGACCTGAAGATGAAGGGCATCGACGGGATGGAGGTGCTGAGGACGGTGAAGAGGCTCTATCCTGAGACCAAGGTAATCATGATAACGGCGTTTGCAAACCTGGACGCGGCAATCGAGGCGCTGAGGGGCGATGTGCACGACTTTTTCCCGAAGCCGGTCAAGATCAAGGAACTGAAGGCGTCGATCCAGCGGGCACTCGAAAGGTAGAAGTGTGGAGAAGATGCTCGGCCGGATAAGGTCCCTTTTGGGGCTGGCGAAGGGCTCCGGGCAGGAAGCCCCGCCGTTCAGGACGGTATTCAAGAACTTCAAGGAAGTTCTTGAGAACAACAACCGCGCCCTGGAGATCATCGCCGAACTGGGAGACAAACTGGGCGGCGATTACCTCTTCGACATCAATTACATCAAAAGCGCGTATTCGGACCTCGCCGGTGCGGTCTACGGCTCGATTCAGAACTTCGATGTCCTGACGATGAACCGATACCCGCAGCTTCACGAGGTATTCAGCCGCATCGACGACCACATCAAGACCCTGATATACGACGTGACCCCTTCCCGTGGAGAGATGGTGCTTGACTATAAAGACATCACCTGGAATATGTTCCGTGAGGTCGGGGGGAAAAACGCCGCCCTTGCCGAGATGAAGAATTATCTGAAGCTCAATATTCCCGACGCCTTCGCAGTAACGACCCATGCCTTCGACGCTTTCATGGCCCATAACGGACTTCCGGAGAAGATCGAGGCGATACGGGAAAATCCCGACCCGCGGTCGCTCGAACGTTTGCGCAGTGAAATCATCAGAGGCGAGATCCCTCCGGACCTTGCGGTCGCGCTGCAGGGTGCTGTGGAGAGGATAAGGGAGACGTTCGGACGAGACTGTTTTCTTGCAGTAAGGAGCAGCGCTGAGGAGGAAGACGGGGATTTCTCCTTTGCAGGACAGTTCGAAACGGTCCTAAACGTACAGGCGAGGAGCAAGGCCGTCGGCGAAGCATACAAGAAAGTGCTGGCCAGTCTTTTTTCGGAAAATTCCGTTGCCTATCAGAAGATGCATGGATACCGGGTCGGTGACATCAAGATGGCGGTCGGCTGCCTGGTGATGGTGGATGCGGCAAAGAGCGGGGTGATCTATTCCGTCGCGCCTAATGGAGACCGGGACATCCTAGTGATCAATTCGACCTGGGGACTTGGGACTTCCGTGGTGGAGGGGCAGACGGATGCCGATATGTACATGGTGAAAAAGGAGGTCGAGCCCCTGGTGGTCGGGACCAAATACGGGAGAAAAGATTCCATGGTCATCATGCGTGAAGAAGGCGGGACCGTCAAGGTGAGACCTGCGGAAGAGATGGTCGAAGCCGGCACGCTCGCGGAAGAGGAGGTAAAGGCGCTTGCCGCCCAGGCGGTCCAGATAGAAAAGCATTTCAGGCGGCCGCAGGATATCGAATGGGCGATAGACAAGAGCGGAAAGGCATTCATCCTTCAGTCCCGGCCGCTTAGAATTCCAGAGGTAGTCCGAGAGGGATCGGGCCGTCGGGAAGAGTACGCGGCGCCTCACGGCGTACTGATGGAGAATATGGGTGTCGTTGTCCAGAAAGGGGTAGGCGCTGGCAGGGTATTTGTGGTGAGACACCCGGGAGAACTCGACAGGTTCCCGAAGGGTTCGGTGCTCGTTGCAAAGTTCGACTCATCGAACTTCGTCCGCGTTATGCCGTACGTGTCCGCCATCATCACCGATACCGGCACGCCGACGAGCCATATGGCGTCCCTCTGCAGGGAGTTCAGGGTCCCGACCCTCGTCAATACGGGAGCTGCCACGCGACTTTTGCAGCATGGGCAGGAGATCACGCTAAAGGCCGGTGATGACGGAGCGGTTGTCTATGACGGGGTTGTCCGTGAATTGCTGGAATACGATGACAGAAATTCACTGAAGATGGAAGAGCTGTTCGAGTTCAGGAAACGGAGGTATGTCCTGCGGTATATTTCGGTCCTCAACCTTGTCGATCCGCTGATTGACGCGTTCACGCCCGAGGGATGCAAAACGATGCATGATATCCTCAGATTCATACATGAGAAATCCGTCGGAGAACTCGTGGAGCGGGCGCGATATGGTAATGACATGGTGAAGCATCACATGGCGATAAAACTGGACCTGCCGATTCCGACCGGAATTATGATCGTTGACATCGGGGGCGGTCTTGCGGCCGGCGGGGCGCCCCGAAGCGCGACCTTGGAACAGATCGTGTCCGTGCCTCTCAGGGCGATCGTGAAGGGAATGATGCATCCAGGGGTGTGGCATGCGGATGCCGTCTCACTCGGGGTGAACGATTTTATTTCGAGCATGATGAGGATGCCGGACATCACAACCGACGGAAGGGATTATGCAGGGTACAACGTTGCAGTCGCCTCAGGGGAATACGTGAACCTCAGCATAAGGTTCGGGTACCATTTCAATATGCTCGACTGCTACTGCAGCGAGAACGCAAGAAACAACCACGTCTATTTTCGGTTCGTCGGCGGGGCGACAGATATCGTCAAACGGTCCAGAAGAGTGGAACTGATCGCGGCTATCCTCAGGGAATACGGTTTCAATATCGTTGCGAAGGGTGATCTTGTAATCGGCAGGCTTGCCAACATAAGCAAGGGGGAGCTCGAGAAGGTCCTTGACCATCTGGGCAGGCTTATCGGGTATACGAGACAGCTCGACGCAGTTCTCAATGACGACTCCTCTGTCGAGCGCTTTGCCCGCAATTTTCTGGAAGAACGGTATACGTTCTGAAAGTCTTCGGGAAGGGGAACTTGGCCCGGATGCGCGGGGGCACCGGGAGAGAATGCCGGATCAGGCAGAAGGCCCTATTTTGTCGAGCACGGATACGTCTATCTCGTAGCCAAAAAACATATGTGCCCGTCTGATGAACTGGCGGATCTGTTGCAGGTCCATCGACTTTGGGAACGGGACTTTCCTGACTCCGTTCGCGGTATCGATTAACAGCTGATAGCGCGCCCGGAATATACTCATTAATAGCCAAAGGCCTATTCCGATGATAGTCCAGAGTCCAAGGAGGAGCGGCGTGAGTTCCGAAACGCCGGTTTCCGGCTGGATAAGCGGGTGTCCTCCTACGCTTGCAAGCAGGACCGCGATCAGACCGATCAGTCCGATAAGAAACAGGACAAACCCGAGGAAGTAATGGCAGAAGGGGTTCTTGACGCCTGTATCGTAAAAGAGTGAGATATGACGGATCTGCTCTCTCGGCACCGTAAACACCGTTTTATCTCCGTCAAGCTCTCTGATTGCGGTCCCCGAAATTTCAAGCGTAGGGCACCGGATTGTATTATGATCGGTCTTAATGACCAAGCCCGCTTTTGTTTTTTGAAGATCGACTTCCATAAGCACAATAAAAAAACATGCCCTATAGGTTCCCCCGTAATCAGCCCGGCAGGGAATGCAGGAGATTTCCCGCCGACTTCTCCTTTCTATTATGATATATCATCCTATCGGTCAATTGGAAGGCAAGGTGTTGGCGAACTGCGCCGCAGGGCAATGAGGCTGGCCCGAGACGTTTCAACACCAGAAACTGTGAGGCAACGCTTTTCTTCCAGCATTGTTGACATGAGAAGAAAGACTGATAAAATAGGACTATCGCGCCAAGCCGCGCGGTGGAAGACAGAGGCGTCCCTGTGAGGAGGAGACATGGCCGACAATGAAAAGTTGAGAAAGCTTGCAAAGTTGATCCGTTATTATATTCTCGTTTCAACCACAGAGGCGGGTTCGGGCCATCCCACTTCGTCACTGTCTGCTACGGACTTGATGACCTGTCTCCTTTTCGGAGGTGCTTTCCGGTTTGATCCCGACCAGCCCGGGCATCCCAATAACGACCGCCTCATTTTTTCGAAGGGCCATGCCTCGCCGCTTTTATATTCCCTCTGGGCCGCTGCAGGAAAGGTCTCCGAAGAGGAACTGATGACCCTGAGAAAATTTGGGAGCCCCCTGGAAGGTCATCCCACCCCGGCTTTTCGGTACGCGGAAGCCGCTACTGGTTCGCTGGGACAGGGTCTGCCGATCGGTCTTGGAATGGCCCTGAATGCCAGGTACATCGACAAAATGCCCTACCGGACATACGTGCTCCTGGGCGACAGCGAGATGGCGGAAGGTTCGCAGTTTGAGGCGCTCCAGCTTGCCGCCCATTACAAACTCGACAATCTTGTCGGGATCGTTGACGTGAACCGGCTCGGCCAGCGCGGAGAGACGATGTACGGACATGACCTTGGCGCATATGCTAAACGCGTATCAGCCTTCGGCTGGGAAACGATAACCGTTGACGGCCATGATATCGATGCGGTCCTGGAGGCTTTTAACAGGTCCCTTAAGGTGGAAGGCCGTCCGGTGATGGTCCTCGCAAAGACGGTGAAGGGCAAAGGTGTTTCGTTTATCGAAGACAAAAACGGCTGGCACGGCAAGCCCCTCAGCAGGGAGCAACTGGGTCAGGCGCTTGCGGAATTGGGGGAGGTGGACAGATCTGTGCGGGGCGAGATCAGGAGTCCCGATAATCTGAGGGTGCAGAAGCAGCAGTCGCAGCTGCCGCAGAAGCTCCTCTACCTGACCGACAAGCCGGTTGCCACGCGAAAGGCGTACGGCAACGCCCTTGCGCGTCTCCACCCGAAATTCCCCGATATGGTCGTGCTGGACGCGGAGGTGAGCAATTCGACACATTCGGACGTGTTCAAGGAGAAATACCCTGAGAGATTCTTTGAGATGTACATAGCGGAACAGAACATGGCCGGGGCTGCGCTGGGGCTCTCCTGCAGGGGGAAACAGCCGTTTGTATCGACCTTCGCGGCCTTTCTGACCCGGGCCTTCGACCAGATACGGATGAGTCAGTATTCTGAGGCGAATATCAAGTTTGCGGGATCGCACGCGGGGGTCTCCATCGGTGAAGACGGACCGTCGCAGATGGGGCTCGAGGACATTGCGCTGTTCAGGACGCTCCTGAACAGCGTGGTGCTCTATCCTTCGGATGCCATCTCGACCGAAAAAATCGTGGAAGAGGCCGCCAAGCGCAAGGGGATAGTCTATATCAGGACGACGAGGCAGGAGACGCCCATTCTTTATAAGGCAAACGAGGAGTTCCCCATAGGCGGGAGCAAGGTGCTGAGACAAAGCGATAAGGACGTGGTCACGGTCATCGCTGCCGGTATCACGCTTCACGAGGCGATCGCCGCATATGAAGAACTGAAAAAAGAGGGGATATTCATCCGGGTGATAGATATCTATAGTGTCAAGCCTGCAGACAAGGAGACGCTCAGAAAGGCCGCGAATGTGAGCCAGGCGTTCGTCACTGTTGAAGACCACTTTGCGGAGGGAGGCATCGGCGAAACCGTCAGGACCCTTATGGCGGACATCGACGTGCCCGTCCATTCCCTTGCGGTCCGGAAGATGCCGAAGAGCGGAAAGCCGGGTGAGCTCCTCGATTACGAAGAGATATCAAAAGGCGCCATCATTAACAAAGTGAGAGAACTTCTGTGATCCCCACCGGACATAAGACGGGAAATTCATCAAAGGGTTTGCCCAGCCTCATGAGGGAACCCTCAGGAAAATAATGCAGGGGAAGGTCGCGATAGGTGCCGACCACGGAGGATTCATTCTCAAGGGTATCATTGCCCGATACCTGGCCGGCAAGGGATACGAAGTTCTCGACTATGGCGCGCATAGTGCTGAACCGTCGGATTATCCGGATTATGCTAGGGCGGTTTCCGATGCCATACGGAGCGGCAGGGCGGACAGGGGGGTCCTTATCTGCGGAAGCGGGGTGGGGGCATCAATTGCCGCCAATAAGTTTCCCGGCATACGGGCGGCTGTCTGTCACGATTCCTTTTCGGCCCATCAGGGAGTGGAGGACGACGATATGAACGTGCTATGCCTGGGGGAGAGAATTATCGGCCAGGAACTTGCCAAGGAAGTTGTCGCCAGGTTTCTCGCCGCCCGTTTCTCAGGCGCCGAAAGGCATGTCCGCAGGTTGGGGAAGGTCAGAAAGATAGAACAGGAATTCATGAAGTCCTGAGGAGCTATGAGAGGTCCGGGGTCCGTGATCGTCTTCGATGATGCGACAAAGATGACCGAATTCGTCATCCGGGAATGGGAACGAGCATCATGCGAGGCGATCAGGCAGAGAGGTTTCTTCGCCGTTGCCCTTTCGGGCGGAAGGACGCCGGTGCCGCTTTATCTCGGCCTCGCTGCGCGGCGCGATATCGGACCGTGGGACAAAACTCATGTCTTCCTTGTCGATGAGCGTTTCGTTCCGGCTACCGATGCCGACAGCAATTACCGGATGATCAGGGAAAGACTGCTGGAGGCGGTCGATATTCCGGCATCCAACGTCCACCCTGTCCCGACCGGGCTTCCTGATGCGGAGTCGGCTGCAAAAAAGTATGAAGAGATACTGACCTCTTTTTTCGGCCTCAGCGATGGCGAGCTCCCCGTATTCGACATTATCCTGCTCGGTCTTGGTACCGACGGCCATACCGCGTCACTTTTCCCCGGGAGCAGGGCATTGCAGGAGAAAGGACGCCTTGTGGATTCGGCAGTTTTGGGGAATGCAAGACATAACCGGATCACACTGACTTTCCCGGTAATCAACAGCGCAAGGAACGTGCTGTTTCTTGTCACTGGAAAAGAGAAGGCGGAGGTGCTTCGTGAGGTGGCAGAAGAGAGAAACACCGCACTTCCGGCTTCTGCCGTGGCACCTGGCCGGGGTAGACTGCTGTTTCTGGCTGATCCTGATGCCGCTTCACGTCTGTCCGCAGGGCTAAGGCGAATGCCGTGAAAATAGTCCCTTCGGTCCTTTCCGAAAACTACGACGACTTCGTTCTGAGACTGAGGCAGGCCGAGCCGCTTACCGACTACGTCCAGATCGATATCATGGACGGTTTTTTTGTCGGCACAAAGAGTTTCCCGGCAGAAATGATCAGCGGAGTGGAGACCGGACTCAGTTTCGAAGTCCACCTGATGGTCGAGGACCCGGGGCCAATTGTTCGCAAGATACGGAACCGGGGACTCAGAAAGGTGATCTATCATTTTGAATCGAGGGTGGATCATGACGGCATCCTGGAAGAGTTGAGAGGACGGGGCCTGGATGCGGGGCTGGCGGTCAGGCCGGAGACGACGCTGCAAGAATGCCGCGGGGTCGCCGGGCGCGTCGGCACGTTGCTTTTCCTCACG
This sequence comes from Nitrospirota bacterium, assembly GCA_021811105.1. Classification (GTDB taxonomy): domain Bacteria; phylum Nitrospirota; class Thermodesulfovibrionia; order Thermodesulfovibrionales; family UBA6898; genus Sulfobium. The sequence goes on along the minus strand of JAJZPM010000036.1, from coordinate 6,996 downwards.
GTGGATCCCGGGAAATATGGGAGCCCCTTCAGGCCCGAGGTTCTCGCGAAGGTGGCGGAGGCCCGGAGGATCTTCCCCCAAAAGACAATCGCTGTCGACGGCGGCGTTTCGATCGACAACCTGCATCTGTTTTACGATATCGGCGTGGATTACATTTGCGTCGGAAGCAGGATATTCCTCGGCGGGAAGCCGGAGGACAATTTCAGGAAGTTCTTGAACCGCATGAGGGAAATCGAAGACCTGCGTGCAAAGCTTCCTACCCCTGTCGACTTTCGCCATTAAGTTTATTTAATTGACTTTTAACTCGGTTTTAATCTTCCCCGGCTATACTCTTCCCATGAGAAGACGGCATCTGGAGACGTATGTCTCGAGCGTTATGGACCTGATGTTCAATAGGGAGACTTGGATTATCAAAGAACAAAGGGGGCAATAATGAGTGCTAAAATATGTAGTTTTACGGAACGACCGGGATTGTGCATACTGTCGGTGCTGTTCGCCCTTTTCGTGGTTTGTCAGTCGAACGCCTTGGGCGCTGTGGCCGCCCCGAAGGTTGGTCCGTCTCATGAAAGTCTTATCAAGAAGGAGATGCCCAAGATACTCCCTGTCCTGGAAGAAAAGATGGACAGGAAGCTTGTCGAAAAGTCGAAGGAAAAGATCTACGGAATGGGCGACCGGGAGATACGGCTGATCTCGGCACTTTGCGAAAGGATCCCCGCTGAAGAAAGTTCGGTGGGCGGAGACATTGCCTTCTTCCTCGTCACCGCACTTATCGTTCTGTCCTGATTGACCTGCCCGGACAGGCCACATTCCAACTAGGGAGGTTATCGACCTTGCAATTTCTGAAGAGTATAAGTCACATTTTATATCACATCGCAGTGGTGGTGATGAGCGCGGCGGTCGCGTTGTCGCTGCCCTTTACCGTCAGGTTCATCGCGGAGAAATTTCTCAAGTTCTGGGGGCTGATCGAAAACGAAAAGATATTTCTCGTATCGATCGAGATGGCAAGCGCGGTCCTTCTGATACTGCTCCTTAACGCTCTCGTGAAGGGATTGAAGAGCAGAAAGCTGTTGAAGATGACAGAGGAAGCCGGGCTGCATGCAATGGGCAGAAGCGGCCGACGGATTGACCGGACAAGGCTGAAGAAGCTCAAGGAAAAAAACGGGGTCGGGCGAAACATCATGCTGATCGGCTCTACGGGTCATACCACCTTTGTGGACCCCTCCGGAGACCTTCATCACGTATTACAGAAATGCCGTGAGGCCAAGATAATGCTCCTTGACCCCCTGGGCGACGGGGCCGTTTCACGCGCAAGGAGTATTCAATCTCCGGACATAAATACGGAAAATTTTAGACGGCAGATAGTCGGAAGCATAGAGTTTCTGAAGGAGCTGAAGGCCTCGCAGAAAGATATAAGACTGAAGCTTTATCGCGACGTGCCGTTTCTGAAATTGGCCGTACTCGGGGATTATGTCTTTCTACGGCATTATCATCCCGGTGTGGATGTGCAGGAGTTGCCGGAGTACGTATTCAGACACGGCCGCAACCCCGGTTGTCTCTATAACCCTTTTTACCAGTATTTTCTCGACCGGTGGCACGATGTCGAGGCTCCGGAGTATGACCTGGAGACCGATGAACTCGTCTACCGGGACAAGTCGGGTAACGAGATGAGAAGGGAGAAGTTCGGAAGGCGGGAGACTGTGCAGGTCGTCTAATGGCCGGAGAGAAGGCTTGTGTCGCAGGCCGCTTCTTCTTTCATATCGTTGGCGCGCAGAATTCCGCGAAAGGAAGTGCTGTAAAAGCGCTGCCATAACCTGCGGGGATTTCCGCTTGCGACCGTTTTTTTCACCAGGCTGTTGTAAGCGAAATTGCCGAACATCTCATAGAGTCTTCGGTTGAGTGCTGACATTTTTAGCTGCTTGCTGAATCTGAGTTTCCACAGCTGATCGTAATCGATGTCCTCGATGATGCTTTTGGCTGCGAGATATCCTGAGGTAATGGCATAGCGGATGCCGAAACCGAAGAGAAAATCCTGAAATCCCGCCGCCTCCCCCACAAGCCGCTGCCCTCTTTCAAGGGCGGATTTCGTGAGGAAAAAATTGCCGAAGCCGCTGAATCTTGCCGGGTTTCGGAGGTCAAAGTCGAGTATCCCGCGAAACGTCGCGACCGCCTTGTCCAGGTACTGGTCGCAGCGGTCAAAGTGGGCATACAATACCGTTGCAAGAGTGCCCCTGCCGTCTGCCGTCAGGAGATAGGCATAGCCTTTGGGCGCGATTTCATTATTGAGCACGATGACGGCCGTATCGGAGATGTCGGTGTCGAATACGATCCCCACTGCGAACATATCGGGCTTCCTGGGTCCCGTCGCAATCACGTCTCCCTCCCCGGAAGGGACCGTAGTGTTGAATTCGATGCGAACGCCTGAATCCAGGGCCTGTCGTTTCAAAGAATGATCGAGTGTGTCCGGGGCGCTGCCTCTTTTTACCAGATAAAAAAGGGGTTGGTCTGAATGGATAGTTGCGCTTTCCGAGGGGCCGTATAGCAGCCCTCCGTATGCGGCCTTGCAATAGAAATCAATGTCTATAGACATTGAAGGCAGAAAGTCGAGTACGTCGTCTTCCGTAGTCCAGTTTTCCAGGCCCTGAAAGTCATTATGAAAGCGCATCCCGACATCCTGGTTCTTTTCGTACACGATCACCCGGCAGCCGTTCTTTGCGAGGTTGATCGCTGCTGCAAGGCCGGCGGGCCCGGCGCCGATTATCTTTACCGGTTCAGATCTTTTCATAAAAATGCCGCGCAGTTCTTCCCCCGGTTCCGCCAAACGGAAAACTACTCATGGCATTTCCGGCAGATCCTGGAATGAAGGCCCGGTCGTTATGCAGGTCCATGGGGATATCATATGCGACATGGGACCATATTTCAAGGGATAGGGCAGTAAGGACGTCTTGGAGAGGCGGCACGTTTCCATGGCCGGGGCGTAAGGCGGGGGCAGCAGATTTCTTCAGCGCAGCATGCGGGAGGGATCGACCCCGATTATCTCCTGAACCGGAGAGCTTTTCTGCTGCAGACGCTCCTTCTCGGAAACCGCCGAAGAAGACATGCTGATGATCACATAATACACCCCGGCGAGAAGCAGGATGATGAAAAGGACAAAGAAAGACATGACCGGCCGGCGGTAGAAAAAGAATAGAATTATTCCGGCAGCAGCGAGCGCAGCAAGAGGATTGGCCTTTGCATAGGAGACAACAGTGGCGACTATTTCGGGTCCATCCATGTTTCATCCTCCACCTCTATATTACCCCAAATGCGACGGAAATGTGTTTCGTGCCATCGCGCTATGGCCGGAAGACGACACGTCTTCTACTCGGACCGGGCAAAGACTTACAGGGCAAACCTGAAATAAGAAGCCGTATCGGATACAATAGAGTAACGAGAAAATCCCAACGGTCTTTTTTTTATGAAGAAATTAGATTTCTGAGGATCTGGTATCTCCTTTCGGGAGGACCTGTGCTGCCCTTATATATTTGACGGGCGGATGGCGTCACTTGAGTTCTTTTTTCCTTCCCAAGGCATTGAGCGGGAACTTCATTTGTTCCTTGCCGGGGGCTACCGGAGGCTGGGAAGCGTCCTTTACCGGAATGTCTGCCGGGGATGCTCGTCCTGCAAGCCTTTGCGGGTCGAAACGGAAAAATTTAGGATCAGCAGGAGTCAGAAACGAACGCTGAAAAAGAACCTGGATGTGAGAACGGAAATAAGCGCCCCCTGCGTCACTCCCGAAAGAGTAGCGCTCTATAAGGGCTATATCGCCTCGAAACATGCTAATGGAAAGGGTGGGGACCGGCAAGAGGATGCAGCGGCCCTCTTGAGTCTGTATTACGGGTACCCGGGAAGCATCGAGATGAATTATTATCTGGGAGACAAACTGATAGGCGCCGGCATTGTTGATGCGGCCGCTGACGCGCTCTCATCGGTTTATTTTTACTACGACACCAGTTATTTCCGGAGAAGTCCCGGCGTCTTCAGCATTTTGCAGGAGATAGCGCTCGCGCAGTCGATGAAGAAGAGGTATTACTACCCCGGATTTTATATCGAAGAGACGCCGAAGATGTCATACAAGGCGTTATTTCGCCCGAACCAGGTATATGGAGACGGCATATGGACCGCGTTCCGAACGCACGAAACGGCGAGGGGCCCCTTGTGACTACTTTTTCTCCACGGGGAAGCCTGCCTTGAGCCATTCATTCCAGCCGCCTTTGAGCACGTAGACTTTTTCGTATCCCATCTTCATCAGCTCCAGTGCCGCACCGGCACTCGTCATCTCGTCCGGTCAGGCACAGTAAAGGACGATTATCTTGTCCTTCGGATATTTCCCCGCCCAATCCGCGATATGATCCGGGTCCTCATGGACCGCACCCGGAATCTTTCGATCAGCCGCGTTCCAGTCCCGGTTTAGACGAAGATCGATAATGGCGACCGCCGGGTCATTCAGCATGGTCTTCAACTGTTCCTTTGGAATCATTGCCGCCTGAGGAAACGAGCATCCCTTCTCTGTGGTCGCCGCAAAGAGGAGCAGTACGACCAGAACAGCCGAAGCACTGAAGAACAGACGCCTCATTCTACTATTTTCTTTCATGGCACATACTCCATCTCTCTACATTATCAATGTTGTACGGAAAAATTTCAAACAAAAGGAGGGATGAGGGACAAAACAACGATAAACTTGTCAATAACGTGTTTTTTGGGTTGTCGCGGAAACACCCCGGTCATTACTGCGATCTGCTGACTGCCGGGAAAAAGGGGGCCATGGGTGCCCCGTGGCCCCTTCCGGAAGTTAGTGAGCGCTCTCCTGACAGTTCCCTATTCGTTTCCCGTGCATGTTCTGCGTGATCTTCTGACTGCCTTCCTTGCTCTTCATGTTCACGACGACCTTCCCGTCGAAACTGCTGCCTTTGTAAATGATTTTGCCTTCACTGTTAGTCGTCCCGTTTTTGCCCCTGCATTGCATGACCCACGTTACCGTGTCTCCCACGACTTTATTGCTGATCATCTTGCAGTCCTGGTTCTTTTGGGCCTTCTGGGGCACAGCTTCCTTATTGCTCAGACACATGGTAGTCTTAACCGGTGGCACCGCCATCGGCAAACCTTCCATCGCCACCCTGGAGGTGATCTCCCATTTCCCTTCCGTTATGTTCTGCATCGCATAAGACGAGGTACACCACGCCCAGGTCAACATGACCAGCAGAATAAGCCCCATTTTTCCCTTCATTGTAATTCCTCCTCTTTCCTCAGATTAACTATATTGCGCAGCAGAAATGATATCGGATTATATCACAATTTTTTCGGACTCTTCAATGGAGGGCAGTGCCATACCACGGCGTATCAGACCGGATGGGTAAGAGCGACATGTTTGATCATCTTGCCCCTCGGCAGCGGACTGGCGCTATTGCGCTTCGTCTTCCGGTGAGGCAATTCGCTGCCTTTTGCCCTTGTATCCCGGCCTTATTCGGCTAATGCAGGGCTGTGGAGAAGTCTTTAGGTCCGGCGACGAATCTATACCAAAATGAGGTGTTTACAGTGGCAAGGTGATTAGTTTATAATGTACAAAGAAACTTTTGGAGTTATGATAACCTCAGAGACTTTAAAAGCCCTGGGGTTTTTTGTTTCCCCAAGCAAGAAAGAGGAGAAAAAAATGGGAAAGAAGATTTACGTGGGCAACATCTCGTTCAAGGCGACCGAAGAAGATTTGAAGGAGCTTTTTGCACAGAGCGGGGAAGTCGAATCGGTGAAGATAATCACGGACAAACACACCGGGAACCCGAAGGGCTTTGCCTTTGTCGAGATGGCAACCGAGGAAGGTGCCGGGAAGGCGATCAATGCGCTGAACGGCACGAACTTTATGGACAGGACGCTTTCAGTCGCGGAGGCAAGGCCCCAGCAGCCGAGGGAACGCCACGGCTTCGGCGGTGGAAAGGGAGGCTTCGGCGGCGGCAGGGGTTTTGACAGGGGCCGGAGATAACCATTGGATATCAAAGTCCACGGCAACGACGTCGAGAAGGCGCTGAAGTCCCTCAAACGGCAACTCCAGAAGGAGGGTCTTTTCAAGGAGATTAAGCAGAGAAGTTTCTACGAGAAGCCCTCGGTGAAAGAAAAGCGGAAAAAAAGGGAAGCCGCCAGGAAAAGGGCCAAGGCCCTCAGATCCCGGTAGTCTGTGCCCTTGCCGCTTGGTGACGGAGGGCGTAGGGTTCCGGCATAGGAGTGAAGAGGAATCTGGACGGCCATAACCCTTGAGTAGTTATGGCCATCACAGCTGCTATTCAACGGGGATCTTTCTCTCTTTTTTCTTCGCCTCCTCGGTCTTGGGTACCCTAATCTCGAGGAGGCCCTCCTTGAAGGTCGCCTTCGCCTTGTCCGCCCGCACCTCAACCGGCATGCGGACACTCCTTGTGAATGACCCGTAGGATCGTTCTATCATGTGATAGTTCTTCTGCTCGATCTTTTCCTCCTGTTTCTTTTCGCCTGATATGGTCACAGTGCCGTCCGAAAAGTCGACGCTTAAGTCTTCCTTTTTCATACCCGGCAGTTCCGCTTTTACCACGACGTCGTCTCCTTCTTCAAAGACGTCCATCGACGGACTGATTTCGCCTATTTCGGCCGGCCGCATGCCTGGCCAGCGGGCATTCCAGAGGAGGGAAAAGGGCCTTCTGAAGAAATCTTCGAACATCCGCTCCATTTCGGAGAAACGCCTCTCCATCGTCTCAAAGGGTGAAAGCGCCCTCGAGGGTTCGGTCTTCACCAATCCTTTCGGTTCCTTGGTAGCCATTACGCACCTCCGGGTTTTTTGGGGTTTATACTGTGTGTCTCCTGATTACTATTTTACCCTAACGTTGCATTAAAAACAGATCATGCAGCGTGTTTGAGTCGATGGAGATAATGCAAAACACCCTTTTGGACTGTCGGATTGCCGCTCATTGTGAGCGTAAGCGTACCGCCGGGCTCGGT
>JAJZPM010000086.1 GCA_021811105.1 Nitrospirota bacterium | reverse complement strand
AGCGATAAGAAAGTAAAAAGAAACACCGCGTAAAAGATATTCTTAAACATGGTAACCTCACTTTCTCCCTCTTTCATATTATCCAGTTATCTCTTCACTCCATGACAGGTATTTTTGCAACCTTATGTAAAGGGAAAATGAACGAAGCGGGCGGGAAGAAGACTCCTAGGGGTTCCAAAGGTACATGAACCTCACCCCGGAAAAAAGCGGAAGGTCCCCCGCGTTTATAGAGATTAGGTTTATCACCTGCGGGCCCTGACCGGGTGTTTCCGGATATTCGGAATAAATATTCGATTTGAAGGTCTTCGGCCGGGCGTAAGTCACCACCCTTGCCCCCTCTATCTTCAGCTCCTTTTTCATCGCCTCTATCGTCTCATCAAGATAGGCGGTCCCGTCGATAAGCTTCGCCTCCAGTGCGCCACTCGCAGTCAGTATCCTCCCGTCCGCAAGCGCCCTCACCTGCTCCTCGGTCAGAAGCTTCTGCCGGTTCGCGTAAACCACACTCACAAAACGGTCGTAAAGTGTGTTGATGATCCCCTGGAGCATCTTCTTCTCCTCTTCCGTGCTCGGCCGGAAAGGGGACCAAAAGTCTTTTTTCGGGCCTGATTTATAGGTCTCTTCGGAGACCCCGATCTTCGAGAAAAGGCCCTCCGCATTGAACTTCATCGCAATGACACCTATGCTTCCGGTGATCGCGGTCGGGCTTGCAACAATGCGTTCCGCAGCCGAGGCGACATAATAGCCCCCCGAGGCGCCGAGTTCCATGATAAAGGCATAGACCGGCACTTTCTTCCTCTCCCTGAAACTCGTGATCTCGTGGTAAATCGTATCGCTGGCGGCAACACTGCCCCCGGGCGAGTTGATCCTCACGATCACCCCCGCAATCTCGGGGTCTGTTTCCGCTTTGAGAAGGGCCTCCCTGAAAAAGGCGACTTTCGACGGACTCTTTCTCAGCTTCAGACTATCCGTCTCTTCCTTGAAGGAGATGACCCCGTCCAGATCCACAAGGAGTATCTTCGGCTTTGCCGTTCCTTCGAGCACCGTCTCCGCGAGCGGCTTCGTCTCGGGCAGAAGTGATACATTCAGGCCCGCGCATCCGGGAAGAATTAATAGTGTAAACAGAACGAGAACTACGTATCTTTTCATCTAGGGCTCCTTGCGAATCAGTCTCTAACAACTTGAGGAAATTATATCAGATGCCGGGCGACTCACAAAGAGAAGATGAAATGAGCCAGTACCACAAAAAAAGCCAGCCCTTACGGGATGGCCTTTTTTTGACCCTCCGGTCTCATAATCCGATCCTTATTACCCTCCGATGTCACTCTGGGAGATAAAATCCCACGTACGCGCTGACTGTTCCGGCCAAGTGACCTCATGATCGTCTCCTCTGAAAGGTTCCCAGTTCATCATGCATGCCCTGTTCAACCCGTCAATCCTGTCACTGAGTTCACTCTGCACTATATGCAACCCGTTCACCTCATAGTAAACCCTTTCTTTTTCTCCCGTCGACATCCTGTCCAGCTTCTTAATAAGCCCGTCCACTTTGTCTTTCCAACCAGCGAGCTCAAGTGTTACATTGTCGCAATATTCTTTGGTCTCCATAGTAGTCTCCTTTCCGTTATTTTTTCCTACCCTCTGATTTCTTTCCATTTTAATTACCTTTTTTTCCTTTACTCTTAACGTCACTATAGTGCGCCGCACGAAGGATTTCAAAGGTCTATTTCAGGCGTTATTGGACGCTTTTCAGGAAAAACACCATAAATAGGAGTATAAATGTCCTGCTTTCGAAGAATGCTCCTTGTTTCTGCTCACATTCTATCTCTGGGTATCAGCGCATCTTTGCAACTCATCGAAACTACTAGCTTTCTAGGCACATCATCGCCACATCTCCGGGGCTCAGCACCTTCTCTCGCGGAAAAACCTCTTCAGAAGTGAGGCACATTCCTCCTCAAGCACCCCCGAGATAACCTCGACACGGTGGTTCAGCCGGCTGTCGGTCGGTATCTGATACAGGCTGTCGACACCTCCCGCTTTTGAGTCCCTGCAGCCGTACACGAGCCTTGCAATCCGGGCGTTTACGATTGCGCCCGCACACATGATGCAGGGCTCCTTAGTCACATAGATAGTAGCTCCCGAAAGCCTCCAGCTGTCGGCTCCAAGGGCAGCGGCTTGCCGCAAAATCAGGATCTCGGCATGCGCCGAAGGGTCCTTCGTCGTTTCCCTGAGGTTATGGCCGCGCGCAATCACATCCCCGTCCTTCACCAGAATGGCACCTACAGGTACCTCGCCTTTTTCGAACGCAGCCGCGGCTTCCTCAATAGCGAGCCTCATAAATTTTGCGTCTTCCTCGTTGCGGTTTCCTGTCATATCGAAAGCGAATTATACCATTTTCCCGGCCGATCAAAAAATGTTGCGCCCCGCGCCGGAATGAGGGAGAATGTAACAAAATAATTTTGCGGGAGATATGGCAAATGTCGGCCAGATACCTTCTTTTCGGACAATACCTTCGCAGAAAGGGCCTCATCACCTTTGAGGATATCTTCAGGGCGCGCATACTTCAGAAACAGCATAACCATAAAATTGGCGAACTCGCATTGAAAAAGGGCTGGATGAGTCCCGACGACATCGAGAAGATCCTGATAATTCAGGAGGAGACACTCGAAAAATTCGGCGAGATCGCGGTCAAAAACGGCTATCTGTCCGATCGGCAGCGTGAAGAGCTTCTCGATGACCAGAAAGAAGAATATCTTTTTTTCGGCGAGGCACTGGTCAAACTTGGTCTCGTCACGGAAACGCAACTCATCGAGAACCTCAAGGAGTTCAACAAAATCAAGATCCCAAAAACCCTCTGACCCCGCTCTTCCGGCAGTCCTCCGACAATAGCTCGTGCGCAGCCTTCAGCACGTCCTGCGGTTTCACATCCTTAAGACAACGCAACTCCTCGGGACAGGTTAGGCTCGCGGCCTCGCTGCAGGGACAACAGGTACATCCCGATTTGACAATCCTCACGCCGGGACCCAAAGGGCCCCAGAGTTCCGGATCGGTAGGACCAAAAATCGCGACCGAGGGTGTCCCGATCATCGAAGCGAGATGCGTGATGCCGGAATCGCTGCCGACAAACAAAGAGGACATGGCCAGCAGAGAGGCGATATAGGGTATCGGCCTGTCGCCGACAATGTCCGCGGGGATGTTCCGAGTCGAGATGAGCCGGCCGCACTCTTCCCGCATTCCTCTTTCAGCGGGGCCGAGGAGAACCAAAAACCGGTACGATCCTACCTCCGCCAGCGCGTCCATTACGTCTGCAAACCCGCGCAGGTTCCAGCGTTTCCATTTCCCGCCGCTTCCGGGATGGATCGTGACATACGGACGACCGCCGCCGATGCCGGCCGGCGGGGCGACACAAAGCCGCGGAGTCCCGTAAGAAGAAATTCCCGCGCGCAGCAACTCTCCCAGCTGAAAAGCGGCAACATGCACCCTTTCCCCTTGCTGAGGGACCGTCGAAACACTCCTGCAGAAAGGGACATGTTTGCGGAGGTTCTTCATGAAGGTCCGGTCTCTCCTCTTCATGAATACGAAAGCGGCATGCATCTTACGAAGAAATTCGGACGCAGTCGTCGGCAAGGAATCCTCCCTGAAAAAATCCGCATACATCGCCTTTTCGTTCGAAGATACCTCGTCGGCGATGCCGCTCGCGACGATCACCCCGGCAAGATCGGTCCTTGATATAAGATGAAGGCGGCAAGGGGCGAAATGTTTCTTGATCGAATAGACGGCCGGCAGGGACAGCAGGAGATCCCCGAGAGCGCCCTGATGCCAAACGAGTATGTCTTTCACGGGTACGCCCTCACACACCGAAAGACTCAGGAGATCGCGAGCATCCTGTCGAGCGCCCTTTTGGCAGGCACTCTGATATGTTCCGGGACCTTCACAAGGTGACTATTTTCAAGGAAGGCCCTGAGTACGCTCTGCAGTGTCGTCTTCTTCATATTCGGGCATATCATGTCTTTCCTGAGAGGATAGAAAACCTTCTCAGGGTTCTCCTTCCTCAGCCTGTGCATCAGCCCGATCTCGGTGCCGACGATGAATTCCTGCGCTGAAGAGGACCTCGCGAACCTCAGCATCCCCGACGTGCTTGTCACATGGTCCACGGCCTCCAGGACATCGAGCCTGCATTCAGGGTGAGCCATGATCATCGCTGCGGGGTGCTCGGTCCTCGCCCTCCTCACATCATCGGGCGTGACCCTTTCGTGAATATTGCAGTAACCGTCCCAGGCGATCACCCTCTTCTTCGTGTTTTTCTGGGCCCACATCGAGAGGTTTTTGTCCGGGACGCAGATCACTTCTTCGCCCGGCAAAGACTCTATTACCTTCACGACGTTCGCAGAAGTGCAACAGATATCGCTTTCGGCCTTCACATCCGCGGTCGTGTTGACATAGGCAACCACAGGGACGCCGGGATATTTCGCCTTGATGTCTCTCAGGGTAAATTCGGCGGGATAAATGTAGGGAGGTGGATTGTCAAAGCCGGGGAAGCTCTTCCTCACCCGCCTTGGAGAATCTACATGGATCATGTCGGCCATAGGGCAGAGCGCCGCCTCCTCGGGAAGGAGTACGGTCTTGTCCGGAGAGAGGATCGATGCGCTTTCGGCCATGAAGCTGACGCCGCAGAAGACGATCATATCGCAGTCGACCGTCGAGGCCGTCCTCGAAAGTTCGAGGGAATCACCGACAAAATCCGCAATGTCCTGGACCTCTTCCCGCTGATAGTTATGCGCGAGGATGATCGCGCGCTTTTCTTCCTTCAGCTTCAGAATCTGTTCCTGAAGAGAGGACCTATCCAAAGACATCTAAAACCTGACTTTGCCCGTCTTGGTGTAGGAGGAATTGGTGAAAAGGACCGTCCCGTCCTCAAGGACGACGCGGTAGATTGGGACCGGCTGCGGAGTCGTATTCCCCTGCCCGGCGCTTTCCGTAAAGCCGTAGTTCCCCTTACCCTTGAAGATCGACAAAATCTTCTTCACGTACTGCTTTGTCTCCGAGATGGGAGGAACGCTCATATATTTCTCGACGGTCTTCGGTCCCGCGTTGTATGCGGCGAGGGCGAGGGTGAGATCACCGTTGAATTTTTCGAGGAGGAACCTGAGATATCGCGTCCCCCCCTCGATATTCTCCTCCGGGTTGAAGGGATTGACCACGTTCATATCGTATGCGGTGGAAGGCATCAGTTGCATAAGGCCCATCGCGCCTTTACTCGACACCGCGCGGTGGTTTCCGTTGGATTCGGCCTTGATCACGGCCTTGATCAATTCAGGCTCTATTTCATATTTCGAAGCCGCTTGCTCTACATAGGCGCCGTAGTCGCGGGTATCGGCAGCCGGCTGGCTATACGCCCCTCCCTGCTTTGTGGCCCCCTTTTTTTCTTTCAGGACCTTCACTGTCTTTTTTCCCATTGGAGCGTCGGTGTAACAGGAGACCCCATTTTCGTCAATATATTTGTAAATATCAGAGGATGCGGGAGACGCATAGAGAAGTAAGGCAGCCAATGCGATCACTATCACATGCATGGAAAATCTTAACATTTACAGTCCAACCTGTCAATATTGAAGGGCAATAAACAGGGTCATAGTCCTGCATCTTCAGCAAGATCCCGGCGCCAAATTTGCGGGAATCACGGAAAAAGTTCTTCGTTCCGGGCTTATCATTCCGCTCCCGGCATTCTTCGGCGCCGCCAAAGGAGGGTAATCCCCCGCAATTTTTCTCTCTGTTTTGATGTATCTGCCACCGGATTCTTGCTGCAATTGGTCCGGATCAATTGACAAAATGCGCGGGCATATAGTATAAAAGTATTCTTCGGGCGGATAGCTCAGCTGGGAGAGCACAGCCCTTACAAGGCTGGGGTCACAGGTTCGATCCCTGTTCCGCCTACCATTCTGCTCCGGGTGACACGGACGGAATAAGCGGCAACGAAGATAGGTACTTGCGGTGAAGAGACAGTCTCACTGTTTTTTTGCGGGGGCGGTAGTTCAGTTGGTTAGAACGCCGGCCTGTCACGTCGGAGGTCGCGGGTTCGAGCCCCGTCCGCCCCGCCATTTAGTTCCCTTATAAATCAACCATTACGCCCTCCGAAGAGTCTTTTTTTTAGTCAAAAGAGCAGTCAAATATTTTCCCTCTTGACCTTGAAGCAATCGGATGCGCTTTATGATAAGATACTTCGGGCGGCGATCCCTCCAACAGTCTGGCGATCCCCAATCGCCGGAAACTTCGCTGTCTATGGGAGGCCGGTTATCCCCGATCCCCAGCCGGTCTCCCGCTTTATCCCTTCACCGGAGCGTGATCGGCGCAGGCATATGAATCTGGATCACAATACAGCATGAAAATTGCTTACTATTTATAAAGCGATTCCCGAAATAGCGTGAATGTGCCATTTCTCAGGGGGAACTATATGATTTCCATATAGTCAGCATTCAACTTTCTGATTCCGGGGGATAAAATGGGGAATCATAATTCATGGTATGTCACTGAAAAAAGCCAAAAAGCCATCGAGGAATTAAAGCTAAACAAGGTCGGCGTTCTTCTACAAATTATAGATGAACTTAAAGAGATGAACTTGTCTGTAAGGGATATCGAGGCCGTCCTGGGCGCTTGCGGGTTAAGCTATAGAGATGCAATGCAGCTCGGGGGTGAAATAAGGGCTGCAAGGGAAGAAGAATAACACGGATGTTACGCTATTGTCCCCATGACCTTCCCTCTTCAGTGGGGGCATCTTTTACCATGCTTCGCTTCGGAAATTGAAACATGGCTTTCAAACTTTTCTATTCATGGCAGAGCGACAGACCGAGCAAAATCAATCGTTCCTTTATTGAAAATGCATTAAAAGAAGCGATAGGAACTATCCGGAAAGAATTCGAATATGAGTCAGTGCAGCGCGAAATTCACTTTAGAATGATGCCGTTTATGAATATTGCTTTCGGAGGACCGTCGGAAACAAACCTCCCTTTTGAGTGGGGTCGTCAAGAAAATAATCAGAGTCCCACTACCAGTACTGTCCGGTTAAGAAACAGCTGAATACTTAAAACTATATGCCAGATAAGATTTTTTGCGATATTTTGTATGGTGTCGACTTGAATACAAATCGACCTATGGGCAATCCTTTCTGAATTGAGATATCCGGAGGTGCCGATGTATACCGGCAAAACGCTATTTACCCAGATCATGGATTTTCTTCCTTGGAGCACAT
>JAJZPM010000085.1 GCA_021811105.1 Nitrospirota bacterium | reverse complement strand
CCGGCAGTATTTGATCCTGTTATCGATCCCGTCACCCAGACCAGTCCGTACGGTGAGGCCGCATTATCGCTGGTCGGAGGATAGCCATGGCAAAACTTACAAGAGGGCTTGAAACCTATAATATGTTGGTCTGTCTCTGCTGATGCGGATCGTGGCAGGTGACGCACTCCGTCTTCCACCCCCCCGCCGTCGTCCAGTACATGCTCGATGTGGTGGAGGTGGAGTGCGTCTTTACCAGGAGGGATTTGCTGCCGTCATGACAGGTATAACACCTTCTGTTGTTGATCGTATTGTCCGGGCCCTCCGGCACCTGGGTATTCTCCCACGGGGCCGTCGAGTTGCTGTGCGTCCAGTGACAACTCCCGCACTCGATCCCATAGCCCGGAGTATTCGTATGAGGCGCGTCAAGGGCAAAGGCGTATGGCGGGATAACGGCAAGCATACAAAGAAGCAGGAACCGGAAGAAACAGCGGCGTATCTTTTCGCTCCCCAAGAGGCCCCCTTAGCTCAGGATTTTCCGCGGCTGAATGCACAGGTGATGCGGAATCCATTACTGTGCGTTCGCTTACGGGCATTTACAATTAAATAATATATAAATTATATAACTGTATCGAGACGTTATTGATTCAATTCATGTGCCAGTGTCGAAGCAGCAGCCGCTGAGTATGGAAGTTATGATTTTTGGAGGGACGGCTTTTACGGCGAAATAAAGCCATTCTGAAAAAAAGTGAGCGCCGGGAATAAATACAAAACCCTCGTTTGGCGGTAAACAGTATGACACTCTTGTCTGAAACTGCTCATGAGAAGAGTTATATCACGCAGGCGCTGAGGCTTATCACTCAGCAATGTTATTTTTCGCAGGCAATTCTCGGCCAAATAGAAAAAACCCGCCAATTGTAATATAATACAACCTGTTTTTCTCAATTCCAAAAACACTATTATTCTTTGTGAGGAGGCAGTCATGATAAAAGTCTACTACGATAAAGATGCGAACCTCGGTATTCTGAAGAAAAAGAAGATCGCGGTGATGGGCTACGGCAGTCAGGGACACGCACACGCCAATAATCTTAAGGAAAGCGGCATGGATGTGACCGTAGGCGTAAGAAAAGGGGCAAGCTGGGACAAGGCAAAGAAGGCTGGCCTGAAGGTGATGACGCCTGCGGACGCCGCGAAGATAGCTGATGTAATAATGATCCTGCTCCCCGATGAATACCAGGCGGATATTTACAAGGCCGAGATCCGGCAAAACATGAAAAAAGGCGTTTATCTCGCCTTTGCTCATGGTTTCAACATTCACTTCGGGCAGATCGTCCCGCCGGAAGACGTAAACGTATTCATGGCCGCGCCCAAGGGCCCGGGACATCTCGTCAGGTCCGAATACACAAAGGGCAGTGGCGTCCCCTGCCTTATCGCGGTCCAGCAGGACCCGTCAAAGAACACGAAAGACGTGGCGCTCGCATATGCGTCGGCAATCGGCGGCGGCAGGGCGGGTATCATCGAAACGACCTTCAGGGAAGAGACTGAGACAGACCTCTTCGGAGAACAGGTGGTTTTGTGCGGAGGGTTGACGTCCTTGATCCAGGCAGGGTTCGAGACGCTCGTCGAAGCGGGGTACGCCCCTGAAATGGCGTATTTCGAATGTCTCCACGAAGTCAAGCTCATCGTCGACCTCATTTACGAGGGCGGAATATCGAATATGAGATATTCCATCAGCAACACCGCACAATACGGCGACCTGACAAGGGGCCCACGCGTAGTCACCGAAGACACGAAGAAGGAGATGAAGAAGATCCTCGGGGAGATCCAGGACGGTGTCTTTGCAAGGGAATGGATGCTCGAATGCAAAGCGAACAAGCCGGTCTTCAATGCGCTGACAAGAAAGGGAGAACGGCACCTGATTGAGCAGGTGGGGGCCAAACTCAGGGCTATGATGCCGTGGCTCAAGAAGGGAAAACTCGTCGATAAGTCGAAGGCGTAGCATTCAGGCCACGGTTTTCTATAGGAGATTCGGGAAACGGACAATTTGAGAATTTTTGTGATCAACAAGATAATTTATTCTGTTGGCCTTATGTATTTACTCCAGAGGGTTTTAGATGGATCCTCAAAAGGTTTTTTTATAAGGTGTTGCACAAAAATTCTGCGCTGCCCGTATCCCTGTTATAGCAGGGTATGCCTCAATGAAATTCGCCCCTGAGGGGTATCCTTTTATCGCGGGGACCGTCGGACTGACGGTTCTTGTATTTTTGTTTATACCTTTTGGTGCGGTCATTCCGGCTCTTCTCGCCGCCTTTATGCTCTATTTCTTCAGGGACCCCGAGAGGAACGTCCCGGATGAGAAAGATATCTTTGTCGCGCCCGCCGACGGAAAGATCATTCTGATACGGGAGATGCATGAGTCCAAATACCTGAAAAAGGGCGCCAGGGAGATCAGCATCTTCATGTCACCCATGGATGTTCATGTCAACCGCGCTCCCTGTGACGGAAGAGTGAAACAGGTGGTGCACAACAAGGGGCGGTTTCATGCTGCATACAAGGATGAGGCGTCACTCCAAAATGAGAACATCGAGATGGTCCTCGAAACAGAATACGGCGATGTCCTGGTGAGGCAGGTCGCCGGGTTCCTTGCCAGAAGGGCGGTCTGCAGAAAAAGGGCCGGCGATGTTCTCGAACGCGGGGAAAGGTATGGCGTGATAAAGTTCAGCTCAAGGGTGGACCTCTACCTTCCTCCGGATGCGAGGATCAGGGTCAGTCTGGGCGACATGGTGAAAGCCGGAGAGACGACCATCGGCGGGATGGATCCAAGGGGACGGCGGTGGGATTAAGGCGGAAAAGCATCAAAAACCAGGTGATGTTACAGCAACATAGCGCTACAGTTTTTCAATAAGTTCAAGCCACCCGGCATATCCTTGTTTGTATCTCCTGTAAATTTTCATTGTTGCATTTTTCGAAACGTGTTTGTTCGCACTATTTAAAAATATCCATCCAGATTTTTACGGCCGTTCCTATGATGATTAAGGCGAGAATCCACCTCAGGTACTGCGTCTTCGTTTTTTTTCCGACAACTCCTCCTAATCGCGCTGAAGGAATTGCCCCGATGAGCAGCGCGGCAGCCATCTGAAAAGGCACCTGGCCGGTGGCAATTTTTCCGACGAGTCCGGCGGAAGACGAAAACAACCCTATCGCAAGGGTGCTTCCGAGGGCCACCCTGAGCGGAATCTTCAGGACGTAAAGGAGCAGCGGGATGATGATGAAGGCGCCTCCCTGGCCGACCATTCCAATCAGAAAACCGAGTGTGACACCCAACACGACCGCAGCGGGCTTATGGAATGTGACTTTGTCTTCGGTCAGCTCGTCTTTTGCATAACTACGCGGGATGAGCATCATCACGGAGGCGGTCAAAGCCAGTCCTGCGAAGATGAAAAGAAGGGGTTTGTCCGGAACCACCTTCGACACAAAAGAACCGGTGAGGGAAGACAGAAAGAGCGAAAGTCCCAGGGTGAGCACAAGCGGCTTATTGACCAGGCTATGTCGGTGATAGAAAAGCATGGCTGAAAGGGATGCAAAGAACCCCTGTATCATCGTCAGTCCGGTGATGTTCTTGACGCCGATGAGATGGAAACCAAAAAGAGGAGGCAGATAGAGAAGAAGCGGGAACATGAGTATTCCTCCCCCGATACCGAGCAGGCCGGAAAAAAAACCGACGATTGCGCCGGCAAGCAACAGAAAGAGATAAAATGCCATATGCATGCTCGTCTAACCGTAAAATTGATTGTTCATTTTAACCTACAAAAAAGGGCTTCTCTATATAATACAGAAAATGGATGTTTGGCGGTATTCTAAGGATTACTAAGAAAGTCGCACGGAGTGTCACAAGATCGTTATTTCCACTGGTCAGCCCCGGCGAAGGCGACAGGACATCGCCTTGTGGCGCTACGATAACGCTGGGGGAATAAATTTGTCCGGTGTGGCCGGTATGCCTGCTTGAGACTACTTGACGACCAGCACTGCACACCCGGCCATGCCTATCACCTTCTCTGTCGTACTTCCCATCAAGAGTTTTTTCAAGCCGGTCTTCCCATAAGTGCCCATTACGATCAGGTCGACGCCCCTGCCGGCCGCCGTCTCGGCGATGACCTCATAGGGCTTCCCGACGGGGGTCATTGCCTCGACGGCAACGCCGCCTTTTTGTGCTGCAGACACGACGCCCCCGACATTCGCTTCGGCTTTCTCTTTAACCTCTTCCCCGTGAATTACAGAGACCGCGATCAGCCGGCTGCCGCAATGCTTTGCAATTTCGATCGCCTCTGCTACGGCCTTGTCGGCATACTCTGACCCGTCAGTTGCAACCAGGATATTTTTACATTCCATCCTCGCGGCCTTGGGAACAACCAGGACCTTGCATGGCGCATGTCCGATGACTTTTGCAGCGGCGCTGCCCAGGAGAACCTTCTCCAGTCCTCTGCGGCCGCGTCTTCCGATTACAATCATATCGGTCTTTTTCTGGTTCGCCTCTTCCACGATGAGGCGAGAGGGACTGTCTCCGCGCCGAAGAAAGACCTCGCAAGTGAGCATCTCCCCCGAGGCCTTTGTCTTTATAGTTTTAAGGTATTGCACGGCCTCTTCTTCTTCTTTCTGCAAAAACTCCGCACCTATCGTCTCATATTCCGGATTTGTTTCAACAACACTCATCACATAGAGGGTGCTTGAACATTTCTTCGCAAGACTTATCGCCTCCCTCACCGCGCCCTCGCTGAACGCCGAACGTTCTGTAGCGACAAGTATCTTTGCCAGTCGTGCTATGGGACAACTCTGCTCAGGATTCATGGTGCCAGCCTCCTTACCGTATTTAGTGTGCAACTGTTTCCGGTAGCATTCAGTCGAGTTGCGGACCGTCTTTAACGGGAGGGACCGTCCTTATTCCCGCAACGTCCGCTTTATTGCTTTATGATATCACGTTAGATGAAAATGCAATCTATGTCAATGGTAGGAGATGAGCGTCCTGTTCAAGGGAAGCAATTCATGTAAGCTCATGACCTGATTGCTCCCCCTTACGGTCTATCGCTTCTCTGAATTCTCCACTCGATCGATAGCTACGTCTTGAATACCGTAGAAATAAATTCATCCATCCTTGCCGCCGAACCCTTTCTCACCGACTTCCCGATTTCGATTGCCATTGCAATCTCTCGTTCATCGGCCCCGTTTTCGCGAGCCCTGCCCGCGTGATTTTCCACTCAATGCTGACAGTTCGAAGTGACAGCCGCTCCGATTGCGATTAACGCTTTGGTACGTTCATCCAAGCTCATGACTTGACTCCTCCTTTATGTTTTTTTGTTTTACTCCACCAGAAGAAGTGCGAAGTAATTCCATCTTCCGTATGTCTCTCTCTTCGTGTCGATTTCAAAACCATTTGCCCGCGCGGTTTTGAAAACATCGATTCCGCAGGCCTCCATCAAGGGCCTTATCCTGCCTTTCTTTTGTTCCGCTGTCTGAGACTCACCCGGAGCCTCTTTTTCCCCTGACGGTCAGGCAGCTCCTTCAGGGCCTGATGAAAGAGCGGTCATCGCAAATGCCTTGTAATACCCCATGTGGTAGGCTTCGCCTTCAAGTCTTACAGCCGCTTCGGTAAGTGCTTTTCCCTTGGAGCCGGTCATAAGGACTGCTTTGCCGTATTCCTTCATTATCTTCTTCGTGCTTTCAGCATCCGGAGCATAGGGAGGATGATATGCGTCCTTACCGCAGAATGCGCAACCGTAAAGGCACTTCCACCGCACCCATTCTTCGATAACAATGGAGCTAGTATCGATGATCTTCGCTTTCTCAGCCCCAAGCTCAAGGGACCTTTTCAACAACTGTTCCACTTTATTTTTCATCTCTTCACCTTCCCGATAATTAGAAAATTCATCCTTGCCGTCATGCCGGACCTGATCCGGCATCCAGGAAGCCTTTAAAACCCTGGATTCCGGCTTAAGAACTGCCGGAATGACAGGAGTCGATTCCGTGAATTCTGCACTCTCGGTGAAATACGGACACTTTGCTTCCCTGCAACCATGCGGATGCTTGACGCTGTAATTGCAAGTTATTGACGGGCTTGAGGGCAGAACAATGGCAAGACTTTCACTAAGGTAATTTGTCGCCGTTTCAAGGGATGTCCGGACATATGCCTTGCAGCAACTCGGCCCGGTAAGATCGGTTATCGCCCTAGTAACCTTCGTAACAGCCTCCATGGTAATCCTCTGCTCTTCGTCCTTGCCGCATTTGGAGCCTGTAAGCACAGCAAAGCAGGCCCCTATTGCCGGCGCGATCCCGCATACCCCGGTAAGTCCGCAGTAACCGCCGTGGGCCTGCTTCCTTGTCCGCTTGAAGACCTCCTTTATCTCTTCATTGGTAATACTTTTCGAGCCTTCATTCTTTATCGCGGCCATGAAGGCTCCGCCCGCAATATATGCGTGCTGGCAGCCGAGCATCGGAAGACCCGGATAACTCATCATGAGTTCGGCTATTTCAAATGGGTCTTTTGATTTTGTAGAGAAGGCGATATCTTCGATCATCCGCATTGCATCTCTGTTATGGCATATGTCGCAAACGTAATGTCCCTTCGGACATCTGATATGGCCGTGCTCTACCTTTCCGCAATAGGCACAGGTCAGTTCCCGGGCTTCGTCAAGATATTCAAGAGAGGAGCCACAGACCATGCAATGCTCTGTGTTCTGGCTTAGAGATTCTATGGCCTGTAAAAACATCGGCGCTTCCGGGTTCTGAAACGCTGTTTCAGAACCTTTCCCTTGATGCCCCCCGGCATCTTTATCCGATGGTCAACAAGTGGAGTTATTCTTTTCTTCTATCTTCTCAGTCATACTAAACTCCTTCTACCTGTAAAACAGTGTAAAAACTATCATCCCAATGCAGAGTGCTGTCGTTCCATAGAGCATGCTTAAATGCCAGCTCATAGGACTGGCTGACGGCCGATAAGACCTCTTTGCTCATCTCCGTGGGATTCACACCTGAATCCGTGCATTCCTTGATTCAGTATTCGACCATGGAGGCAAGCTGCCGGTTCTCCTTTTGTCCGGTAGCGACAGTGCGGAGAAGGTCCTTCTTGACGTCTTCATTAAGCTCGCTAAGAATATGCACCACAAGCCCGTCCAGGAGCTCTTTCTTTGCCGCAGGACTCATGCCCGAGAGCATCTGCTTTATGTCCTTCTCTCCCATTAAGCATCCACCTCCTTCATGAGACGACTATTTAGAGTCTGTGTATAAAGTCCGATTTTTTCGGCATTGATTTCAGAAAACCGGCCCACTCGCCCAATATTTTGTAAATTTTTGCCACTGCCTTCTGTGGATGCCTTTTCCACGCAAAGTTTT
>JAJZPM010000035.1 GCA_021811105.1 Nitrospirota bacterium | reverse complement strand
CGGAACTGCTTCCGAGATGGTCTGTATGATAATAGCTGATAGTTGTTCCAGTCTTCGACGCCACGCGGCTGGACCCCGCAAAAATATGCTTCGTACAAACCCCGCCAGTGCATTCGTAAAGCTTCCCGATATAAACGGTAGAATTCTTCTTTACCCGCCGCCCTGCATAATCATAAACGAGCGTAATCGTCCCGTTCTTTGTCATGCTTACCGGCCTGTTGTCGAAATCGTAAGTAATAGACCTTCCACCCCCGCTGTACATATTGCCGTTGGGGTCATATTGATATGTATTTGAGCCAGCTATATAGACGGCATGAGGCTTTGTTCCAAAGTAGTCTTTCCAGTAAGCGTAGGTGCCAACCCGCGAGTTGGAAGTGATGTTGCCGATTTGGTCATATTGATAGCTTATCGTCCCATAGCCGGTGCTCGTCGCCGTCTTTATCCTATTCAGTTCATCATAAACAAATGTTTGTGTCCGCGATCCGTCAAGATAATCCGTTATCCCGGTCACGTTCCCGGCATTATCATATCCGTATGCGATATTCTGAAGCCCTGCGGAACTGCTGGTTGTGATGGAGTAGAGACGGTTATTTGATGGATAGTACTGATACGTCGTAAGTACGCCGTTTCCATAGGCTGTATAAGTGGGCTGTCCAAGAGCGTTAAATGCCGAATAGCCCGAGAAGTTTATGATATTTGAAACGTTTGTGAGATTCCCGCCGTCGTCATAAGTGTAATAAACTATTTCACCGTCAGGATAGGTGATGCTCTCCGTTCTTCCGAGGCTGTCATAGGAGGTCTCAATCGTATAGTTGATGCTATCCACAGTCTTTATCGTCGTTGTCACGCGTCCAAGCTTGTCATAATAAAATTTCTGCATGCCGGAAGCGTCCGTAACGGTTGTGAGTCTCCCTTTAGAATTTGTGGACCAAATTTCATCATAGGTGTGGTGAACGTCTGTACACGAGGCGCAGCTCATGTATTGCTTCCACTGGATTCTGTTGATTTCATCGTAGTGAAACTGTATATTCTGACTCTTTGCGTCACTTTGTGAGGTGAGGTTGCCGTTTGCGTCATAGCCATACTGCCAGTAGCCCATATCAGGATCGCTCATCCAGTCTTTTCTGGAAAGGGAGTCATAGTGGATTTGCGTATGATTGCTCCTTGCGTCCCAGACATCCGTGAGATTTCCCAATGCATCGTATACGTATGTCGTCGTAGCGTAAAGGGCAAACGGCTGATTCGGAACCCCGCACCTTGCATATTCGCACCCTGTGTATTCCTGCACGTTAACCAGACGTCCGTATACGTCCCTTGTCTCCACTCTTTGATGTCCGTCGGCATCTATCATCGTAGTCTGTCCCAAC
The DNA here is from genome assembly GCA_021811105.1 of Nitrospirota bacterium. Taxonomy (GTDB): domain Bacteria; phylum Nitrospirota; class Thermodesulfovibrionia; order Thermodesulfovibrionales; family UBA6898; genus Sulfobium. The sequence goes on along the minus strand of JAJZPM010000035.1, from coordinate 37,500 downwards.
AAATAACTTGCCGTTAGATATGTGCCATCCGGGTTTGTTGTCTGCGTCACTCTTCCAACAGCGTCGTAATAGTTAGTTGACCAGCGGGGGGATTCAATGTTTTCGAAATAAGGCAAAGATGTCTGGTATACCCTGCCCATGCTGTTATACTTCGTCTCTTGGACAATAACCTTGTTGTCAGGCCCGGCAGTCCGTACCTTTGTCGTCCTTCCAAGGCCGTCATAGTACGTTTCCTTCCATTTGAAGGCGTTGGTCCCATTATTTTGGTTCGATGAATTGTTTACTCTGCCGAAGGGGTCAAAAAGGTAACTGGTAACATTAAGATTGGGGTCTGTCTCGCTGGCAACCTTGCCGAACCTGTAATCGTAAGTCTTAATTGCCTGATGGCCGAGGCAGTTCGTTATTGTATTCGGATAAGTATAGGTAGAAGTGTCATAGGTCGTAGTGGTCGTGCAAGATCGGGCGTCAGTTACTTTCCACAGGTTGCCGTAGCCATATTGATCGTACTCATAGCCGATTTTAGGATTGTTCGCATCGAGCTTATTGCTGACATTCCAGCCAAAAGTCTTTGTCTTGAGATTGCTCGTTCCTGGCCAGTAGTCAAACCAAGTCCGCGATTTCAGGGTCCAAGTATAATCATAAGTGTAAGTGCTGGAGGGGGTGGAGACTATCCAATTATTTGTATCGTATGCGTAGTCAATATACTCATACTTCTCATCTCCGGAGAATCCCATATCACCGTAAGAAAACCGTTGAGTAATGTTGCCATAGCTATCGTAAACGAACGCGGTCTGAGACCACTTGCAGGGCGAAGTGGCCTGATTCTGCGCCTGTGCCGCAAGATCGTTTAGGGTTGCGATTCCATCGCATAGATAATTGTCTGTCTTATTCAGATATGGAAAGCTCGCACCAGAATATGAAGCCGCCTGGTAGGTATTGACAGCTGCCGTATATATAAACCCGGTACTGTTATAGACCACTTGTGCCCATAGCAGGCCCTTATATATATCATCCTGAAGGTATCCCGACTCAATATATGTACCGTCGGGATTTGTTTGCGTTACGACACTGAATCCCCTGAATTCCCTGCTTGCATAATCAAAAAGCCCCCCTGAATACGAGTAATACGTCGGGGAGGTAATGCCGTTTCCGTCATAGACGGTGATAGAAGAGACAGTCTGGACGACAAAAGGCATCAAAGTATTGCTGTACTGCGATGAGGGCGCATAAGCAATGGTTGTGTAAGCATTGCCTCTGGTTATCTTTGTAAGAAGGTCTGCCGGTTCGCCATCTGTTCTGTAAGCGCTTATGCCGAGGGTGCCATCGGTCTTGACGTAGGGGCGTACAAGTCCGGTTTTCCCTTCCCCATTGACATCGGCGGGCAGGAGGTTGCCGCCTCCAGAGGAAAAATCAGGTGCAATATTGCTTATTACCGCGGCGGTGCTATACGTTGTACCGTTTGAGACGTATTCTGAAACCTGGTTCCCGCCATAGGGGTTCCATTGGAAGAGATCTATCATTCCGTCCCCACTGATGTCTCCCGCCGTCCACTGTCCCCAGTAAGAAGATACCGAAGAATTCCAGGGGCTGCCAAAAAGGAAACAGCTCCCACCCCATAGGTACGCCGTAACGATTCCAGAGTTTGCCCTGACCAAGTCAGATTTGCCGTCCCCGTTGACATCGGCAGTGATGAGGGCATTCGTGCCCGTGCTCCAGACCCAACTATTATCGCAATTCGGCGGATATGAATAGCCATTACCATCTGATAGAAACACGGTATACCAAAAGACGCCTGAAGGGTCTTCATATATCGCAAGGATATCTGTCTTTCCGTTGCCGTCGAAGTCGCCGGTCAGCCAGGTATCATCGGTGGTATAGTAATTCGATCCGCCGCTCCAGGTCGGTGAATAATACTGTCCTGATGGGGAAGGTTTGGAAACCTGCAGCGATGATCCCACACTCACTAAATCTATTTTGCCGTCACCATCCACGTCGGCAGTCAACCAGTGAGTAAGGGCTACCTGTCCCTGCCGTTCGTAGTTGCTGCCTGGGTTTGTATAAGTAAAGTTTGTGCCATTCGAAAGAAAGACCTTCAGATATTGGTATCCGCCGAAAGCATCCCAATAGGCGTAAATCAAGTCTGTTTTTCCGTCCCCGTCGACATCGCCTGTCAGCCAAGTTTCCCCTGAAGCGCCACCCGTCACGTTGATAAGATGGCTATAAGTCGGCGATGCGTAGCCGGTGCCGTTTGACTTATAAAGTAATGCCCCGCGACTGCCATCGTCAAATATTTGTACTAAATCTGTCTTCCCGTCGCCGTCAAAATCTCCTGTTAGCCAAGCTATTGCGTTAGCGCCCTGTCCCGTATTGGGATTGTCGGAAGACTGTATGGACTGTGGTTGGCTCCACTCAAAAGAAGTTAGAGGGAGGGAACTTCCACTTAGAACGTTACCGGAGGCATCGATATTAGCGTTATCTCCGAACTGCTGGATACTTTGAAGAAGAGTTCGCCCTATTACTGGACCCTGAGTGTAATTAAGCCGGTATGTACGGGCCCTGTTTCCGTTAGCTACGACGTCTATAGTTTTCAGACGGTATATAGTCTGGACAGGCGAATTTGTAGTGTACATTGGCACAATATCAGATCTTCCTTCGTAATAAAATTGCACATAGTTTGTCGCGCTGAGCCCATGGGTGTTTCCCGTATAGTCTATCCTGTAAAGGTATATATCGCCGTTGTCTTTCAAGTATGTCACGGTCATGTAGTTGCCGTTTAAGTCCTGGACTTTATCAAGGCACCACTTGAATGTCCCGTAAGCATTGTCCTGTCTTGAGGCGGCTGTTGTGCCGTAATAGTACTTCGTTCCATCTTTAGTCGTTACTTCCCAGCCTCCGCTGGAATGGCTGAAGTAATATTTTGTGAAAGGGCCTTCTATTTTTGCGCCGTAATAGTTGCCTCCCCAGTCGTTTCTCGCAATAAGCTCAGTCGTGGATAAGCCAAGGGAGAAAACATAATCGTTACTGTTGTAAGCCACGCCTCTTTTTGTGGACCGCGATATCGCACCAAGACTAATATCCCATCCAACACCTATCCATCCGTTGCCTTTTGAGGAGTTATATGAAAGGGTGAGATTAGGTGCGATGCCGTTTCTGCCTGGAGGAACTTCTATAGGTATGCTTGCGCCTGCCGCACCGGAATTGCCCAATGTCGAGACGGTTGCGCCGGTACCAGCGGAGAGTTGTGCGCTTACTTTGACTACCTCCTGTGTCCCAATTAAGGGTGAGGTCGGTTCAGTTGGTTTTCCTCTGCTTCCAGGAGGAGGTCCCGGGGGGCGCTGTTTGCCCGAGTGGTCGTCCTCGTCAGCAAATGAATTGTATGAAAAAAAGAGGATGCTTAAGAGGATAAGCAGAAAAGAAATCGCTTTTGATATCCTTTGAGTCAATCGTGAAGAATGATTGACTAAGGCAACCCCTCCCATTACATGTCCCCTTTCCACCGCAGTTTGATGATACCCGAGAAGAATTGAACCATAAGTATTATTTTCATGTCAAGAAAATAGTGAAAAATAGTGAAAGAAAAAAGTGCAGGTATGCAAAATACAAAAGGCGGTAGGGTGAAAGAGCGAGCGCAGCAAAAATTCTGTCCTCACAGGACATTCAATTTTTCGATGGCCCGTGTTAGAATTGAAAATGATGAAGGTGGGCTATTTCTATGACGATATTTTTCTGCATCATGAGACGCCGCCCGGCCACCCCGAATGCAAAGACAGACTGATTGCCATAAACAATGCAATCATGAAAAAAGGGTTATGGGATCGACTCATTCACATGAAACCCGGGAAGGCATCGAAGGACGATATCCTTGCGGTCCACACGGCCCCATACTACGAAAAAGCCCTCGGATTTGCCGGCTACCTCGATGCGGATACCTACCTTTCGGCCGGCTCCGCCGAGGCAGCGCTCTATGCCGCGGGCGCTGCGGTCGGTGCAGTCGACATGTGCAGGAACGGAGCCCTTGACAGGGCATTCTGCGCAGTACGGCCGCCGGGCCATCATGCCGAGGCGAACCGTGCCATGGGATTTTGTATATTTAATAACGTCGCGGTCGGCGCCCGCCATGCGCAAAAAGTAGGTTACAAGAAGGTCTTTGTGGTCGATTTTGATGTCCATCACGGCAACGGGACGCAACACATATTCGAAGAGGATCAAACGGTATTTTATTTCAGCACCCATCAGTACCCCCATTATCCGGGGACAGGCAGCGACACCGAAAGGGGAAGAGGAAACGGCAATGGATTTACCTATAACGTCCCCATGCATTACGGAGCAGGGGACAAGGATTATTTTACGGCCTTTCATGATTTTTTGCCCGGCCTGGTAGATAGTTTCAGACCCGACATTGTCCTCGTGTCAGCGGGTTATGACCTCCATGGCAGGGACCCGCTCGCGGGCCTCAGGGTGACAAACGAGGGAATCCGGAGCATCGTCAGGGCCATTCTCCACTGCTGGAAGGGAATCCCCTACGTTTTCTGCCTCGAGGGCGGATACAATCTTGTTGCCCTCGGCGACTCCGTGGTGATCACGATAGAAGAACTCCTCCAGGCCTGATTTTTTACATGCTCTGCTCCATCGTCACCACTTATCATTGTATCTCTCCACTTCTTTTTTCACCTTTCTGTAGCTAAAGGGAAAGAGGATGAAGACGAACTGGGTCGACAGGAACTCCAGGAGCCCCACTTTTTTGCCGATAGTGTCTTTGAGGCGGATGAGCGAATGGCGACTGATCGAAGTAGTGCCGAGCCAGAGAAAACCGGCAAAAAGGTTCATGACGAGGAGCGTATAGTTTACTGCCGGACTTCGCAATGCTGCGGCAAGCAGGAAAAGGAACGCAGCAAAAGACGCCATTGCCGCCGTGCCCCAGAAACGATATAGGGCCAAAAGCCCGCCGACCTCAAGAATGCCCTGTGGTAGCGCTTTTTTCATGTTGGTCGATTCGGAAGACCTCTCCGCAGAGACACTGAAACAGTCCGTTTTCCATCGCCCGAAAAGGAGATTCGGACTCGCCTGACTTGTAGCCCTCATCGTCCCTCTTGCAACGGGGACAGACGACGATATCATCCGGGAAACAGCCGGTACACATGCCGCAGGCTATCTCTTCGAGGTTTTCTTCCGGGCAGGTCCTATTTTCTTCTGCGTCGCCTTGCCTGCCGACTTTTTTGCTGCAGCTTTCTTCGCAGTCTTCCTCGGTGCCGCTGCTGGCGGCTTTTTCTTCGCCGAGCCGGCTTTTTTGGGGGAAGCCGACACCCTGGAGACCTCGACCCCGCAGCAGTAAATCGGCATGAGATGGGACTCATGCCCTTCGCTTACCGTGATTTCGCAGCCGCACTGATTGCACTCATACGTAATGACTTTTGCCATCAGACTGTTCCTCCGCGTTCAACAATCTCATTTTTTTTATTATATCCGCTCTTTGTAATATACACAATCCTGAAACGACTGACAGACCGCCGTTTCAGTTTTTTCCCTCCCGGCATTCTACTCAGGTAAAATAAAGCATGATCAAAATCGGTGACAGAGAATTGCCGCCGCTGATACTCGCCCCGCTGGCGGGCATAAGTGACCTTCCCTTTAGGATGCTGAACCGCTCGTTCGGGTGTCGTTTTGCCTTCGCGGAAATGATCAGCGCGCGCTCTCTCCTATATCAAAGCCGGCAGACGCTCAAAATGCTTTCCACCGGGCCTGACGACCGGCCTTTGGGGTTGCAGTTTCTTGCAGAAGACAGGGATGTCATACGACATGCGCTGTCGGTGCTGAAAGACAATACATATGATATTGTGAACCTCAACGCCGCCTGCCCCGTCGAGAAGGTGACGCGGAAGGGCGAAGGTGCGGGGATGCTCAGGGAACCACGCAAATTGAGGGACCTCTTACGCGTCATGGTAAAAAGCTCCGGAATACCCGTGACCGTAAAAATTCGTTCGGGATGGGAAGGGACTTCGGTCAATGCAAGGGAAGTAGCGCTATATGCCCGCGATGCCGGAATCGCAGGTCTGTTTATCCATGGGCGCACGAGGGAGCAGCGATACGCCGGGGCCGTGGACTACCGTATCATCAGGGAGGTCAAAGAGGCGCTTGATGTCCCGGTCATCGCCAGCGGCGACGCACTATCCCCTCAACTGATCAAGAAGATGTTCGATGAAACGGGCTGCGACGGGGTCCTAATCGCCAGGGGGGGATTCGGGAACCCCTGGATTTTCAGAGAGACGGAAGAATTCCTGAGGACGGGAAAAATCCAGGACAGGCCGACCATCGGAGAGATTACAGAGACCATGATAGTCCATCTCGGCATGTGCTGCGATTATCACGGAGAGGCCAGAGGGACGACGCTCTTCAGAAAATTCTTCGCCTGGTATACCAGAAGCCTCCGCGGAGCAAAACCTCTGAGGGAAAAAGCGTTTCATGCTTCGACGAAGGAGCAGATGGCCTGTATTATCCGCGAACTGCGGGCATCACAGGAAAGTCCTGAGCCCCGCCTTTGCGGCTTTAGTCCGCCGGAACCGGGAACGACGTGACAAACTCGCTGCCGGCACCGACCGCGCTTTTCACGTCGATCCTTCCCTCGTGGGCCTGTATGACCCACTGCGCTATCGAAAGCCCGAGCCCGGTTCCTCCCAATTTTCTGGACCGTTCCTTGCTCACGCGATAAAATCGTTCGAATATCTGCGAGACTTCACTTTCCGGGATACCGATACCGGTATCGATTACCGCAACCACTATCCTGCCGTTTCCGCTCTTCACCGTCACGTCTACCGTACCGCCCGAAGGCGTATATTTTAACGCATTATCGATAATGTTTGAGAACGCCTGCTCCAGAAGGGAGATATCGCCGTTCATTTCAATTCCCTCTCCATAAGACTCGGCTATCGTTATTCCGGCAGAAGTGGCCTTGTAGCGCATCCGCTCGACAATGGTCTCCAGCAGATGAGACACATCAAACCACTGCTTTTTTAGTTCGACGATATTGTTGTCGGCCTTTGAAAAGAAAAGGAGGTTGTCCGTGATCTTCGAGAGCCGTATGATGTCGGAGAGATTTGTCTTAAGCAGGTCTTCGTATTCTTCCGGCGTCCTCGTCTTCCTCAGCGCCACCTCAATGCTGCCGCGCAGGGACGTGAGGGGCGATCGCACCTCGTGGGAGACCGCCGCAGTAAATCGTTTTTGCGCCTCGACCGACTCCTGGATCCCGTCAAGCATCCCGTTGAACATATGCACGAGGTCCTCGATTTCCTTCCCCTTAGCCTCCATCTCTATTCGCTTGCCCAGTCGCCCGTCTCTCACCTGGCCGGCAAGCTCCTTGATCTTTACGACGGGTGCAAGCGCTTTGCCGGAGAGAAACCAGCTTGCTCCCGATGATATCACGATGATAAGCGGCAGGAAGAGAAAAAAAAGGCCCCGCAGACTTTTCATGCTCTCATCTATCTCCCTCAGAGAAAGAGCGATGCGGAGTATCTTCTCAGCGCTGATAGGGAAATAGAGGATCCGGTAATTCACCCCCCGAAAGTTTATGCTGCTGAACTGGGGAACCCCCTTGAACGTCCTGGTCATCAACTCCTTGTCCAGAGGCCAGCGCTGGTTCTTCGCGTTCAGAGAGGTGATAACGACCTGGCCGTGATTGTCCAGGACTTCGAAGTATTCGTCGCCGAACCGCTTGATCACCTCGGTGTTTTTCGAAGGCAGTTTGGGATCGACCTCAAAGAGGATCTCTTCGTTGGCCTCCCTCATAAGGTAACTGTCGATTGTCTTCGAAAGGCTATAACGATATTGGAGATATATCCCGACGGCAAAGGAGGTGACGATTCCGACAACCACCAGCGTGTAAAAGACAGTAAGCCTTAGTCTGAATGTCCTATTGATCATCCTCGGCTTTCAGAACGTATCCCGCTCCCCTCACTGTATGGATCAATTTTTTCGGGAATCCCTTATCTATCTTCTCCCGCAAAAATTTTATATGCACATCGACGACATTCGTGTTCGGATCGAAATTATATCCCCAGATGTTTTCGATGATCTGCGTCCTCGACAACACCCTTCCCTTGTTTCGCAAAAAATACTCGAGTATCGCGAAACCCTTCTGGGTAAGGAGTATCTCCTGGTCTCCCCTGAAGACCCTCCTCGACAGGAGGTCCATCCTCAGGTCCTGCAGGGTCAGTTCACTCAGGGAGTCGGGGGCCCTTCGCAATAAGGCCCGTATCCGGGCCAAGAGTTCCGAAAAAGCGAAGGGCTTTGTAAGGTAGTCGTCCGCGCCGCTTTCAAGCCCTTCCACCTTGTTCCCGATGGAATCGAGAGCCGTAAGCATGAGTATCGGGGTCTTCAGACCCGCCGCCCTCAGCTTCTTGCATATCTCTATGCCGCTGAGTTGAGGGAGCATGACGTCGAGTATGAGGCAGTCGTATTCCTTTGACGTGGCCATGTTATATCCTTCGGCGCCGTCCTCGGCCACGTCTACGGTATAAAACTCCTCCTCCAGACCTTTCTTCAGAAAATTGGCCACATTCTGTTCGTCTTCTACAAGTAATACGCGCATATTTAATTATATCGTGATTGAGGGACAAAAATCTCCTTTTAGGGAGACTACTCGACGATGTTCGGACCGCCGCCTCTGACGCCCCTTATCAGCAGCAGCCCCGTTATGAAGAATGCGGATATCGCAAGTATGGCCGGCCGTTGGCTCCCAAACGTCGAGGAAATATATCCGAACAGAAGCGGCCCTGCAACAGCGGAGGATTTGCCGACAAGAGAAAAGACCCCGAAATATTCGCTTTCGCGTCCCGGCGGGATAAATTGTGCAAAGAAGGCCCTGCTGGCCGCCTGCACCGTGCCGAGCCCGAGGCCGGCACAGCAGGCGAGCGCCCAGAAATAGACCTTCTTGTAGATCACGTAGGCAGCGACCGCAACGATTGACCACAACACTAATGACAGCGTCACGACCCTCTTCGGTCCCCAGTAGTCAATCGGACGGGCCATCACAAAGGCCCCGAAGAGTGCCGTCACCTGAACGACCATATAGAGGCCAACGAGTTCCTTTGCTCCGAATCCGAGGGTGGCAGCAGCGAAGATGCTCGAAAAGACGATGACGGTATTAATCCCGTCGTCGTAAATAAGAAAGGCGAGGAGAAATCTCCGGACATCCCGTCTCCCCCATATCGCTTTCAAGGTAGTCCAGGAATGGTTGCCTCCCTTTATTGCGGACCGCCACAAAGAAAGCCCCTTCCGGCTTCCCTGGCTGAGAAAAATAAAGGCGGGGAGGGAGAAAAGGGAAAAAAAGACAGCCACCATCAGCCATGCAGCGTTGTACTGACCGCTCTTTATGAGCGGAAGCGCGATGAGCAGTGAGGCAATCGACCCTGCATACCCGATCCCGTATCCCCAGGCCGAGACCCTGCCCTGAAATTCTCTTGCGGCTATTTCCGGCAAGAAGGCGTTGTAGAACACCAGTCCGCCCTCCATACCCACGTTCGCCGCCATTACAAGAAGAAACCCCTCTGTCACCATGCCCTTCCTGAGCAGGACCAGGGCCGAAACGCAGCCCACACAAAGAAGCGTATAGAAAAGCAGAAACCCCTTGCGCCTTCCGCTGTAATCAGCTATTCCTCCAAGGAAAGGGGAAGTGACCGCCACGAACGCCATACTGAAAGAGATGGCCCTTCCCCACCACAGATCGCCGAGCCCGGACGCATCGCCCACTATAACCTGCACGTAGTAGACGGGGAAGACCACCGCGGCGATGACCGCCGAATAGCTTGAATTTGCGAAGTCAAACAGGCACCAACTGACTATCTGCCGGCGGTTCCCTCTCTGCATGTCAGGTAATGTAAGGTCGCTCGAACTTTTTTGTCAACCCTGCGGGACAGGAACAACAGGTCTCTCTCGCTTCTATCCTCCATTCCGCTAGATTTGTGATCACCGCAGGGACAAGATCATTGAAATGGGCCGAAACGACATCCGAGAGACTGAGACCTGTTCCAAGTTTTTCCGGCTGTATCGCCCGGACCCCGACGCCCTCGTCGCTGAGAAGAATATTGCCGACTCCGAGAACTGCTGTCCTCAATTAGTCTTTTCCTCCTCAACAAACTTGTATCCGTCGAATATACTGCTCAGCAAGCCGTTCTTTTCGACCGAATCCAGGAACAGCACGACATAGATATGCACAATAACGAAGTAAATAAGGAACCACATGATGAGATGGTGTATGAGCCTCACCGTAGCTATCGCTGCAAGAGAAAAGACCCAGCCGAAGAGAATGTGCATCGGTCCGGCGGGATTGTAGAGCGAAAAGAGCGCAAAGCCGGTTATCGCGGAGATACCACAGAGGACGAGTATGAGGAAATAGACAATCCCCCCGAGAGGCGTGTGACCTATCTCTTGGGGAGGCTTCGTGCTGATTAAGGCGTAAAACGACATCTGTCTGAAAAGCGTTATTATCCGCTCCTGGCTGAACGGGAAGAGCGCTTTCCAGGTGGCATATTTGTTTCCGGCGAAAGACCAGTAGATGCGGACCGCAAGGTTTACCACGAAAATATAGGCTGCAACGAAATGAACAAACCTCACCCACCCCATTATATACTGATCTGCGGAGGTCGCCGTAATAAAGGGGTTACCGATATATACGCCGGTGAGGGCAAGCGTGACAAGACAAAAAACGCTTATCCAGTGAGTAACACGTACCGGCGCTTCCCATACGTATATCCTTTTTTCCATGACGGTCTCCTTTTACACAACTCTTATCCTCGTCACTTTCTTCCCGTTTGCGTCGAGCACATGTACCGCACAGGCCATACAGGGGTCAAAGGAATGGATGGTCCTCAGTATCTCGACCGGCTTTGTTTGGTCAGCAACAGGCGTGCCGATCAGTGCCGCCTCATAAGGGCCGCGCTGCCCCGCAGCGTCCCTCGGCGATCCGTTCCATGTGCTCGGCACCACGCACTGGTAGTTTTCGATCTTTTGGTCCCTGATCTTCACCCAGTGACCTAGGGCGCCGCGCGGCGCTTCATAGAGACCGTATCCCTTGGCCTCTTTGGGCCATTTTGAAGGCTCCCACATACTCCCCTCGTGGATCTTCAGGTCACCCCGCTTCACATTCGCGATCACTTGGCCGAGCCAGACGGACATCATCTCAGCGGTTACCAGCGTCTCGATGCCCCGCGCAGCGACCCTTCCAAGCGTGGAGAAAAGCGCCTCCGGCCCGAGTGACAGTTTCTTCAGGACAGAGTCGACCACCTCCTTTATCCTCTTATGTCCCGATGCATAGGCAACAAGCATTCTTGCGAGAGGCCCCACCTCCATCGGCATATTCTCGTAGCGCGGCGCCTTGAGCCAGCTGTACTTCCTGTCGGTATCAAGGAACTCATACGGCGGCTGAGGCCCCGTATACTTGTAATCGGTAACGCCGTTCCAGGGATGTTTCGAAGCAGAGTCGCCCTCGCCGTAAACATACCAGGAATGGGTTACGTATTCCTCGATCTTCGTCTGATCGACGGGGTGTACCTTCCCGAGGTCCCTGTTCAGTATTATCCCCCGGGGAAGCCAGAGATTTTCAGTGTTGGATACATTGTCATTTGGAAACTCGCCGTAGGCAAGATAATTTCCAATGCCGGAACCGTATCCCGCCCATTCTTTGTAGAAAGAGGCGACCGCAAGGATATCCGGGATGAGCACCTGTTCCACAAATGTCTTCGCCCGCCTCGAGGCTTCCGATATGAAGGCAAAGCTGCCGTCATTCAAGGCGTTTTCACTGTTGACATCGATCGGGATCGCCATGCCGCCGACCAGATACGTCTGGGCATGAGGGTTCTTCGCCCCGAGCAGTGCCTGTATTCGTATTACGTCCCTCTGCCAGTCAAGGGCCTCAAGGTAATGGGCTGCTGCCATGAGGTTGGCCTCAGGAGGAAGTTTGTAGGCGGGATGTCCCCAGTAGGCATTTGCAAATATGCCGAGCTGACCGCTTTCCACGAACGTCTTCAGTTTGTTCTGGACCCCCCTGAAGTATGTGGTGCTCGATATCGGCCAGTCCGAGATCGACTGTGCAAGGGCTGATGTCCTGGCGGGGTCGGCCTTGAGCGCACTGACGATATCCACCCAGTCGAGCGCATGCAGATGGTAAAAATGTATTACATGGTCCTGAATATACTGGATCCCGCTGATAAGATTTCTGATCAGCCTTGCGTTATCCGGGATAGTGATGCCGAGCGCATTCTCTACAGCTCTCACGGAGCTGGTGGCGTGAACCGTTGTTCAGACGCCTCATATCCGCTGCGTGAATGCCCAGGCGTCCCTGGGGTCTCTGCCTTTCAGCACGATCTCTATGCCCCTGAACATTGTGCTCGAAGACCAGGCGTCGGATACTTTGCCGCCATCCACCTGGGCCTCTATCCTCAGATGCCCCTCGATTCTCGTGATCGGGTCAATCGCGATCTTTGTCATCTTAGCTCTCCTTCTTTTTTCTATTCAGTATCTTCTTTCTTGTCCTGTTTACCTCGTATCGCCCGCGCTATTCTATGCGCCGCCACTCCGACCGCCGCGACCGCCGCCACTCCTGCCCCGATCTTGTCCGCCGTAACCTCAACTCCGAATCCCGGCACTTTCGGCAGCCTCCGGTAGAAAGGTGTCATTTTGTCCCAGAACTCGGGCTGAAAACACCCGATGCAGCCGTGTCCGGCCTGCACCGGCCAGCTTGTTCCTTCATTGTATTTGACGACGGGGCAGTTTCCGAATGTCTCCGGTCCCTTGCATCCCATCTCGTAGAGGCACCATCCCTGCCGGTGGCCTTCGTCGCCCCACTGTTTCACGAACTGGCCCGCGTCATAATGCGCCCGCCTCTCGCAGTGGTCGTGGATCCGTTCTCCATATGCGAATAAGGGCCTGCCGATACTGTCGGTCGCGGGAAGGCCGCCGAAGGTCAGAAAATGGACCACTGTAGCGGTGAGGTTCTCGACGTTCATCGGGCAGCCGGTAAGGTTCAGGACCGTGACATTGGGAAGGGCCTGCTTCACGCCAATAGCGCCCGTAGGATTCGGCGCTGCCGCGGGGATCCCGCCGGAGGTGGCGCATGTGCCCACGGCGATTGTGGCAAGGGCATTGCCGCAGACCTCTTTCGCTATGTCTATCGCACTCCTTCCTCCAACGCAGCAATAAACGCCGTTGTCCTTTAAAGGTATTGAACCTTCCACGCAGGCGATATACTTCCCCTTGTGGTTCTTCACCACATCCTCGAGGGATTTTTCGGCCTGCTTCCCCGCAGGCGCCATGATCGTCTCGTGGTAATCGACTGAAAGCACATCGAGCACGATCTCGGCAATGGTAGGCTTCGTTGCCCTGAGAAGGGCCTCGGTGTTTCCTGCGCAGTCCTGAAACTCAAGCCATACCAGGATCGGCCTTTCGGCCTTTTCGATCGCCTCGGCGATCTTGCCGGCGAATGTTCCTGACAGTCCGAGGACCGCCGCCATCGCAGAACAGAATTTCAGAAAATCCCTCCTCGAAACGCCGCGTGCCACTATCTGTCGATAAGGGCCTCCGGCTGATTCGCGGACTATTTCATCTTCGTCGCGCATAAGGCACCTCCATGCTCGGATTTGTAATGCGGGGGGAAAGGCTTACGGTTGGATGATGAATGGGCGCAGGCCCAATGTCGTACCCGTTTACACATACGCAACTCTTCGGCCAGATGATAATTCCTCATACTCCTGCTATCACTGAGTACACCTTAACAGGAGATTTTTGACTCGTCAACCTGAAATTATAAAGAGAGTTAACATGATAAGGGGGAATTTATCCTGGCAGGGAAATACATCAGAATACGGCATGGGCAAAAGGCCCAAAAAGAGGATCAGCCCGAATGAATGTCCGACGACCCCTCGGAACGGTCTTCTCGTTCAACTTCCTCGATAATCGTGGAGATGACTCTCAACGCATCTTGTGCAGCCTCCCGTTCAACCTTCTGGATCGCAAAGCCCGCGTGGACAAGGACATAGTCGCCAATCTCGGCATTGTCATTTAGGAGCATGAGGTTTATCTCTCTTCTCGCCCCGTAGACGTCGACTATTGCCCTGAGGTCATCTATCCGGACGATTCTCGATGGGATCGCAAGACACATACCTTTACCCCACGTTTTCCCAGAAACTTCGTGATCGGCCGACCCCTTCCACCGGCTCCGGAGAGGCGCCCATGCTCCGCAGCTCCGCCAGAACTGTCTCCACTAATTTGTCGAAATTCGCCCTCACCTCTTCGGAAAGTTCTAAGCCAAGCGCAACCCGCTTCGGCTCGATGCCGAATAAAACCATATTGTCGGGCAGATCGCCCGTGAGAGAGGCAGCGGCAAGCATGTCCGACAGGCCCAGTTGATGAGGAGAAATCCTAGTCATAAACTTTGCAGGGATATCACTCCCTTCGACCCTGACTACAGTACCGGGTGGAAAGCCGCTTTTTATGGCATCGATGATTATCAGACAGTCCCTGTCCCGAACGTAAGAGAGAAGCTCGATGCCGGATGTGCCGCCATCGAGCAACTCGATCCACTCCGGAAGGCGGAATCTCCTCTCCATCTCTTCGACCACCCTGACGCCGATGCTGTCATCACCCATCAGAACGTTACCAATGCCCAGAACGAGGACCCTCAATCAGCCCCCTTGTGACATACGCATGCGTGATTCACCACTTTCATACAGCCCTGACCTTCACTATCTCCCTATTCTGCCGATCCACCATATGGATGGCGCAGGCGAGGCAGGGGTCAAAAGAGTGCACGGTCCTCAAAACCTCGAGAGGCCTTTCCGGGTCCGCCACCGGGTTGCCGACCAGCGATGCCTCATAGGGGCCGGGGGCGTCTTCACTATTCCGCGGGCCGGCATTCCACGTGGACGGCACGACGGCCTGGTAGTTCTTGATCCGGCCATCCTCGATCACAATCCAGTGTGAAAGGGCACCCCTGGGGGCTTCGTGAAAACCAAAACCCTTCTGCACTCCTGCAGGAAACGTGGGACGGTTGAATGTCCTGACATCCCCCTTCGATATGTTGTCGACAAGCGCCTGCCACTGGCCCTTCAATGTGTCGAAGAGCACGGCACAACGCACAGAACGTGCCGCTATCCGGCCTATGGTCGAATGGAGCGCAGCGATGCCGACCTTGGCACCTGCCAGAGAGCTCACCAGGGCGAGCGTTCGATCCACGTATTTCTTCGTGGGAGCATGACCGGCGGCATACATGCAAAGGACGTTTGCAAGCGGCCCCACCTGGGCGGGTTTGCCCTTGAACGTCGGGGATTTTACCCAGGAATACTTCCCCTTGTCCTGAAAATCGGTATACTTGGGAACCGTGTCCTCTTCCCACGGATGACGGTCCCAGTCGCCGTCGTACCAGGAATGCTTGATGCTCTCTTTGACGTTGTCCCTGAAGAAGGGATCCTGGTAGCTCTTGAAGGATACAAATTCACCTATATCGCCGCCTGGGATATATCCGCCGGGCAAAGCGAATACCGTCCCTTTCGTATCCATCGGCATGTCCGGCACAGAAAGATAATTGGTAACCCCCGAACCGTACTGGGTCCAGTCGGCGTAAAAGGCGCCGACGGCGGCGGTGTCTACGAGCAGCACGTTCTCGACAAAATCCCCCACCTTGTCTATCAGCGTCTTGATATAGTAGAGCCGCTCCATGTTCAGGGTCTCCGGGCTGTCGAGATTGATCGCGTTGGCGACGCCGCCTACGGCGACATTCTGTATATGGGGGGTTTTGGATCCGAGGATGGCAACCACCTTGTTTACTTCCCTTTGGTACTCGAGCGCCTGAAGATAATGATGTGCCGCAAGCATATTCACTTCGGGCGAGAGCTTCATTGCGGGGTGTCCCCAGTAGCCGCTCGCATACACCCCCAGTTGTCCCGACCCCACAAAGGTCTTCAGCTTGTCCTGGGAGGCCTTAATCTCGCTGTAGCTGTTGCCGCTCCAGGACGAGAGTTTCTGTCCGAGGTTCGCCACCGCTCTTGCGTCCGCCTTGAGGGCGGAGACGATGTCCACCCAGTCGAGTGCCGCAAGCTGATAGAAATGAACGATGTGGTCATGAGTCGCATGTGCGCCCATGATCATATTCCTGATGTATTGCGCATTCAGGGGTACTTCCATCCCGAGTGCGTTTTCGACCGTACGCACTGAAACCAGTGCGTGGACCGAAGTTCAAACGCCGCAGAAGCGCTGCGTGAATAACCAGGCATCCCTCGGGTCTCTTCCCTTGAGGATGACTTCGATGCCGCGCCACATCTGTCCCGATGACCACGCATGAGTGACCTTTCCTCCGTCCACTTCGCAGTCTATCCGCAGGTGTCCCTCTATCCTGGTTATGGGATCTACTGTTATCCTTTTAGCCATTTGAACCTCCTCACTAAGTTTTATTTTTCTGATTCGTCAGTGCGACGGCACAAATTCAGTGCTCTGTCTCCGGGAACAGATTCAGATATTTCGCGGAAACCTTGAATCCGAAGAACGCAAAGGCCACCATACCGGCAGTGAGAATAAACTCCATCGCCGACGGGAAGTAGTCCACCCCGAACTTGCTGGCATATTCCGCCAAACCGAAAATGCCGACGTTCAGCCTGTTAAGAAGGGTGCCGATGATAACCAGGATATTCACAGTAAAGATGCTGCTGATCCGCGTCCTGAAGTCCTTAACGGAAAGAAGCGCCAGCGGCAGCACAACGCCTATGGCCATCTCCAGAAGATACATGTTCGCCGTAAAGCTGCCGTCAAAGGCCGCACCGATACCGGGTCCTGATACGAGGAGCCAGACCTTGATCGCGAAATAGATAGCTGCGACAATCAGCGAACCCCGCGCAAGGCCGGTAATTACATCCATCGGGACCTTGTGTTTGAAGATCCTCGAGCTGAGGATCGTCTCGAAGCTGACCATCGACAGGCCCATCAGCACCGCCGAGATGAGGAACATGTATGGGAGACTCTTGCTGTACCATAGCGGAGACAACTTTGTGGGAACTATCAGGTATACCGCACCGAGAGAAGACTGGTGGAGCGTCGAAAGGAGCACGCCGAAGAGCACGATGGGGACCATGATCTTGCTTACCGCCCGATACGCGCCGGTCATTTTCAGCTTCTCGAACACCATAGGGCTCGACTCCGTGGCGAGCGTCGATGTATAGAGGACTACATGGATCGCCACTATGAACATGATCGAGTTTATCTGCCACATGACAATGGGATGCCAGATGCGCCAGGGAACGCCGATATCAAGAGTGATCGAGGTGGCCGCAAGAACATACCCGAAAAAAGCATTCAGGATCGACGGCCTTACGATGACCTTGTACTTTTTCCAGTTCAATATATAGACCGCTCCGGCGATAATGAAACCGCCCGCAGCCATAGCCACCCCTCCGAGGACATCCATGCCTATCCAGAAACCCCAGGGCCAGATGTCACTGAGGTGCGTCGCCGCGCCGAGACCGAACAGCAGCCGGTACACCACGACAACGCCCGCGGCAGCCATAACGAGGATCAATCCCAAGGTCATGGGAGTCATCATCTTTATATCTTTCTGGTTCATAGCCGCTATTTCTCCTTATCTTTGTTTTTTCCCTTTGTGAACGCCCATGTTGCGGCGCCGCCGATCAGCACCGTCGCGATGACGGCCGGTATCTTCGAGATATAGGCCCATGTAAAGTCGGGGAAAAATTCATCATTCCTGATATTCTTGTCGAACCCCAGGAGTTCAAAAGGCACGCCTGCCAGAAGCATATACTGGGTGCCGCCGGCCTCTTTCATGCCGTAGATGTGGTTGATGTATTTAGAGACAGTGCGCCTGCTCTTGTCCTTCGAGCCGACTGTCTGGAGAGGAAAATCATACTGGTCACCCGTTTTGAGAGTCAGGCGCTTCTCGGCCTCCTTGCGAAGGTCCGCCACCTTGCCGAAGATAGAGGCGCCCGTCGGGCAGAATTCGCAGCAGGCGGAATACTTGCCCTCAGCGTAACGGTGACGGCAGAGCTGGCATTTTCTCACCTGCGGAAATGCAGTATCCCACTCGTACCTCGGGATCCTGAACGGGCAGGCAAGAAGGCAGTAACGGCAGCCGATGCATCTGTTTTCGACGTAGTATACGACGCCGTTAGACGGGTCCTTCCTCAGAGCACCGACAGGACAAACCGAAACGCATGCCGGCGTAATACAGTGCAGGCAGTGCTGTTTGACGAATGAGTAGCCGTTTTCGGCAACGTCCTTTGTCGCACCGGTTCCATTTTTATACGCCTTGATAATGTTAAGGGTTTTTCCTGAAAGATCATGGGGGTCATCCCATATTCTTTCAGGTGTCGAAAATTCGTACGGCGGTGAAATCCGGCGCGAGGAATGAAGTGCCCCCTCCGGTTCACTATTGTACTTCTTGCAGTTGACCATGCAGGACTTGCAGCCGATACAGAGGGTCGCGTCATAGAGGATGCCGACCGCTTCCGGCGGAAGTTCCTTCGGCATGGCGGCGCCGGCAGGCATTGCCTGTGAGGCAAGCAGCATGCCGCTTCCCGCAGCCGCTGTCTTGAGAAAATCTCGCCTGTTCATGCTCATGGCCTACTCCTCCTTGTCTTTTTTGTCTTCGCCCTTTTTCCCGAGTCCGGCTACTATTGCTGCCCCCGCAGCTCCTATTGCCGCACCCGCGACTCCTGCAGCCAGGGCCTTCGTGCCCGAGGATACCTCTTCCTTGCCCGGATATATTTCGGTGAAGAAGGAAGGCGGCGTAATATAGAGCGGCCGGGCAGGCGAGTGGAGCGGCGCGGTAAATCCGACCCCTTTTTCAGAGCATCCGAAACATGGATGACCCGTTCCCACGGGCCACGCACCGGAACCGACGTCATTAAAGAGCAACGTGGGACAGTTATTGAAGGTTTCGGGCCCCTTGCAGCCGAGTTTGTACAGGCAATAGCCCTTTCTATGTCCTTCATCTCCGAACTCCATGGCGAACCTTCCCGCGTCAAAATGCGGCCGGCGTTCGCAGTTTTCATGTATGATTCTACCGTAGGCAAACTTTGGTCTCCCCTGGTCATCGAGTTCCGGGAGTTTTTTGAAAGTGAGGAAGTAGAGAACTGTTGAGAGGAAGTTATACCCATTAGGCGGACAACCTGGGATATTTACCACAGGCGTCTTAATGCCCTTGCTCCTGAATACTTCATGCACCGGTGTTGCTCCGGTCGGGTTGGGATCTGCGGATGGGACGCCACCCCAGGATGCGCAGGACCCGATCGCGATAACCGCAGCAGCCTGAGAGCCCTGCTCTTCGAGGAGAGAAAGTGCGGTCTTCCCGCCTATCTTACAGTAAATCCCCCCGTCCTTCACTGGGATTGACCCGTCGACAACCAAAATGTACTTGCCCTTGTTCTCCTGCATGGACTTCCTGAGGGCCTCCTCTGCCTGCCTGCCGGCGCCTGCATTCAATGTTTCGTGATAGTCGAGCGATACGAGTTCGAGTATCAGTTTCTCCACGGTAGGATGGTTTGTCCGCAAAAGCGATTCCGTGCACCCCGTACATTCCTGCGCGGAAAGCCAGATGACCGGCGGACGTTTAGGGTTCATAACCGCCTCTGCGATCTTTGCCCCCATTCCGAAGGGAAGGCCCATTGCGACCGCAACACCCGTACAAAACTTCAAGAAATTTCTTCGCGAGACGCCCCCTGCGAGCATCTTGTCGAGGGCATCACCTGAAATATCGCTCTCCCTGTGAAACTCATCCATGCGGCACCTCCTCGCTGATTATTGGAAATATGATGGGGTCAAAAAAGGCAGGCAGTCGTGTAAGCGTCGATCTTTTGAAGCATGTGCAGAATAAGTCATTCACCTCATGAATCCTTTCCGCAACTTCAAAGTCAATAGAGCTATTCAATACATTTGGCTTTACTATTACTTTAAGATAATAGCAATATTAATGCCTTTATACGCTATATGATTTCATTACTTTTTTTAATCGGTTGAACTATTAGTGCCACACTTCGTCACCGTGATGTAACATATGGTAACAAGATAGCCCATATTTGGGGCATTGTCAAGCTCCACGATTTTATTTAAATTTTGCCATTTCAGGCGTTCCTGGAGATCCATCAGGATTTCAGATATCGGATGATCGCATTTATCTGCCTTCCAGAGAGGTAGTCAAAGCTGGGCATCCTCGAATCCGGATTGTGTTTTTTTGAGTTTCTTATCTGTTGCCTGATCCATTCGTCGCTTCTTCGCTGCGTGACGCTCGTCAGGTCGGGCGCCATTTCCCCGCCCTCGCCCTTGAAACTGTGACAGTTGATGCATCCTTCGGACCGGAAAAGCTCCTTGCCGTCAGGCTGCGGCTGAACCATAAACAAAACGACACCCACTACTATCAACACTGCAACGACAACAATCAGCCGTCTGTCCATCCTTGCCTCCTCTTTTTGATCCAATTATAGCGATAACCGGGTGATTTCCCAAAAAGGGAACTTGATAAAACAGGCGACCGAATCTAAAATGAAAATATGCATCAGGGCAAGAGGAAATGACTACGCAGCTTAATTCTGAACAGGTATCCGGTTATTTTTCGCTGGACCTGATCCCCGAGCCGCTGATAGTGCTGCGGACCGACGGCAGGATCTTCGACCTCAATTCCCTGTGCGCCAAACTGATGAAGGCCGAAGCCAAAGACGTTATCGGGCGGCACTTTGACGATATCGAACTCCTAAGGACTATCGGCAAGAAAATAGTCGCTTCACTCACTTCCCGATCTGAAGATTTTGAGCTGGTCACCCTCGGAAACAAACATTATGAGGTTTTTTTTCTTCCCTTCGAAGCCCCTGACAAGTCGACCTTTATCCGCGTTCTCCTGAAAGACATAACCAATTTCGTGAATCTCGAGCGGGAGCTCGTAAAAAGAAACAGAGAGCTGATGATGATCAACACTCTGTCCGGGGCCTTCATCTCCTCGGACAACATGGACTTTGTTATCGAAAACATTCTGAGAAAATTGCTCCTGATCACGGATTTCGGCATGGGAATGCTCTTACTGAGGGAGAATGATTCGTTCAGGCTTAAAGCATCCGGCGGACTGTCGGCGGACTTGCAACGCGCGGTCGAAGAAGGCGTATTGCAGGAACTTTGTTCTGAAACACTCAGGCGGGGAGAGCCGCTCGACATCATCGAATCCTCCCGTCTTGTGAAGATCGAGCCGCTCGTCAGAGAAGGGGTCGTCTTCCTCCTCGCGGTCCCCCTTGCATCCGAAAAGGGGACGGTCGGATTTCTCCTTCTGGCAAGCAAAAGCGAGCGCGAAAAGCAATTCGATTTCGACCTCGCGTCGCTTCTCTCCCTGCTGGGGAACCACATATCCCTGATCATCGACAAGGTCAGGGTGTTCGAGGAGACGAGGCGGTTGTCAATCACGGACGGTCTCACCGGTCTGTTCAACACGCGCTACCTTTACGGCCAGCTCGACGTCGAGATCGCCAGGGTAAACCGGTATGGGGGCTCCTGTTCGGTGGTCCTTTTCGATATCGACAATTTCAAGACACTGAACGATACATACGGCCACCAGGCCGGCGATGATGTTCTCCATGAATTGGCCGAGATCTTCCGCAGGGTTTCGCGTGAGACCGACATCGTGGTAAGATACGGAGGCGAGGAATTCATCATCATCCTGCCGAATACGTACGAGGAAGATGCAATCTATCTTGCCGACAGGATAAGGAGAGACGTGGGGCAGAATATTTTTTTGGCTGACAAAGAGGGCGGCGCTTCGGTGACGCTGAGCGGGGGGATCGCTTCGTATCCGCTCAATGCTTCGGACGCGCGATCGCTCCTCAATGCGGCTGACAGGGCACTTTATGCGGCGAAGGCATCGGGGAAGAACAGAGTGCTCTGTTATAAGGGAATCATAAATGGAAAAGACTTTCGGTAGACCGCGGAGCCTGAAGGCGGCTCCCTTTCGTTATTGTCCGGGTTGCGGCCACAGCCTCATCCACCGGCTTATTGCAGAATGCATCGACGGGATGGGGATAAGGGAGAAGGTCGTCGGTATCGCTCCGGTGGGTTGCGCCGTCTTTTCGTATGACTACTTCAACTTCGATATCCTCGAATCCGCCCACGGCAGACCCCCGGCGGTCGCGACGGCACTGAAGAGGGTCATGCCCAGCAGGATTATTTTTTCCTATCAGGGCGACGGTGATCTTGCGGCAATCGGCACCTCCGAGATCGTCCATGCTGCGGCGCGCGGAGAAAACATCTCTGTTTTTTTCGTCAATAATGCCAACTACGGCATGACCGGGGGACAGATGGCGCCTACGACTATCCTGGGGCAGCGCACTACCACGACCCCCGGAGGAAGGTGCGTTGCAACGGAGGGATATCCTCTTCGCGTCTCCGAGTTTCTTGCCACGATCGAGGGCGTCGCTTTTATCCAGAGGGTATCGCTCGACTCGTATCGCGAGCTCACGGTCGCAAAGGCCGCAATAGAAAAAGCATTCCGCTATCAGATGGAGGGTAAAGGCTTCAGTTTCGTCGAGATCCTTTCCCCCTGCCCTACCGACTGGGGACTTTCGCCAAAGGCCTCCCTTGAATGGATTCGGACAGCGCTCCTGAAGGTATATCCCACTGGCCTGCTGAAAGACAAATACATGGGGGATTCCTAACTGGAGACGCACATCATCATAGCGGGCTCTGGCGGACAGGGCATCCTTTTCCTGGGGAAGGTCCTCTCTTTTGCCGGCATGCTGGAAGAAAAGGAGGTGACCTGGTTCCCTTCTTACGGGGCGGAAATGAGGGGCGGTACCGCAAACTGCACGGTCATCATATCCGACACTATGATCGGCTCGCCTGTGGTATTGAATCCCGACATACTTGTGAGCATGAACAAGGCCTCCTTAGATAAGTTCCAGCCGAGGGTGAAGAAGCACGGGCTCGTTTTTTATGATCTTTCTTTGATCAAAGATCCGGCAGTGAGAGATGACGTCCTGGCCGTGCCCGTGCCGGCCACGGAAATTGCCAGCTCTGCGGGGAACACAAAATCGGCGAACATGGTAATGCTCGGTGCGGTGCTGGCCGGGACGGGTCTCCTCAAAAGGTCTTCGGTGCTGAAAGTGATCGAGGGCCCGACGAAATCCGCCGGGGGAAACGGAATCCGCGCAAACACCAATTCGCTTTTGAAAGGGATACAGTACATTGAGGATACGAAAGGCAAAAATCGCTGACGTCAAGGAGATACAGAAGTTGGTGAACGATTTTGCGCGCCGCGAAGAGATGATCCCCAGATCGATCAACGAGCTTTACGAAAACGTGAGGGATTTTGTCGTCTGTGAAGAGCAGGGAGTGCTCAAAGGGACGTGCGCTCTGCACGTCCTATGGGAAGACCTTGCGGAGATCCGCTCACTGGCGGTAAGGAAAGAATCGCAGAGGATGGGCCTCGGGAAAAAAATGGTCAAACGCTGTGTCGCCGAGGCAAAGTCCCTCGGTATAAAAAGGGTTTTTGCCCTCACCTACCAGCCGCTTTTTTTTAAGAAAATGGGCTTCGAAGAGATCGATAAATCCTCCCTCCCGCAGAAGATATGGGGCGATTGCGTGAGATGTCCCAAATTCCCTGAGTGCGACGAGCACGCACTGATCTACCGTTTTTAGGGACGGCTGAGGATCATGCACAGACGATATCTCCCCTACTTTCTTCTTGCCCTTGGCATCTTTCTGCTGGATCAGGCGACCAAGTACTTTATCATGCATCACCTTAATCTTTATCAGGTCGTGAAGATACTTCCTTCTTTCAATATAGTATATTACCGGAACGTCGGCTCCGCCTTCGGCATGTTCAAGAGTCTCGGCAACGCTTTTTTTATTGTCGTTTCGTTAGGGGCGATCGTGGCGATTTCGGTGTTTATCATTAAGGACGCGGAGGCGAGGCTTGGTCTTTCCCTGATCCTTGCCGGCGCCGCCGGGAACCTTGCCGACAGGATCATTCACGGCTACGTGGTTGATTTTCTCGAGGTCTATGCAGGGAGCTTTTACTGGCCTGCATTCAATGTCGCCGATTCCGCTCTCACGGTGGGAATCGGACTTCTTATTATCAGGACGGCCTTCGGCAGGAAATGAAGAGGTAACCATATTTAAATGGAGTATCCGGCATTCCCATACCCCTGATATGCAACGTTTCACGATAATCCATCCATTTTATATGGCCTTTTTCTCGAAGGCGCTCTACCGTGACGTCGGGCGGAACTGGAAAGGGCACGGGCTTGCATACCTGCTGGCCCTTGTCGCATTCTGTATGATACCCTTTGTACTTATGACGCAGTCGGCCATTTCGGACTTTCTCCGTAAAGAGGCGCCGAAAATCATAAGACAGATGCCGGACGTCACTATAAGCAAGGGAAAACTCTCTATCGACCGGCCGGAGCCATATTTTGTGAGGGACGAAAAGACGGGAGAACCCCTCATCTTGTTCGATGCGGATGACAAGGCGGACCCCAAGGACAGGGCAAAGGTGCCGATACTGGTCCTGCGCTCGGAAATTATCGTCCGGGGAGAAGGCGGGCAAGTCAGACATCTCGCCCTTTCGGATGTCGATGGATTCCACTCGGACAGGCGTCTCCTTTACGAATGGCTTGATACCCTGGACGAATCCATGGCGATGGTCCTTTACCCTTTCGCAGTGGCGCTTTCCTTGATATTTCGCATCTTCGAGGTCGTTGTCTTTGCTGCATCAGGCAGAGTCTTCGCGAAGTCGGTGAATGCCCGTCTCACTTACCCTGCTCTCATGCGGCTTTCGGCGGTTGCGCTGACTCCGCAGATGATGGTCGGCGCCGTTTTCAATGTGACCGGCGTAGCCGTGCCCTTCTGGTGGGTTGCAGGAATCCCGATTACACTTGCGTTTCTCTATTACGGCATAAAGGCTGCATCGGAAGAAAGCGGGACATGACATCGGAAAGTGATCTTTGTATAATAGTCCGCAACCGATGAACAGTACTACGGTAGATCCTTTTTTTATCAGGGAGATCGCAATCCGATGAAGAAGGTGCTTATTGTGGACGACCTCAGGACATTTATAGATAAGGAAAAGAGCATCCTGGACAGGTCGGACATCAAAATATTTACCGCCACGTCGGGCGGGGAGGCTCTCGCAGTCCATAAGGCCGAGAAGGTCGACCTCATTATCGTCGACCTTGATATGCCCGGCATGAACGGCGACAAATTCTGCAGCATCATCCGCCGGGATGAAGTGCTTAAACGGGTTTCGATAATCATCACATGCGACGGCACTGAATCCGATATTGCACGGATACGCCAGTGCAAGGCCAACTCATACATTACCAAGCCGATACGGCCCGTTCAATTCCTTGAGAGCGTCGGCCGGTTCCTCGACGTGCCCGAAAGAAAAAGTTACCGGGTCCTTTTGAAGGCAAGAGTGGAAGGGAAATTCGGCAACGAACCCTTCTACTGCTCCTCGCAGAACATAAGCGTCTCGGGGCTGCTCATAGAGACCGAAAAGGTCCTGGAAAAAGGCGATGTTCTGTCTTGCTCTTTCTTCCTGCCGGGCTCCGAATGCATCGTCACCGACGCCGAGGTAATGAGGACCGTCAGGGGCGCGGAGAACTCGATGTCATACGGCGTGAGGTTCCTGGATCTCCGCCCCTCTTTCAAGGCGGCCATCGCGACTTTTATCGAAAAAAGATCAGTCAAGAGCTAGTAGCCGCCAGGAATTGTAAGCCAACTCTTATTCCCTGAACGACATCTTCAGCTCGTACATGCCGCCTTCGGCACTTTTTTCGATCCCGAACCCCATATGTTCGAAGAGTTGGAGCATCGGTTTGTTGTCCGCAAGCACCTCGGCGGTGAAGCCGTGGAGACCCGCTTTCTTTGCGAGGTAAGTGAGATAGGAAAGCAGTTCGGCGCCGATGCCGCGGCCCTGATAGTCGTCGCGAACGACGAAGGCCACCTCAGCTGTATGCGTTGCCTCGTCTGTAAAGTACTGACCCATTCCCGCAATCACTTCCGTCCCTTCTTTTTCGACAACTGCCAGGATCACCATTTCCTTTGTATAATCTATTACCGCGAAGGCCTGGAGCCGGTCGTGATGCATGTCCTTGCGGGTCGAGATAAACCGGTGGTACATCGAGTCCCGCGAGAGGGAATAAAAAAAATCCTTCAATATGTGCTCATCAGTAATCTTTATCGGCCTCAGAAATATCTTCACCCCGCTCTTCGTAGTCCGGTATGTCTCGAGGGTCTCGGGGTACTCACCCTTTTCCCCCGGTATGAACGCCTGGTCCTCATAGATCAGCGAAAGCTTCTTCGCCTCTTCGATGAGCCACGTCCTGAATTCGGGATGTGCAATCGAGATCAGGTCCATCGCCCTTTCCCTGATGTTCTTGCCGTGGAGGTAGGCGATGCCGAATTCCGTTACGACGTAGTGGAGGTCGCCTCTCGTCAAAGTGACGCCGGCCCCTTCTTTGAGAAAAGGCACTATTCGGGATACCTTTCCTTGTTCTGCCGTGGACTGCATCGCAAGGATCGTCTTTCCGCCCTGAGAAAGTATTGCTCCGCGCATGAAATCCGCCTGTCCCCCAATCCCGCTGAAGAAATACTTCCCGAGCGACTCAGCAGTCGCCTGGCCGGTAAGGTCTATCTCGAGCGCACTGTTGATCGCGGTGACGTTCCTGTTCCGGGCGATGGTCAGCGGGTTGTTAGTATAACTGACAGGCCTGAACTCTATGCTCGGGTTGTCATGGATGAAGTCGTAGGTTTCCCGCTTGCCCATGCAGAAGGCCGCCACGGTCTTGTCCCGGTTCAGCAACTTCAGCGTATTGTCGACTACGCCCCTCTGCATCAGATCGACGATCCCGTCGGTCAGGAGCTCTGTATGCACCCCGAGATGCCTTTTGTCTCTCAGGTGCGCAAGTATCGCGTTGGGAATACTTCCGTAGCCGACCTGGATGGTGTCGCCATTCTGCACGATCCTCGCAACGTATCTGCCGATCCTGCCCGCGATCTCGTCAGGGACCGACGTCCTGAATTCGAGAAGGGGCTCCTCGCACGGCACGACAAAGTCCACATCCCTGATATGAATGAAGGTGTCGCCGTGTACACGGGGCATATGAGAATTAATCTGGGCGACGACGAGCGATGCGCTTTCCGCAGCCGCCTTCACTATGTCTACGCTGATTCCCAGACTCATATAGCCGTGCGCGTCCGGAAGCGAGGCCTGGATGAGGGCAACATCAACGGGGATACGTCTCTTGGCGAACATCTCCGGCACTGCCGACAGGAAAACCGGCGTGTAGTCGGCGAATCCACGGTTAACAGCCTCTCGCGTATTTTCCCCGATAAAGAAGGCGTTATACCTAAAGTTATCCTTGAACTTATCGTCGGAATACGCTGAAACACCGAGATTCCAGACCTGAAGCACCTCGGCATCGAAAAATGCCTTAGGGTGGGAGCGAACGTACTCTATAAGGCCGCGAACAAGACACTGCGGCTCCCCGCAACCGGTGCCGACGAATATCCTGTCTCCCGGATGTATGTTGCCGAATATCCTTTCTTCCGGTAGAAACTTCTCCGGGTATGCCCTCATCAATGCGCCGAGTAATTCAGCTATCTCCATAAAAAAAGTATAGCAAAAAAAGAAGCGCGGAACGAAACAGGCCGCTTACCGTATCTTTCCCAGCCCCCGCGCCAGTGACTCCGTCTCCCGGAGCAGATGATCCACCTCGGTAAGTCCCCTCTCCCAAAAGACAGCGTCTCCGATGTCGATACCGAGCCTGAGAAAGATGTTCCGGGGCGAGTCAGAAAGACCGGCCGAAAGGAAATCCTTCACCTTAACGATAAAGCGGGGGTCGGCCTTTACCGAATTCTGCAGCGACTTTGATATGAGGAGGCCTCCGGCATAGGAATAGACGTAGAAGAAATACCGTATGTGGTTCCAGTAGACCCACCAGTTCTCAGACCCCTTCGACTGTTCGACCGCCTCGCCCATGTAAGCCGCCATATGCCGGCTGAACATTCTCCCGATTTCGTCCTTCGAAAGATATCCCTTCTTTCTGAATTCCGCATGGAGTTCGCTCTCAAACAGATAGCAGGCGATCTGTCTGAATATCGTCGATACATCGTCATCGAGTTTCTTCACCATAATCGCGAGTCTCGATTCGTCGTCCGCTTTGCCGATGATCTCCTGCAGCACAAAGTCCTCCATGAACGTACTGGCCACCTCGGCGGTGGACGTGGGCGTTCCGAAGTTGAGCGCGTTCTGCCTTTTTCGTATCAACTCGTTGTTGATGCCGTGGCCGAGTTCGTGGGCAAGCGTCAGCACGTCGCTCAGCTCATCCGTATGGTTGAGAAGGATGTAGGTAGGTTGTGACATAAGATGGTGGGCACAGAACGCACCCCCTGCCTTCCCCTTTCGGGGATAGACATCTATCTGCCCGTTTGCGAGAAATCCTTCGAAGATCGCGGAAAAGCCCGCGTCCAGATTCCGCAAAACCCTGAGTATCAGATCGCGTGACGCGGCAAAGGGATACTTCGCACCGATCTTTCCATAGGGCACATTCCTCTCATGGTATCGCAGCCTTCTCACTCCCATCAGCCTCGCCTTGAGCCGGTAAAAACGCGCCGGGATATCAAATTTGCCGGACACGGTCTTCACGAGGGCATCGACCACTTTGCTTTCTACATCGTCCGCAATATGTCTCGACAGGTCGGGCCGGGAGACCTTACGGAGCTCGTCGTCCGTCTTCTTATTGGCAAGGACCGAGTTGATTTCCGCCTCAGCGACATCGGCGTATCCGGCCAGGATGGCGTTGAATGTCCTCGCGGCCGAATCTCTCACCTTTTTCTCCCTGCTGCTCAGAAGGCTCAGTATTTCAGGCAACGTTCTGGCCCCGGCGCCGCCTCCTTCGAGCAAGACCCTCCTTTCCTCCCTGGCGAGAAAGCCGAAGGTCATCTTTATCCAGTTCGAATACGAGGTCGAAGACTTGAGGTTGAGGATCCTCTCCTCCGGTTCACTCAGCAGATATTTTGCCTCGGCAAAAATCCGTTCGAGGAAATGTCTGTACGGCGCGAGCCCGCGGTAGGCCAGAAACTCCCTCTGGCGTCGTCGCGGGACCTTGCCGATCCTCAGCTGAAAAAACTGCATATCGTTTTCTATCCGCCTGCCGAACTCCTCGATCTTGTTGAGCCTTGCCTTCAGTCCCGGGCTGTTCTGGTCCTGCTCGGTCCTCAGCCAGAAATAATATCCCGCGTCTCCGTCGAATCCGCAGGCTCTCCTCCACCGCTCGTATTCGTCAAGCGCTTCCCTCAGCACGCGCGGCTCGGAAAGGTAGTCCTTCCGTCCTTTCCATTTGTGGATAAAGCGATAACTTTCGGTCTCGACGCGCTGCATCTCTCTTTCGATACGCGGGTCCCCGTCACCGCTGAAAAGCGGCAATAGGTCCCACTCGTTCCTGCCGGTTTTATCTTTTTTCGCCATTGAGCTCGCTTCTTCCTTCCTTTCTAGAACCTTCATAGAGGTCGTACTGTAGCAGTCTGCACTCTATCGGGCCGTTAAAAAAAACTATTCTTTTTTGTGCCCGGAGTCCCACCGCCTTGGCAAGCCGGCTGTTGCCGGTGAAGACATATCCGGTATACCCTTTGCATTTTATTTTGAAAAAATCGCCGATACCCTTATACAGGGCATGAAGGTCTTTCGCCGTCCCCATTCTTTCACCGTATTCAGGGTTCACGATAACCACCCCGCCTCCTTCCGGCACAGTGGTATCGGAATAATCACAAACCGCAAATTCTATCAGGCCCGCCACGCCCGCGGCCGCGGCGTTCTTCATTGCCGCCGCAACCGCCCGGCGGTCCGAGTCGCTCGCGATGATTCTTCCAGGAACCCTTTCCTGCCGCTCCCCAGCCGCCTCGTCCCGCATTCTCTTCCATGCTGCCTCATCGAAACCTTTGAGGTGGCGAAAAGCGTAATTGCTTCTCAATGACCCCGCGGCGCATCTTGTCGCGATAAGCGCTGCTTCGATCGCAAGGGTGCCGCTGCCGCACATCGGGTTGATGAAGTTCTTTCGGTCGTCCCATCCGGCGGCTTGGATCACCCCGGCGGCAAGCGTCTCCTGCATCGGCGCCATCCACGGCATCGTTCTGTACCCCCTCTTCGAGAGCGGATCTCCCGACGTGTCCAGATAGACCGCACAGTAAAGGTTCTTCCAGTAAAGAAATATTACCGCGCCTCCCCGCCCCGGCCCCGAATCCGGCCTGCTGCCGTATTTGCTCCGCATGCGATCTACTATCGCGTCTTTGCACTTGAGGTTAGGGTAACGCGAATCTCTCACGCTATCGTTGTCGACGCTCGATTGCACCGTGATGCTGCCGCCGGCAGGGATAAATTCTTCCCAGCTCACCCCGAGCATTTCGCGATAAAGGTCATCGGCATTTTTAGCTTCGAATTCCCGCAGAAGAAATAATACCCGATGCCCCGTTCTTATCCGCAGGTTGAGCATCATAGTATCGTCCAACGTCCCCTGCGTGGTGACTCCCGACGGGGTCTCCCCGACGACCGGCAGCCCAAGCGAGCGCACTTCCGCCGAAAGATAAGGCATAAGGCCTTTAGCACAGGTAATGACTATACTGCTCGTTTTCTTTATCATACTACCCGATATTATAAACGAAAGGAGATCCCCCAACCTAAAACACGGGAAAATGTGCGTGTAATTGCTTTATAATAAATCTAACCTCGCATGGTACTTGTGCCGTGCATAACTTAAAATACCATGATAAAGGAGTCTCCATGAAAAGCCTGAATGCAGTAATTTGTGTTGTTGCTTTGTGTACGTTTTTGCTGACCGGTGCGGTTTCCGCCATTGCCTCCGGTGAACTCTCGGGTAAAGTGATCGAAACAATGAACAGCGGGGGCTATACTTACGCGCTGATCGACAACGGCAGCGCAAAGACGTGGGTTGCCGTCCCCCAGACCAAAATAGTAAAGGGCCAGGAGATTACGTTCAAGCCCGGCGTGGAAATGCAGAACTTCGAGAGCAAAACACTGAAGAGAAAGTTCGACAGGATTGTATTTTCCGACGGCGTGGCAGACGGCAAGGCAGGACAGCCCGCCGCCGGTGCAGCGGCGAGCAAAGGGACGATAGTCGTTCCCGCTGAGAAGGTGAAGGTTGAGAAGGCGGCCGGGCCCTACGCTTATACCGTTGCCGGGGTCTTCAGCAATGCAAAGAAGCTCAACAAAAAGGTCGTTAGCGTAAAGGGGAAGGTGGTGAAGGTCTCTTCAGGTATCATGGGGATGAACTGGCTCCATATCCAGGACGGTACCGGCGATCAGAAGAAAGGGACCCACGACCTCGTCGTCACCACGAAAGAAACCGCATCGGTCGGGGACGTTGTGACAGCCTCCGGTAAGATCGCCATGAACAAGGATTTTGGAAGCAACTACAAGTACAAGGTGATTATGGAGAACGCCTCCCTCAAAAAATGATCTCCGTGCGATGAGAAAGGCCGGCAATATACCGGCCTTTCTCCTGTGCGCTACTTCTTGCCGTTTTCCTTTTCCGTCGGCTTTATCGAGAGCAATTCTACTTCGAATATGAGGGTCGCATTCGGTCCTATGACACCTCCGGCGCCTCTCTCCCCATAGGCGAGCTTAGACGGGATAAAGATCTCCCATTTTGATCCCTCTTTCATCATCTGCAGCGCCTCTGTCCATCCCGGGATGACCCCGTTTACCGCAAACGTTGCGGGCTGATTGCGCTTATAGGAGCTATCGAACTCTTTTCCGTCGATAAAAGTCCCGCGATAATTAACGGTCACCGTGTCCGTGGCCTTGGGGCTCCCGCCCTTGCCCTCGGTGATCACCTTGTATTGCAGGCCGTCGGGAAGGGTCTTCACCCCTTCTTTTTTCTTGTTTTCGGCGAGGAACGCCTCACCCTCTTCCTTGTTCTTTTCGCCAAGCTTTTTCATCGCCTCCCCCTGCTTCGCAGCCAACTCCTTGCTGAAGGCGGTCATGGTCTCGCGGACTTCCTCATCCGTGAGCAACTTCTTTCCACCGGACAAGGCGTCTTTTACCCCTTGCAGGAATATGTCAGTGTTGACATCGATTGACTGCCTCTTCAGCGCGTTCCCGACATCGAGCCCGATGGCATAGCTCAATTTGTCTTTCTTGTCCTTCAGCGGGGTCTGTTCCTCCCCGTACGCCTGCACCGTAACGAGCAAGGTGCATAAGACCACTGCCCACAATACTCTCATACCTACTCCTTTCAAAACACATTTTTTTTATGAATTGTTTACAAACGACCCGAGGTCATTATATTATTTTAGCCCTTTGCTTGCGCCAATGCAACAAAGTCAGGGTGAAAAGGTAAAAGTATAATAATCACGAATTCACGCGCCAAACACTATGCAATTGCAACTTTCTTAAGGTCTTCTTTCTTTCTAAAGAGGCCTCCTCCCATGAATAAACGCGCCTTCGTCTCAATCCCTTTTTCTTAAGGTCTTCTTTCTTTCCGGAGACGCAGCCAGGGCAATGAAGCGGGCGAAAGTAGAAGTCTCAATCCCTTTTTCTTAAGGTCTTCTTTCTTTCAATCCGCAGCGGCCAGATGGTGGTCGAGTCCGGGGAGTCTCAATCCCTTTTTCTTAAGGTCTTCTTTCTTTCCTCAGACAGGAGGAAAAAATGGTGGTCAACACTGAGAAGTCTCAATCCCTTTTTCTTAAGGTCTTCTTTCTTTCCAATACCGTCCTCGACGCCCGGCAGCCAGCCTTCCTGTCTCAATCCCTTTTTCTTAAGGTCTTCTTTCTTTCTGAGGTGGCAGCATGAAACCCACCCTCATCGCCAAGTCTCAATCCCTTTTTCTTAAGGTCTTCTTTCTTTCCTCGACCCAGTGGATCTCCGCGGCCTGCCGCACATGTCTCAATCCCTTTTTCTTAAGGTCTTCTTTCTTTCTGAGTCACATTTACAACCCCTCCCTTGGAGGGGAAAGTCTCAATCCCTTTTTCTTAAGGTCTTCTTTCTTTCTGCGACCATCCAGTACGTCAGCGGGAATGCGACCCTGTCTCAATCCCTTTTTCTTAAGGTCTTCTTTCTTTCCTTCAAGATAGAGAACTACGTTGATAGGGCATATGGCGTCTCAATCCCTTTTTCTTAAGGTCTTCTTTCTTTCCCTTTCAGTTTTTCGGAACCTTGTGCCAGGAACCGAGTCTCAATCCCTTTTTCTTAAGGTCTTCTTTCTTTCCACCGCCTGCGACAAGTACGGCAATCACCCGCAGAAGTCTCAATCCCTTTTTCTTAAGGTCTTCTTTCTTTCGCCCTGTGGGCTGGACATCAATGGATGAAACACCACCGTCTCAATCCCTTTTTCTTAAGGTCTTCTTTCTTTCGGAAAATCGCCGGTACCACGGCTGTCGACGAGTTGTGTCTCAATCCCTTTTTCTTAAGGTCTTCTTTCTTTCGCCGACAACGTAGTCCTCGTGCAGAGCAGGCTCACCGTCTCAATCCCTTTTTCTTAAGGTCTTCTTTCTTTCGATCACCGGAGATGGAACGTCGCCGGTGATTACGGTCTCAATCCCTTTTTCTTAAGGTCTTCTTTCTTTCCGATGATTACGTTGAGTATCTTTGGGATGCCGTCTCAATCCCTTTTTCTTAAGGTCTTCTTTCTTTCCATCGAGGAGGCGAAAATGGCCCTCCCGAAGGGCCGAGTCTCAATCCCTTTTTCTTAAGGTCTTCTTTCTTTCAGCAATCATGCCCCTATCCGTTTTTGGGGTGAGTGTCTCAATCCCTTTTTCTTAAGGTCTTCTTTCTTTCTCAGTCTGCAGGAGTAAACGATGTTGAATACGCCAGTCTCAATCCCTTTTTCTTAAGGTCTTCTTTCTTTCCAGGAATTTTCGAGTTACCACAGAATGGCAAACACGGTCTCAATCCCTTTTTCTTAAGGTCTTCTTTCTTTCCTATACTCAAAGGAAAAGGCCTCAAACCAATAGGTCTCAATCCCTTTTTCTTAAGGTCTTCTTTCTTTCATCCCCGTGAGGATATCTCTCACGGGAGTCCAGTCTCAATCCCTTTTTCTTAAGGTCTTCTTTCTTTCAAAAGACAATACCACCTCTGACGAAACACCGGTCTCAATCCCTTTTTCTTAAGGTCTTCTTTCTTTCAGGGTCTAGCCGATACAATGGGAGTGCGGCCACAGTCTCAATCCCTTTTTCTTAAGGTCTTCTTTCTTTCTCACCGCAGACGAGATTGCCGTGCTGGAGGAGTCTCAATCCCTTTTTCTTAAGGTCTTCTTTCTTTCGCATGCCCTATGGATGTCGCTGCCTGATAGTGCCGTCTCAATCCCTTTTTCTTAAGGTCTTCTTTCTTTCGTAAACGCCTCTACTTCCCGCTTCAGGCAAGGCTCGTCTCAATCCCTTTTTCTTAAGGTCTTCTTTCTTTCTGACAGCGGGAAAGAACAAAAGCAGGTGGTGTCTCAATCCCTTTTTCTTAAGGTCTTCTTTCTTTCGTTCACAGCACGGAAACTTCCTACCTGTGAAAGTCTCAATCCCTTTTTCTTAAGGTCTTCTTTCTTTCTCTGACCTCGGGAGACGTGGTGGTAGCGCCACGTCTGTCTCAATCCCTTTTTCTTAAGGTCTTCTTTCTTTCCACACAGTGGAGGAGGAAATACAACCCCGACATGGAGGTCTCAATCCCTTTTTCTTAAGGTCTTCTTTCTTTCATCATGAAAACAGACATATTTTTCCGAACTGCAGCGTCTCAATCCCTTTTTCTTAAGGTCTTCTTTCTTTCTACTGACCGGCACGGCATAGAGGTTTACGGAGGGTCTCAATCCCTTTTTCTTAAGGTCTTCTTTCTTTCATAGTAGAAGAGTACAAGTCAATCCTCAACGGGCGTCTCAATCCCTTTTTCTTAAGGTCTTCTTTCTTTCTGCATCCCTCTAAATGCTATTATAATCCAACCGCTTGCTTCCACACTTGTGCAACTTTTTCCAACTTTGCAGATCAACCTAATCACCTCCTTCCCCAGGAAGAAATATTTCGACCCCTTTGGGGATCTTGTCCCCGCGCCCCATACTAACGACCTCACCGGCGGCAGGCAGCGGATAAATCCTGATGTCATCCTCAGCCGGCTCGATCAACGCGGAGAGGGCCGTTTTGAGCTGCTGCAGCTGCGGCCATGAGAGTTTGCAGTAGAATACAGAGTACTGCAGGTGGATGCCGCTGCCTTTCATGAGCTTCAGCACCCGCGAAAGCCGGCGCCGCAGTGTTATATCGTAGCAGACAAGATACGCGGCCTTCATTGCCTGCCAGCCGGTAGCATATCCATAAACTCGTTGATGATGTCCCGGATAAGGACCTGGATCGCTATCCTTTTATTTTCGAATCTGTGAACGAGATTCTTCACCGCGCTTTCGGTGAGGCCGCTGATCCGGTAGTTATGGTCAAGCGCCGGGGCATTTATCGAAGAGCGAAAGAACTGGACGCACTGGCAGTCTGTCTCGGCCCCGAGGATATAGCACATGTCCAGGGCGAACCCAAAAAGGTGCGTGCGATGGATAATGCCCGGATGGGGGTCGAGGCCCGCCTTGATTATGCGTTCCAGGATAATGCCCCTCATGAGATTATTGACGAAGTCTGAAACCACAGCCCATTTCTCCTTATCATTGGGCTTAAGGTAAGAAATCACCTCCTGATAGTCACTCTCTTTTACGCCGGCCCGGAACTGCGGGCTAATCGGCTTGTATAACCTCCGCAGGATGCCGTGCTGGAGGCGCTCGCGCCATAACTGCGCCCATTGTCTGTATCTGCCCGCCTTTGCCGGGTCGTCTGCAAGCGCGCGCTGGCTTTCGTAAAGTCCCGGCAGCCGGTGATTGTAGGACATGGCCACGGCCGACTCCTCGGCCCGCCGGTTCAGGAAGATCACCGGTATATCGCTCTCGGTAAAGAGCGTTAACGCCTCCGCATCCAGACGTACATTTCCGATGATGACGACCCTGCCCAGGAGCCGCGCTGGGACCCGCTGACCGGCAGATCCCTTGCGCTCTATCCAGACAGAGGGACCGTCCCTCCTCACCACAGGCGCGTTAGCGCCGTCACTCAGATAAAGCGATCTGCCCGTCACCGATCCACCTCGCAAAGGTTCGCGCCTCTTCCGCCCAAAGACGCCTCTGCTGCCGCGCCCATTCCTCATATACTGGATAGAACCTCTTTCTGCCGCCTTTCTTCAGATAGCATCCCGGCCGGTCGTCATCCTCAGAAAAATCACGCGCGGCAAACTGCCGCGTCCTGAAAAGCTCATAAACCAACCTGTCCACATCAGGCCGGTAGGGCTCTATCAGGTCGCATGCCAGGGACTCCCGGCCGTATTCGAACTGATGATAAAACCCTATCACGGAGTCCAGCCCTATCATCTCGATCTCCCGCACCATCTCATAATGCAGGAGCGTATAACAGAGTGAAAGGAGCGCGTTCACCGGGTCTTCGGGAGGCCGCCTTGTCCTTTTCACAAAGCGAAGCGAAGAGGGAAACAGCGCGATATACGCGCTGAAATAGGCTGCAGCTGCCGCGCCTTCGAGTCCCCTTATTGTTTCGAGTCCTGCGCTGTCTCCAAGGGCGGCCGCGGAGCGTTCAAGGGTCTTGGAGGCTGCAGATAGTCCCATTCCAAGGTCCGGGCGGCCTCCCTTGGCTTCCTCAATAAAGGCCCGCTGCTTGGCGAGCTTTCTTTCGACAAGCGCCTTTGCCATCTCAACAACAGCGTTGCCGAGCGTCTTTTCGTACTGCCTCACCCTGAGGATGCCATTTTGATGCAGGCGACCGTGGAGCATTCCCGAAAAATGGAGCCGCTTGCCCGAGAGAAATACCACGCTCACGTTTTCTGAGGCGAGCTTGTGCAGGACCGGCGTCTCGATCAGGACATTCCCGACGATGACTACCCGCTTGAGGGGATTGACCGGCACCACACCCTCATGACAACCGCGGCTATAGAAGGCAAGCGCATTGCCGTTCAGCTTGATGTGAAGGTCCTTCCTGTCTACATAGAGTGTGCCCATTGCGTTATCCCACGTAAAAATAAGCAGGGTCTTTAGGCTGATGTGCGATGCCGAGAACGTGTGTCCTGCTCCGGCCGTCCATCCTGAATATATGGAGCCTGTCCTCTTCCGTGTCGATAAGCCTCTCCAGCTGCGCAGTGACCTCCTTCAGTTCGCCGTCGGTGAGAAAGCATTCGTATACGGACTTCTGGCCCCCGGTGCTGTAGCCCTTGAGAAAATGCCGGACGCCGGCCAGCCGCTTGTCGCTCGTGATGTCATAGGCGATGAGGTGAAGTGTCCGTTCCATGCAACAGTATAACGCGGCGAAACGGACACTTCACCAAAAGAAATATTGCCGCAATGTTGTTTACCCTAACGTTGCATAAAGTGTGTGTATTTAGGCCGTCATTCCCGCAGTCTTTAGGCGGGAATCCATTCTTAAGAAAACATGGATGCCCGACTGAGAACCTCG
>JAJZPM010000084.1 GCA_021811105.1 Nitrospirota bacterium | reverse complement strand
GCAAAGGTATGTAAATAGGCCGGCGCTGTCAACGATACTCTCCCAAGGAGAGCACTCTGCCAATCAGATAAGAAAAGCCGTGATGGACTATGGATACAGCCAGAAGGAAATGGCGGAATTCCTGGGCCTGCATTATTCCACAATAAGCAGATGGGCGAACAAGACATCTAATGCAAGAAAAAAGACCTGACCCCATTTTACCATTTTATCTCTTCCAGCCGCTCTATCGACCGAGAAGACTGTATCCCATTGCTATATGCATATACCAGAAGCGCTATCATCATCGCCGGATCGTATGCCTCCTGTCCTCGTCCATCACCACGATACTTCCGATAATATGCAGTCAGGTCCATTTGCTCTACCACGTCAATTATGAACCACGCCATATCCTTTTCAGGAAGCCATTCCTGAAGACTCGGCGGCATCAGATATATTTGGTCACGGTTGACTGTCTTAATGTTATAGGCCATCGCTACCCCTTCGCAGTTTTTATCGCCTCTATCTTATCATGTCGATGGAGAACAGGGTTTGTGCAACAAGCTAACTTCCGCACTGTAGCGTTTTCGGTGTTGGCGGGTGGTTTGACTATTTCCCGAGAAGTGGTATATTCGAATAAAGGGGATCAGAACTTTGCGAGAACCAAAAACGACAGGGAAAGCAGCTGCTCACTCGAAGAGCATGAAGGCTCGCAGCGCCGGGGGGACCTACAAGAACTCCAAACAGACGTTCGAGGCCCTCGTCAGTTGCTCGCCCCTTGCCATCATTGCCGTCGATCCAGCCGGGAATGTTATTGCATGGAACCCGGCTGCCGAACGCATCTTCGGATGGAAGGCTCAGGAGGTCGTGGGCGGCCCGAATCCCATTGTACCCCCCGAAAAGCAGAAAGAATTCCGCTCGCTCCTGAAAAGCATACTGGCGGGGGAAGCGTGCTCGGATGTCGAGACAACCAGGAAAAGGAAAGACGGTTCAGACATCGAGGTAAAAATATCGGCTTCACCGGTATTCCATGCCAGGGGCGGAATAGTCGGCGCCATGGCCGTTGTCAGCGATATCACTGAGCAAAAGCGGGCGGAAGAGGCGTTGCGGAAGAGCGAAAAGAAGTACAAGGACCTCTTCGACTCTGCTATCGATGGCATCTATCACGCAGACGCCAGTGGTATCTTCACAATGATGAACACGGCAGGAGCGCAGATCTTTGGATACGATAGCCCCGATAAGATAATCGGTAGATCAGTCCTTGAATACTGGAGAGACCCGAAGGACAGGGATACGTTTGTGGCGGAGTTGAAGGCCAAGCGGTCGCTCGGCTCCTACCCTGTGCCCGCCAGAAAGAAAGATGGAGAGCCTATAGAACTTGAATCCACGAGCAGGATTATCGAAGATGAAAAAGGCAATCTCCTTGGTATTGAGGGGATACTGAGGGATGTTACCGAGCATATGCAGGCAGATCGGCACCTGCAGCAGCTTCTGGAACGGGCCACCGCGCTGTACGAGGGCTCCAGTGACATGACCGAGAGCCTCGAAGTCCAGGAACTTGCAGGAAGCGTGACACGCGCATGTGTGGATAAGTTCGGCGTCACCATTGCATGGATAGGCAGGGCGGAAGGCGACGGAAGCGTATCGCACGTTGCACACTTTCCCCCCCAATCATCATATCCAAAGCGCATATCGGCAAGGTGGGACGACACGCCCTCGGGGCGCGGATCTACGGGGCGTGCCATACGCGGCGGCCAGCCCGTTGCCATAAGTGATATCTCAAGGGATGAGGGGTTAGCCCCTTTGCATGATGCGGCGCGGAAAGAAGGCATTGTTTCCCTTGCCGCATTTCCTCTGATAAGCAGGGGAAGGACTTACGGCGTCTTGGAACTTTACAGCGACAAGCCCGGCTTCTTTACCGAAGAATATACCCAATTTTTCCAGATATATGCCCATCAGGCAGCGGCGGCCATTGAAAACGCCCGTCTCTTTCAGGAGACCGAAGACAATCTCGAACATCTCCGCGCCCTTCGTGCTATTGACTTGGCGATTACCTCGAGCCTCGATCTGCGAGTCACCCTCGATGTGCTTCTGGATAATGTTACCTCTCAGTTGAAGGCGGACGCTGCAGCGCTGCTTCTCTTAAACCCACATTCGAAGCTTTTGGAATATGCGGCGGGACGCGGTTTCCGTACACGCGCACTCCAGCACACCAGGCTGCAGATCGGGCAGGGTTACGCAGGACAGGCGGTGACCGAACAGCGCGCCATAAAGGTCCCCAACGTTATGGAAGCTGAGGGGTTCACCAGGGCGCCGATGCTCAAGCCGGAGGGCTTCGTCTCTTACTTTGGGGTCCCCCTTGTCGCCAAAGGTCACGTCAAGGGGGTGCTCGAAATTTTCCACCGTAAACTGCTGAACCCTGATGAACAATGGTTTGAGTTCCTTGACGCGCTTGCGGGGCAGGCCGCCATCGCCATAGACAACGCAGCCCTCTTTAACGCCCTCGAGCGCTCTAATGTGGAGCTCACGATGGCGTATGAAACGACCCTGGACGGCTGGTCCCGCGCCCTTGACCTGCGCGACAAGGAGACGGAAGGCCATACGCAGCGGGTTGCGGAAATGACCCTCCGTCTTGCCAAGGCAATCGGGATGTCCGATGAAGAACTGGTTCATCTGCGCAGAGGTGCCCTCCTCCATGATATAGGGAAGATGGGCGTCCCGGACAGCATCCTCCTTAAACCCGGGAAACTCACCGATGAGGAATGGGACATTATGCGCAAGCATCCGGTCTTCGCCTATGAACTCATTTATCCCATTACGTATCTGAGGAATGCTGTCGATATTCCTTACTGCCATCATGAGAAATGGGACGGTACCGGCTATCCCCGGGGTCTTAAGGGAGAACAGATCCCCCTGGCGGCCCGCGTCTTTGCGGTGATGGACGTGTGGGACGCGCTTCGCTCCGATCGCCCCTACAGACCGGCATGGCCCGAGGAAAAAACCCTCGAACATATCAGAGCGCTCTCGGGCTCCCATTTCGACCCCAGGGTTGTTGATATATTTCTGAAAATACAATGGTAATATCCCGAGGGTGGAAGCACAGTTCCGAAATAGCAGAACGCCTCATTATTCCACTCATTCCAATAGTAGCCGCCGAAGCCGGAACTTTTCATTAAGCATCTTTCAAGGGCGTGAACCGTCCGGTTGACTCCAGATTTCTGAGCCCTTCTGCGGCCCTCCTATGGGATGGGGCGACACCGATGGCCTTCTCAAAACAGCTCTGCGCCCTTAGACGAAAATCGAGTTTAAGGAACAGGTGACCTAATTCGGCGAGCACGTCCGCATTATGCGCATCGAGATGGAGGGCCTTTTCAAGAACCCGGGCCGCTTCTTTCACGCGGCCGAGTTCGGAGAGGGCCAGGCCATAGTAGTAAAGATACTGCACGTTCGAACCGTCGAAATACGCCGCCTGCGCAAAGAGCCGTTCTGCGTCCTCAAACTGTCCGCTTCTGAAGAAGCCAATGCCCTCCTGGAAATTCCTGGCCCCCATTTCCGTCCCGCGAGGAACGCGCTTTGTCTTGGCCGAGGTGGACCGGTCATATTCTCTCCTCGTACTCTCGTTTTTCAGAACGGCATACGCTGCGTTGATGCGGGTGAAGATATAATTGAGTTTTTCCTTCATGTCCTCCGGCAGGCTGAAATGCAGGTCTGGATGGAACTGTTTGGCGGCCTGGTAATACGCCTTCTTTATCTCTTTGGCGGTTGCAGAGTTCTCCAAGCCGAGGATGCGGTAGTGGCCCAGCCTTTCGCAGCTTTCGTAGACCTCATTAATCCTTTCGATCGTCAGGTGAGATAAACGCCGTTCCTGAATTTCCAGGATTTCCTCGTAGGAAATGCCCAAGGAAGGCTCGCCCTCCTCCTTAAGAACGACGATCCCGATTTCCAGCAGGGCGTAGAGACACCGAAGGGTATCCTCCTCTCCGAGGGGCGAAAGCCTCAGGATATCCATTATGCTCGTCTTTCCGTCCACATAGGAGATAATTTTGCGGTCTTCCCTGGCCAGCCTGATGTGCTGGAAGAGAGTAGCCGGATCAGGCGAAAAATCCACCACGCGTTCCGATGGGCATGCCTGCAGCAGGACGTCGGCGGCGCTCCTTTTCATGTCCTTATAGATAAGGTCCGCAGCCGAGAGATGCAGACGGATGACCTCTCCGGCAGGCAGGCTTCCCTCATCAAACTCGAATGTCGCATCATGGGTGGGAAACAAGCGCTCCAGAGTGCGCTGAGCCTGAAGGCGCACCACCCTCTTGAGGTCCCGGGGACGGATAAAACCGAGCCGCACCAGTATCCCGGCATAACGCTCTTTTGTCTCCTTCTTAGCTTTTCCCGCCAGGACGTACTGTTCCTCGGTCAACAACCGCTCCTGAAGCAGCACATCTCCCAGGCGGTCCTCATCTGCTGTTGACGTGGCAAAAATGATGTCCCCCTGATCGATATACACCTTCTTGACCGCCTTCGGCGAGGTAATGGAGAGAGTGCCGGACTTAAGAGTCCTCTGTAGTCCCAACAGGATGTCGGCGAGACTGTAGTCGCGCAGGGATCCCCTGAGGGTGTCGAGTTTCAGTAGCCCCACCGTCACGCCGGCATCGGCCTTGTCCAGCCAGGCAACCCTGCCCTTCTGGTGTATTCCGAGACGGTCGATGTCCAGGAGAAGGACCTGGCCCAGGGACAAAGGGGGGTGGCCGTATATGAAGACGCCCAGTCCATACAGACTATAATCGACCGTCACCCCCTGGTAGGTCACGTCTTTTATCCTGACCGAAAACTTGACTTCCAGCAGATATCTCCTGAACAGCCGCTGGTTCTGCTTGATGTTTATCATGGCCTCCCCTTGATGATATCCCGCTATCGTCCATCCCCGGATGCGCGAGCTGACGCCCGAAGCGTACGCACACTGCGGAGCGTCCATCTACATGATATCAGATTACGAAAAGTATGCAAGTATTATGTGTATGCGCCAACGACGCTGCAGCTCCGGGGGAACAAAGACCCTAATCTTCCTGCCCCGCAAAACGCCAACGGACATGAGAACGGAACCACACAGAACAAGTAAACTGGTTGCGAGTGCCAGATTAGACATCCCTTCATCACCTGATCAAGTTGGGTATCTTACAATCAATAAACTCTTAAAGCATTTTTTTATCTAATATTTTTGAAAAGTCTTCGGCGGGCAGGGGATGACACAATAAAAAACCTTGCATCGCATCACACCCATGTTCGTGTAGAAACGCCAGTTGTTGTTCAGTCTCCACCCCCTCGGCAATTACTTCTAAATTCAAACTATGCGCCATGGCAATAATTGCCTTAACGATGGCAGCATCACTCGAACTGGCTGACACATTTTCAACAAAGGACTTGTCAATCTTCACAAAATCGAGCGGGAGTCGTTTCAGATAGTTCAAAGATGAAAACCCGGTGCCGAAATCATCGATCGCAATTTTTATCCCCATCTCTTTCAACGCCTGCAGCGTAAGAATAGCTTCTTCCGGGTTTCGCATAACTATGCTTTCAGTGATTTCCAGTTCCAGGAGCTCAGGAGAAAGCCGAGTATCATTTAAGACCTTGTGTATCATTTTTATCAGGTCCTTTTGATCAAACTGGCGGCCTGACAGATTCACAGCTACTCTTATCGATGTAAAACCTGCTTCCTGCCATATCCTATTCTGCAGACAGGCAGTGCGTAACACAAACTCACCGATTGGTATGATAAGACCGTTAGCTTCGGCCAGTGGTACAAATTGTGCCGGCGAAATCAAACCCCTGTCGGCATGTCTCCAGCGTATGAGCGCCTCTACTCCAGTAATGTTTCTTGTTAGGAAAACCACCTTGGGCTGGTAATACAGCACGAACTCGTTGCGCTCCAGTGCCCTATGCAGGTCGTTTCCCAAGGTCAGTAATTCAAGGGATGCCATATTCATTTGTCTTGAGTAAAATCTGTAATTATTTTTCCCTTCTTTTTTAGCCTGATACATTGCCGTATCTGCATTCTTGAGGAGGTTCTTCGCATTATCCCCGTCGTCAGGATACAATGAGATGCCGATACTTGCAGTTATGAATACTTCACGTCCGCTTAACTCATAAGGTTCGGATAATTCCTTGAGCAAGCGGTGAGCAGTATTGCCGGCATTTTGAGCCTGCGCAAGGTTGTGCAGTAATATGATGAACTCATCTCCGCCCTGTCGGGATACGACTTCAGTAGTTTCTTTCGCATATGACCGGGCAACGTAATCGCTGCCCCGCATAGTTTTTAGCAATCTCTTGGCGACAGCCTGCAACAGCTGGTCGCCCACGTCGTGGCCCAGTGTATCGTTGATTCGCTTAAAATCATCCAGGTCAACGAAGAAAATTGACAATATGAGATTATTGCGTTTTGCATGTTCAAGTTTCCTCTTCAACAGCTCTGCAAAAAATATGCGGTTCGGCAGGCCGGTCAAGGGGTCGTAGTAAGCCATCATGTGGATCTGTTTCTCGGTCTTTTTCCGTTCCGTGATGTCCCTAAGTGTGCCAATAACGGCTTCAGCTTTTCCTTTTGTATCAAAAATCAATGCCAAGCTTAATTCAGCCGGAAAAGAAGATCCATCCTTTCTCATTGCCGTGTGCTCAATATTTCTCACATGCCCGTTATTAAACAGCCTTTCTGTCATAATCTCTTTTGCATGCGTTCTCTCCTCCGGAACAATCAATTCAAAAACATTTTTGCCGATCAGTTCGTCAGCGCTTCCCCTGTATAAATTTGCTCCTTGCTGGTTGGCCATGATTATGTTTCCGTATAAGTCCAAGAGCGTCATTGCATCAGGAGAGAGTCCGAACAAAGTATGAAATCTCTCCTCGTCCTTACGCAGCCTTTTTGTATACATTGCCAGCGCGAAGAGTAATATAAATGTCACAAAAGCGGTGATCCCACCCATAATTAAATGCTCTTCGTCAAGATAAGGGATTTCCGGGTGAAATATCCGGTCAATTAAAGCGCTAAGATTGCCCATCAGAAGAACAACGACAATAATGATAACTGCTTTGAAAGCAGCTTCCCTCCTCCGCGCCATAAGTAAATATTTTTTAAATCCGCGATCCGCCATCTT
This sequence comes from Nitrospirota bacterium, assembly GCA_021811105.1. Lineage (GTDB taxonomy): Bacteria > Nitrospirota > Thermodesulfovibrionia > Thermodesulfovibrionales > UBA6898 > Sulfobium. The sequence continues at coordinate 474 of JAJZPM010000084.1, read as the reverse complement.
AATGTCCCAGGCCAGGACTAACTTATTAACAGTCTCGAAATAGTATGCACATGATTATCAGAAAATCCCTCCTAACCTCCCTTTGCCCCCGCACTCAGGCGGGTTCGCCGAGGAGAAAAAGGGAGGAATAATGCCCCTCTTTAGCAAAGAGGGGCGAGGGGAGATTTTCCGGAAATGTGCATTCAATTATGAGACCTTTAATATTTAGGCCGATACATTGGTACTGCTCGAAAATCTCTTCTAACAAGGGTGCGATTTCTATAAGTATCTTTCCTCTAGGCATATCAGATCCCCCGCATAGAAAGCAGGTTACCAGCAATTAGAGTCGATGTCAAGTGAATACCCTGCGGCGGGTGTGCGTCCTGAAATTTGGTTTTTGCATAAAGGCAGCGAATTGGCTATACTATTGTAGACATTACTCTACAATAGGGAGGTTCCCTTATGGATGTGATTGAGGGCATTGAGGCACGCAGG
>JAJZPM010000034.1 GCA_021811105.1 Nitrospirota bacterium | reverse complement strand
TACCGAGCCCGGCGGTACGCTTACGCTCACAATGAGCGGCAATCCGACAGTCCAAAAGGGTGTTTTGCATTATCTCCATCGACTCAAACACGCTGCATGATCTGTTTTTAATGCAACGTTAGGGTTAATTTAATCCCATGAAAGCACTTTCAAAAAAAGAACTGCAGGCAACACTTGCTGCTGTCGTGAAACGTCTTGTGGAAAATCTCGACGTTGAAAAAATAGTGCTCTTCGGTTCCTATGTTAAGGGCGCTCCTACAAAGGACAGCGATCTGGATCTGCTGGTCATGCTGAACACGAAGAAAAAAGGGATCGAACGTTATGCCATGGTAAGTGAGGTATTGGAGCCGCGAACGATCCCTATGGACATCATTGTTAGGACTCCGGCAGAGATCAAAAAAAGAGAGCACTATTTCGACCCGTTCATAAAGAGCATCATGACTGAAGGAAAAGTCCTTTATGAAAAAGCGGCATGATGTTCTCGAATGGATCAACAAGGCGGAGCAGGATTATCAGACGGCGTTGGTCATGGCGCGGAAAAGAAAGAATCCAGAACTATTGTGAGTAAAGGCTTTCCCTCCTGATTATGTAAAATAAAACCGTGTTCCGTTGACAGTGCCGTAAAAATGTAAAATTAAATTCCAAATTTCTCGAAAATCTTCTTCTTGTTGATTTCCTTCGACCTTTGATTCTATGATTATGTATCATTCTTCGTTATCTTGGTGCGATAATGATTAGGGGAATTTCTTTCTTGGATTCATCAGGATACATACTGCATCATGCATCCAAAGAGCCGCTTTACGATTAAGACGCAATGCCATAACTGGAGTGAAACCAACCATGAAAAAGTATTTTTTGTTCGTTCTTTTCACCTCTTTAATCTTTTTTTCGGGTGCACCCGGCACTGCAGCCGCCGTGCAGAAGGACCTGAGATTCGCCGTAACAGGCGCCGTGGCATCCGACCCGTCATTCAAAAATTACAGGGAATTGACAACCTATGTGGCAAATAAACTCGGAAGGCGCGCGGTCTTTATATCGGGGTTGACTTATGGGCAGGTGGACCGTCTGTTTGTCGACGGTCAGGTTGACGTGGGTTTCTGTGCAATTGTCATTATGCCCGTCGAAAGGAAATGTCGAAGTTTGAGCCGATTGCCGCTCCGGTTATCGAAGGATACGGAAAACCGAAGTTTCGGGTTTATGTCATCGTCAGGAAAGACAGCGATATCGAATCGCTGAATGATCTGATAGGGAAGTCGGTCGATTTTGCGGACCCGCTGTCGACCACGAGCGTCTATGCGGCTTATATGTTGCGCAAGAGACATGAAACGATCAAATCCTTCTTTGGAAAGGCAATTTATTCCGGGAGCCATGATATGACTATTCAACTGGTGGCCAGCGGGATGGTCGACGCGGGTTTCATCGACGGGCAGATTTGGGATTACCTGCAGAAGGTCCAGGCACAATATTCTTCAAAGACGAGGGTTATTTTTAAGTCAGAGGAGTTCACGATCCCGCCGGTGGTGGTCAGCAGAACAATGGACAGGACGCTCAAGAGGCAAATGACGAGCGTTTTTCTCGATATGCACAGGGAGGCAAAAGGAAGGGAAATATTGAGGAAATTGCGGATAGAAAAATTCGTACAGATAAAGGATGAGGATTATCAGGATGTTCGGCGCATCTATAGCGCGGTGAAAGGCACCCTTTAGAAAAGCAGCCATGGCAAACAGAAGAACAATATCGCTGAGAACAAAAATCAGCATGGTGACCACCTTAACAATAATCGTGGTTGCTCTCATGCTGGGCGGTCTCTATACCTATAATCAGCTAAATCACATCAGGAAATTCGAGGAAAGATTTCTGCGCGATTCCGTAAGAAGCGCATCCGCTATTTCTCACGCGATTATGCCCCATCTGGTTTCCTATGATTTTGTTTCCATGAACAGTCTGGTCTCCTATTACGGCAAGAGATCCGATCGCCTATACGTCCTGGTTGTGGACAACAATAGCCGGATCCTGGCGGCCAGCGAAGAGAAGGAAATAGGCGGAACGTTCCAAGCGCTCCCTGCATCCAAGACGGAAAGAATCGGAAAGGGGACCATCAGGAGGTTCATGCGGTCCGGCAAGGGGGCCGTTGAAGTAACTTATCCGGTCAAAGCCGGTGATCTCACCGTCGGGAATATTGTAATAGGACTGAATATGGACTGGCTGGAGGAGGAAGCGGGTGTCATAAAAAAGACGATGATGGCTTCAACGGGGCTCGCGCTTGTCGTAATTTTCCTGGGCATCTTGCTGACATCCGCATTGGCAAATCGGATATTGCATCCGGTTCGGCTCCTGACGCATGCTGCAAAAAAAGTCGGCAGGGGTGATTACAGCCAAAGGATAAACGTCAAGAGCAATGATGAAGTCGGGCTTCTGGCAGATACTTTTGACGCCATGCTCGGGCAGTTGAGAAGCGCCAGGATGCAGTTGGTAGAGAAAGACTATCTGGACTCGATACTTGCTGCCATGAGGGACGCCCTGATCGTGGCAGATCCGGAAGGTCGGATCGAGATGGTCAACAAGGCGACGCTGAATTTACTGGGATATCGGGAGGACGAGCTTGTGACGCGCCAGCTAAGAACAATTATCTCCGATGCGCAACCGACGGAACGATAGAACTGGATAAAAGCGAAGGGACCGCTTTTACCATATCCTTTCATACATAACGGAGACGGAGGCAATGATCTTGTCAAAAGGGAAGATACTGATAGTCGAAGTTTTTTATGCTGCTACGTGACACTGCCTTTACTGGGGCTGAATTACCAGGCGAAGCAAAAACCGTGAACCAAACGGTGAAAAGGGCATTTTCCTAGGTAAGAATAGCTTGCAATATCAATAAGTTATAAGATGTTTCGTATAGTTCGATCCAACACGCTCTCGCCATAAACTCCTTGTAAATAAAGCTTTTATCTCCTGTTTATGTCAAATAAAGCCATGAAAAGGCAGGAAAGTGAGCGGTTTCACCTGAAAACTGTTGACGAAAGGCTCATTTTGTGATATTTAAAGAATTGACAGCAGAATTGTTTCGATAAAAAACAGGGTTACGTGAGGAGGGGCATTTAACAGTATTGCCGCGGGAAAAAACAGACGGGAAAAAGCCATATGACAATGCATAATCATGAAATGAGGAAGTTCATTTCGATACTGATGGAATCACCATTGTATATGACTCTTTCTCTGACCGAAAGGCAGTCTCTTCTGGAAAAGCTGACACAAAGTTATCCCCGTTTAGATGACGAGGATGATGCAGGGAAGGAAGACGGCGTTGGATAAGACCGACAAGAATAAATCCGGTACATTTTGGGCAGCCGCGGCGAACAGCACAGCAGAAGATCTGAGGAGAGGAGTCAGGGAACGGGCAATTGGGGATATCCTGTGGTCCTACGTCGCTGATATAGACGAAAATTGTTTTAAAGGCACCATAATAAACGAGAGCGAATCGGGGCTGTGTCTTCTCACACTTGCACCTATAAAGGTGGGCTCCATACTGAGGTTTTACGGTGAGGGCCGGGCAGCAGTAAGAGATGCCACTGTTGTATGGTGCAAGAAAGGCCCTGCCAACATATATCAATCCGGCCTTTTGCTCAGCGAATTATAGTCCGAATCCCAATTGCAGAATGGCTTTCTTTCTGATAACCGCCGCGTTTGCCGGGCAATTAGGCAATCGCGCAAAAAAATAGAACCACACGGGAGAGGATTTTGCTTTTGGGCCTTTGCTGAACCCTACCGTTGTGTTAACGGATATCCATTTCCCTCGTATGGCTCCAGGATCTATATATTTATTATATTCCTTTGAGGCGCGACTTTCAAATTACGAATGCAAAAAACAGCCTCTAACAATTTGATATCATTATATTATTTCAGGCACAAAAAGATGCTTTCGCTTTTTGACAATCCCTGCTCTCCTCATCTGATACTCGCCAGAAACCTCCGCCCGTAATCCTTCGTCACAATCCTTTCGTCGCAGATGATCACCCTGCCCCTGTCGCCTTTTGCCCTTATCAGCCTGCCGAACCCCTGTCTGAACTTCAGGACCGCCCTGGGGAGTGAATAGTCGCGGAAAGGGTTCCCTCCCTTTTTCCTGATCTCCTCTGTGCGTGCAACAACGATCGGTTCCGTCGGCACCTCGAAAGGCAGTTTAGTGATGACGAGGCAGTTCAGCGAATCCCCCTTTACGTCAACCCCCTCCCAGAACGAATCGAGGCCGAAGATGACGCTGTTCGTGCTTTCCCTCATCTCTCTGAGCATTTTCCTGTTCGGCAGCTCGCCCTGCAGCATCGGGTTCAGGCCGGCGGAGGAGAGTTTCTCCGCAGAAATATCCCAGGTCTTCCTCATTACTTCCCGTGAGGTGAAGAGCACGAGTGTCCCGCCCTCTTCTTTTGTCGACTCCCGCAGGACCGTTCCCGCAAGTTTCTCTATCCCCTTTTCCGTCTTAAGGTCGATGCCCCTCTCGATGCCCACCTCGACCTGGTTCCTGATATCGAATGGGGAAGCCACGGACAATGTTTCCGGCCGGTCGAGGCCGAGGATGTCTTCGATCAGCCCGAAGTCTCCCGCGACCGAAAGTGTTGCAGACGTCAGAATAACCGAGCTGTAGTAAGGCATTAGATTCGTCCTGACGAACTCGGAAGGGTATATGGGTGACATCCTGAGTGCGGTCCGTCTCTCCTCGACCTCGGCCCACCTGACAAATCCCTCAGCCTCTTCCGTGAATACCCCCATTCCCTCGGCTAAGGAACGGAGCCTGAGGATCGCCGCCTTCAGGTCCAGTTCCTCGTCCTCCGTAAAAAGTCCGACGACCGACTCTCTTATTTTTTCGAGGAGCGATCTTATCGAAGCCGACAGTTCCGACAGAGAGTCACTCAGCCTGAACGTTCCCTTTATGATCCTCCTGTTTTCGGATGCCGACCCCACCTTGCTGAAAAAAACTCCGATTTCGACCCTTAATGCCTCGACGTCCGGAAAGAGCACAGGCGTCTTCGAGAGAAGCCCCTTATAGACACCCCTTTGATCGACCCTCAGCAATTCATTGAGGATTTTGTCGAACCCCCTGTCCGACAGATTGAGCCCTATCTGCTCGGAGACGATGCTGTCCAGGGCATGTCCCTCGTCGACCACCAGGACCTCCGCCTTCGGAAGGATTTTCTTGTCCTCCGGCATCATGGCGTTGATCGTAAGCAGCGCATGGTTGGTGACCACAATACTGGCCGCCTCCCATTTCTGCCTTGCCACGAAGTAGAAGCAATTTTTGAAGTGGCTGCACTTTTTCCCTTTGCACGCATCGGAATCCGCGCATACCTTCTCCCATATCAGGGGCCTTTTGTAATTATGATAATCTTCTCTGTCGCCGGATGCGGTCTCCGCAGCCCAATCGAGCATATCCTTATGCTCGGCTGATTCTTCAGTGTTGTCAGGATGAAACGCATGCAGACGTCTGAGGCAAAGGAAATTGCTCCTGCCTTTAGCTACGGCATAGTCGAAATCTTTCAGGGCCGACAGCAGCTTCAGGTCTTTCGAGGCAAGCTGCTCCTGCAGATTGATAGTCCTCGTCGAAACGACCGCTTTGTGGCCGGAGAGGATTATCGGTATCAGATAGGCGAAGGTCTTGCCTGTGCCGGTACCGGCCTCGGCGACGAGCGTGCCTCCGGCATCGATGGTCCCTGCACAGGCGTCCATCATCGTTAGTTGCGGGTCCCGGAGTTCATAGCCTTCCATCGACTCCGCCACCGTATGGGCCAGGAATTTTCTTGCTTCTTCTGAGAGTCCCGAATTCATAATGTTCCCACGTATATTATATTTGCTCGGCCACTATATACTCCAGACGTCACTCTTTCTTCCCGTGGCTGAATGCCTCGATTTCTGTTATACTTCGAAAAGATGACGATGCGCTTTTTTGGGGAACAGGAAACCGGGAAAAAATATTGACTTATCAGGAAAAAATATTGGTCGTTGACGATGAGCCCGACATTGTGGAGCTTGTCGCATACAATCTGCAAAAAGAGGGATTTATCGTGTCCTCTGCCTCTGACGGCGAAGATGCGCTCGCAAAGATAAGGGAAGAGAAGTTCGACTTCATTATCCTCGACCTCATGCTGCCCGGCATGCCCGGAATGGAAATCTGCCGGGTCCTCAGGAACGATCCCAAAACGAAAAACCTGCCGATCATCATGCTTACCGCCAAGGGCGAAGAGGTCGACAAGATACTCGGCCTCGAGGTCGGCGCCGACGATTATCTGACCAAGCCGTTCAGTCCAAGGGAGCTTCTTGCCCGCATAAGGGCGGTCATGAGAAGGACCTCGGGCAAGAAAGAAGACGAAAAGGTGATACGCATAGGCGATCTCACGATTAACAAGGAAACCTATACGGTAACGAAGCGGGACCTACCCCTTTCCCTCAGTTCAACAGAATTCAGGCTGCTGCTTTACCTTGTCGAGAAAAAGGGCAAGGTCTTCAATCGCGACCAGCTTCTTGATGCGGTATGGAAAGACGAGGCGTTCGTGGAGCCGAGGACGGTCGACGTACATGTGCGGAGGCTGCGCACCCAGATCGAGGACGACCCCGCAAATCCGAAATACCTCAGGACGAAAAGGGGCATCGGATATTACGTGGATGCGGCACTATGAAGGTAAGGATATTCAGGCGGATCTTTCTGGTCTACGCCGTCGTGTTGCTGATGGCAGGGCTCTTTACGGAACTGTACATTACCTCGGCCGTCAGGGAAAATTATATCGACAATCTGAAGGAGCATCTCTCCGGGACGATAAGCCTCATCGCACAGACGGTCCCCTTCAATAAGCCCGACATCGATGATCTCTGCAGGACGTTGAAAAGCGAGGTCCACGCGCGGGTAACCGTGATTCTCATGGACGGAAAGGTCATCGGCGATTCCGATCATGATTCGGCCACCATGGAGAATCATGCGGGCCGCACCGAGGTGCAGCAGGCTGCTCTCCTCGGCACCGGCTTCGTGGTCCGGCATAGCGACACGCTGAATTACGACTTCCTTTACGTGGCAAAAAAGATCAGTCATGACGGGACCGAAGAGGGTTTCATCAGGCTTGCCGTGCCCCTGAAGGAGATCGACGTGGCGGTAAACCTCCTCAGGTTGAAGATCATATTTGTCATGCTCGCCGTCTTGTTCGTAACGTGGGCCGTTTCGGTCTGGCAGACCGACCATCTAAGGAGACTGCTCCACCAGATAACGGATTTTTCCCGATCTTTATCGAAAGGGGAGATAGACAAAAGACTTTTTCTGAAGAAGGCGGGCGAATTTACCGAAATCGCGGACAATCTTACCGCGATGTCAGCGGCGCTGCAGGAGATGATGGCGCAGGGCGAAGAGGAGAGAAACCGGCTGAGTGTCATCCTCAGGAGCGTGCCTGATGCCCTCCTGATCATCGACGCAAGGGGCATTGTGACGCTTTCGAGCGCATCGGTGAAGGATTTTTTCGGCGAGGTCCCTCCGGCGGGCGCGCTGTTTGCCGAAGTCGTGAGAAACCATGAGTTCACCACGCTGATCGAAGAAGTGCGAAAAAACCGCGTCCCCGGCATGTCTCAGTTTACGATCGAATCTCCCGACGAAAAACATCTGGCCGTCAGGGTTTCCCCTCTCTTTTACAGAGAAGGCGAGCTCTCCGGTTTTGTCGCGGTCTTCCACGATATCACCGAGATCAAGAAACTCGAGCAAGTCAGAAAAGACTTTGTCGCAAATGTCTCGCACGAACTGAAGACGCCGATCACCGCGATCATGGGATTTGCGGACACCCTCCTTGACGGCGCCCTGTCCGATCCGGACAATGCGGCAAGGTTCGTGCAGACGATAAAATCGAACAGCGAACGTATCAATGCGCTCGTCGATGACCTGATGACGATCTCGAGGATAGAGCTCGGTGTCATCAAGGTCGAAAAGACCCTTACTGACGTGCAGGGAGTATTCGAGAATATCGCCGAACTGTTCAGGGCCAAGGCCTCCGCCAAGAACCTCTTCCTGAGGATTGAGGCAGACCCGTCGCTTCTGCAGGTCGATGCGGACAGGAACCGGCTTCTCCAGATACTCACCAACCTGGTGGATAACGCGATCAAGTTTACAGAGACCGGCGGGGTGAGCTTCGGCATCGATAGCGGCAGGGAAACGGGAAGTCCCTTCCTGTTTGTCGAGGACACCGGCATTGGGGTCCCGGCTAAATTGCTGCCGAGACTCGGCGAAAGGTTCTTCAGGGTCGATCCCGCCAGGTCGAGGAAGATGGGAGGCACCGGACTCGGGCTTGCGATCGTCAAACACCTGGTGAAGGCCCATGGCTGGAGCATGAAGATAGAGAGCGTGCAAGGCAAGGGCACAAAGGTAAGAATTCTCATTTAACCGAAATGTAACAATCCTTTCACACTGCCGCAATACATTCTTCGTATACTCTCGTTATGACGCATGCGTGCGAGAATACTGTGAGGTGAGCAGGGCCGGCAGACAGAAAATACTCGTGGTGGACGACGAACAAGACATCGTTGAACTCCTGTCCTATAATCTTATACGGGAAGGGTTCGATGTCTCCGCAGCGACGGACGGCGAAGAGGGGCTGAAAAAGGTCAGGGGGGAAATATTCGATATCGTGATACTGGATCTGATGATGCCTGGCATGCAGGGCATGGAACTCTGCCGCATACTGAGGAACGATCCGAAGACAAGAAACATCCCGATCATCATGCTTACCGCAAAGACAGATGAGGTGGACAGGATTCTCGGCCTCGAGATGGGCGCAGACGATTACCTGACGAAGCCGTTCAGCGTGAGAGAACTCGTCGCGCGCATCAAGGCTGTATTAAGACGGTCCACAAAGACGCCTTCAAACGAAGAGCAGATCTCCGTCGGCGACCTTGTGATCAATGCCGAGACGTATTCCGTCATGAAGAGGGGCGTGACGCTCAGCCTCAGTCCTACGGAGTTTAAGCTCCTTATGTTCCTTGTGGAAAGGAAGGGCAAGATATACAACCGCGAACAACTCCTGAACGCAGTCTGGAAAGACGAGGGGTATGTCGAGCCGAGGACCGTCGACGTCCATATCAGCAGGATACGCACACAGATAGAAGACGATCCCGCAAATCCGGTTTATATAAAGACAAGAAGAGGCCACGGCTATTACTTTGAAGACCACCTTCTCAAAGGAGACTAACTCAAAAGAAATGCCCGGTCCCTCCCCTGCCCCAGGATCCGGATCTCCGGGGTCGCGCAGGACGCCGTTTCTGTGGGGGGTGGCCACCTCCGCCTTTCAGCTCGAGGGCTCGCCGCATGCCGACTGGACGTCCTGGGACGAGATATTAAGTGCCAAGCCGACAGTCACCAATCACTATGAACTTTACCGGGAAGATCTTGCCCTCCTGAGAAATCTCGGCGTAAATGCCTACCGCTTCTCCCTGGAGTGGAGCAGGATACAGCCTCGCGAAGGAGTATGGGACGAAGGGGCCGTTGCACACTATCAGGAGATCATCGATATCCTTCGGAGAGACAACATAGAGCCGATGGTGACCCTGCATCACTTCACTCATCCACTCTGGTTCATCAAGAAATACCCCTGGCATGAAGATGCATCGGTCGAGCATTTTTTTCGCTACGTCGAGAAAATACTTCCCGCCCTGAGGGGCGTCCGTTACTGGATCACCTTCAACGAACCGTATGTCCTGGTCCTTGCCGGCTATTTCGAGGGATGCACCCCGCCCGCGCTGAAGAATGTTCCCCTCGGGGTCAGGGCGCTGAAAAACATCCTCACGGCCCACGCAGCGGCGTATGATATCATCCATGCCGGATGTCCGGACGCTCAGGTGAGTGTGGCGCACAATATGGCCGCGCTTGCCCCCTGGAAGAGATGGAACCCTCTGGACAAACTCCTTGCGCGAGTTGCGAAATATTTCTACAATCACTCTCTGCTTGATGCCTTTTTAGCGGGGTCACTAAGGATCAAATTCCCCTTTAAAGAAGAACTGGTAATTCCTGTGCCGATCAAAGGCAAGCTCGACTTCTTCGGCGTGAATTATTACACGAGGATCCATATGCGGTTCAATCCGTTCAAGAAGATGGGTGTCGAGATGAGGCATCTCGACATCGACGGCCGGGGCCTCACCGACATGGGATGGGAGATCCACCCCCGCGGGCTCGAGAAGGTGCTGCGATACGCGTCCGCACTGGACGTCCCCCTGATAATTACCGAAAACGGCATCGCCACCAGGGACAGCCAGAAGAAGATCGCCTTTATGAAGGAACATCTTGACGCGGTCGAACGGTGCAGGGAGCGGGGCATGGACATAAGGGGCTACTTCTACTGGTCTCTGATAGACAACTACGAATGGCTCCAGGGGCTCGACGCGCGCTTCGGCCTCTACCGGGTCGATTTCGACACCCTCCGGCGCATACCGACCAATGCCGCCGCATATTATTCATACCTAATCAAGAATAGGAAGTTCTGAATCGATCAACATCCCCCGGCGCATCCGCCTTAAGTCATTCTTCCGCCGGTTGATATCGCTGCTCTGCGTCCATTCAACAACGAGCATGGTTGTCGAGCGGGAATCCACGGCAAAATCTTCATAAAGACTTAATCCCTCCTTCATCACCGCGTAATAGAAGTCCACTACAATACTCATCAAGTTCAACGACTATTCTTTCCGTCTTGCTTCCAGAAGCTGTTCCGGCCTGAGGATCGTTCAAATATCAGCCGGAGGAGTGATACGTTCAGGAGTCGAATCAGGCCAGGGTTGGCAAAAGGAGGTGATAAGCCGATCATACACGAGTATTGACCGGATGGGCAGCAGTTTGTGGAACCAATAATGTCAAAAGCTGAAAGGAAAAAAGGAGAGAACAAATGAATATTGGCACATGGAATCGTATCAAAACATCTTTATTCGCCGGCTTGTTTGCCGTGACCCTGGTCTCCGGCGCAGGAGTGTCCCACGCAGAGCAACGCGCGGGTTCCGCCTCTTCCAGCAGACCGGATGTTGAGAATAGTGAAAAATATTCCTGTCGTGAAGATCGACACGAGCGTGACGATCAACATGAGCACGGAGATCGACACTGCGCCGGGAAATGGATGATCGGCGATTTCCACAACCACACCACCTTTACCGACGGCAGCTATCCTATGAACGATCTGACCGGGCCTACCACGATAACCCCGTTCGCGGTATCGGATACCAGCGGACTGTATAAGCAGGGTACTGCGCCCACCGCCTTCAGGAACGGTCTTGGCTTCTTCACAAACTCCGAGCACGGTGGTATCCAATCACGGGACGGCTTCGGCAGGAACTGGACCGACACGACCGTCTACCCGACCCTTCCGGCAATCGGGGACCCCACCAATGGCAAGATGTGGCGTTGGCAGTCCCTTATCCGTACATCCGACATTCCGTTCTACGCCGGACCCGCGTACATGGGTGCTTACGACTGGATCGAAAGCATCCGAGCCAATTATCCTGACAAGATCGTGATTACCGGGATGGAATGGAACGTACCCGGCCACGAACACGCAAGCACAGCGATCGCCGCCGACAACGCCCTACCGATCGCGGAGTTTGAGTACCGCTTCGACAACTCCGACACCGACGGCACGACAACTACTACTACGGCTACGATCATGGGGTGGGACGGCAAGGTCCAGAGCAGCAGCTACACCTCTCCTGCCTATCCCGATTATTCAGCCGTACTCGCCCAGAACGCAAAGCATAACAAGACCTTAGACGGCGTCAAGTGGATGCAGGCCAACTACCCCGCCACCGGCTACCTTATCCCGGCACATGTCGAGAGGGCAGGCTGCGGCGTGGGCGGCTGGTCCATCGCCGCGTTCCGCGATATGAACGACAACGGACCGTCGGTGGCCTTCGGCTTCGAGGGGATTCCCGGGCACGATAAGTCATCGAATCGCGGTGAGTTTGGTACGGGAGCATGCGGCGGCGGCACCTACGGAGGGGCCGGCACTTATATCGCCACGGTTGGCGGCCTCTGGGACAACCTGCTGGCAGACGGCCGCAAGTTCTTCAACTTCGACAGCTCGGATTTCCATAGCACATCCAGCGACTTCTGGCCCGGAGAGTATGAGAAGACCTACGTAAAGGTGAAGGATGCCAGCGGCGACGGAGTCTACGCCCAGGAGGACGTTATAAACGGCCTCCGCTCCGGCAACGCCTTCTCCGTCCACGGAGATCTGATCAACAAACTCTACTTCAGGGTCTTCCACGGAGCGCCCTCCGGCGACAGCAGCGCTACCATGGGTGAAACCCTTTCTGTCGGAAAAGGAGAAAAAATCACCGTTCAGATCAGGTTCAGGACGCCTGACAGCAATAACTGCCAGGCCGGCATCAACGCCTCGGGCAGCTACGTCTGCGCTCCGCCTGCAGTCCACCACGTCCAGCTGATCCAAGGCCGCATCAACCCAACCAGGGCGAACAAGTTCCTTGCTGACGGCGTGACCCCGAATCCGGCTTTCAACGCCATCGACAGCACCGTTGCCGGTATTGTTGAAACCTTCGATGCATCTTCATGGAGCATTGATGATGAAGGCTTCACCACCATGACCTTTGTTGTGCCTCATGTCCGGAACAGCATGTTCTTCCGTATCCGCGGCACGAATCTCGGTTATGGCGTGAGTAAGATGGATGCTACGAACACAAAAATCGTGTATGGGACCGATGCCGCCGGCAGCCCGTTGCTTAATACACCGGGCACCAACAATGCAGACATGGCCTGGGACGATCTCTGGTTCTATAGCAACCCTATTTTTGTGAAGGTCCTGTAAACCAGGAGCTTGTTATATCAGTAGAGCAGTAAAAAGGGGGGAACAGCGGTTCCCCCTTTCAAACAAAGTGCATCTACGAAATAGCTATATCGGAGAGGAGGTAATAACGATGTGCCCTAAACTGAAAGGTACGACTTGCAGGATAGTCGACTTGTGCCCGGAACATCTTGACTGCGTTCGCGAGGAGAACTGTCTCGGAGATGGCTGGCCGAGCTGCGGCGTCTACATTTCCCAGTTCTTCTTTGACAGCAACGACGAACCGATTTGATACGGACGGGTGCCCGGGACAGATATCCGGTCGCGCCGTGGCGCGAGAGAAAAGAGGTGGAGATCCGCACGGGTTCCACCTCTTCACATTTAACGGGAATGTAACCTCCGTTTCATATTCCTGCAATCTAAACTCACTACCATATAAGCATCATGATAATAAAACGTCGAATAAAGCAGGCCGATGCTGCTGTGTGATTTCCATATCCACACCACTTATTCAGACGGCTCGGTAGAGCTGAAAAGGACGATTGATCTCTTCGGACAGGCAGGCTTCGACGTTATTGCAATAACAGACCATGTGGTGAATGGTGATAATCCGCTGGGCAAGCTCGCACACCGTTTTAAGTATTCTGTGACAGCCGCCAACTTTAGCCAATATATCTCTCATATAAAGGAAGAAGCGGAAAGGGCCCGGAACAAATATGACATGCTCGTTATTCCAGGAATTGAAATAACCAAGAACCATCTCACCTCAGACAACTCAGCCCACATGCTGATCATTGATGTCCAGGACTTTATCCCGGCCTGCATAAGTTATGAAGAGATATTCCTGGAGGCAAAAAAACAGAGCGCCTTGACGATAGCTTGCCACCCGCATTATATGTCGGCAAAGACCGACAGGGACACACTCTTCCTCTGGAACAATAGGGATAAGTATGCCCGTTTTATCGACGCCTGGGAGATCGCCAACAGGGACGACGTCTTCAACGTCATCAGCCTCAAGAAATATCCATACATCGCAAACAGCGATTTCCACAAACCGAGACATCTGTACTCCTGGAAGACTCTCCTCAACTGCGCTAAAGACGTAGACTCCATAAAACAGTGCATCAGACATAACAAGGGTGTCGCGATGACGCTCTTCAGAAATTAGGAGGTGGACATGATTTTATTTTGGATATTTGCAGGCATTACACTCTTTGGGATAATCGGATATCTGTTTCAAATGATTGCTGTGCGGTCATATACTGCTCCCCCCCACTCAGGGGAAGGCATGCGCTTTCCCCGATCTTTTCCTCCAGTCTCAATCCTTAAACCGCTCAAGGGTCTTGATGACGGACTCTTCGATAATCTCGAAAGCTTTTGTAATCTGGATTATCCGGAGTACGAGCTCATTTTCGCCCTCCAGAACCAGAACGACCCGGCTTATAAAGTGGTAAAGAAGATAAAGGATAAGTACCCTGCAAGAGACATATGTATTGTCGTCGAACATTGTGATGAAGGGCTGAACCCCAAGGTAAACAACCTGATCCCGGCTTACAGAAAAGCCAAATACGATCTCATACTTATAAGCGACAGCAACGTCCGCGTGGAGAAGGACTATCTGAGCGACATCTCACGCCACATGGCTGACGCGTCCGTAGGACTCGTCAGCAACATGATCAGGGGAATAAGCGGCCGGTCTGTCGGCGCCGTTCTCGAGAACCTCCACCTGAATTCCTTCATAGTGGGCAGCGTCTGCTTTCTCGACAAGTATCTCAGGATGCCCTGCGTCATCGGGAAATCGATGCTCATGAGGAAGGACGACCTTGAGGCCATCGGGGGATTCGGTGCGGTCAAGGACCTGCTTGCCGAAGACTATATCATCGGCGAAAGGATCCACAGGCTCGGAAAAAAAGTCCTGCTCTCCAATCACGTGATCAACAACGTCAACGAATACTGGGGCGTAAAAAAGTTCATCAACAGGCATACCAGGTGGGGCAAGCTCAGGTGGAAGATAGGGGGAGCGAAGTATTTTCCCGAATTGCTCAGCAACGCCGTGTTTATGTCCTTTATACCGCTGATCTTCCTTCCGTTTACGAAACTGTCGCTTTTCCTTGCCGCGGCAACAAGCGTGACAAAAATAGCCCGCGATTATTATCTGGGAAATCGGCTCGGGGCCGATATGCACCCGCTGCTTTATGCATTCACCCCTTTCAAAGACCTCGTCATCGGGTCGCTCTGGTTTGTCCCGGTGCTGAGCAATACGGTCGCATGGAGGGGAAACCGGTATATTATCGGAAAGGACTCGTTGCTTTTTCCCTACCCCGAGACGGGCTTGAAGGTGTGGAGACCGAGGATCGTGACAGCGATAAAGACAAGATTGGCATTGTCAAAATACTAGCAGGAGGAGTATCCATGTATTTGCTGCAACGTTCAACATACAGGGACATGCCCGACGATTTTAACTGTCCGTTCAGCGACAGGGAAAAAAATATTTGCGCCGCCTCGCTCTCATCCATGATTGTCGGGCCTCATAACAGGAAGGAGTATTGCTTCAGTGAGAATTACGACAACTGCCCGATGTTCCTGGCGAAGATCATGAGAAAGAGATAACAGCCCAAAAAATGTGAGGGAAACGATGAAAACGTTGGACATGATAATCTCGATCCTGACCATATTCGGGGCCTTGGAGGTCAGCTATGTCGAAAGCGTCATCCTTTCACTCCCGGGAGGAGAAACGGATCAGAGAAAATCCCTCCGCGAGATGTACTGGCATGATCTGTCCTGGAAAAACAGGTGGCTTTTCTGGACAGGGGTCATCTGCATGCTCTCACCCTTTTTGATCCCCGTGTTCGCGACGGCCTAGCGGCGTCAGCAGAGATTGGGGGAATCACCGGAACGCCCCGCAATAATTGTGAAGAATTCTTAACCATCCCGTAATAATAATTTAACCATTGATATTTTATAATGACGCAAAGGGAGGAAAGGGGCATGAACACCATCGTTTTAGTTATGTGTCCGCATCTCAAGGGGAGCAAAGAAGGGACCATGTGCCGTGTCACAAATAACCTGATTAAGAACATGGAAGGCGCCACGATCAAATGGTGCATGAGCAGACGCCACGAGGCGTGTCCCGTGTACATGCGGTCTCTTCAAAACATGATTGCATTCGGCGCTTACTCGGTGCACTGCAAGTGACCTGCCCATATGAAAAAGAAGATCCTTTTTGTCTGCATCCATAACAGTGCCCGCAGCCAGATTGCCGAGGCGATCCTGGACTCCATGGCCGGAGACAGGTTCGAAGCGGAAAGCGCCGGACTTGAGCCAGGCAGCCTCAATCCCCTTGCTGTCGAGGCGATGAGGGAAATCGGGATCGATATATCCGGGAACCGGGTCAAGGGAGTCTTTGAGTTCATCAAGGCAGGTAAATTGTTCCATTACGTAATAACCGTCTGCGATGAGACGGGAGACAATAAATGTCCGATATTCCCCGGATATGCAAAAAGGCTGCACTGGAACTTTGCGGACCCTTCGGCCCTTGAGGGGACTCATGATGAAAAACTTCAGGCAACGAGAATAATCCGTGATGGGATCAAGGAAAGGATAGAAGCATGGATAAAGGAAGCAGAATAGGCAACGCCACTGCGTATTGATAGCTATCATCCGGATCTTCAGTCGCCCACGCTGGAACGGAACATTGCTCTCAGCCGCATCAGCAAAAAAAAGATGCAGACGCCTGCAAAAAGCACAATCAGAGCAATCAGCATTGTCTCCTTAATACCGGAGATCCCGTTGCATACCTTACCGCCCGCGTGACCTGCTGTAATCATTATGCCCATGGTAACAAGAACTGCAGGGGCATCCGCAGCGAGAAAGCGGAGTACCGGGACCCTCATAATTCCGGA
Organism: Nitrospirota bacterium; assembly: GCA_021811105.1. Taxonomy (GTDB): domain Bacteria; phylum Nitrospirota; class Thermodesulfovibrionia; order Thermodesulfovibrionales; family UBA6898; genus Sulfobium. Next base: position 23,182 of record JAJZPM010000034.1, on the reverse strand, counting down.
CATCAGGATCATCTGTGACCGGATTCCTATCAGTTGTCTGCCGATCAGAATGACCCATATCCCATGAGCATTGAATCGGCCCTCAATCGAGGCCAGTCTTTCCGCAGATATTATCCTGCCGAACCATTTATGAATGACGATCCGGCGACCATACTGTCTGCCTAACGAAAAGATAATAAGATCGCTTATGACCATCCCCGCAAAGACCGTCGCGAGGGCAGGTGCAGGACTGAGCACTCCCCGGGCGATGAGAAGGCCGCTGCACATGAGGATCGCGTCCTCGGGAAAGGGGAAGCCCACGCTTCCGAGAATCAAACTCAAAAAAATGCCGGCATAGGAAAACCGGCTGAAAAGTGCGGATATATCGGAAAGAGTTTCCATTCCGGCCTGCAGAGTTCTCTGCCGTTATTATAGAATTCGACGGTTAAAGATTGATTACGAGACTGCGAAATATCGGTTACGGCCGGCCCCCATCAGAAATTTCATCACCCTGTAACGTCCCTGCAACAAAACAATGGCATAATGGTCTGAGAAGAATGAAGGAAAGACCAGCTTTCGACATAGACGCCATCCCGCGACGTTCTCTTCATTCTCTTCCTATCGTTGCTTTTCTCTCTCCTCGCTGCTCGTATTCACCGATAGCAAATACTTTTTTGACCCACGGAGGATCCTCATGGAGCAAACAGAATGCGGAAGGCCTTCTTGTATCGAAGAATCTCCCGAATCACGGAAATCCGGCCGGTCCGGCGGTAATCAGGGGACGAAGAAAATATTCGTGCTCGATACGAATGTGCTGATCCACGATCCAAACTCTCTCTTCAGCTTTGGCGACAACGACGTCGTGGTTCCCTTCGCTGTGTTAGAGGAGCTCGACAGGCTCAAAAAGGGCCACGGCGAGATCGCGGCATCGGCCAGAACAGCCCTCAGGACCATCGATCGCCTGAGAGAGACAGGATCATTACTGGCCGGGATCAACATGGACACCGGCGGCCTGCTTTCAGTCAGCACGTCCCTGAGCGGCTCAGCCTCCACGTTTATGGAAGGCCGAACAGAAGACGACAAGATCATACGGACGGCCCTCGGTGTCGTCGAAAAAAGTCAGACCGACGGGACCGGAAGACTGCTGCCGGTGACGCTCGTGTCGAAAGACACGACGGTGAGGATAAAGGCAGAGGTATGCGGGCTCCATGCAGAGGACTTTACGAGCGATAAAACGACGCTTTTTCAGAAATACGGGAAGGTGCTCGAAGAGACGGACTATACTAACGGCATTCTCTCGGTGCGGTATCTCCGGTCCGAAGACGAGATTTACCGACTGCGGGGACATGACGACGGCGCCAGGATCAAGAACGGAAAATCGCTCGAGGGGATCTTCCCGAAGAACGTCGAACAAAGATGCGCGATAGACGCGCTCACAAACCCCGAAATAGAAGTCGTCGCATTGACCGGCTCGGCAGGGACGGGGAAGACGCTCCTGGCCCTCGCAGCCGGGATCCATCAGACGACAAAAAAGTCCCCGCTGTATGAGCAGGTCGTTGTCGCGCGGCCCATCGTCCCTATGGGAAACGACATCGGCTATCTGCCGGGCGACGTCAACGAGAAGCTGGCGCCGTGGATGCAGCCGATATTCGACAGTCTGGAAGTGATCGTCAATACGCCTAAAGGCCATATCAAAGACGATGCGTCTGCCTCCCAGTACAGGAGCTTCCAGTACCTCATCGACTCGGGCGCACTGCAGATAGAGGCGCTGACCTACATACGGGGGAGGAGCCTTCCGCAGAGGTACTTCATCGTCGACGAGTCGCAGAACCTGAGGCCGATCGACGTCAAGACGATCATCACGCGGTGCGGGGAAGGGACGAAGATTGTCTTTACCGGCGACATAAACCAGATCGATACCCCTTATCTGGACGCAAAAAGCAACGGACTCGCATATCTTATAAGCCGCTTTATTGACGAGGAGAATTTCTGTTACCTGAACCTGAGCTGCACTGTCCGATCGCGCCTCGCGGAGCAGGGGGCAAGACTGCTTTGAGCACGGACGGAACCATCTCTGAAATTTAATGTCATTTTCATCAAATTGTAACGCGCACCGAAGATAATAGAAAACGCGAGGGCATCTCGCCCGAGACCATTGGGAAGGATATTGACAGGTTATGCAACAGGCAGTGCATGAGGGTTCGCCCGCGGTCGGCAGTCTTGTCGCCTCCGATATCTGCGTCCACCCTTCTACCAGCGTACGAACCGTTGTCGAAAAATTCTTTGAGTCGCCCCAAATAGAGGCCTTTGGCGTAGTCGAGGGCAGGGAGGCGGTCGGTCTCCTCACTAGACAGAAGCTTCTCTTTTCTGTCTTCCGACGATACGGGTTTGAGCTTTACGGCAGGAAACCGGTCATCATGATCACCGATACCGAGCCGCTATATATATATGAAAGGGAGCGCCTCGACGTCGCGATCAACAAGGCCCTTGCAAGGCCTTCCCAGGACGTGTACGACGAGATCGTCATCATCGATGAAGACGGCTTTTACAAGGGGCTCCTGCCGGTGCGTCAGATGATCATCCAGCAGAGCAATCTTCTTGCAAACAGCATCGTCCAGCGGGAAATGGCCCATGAGCGCGCAAAGGAACTGGAAAAGATCAACCATGTAAAGTCCCAGTTTATCGCGAATGTAACCCATGAACTGAGGTCGCCGGTCAACGCGATCATAGGCCGTGCCGAGCTGATGAAGATATCCTGCGAAAAGGGATATATCGACCAGTTGAGGGACAGGCTGAACCTCGTTATGTCCGGGGCCGCCCATCTGAGAGCGATCATAACCAATATCCTCGACCTGTCGAAGATAGAGGCGGGCAAGATGGAGATCATATATGAAGAATTCGACATCATGGGGACCATCAGGGAAGTCACCGAGACCACCAGGGTGCTTCTCGGCGCGAAACCGGTGGACGTCTCGATCGAGTCCGGCTTCCGGACACTGACTGTCATGTCCGACCCGATTAAGATAAAGCAGATATTGACCAATCTGACGAGCAATGCCGCGAAATTCACCGATCGGGGAAGAATTACGCTCGGCCTTCTGGCGTCCCACGACGAGCTGACTATCACCGTGAAGGACACCGGCATAGGCATCAAAAAGGAAGATATGGACCGGCTCTTCATCGCCTTCAGCCAGGTGGGAGATGTCACCACCAAGCGCCACGAAGGCACCGGGCTCGGGCTTACGATCACGAAAAGTCTCGCGCATATGCTCGGCGGCGGTATCGCCATGGACAGCGAATTCGGGCGCGGGACAACCTTCGAAGTGACAATGCCTATCACTCACAACACATTAATTTCTCAGGAGGACGACGATAATGGACACAGGCGCTAAAAGGATACTCGTCATCGATGACGACAACAACCACCTGATCGCGGTCAAAGAGATACTCGAAATAGAGGGGCACGATGTGTATACTCACAACAAGCCCTTCGGTTCCACGAGTCTGGCAAAGACGCTCGAGCCGGACCTCATTCTGCTCGACGTGAATATGCCGGGGCTTTCCGGCGACGCGCTCTCAAAACTGCTTTGTTCTCACTCAAAGGCACCTATTGTCTTTTATTCCTCGAACGACGAGGACAGCCTGAGGCAGATGGTGCGGTCTCATAACGTCAGAGGGTATATCTGCAAGGGGGACCTCTACGGACTTCGGGAAAAGGTGGCACATTATCTTACCCTTAGTCAGGACTAGAGAAAGAGTTCTGACACGAGGATGAACGGCTGAGGCTGGGAGGCAATATCATCAGGTTATCGAACCAACACAGGAGGAAGCGTGAAAACCATAAGCATGAATCAAGCAAAGCGAATCGCGCTTGTCGCGCACGACAACATGAAGAAGGCTCTTATGGAATGGGCATTATTCAACAGGGACATGCTCGCCGGTCATATATTATATGCAACGGGCAGTACCGGCAGTCTCCTCGCCGATGCTTTGTCCTTGCCGGTGCATTGCTTTAAGAGTGGTCCGCTGGGCGGCGACCAGCAGATCGGCGCCAAAATTTCCGAGGCTGAGATTGATATGGTTATCTTCTTCTGGGACCCTCTTGAACCCCACCCCCACGATGTAGATGTAAAGGCGCTTCTAAGGATTGCGGTTGTCTATAATATCCCTATCGCATGCAACAGGGCAACAGCGGATTTTGTCATTTCCTCTCATCTTACACAGGAGCCCTATGAACGCATAGTTGAAGACTATGAGGCCTTGCAGAGACAAAGAGTGGCTGCTATGCAGAGCGGGACGTAGTGAAAATTGAGATGGCTGTTGACAGGCTCGGCTCCCTGAAAAGCCGACCCCGACTGACATAGGCTTCCCCGTGCTGATGGACGGGCTGGAAACCGCTGCGTGGTTACTGTCACAGTGGCTGAGACGGCAAGAACGAAACGGCAAGCGGCACGATCACAAACCTCGCCTCCTCCATGAGAGGCAAGTAATGAATTACTTGTTGGACATACCATGCACCGCCGGTTAGAGTAATACATGGGCCGCTTTGGAGGTCATCGATAATTAAGTAAACAATCTGGTCGGCAGGTATCTGTAAGCGGTATCGGCACATGGAAAGCAATCGGCAAATAACCGTCCTGATACTGACAATCGTCTACTTCTTCATCGAGCTCTTCGGCGGGTTATATTACCGAAGTCTCGCCCTGGTGACGGACGCATCGTTCATGGCAATCAACATCACGGGGCAGTTCGTAGCGTTGTACGTTGCCCGGATTTCAAAAAAGCTGCCGACCAAAAACAATACCTTCGGATACGAGCGCTCCAAAGTGCTGTCCGGCCTCTTCAACGGCATTCTGGTAGGGTTTCTCCTCTTTTATGTCTTTGTGGACGCCTACAAGAAGATCATGCATCCCGAGCCGATCGAGGCTGACCGTGTCCTGCTGATCGCGATAATCGGACTTGTGGTCAACGCGTACGGATTTATCCAGTTTTACCGGCACTCCGCGGACATGAACCTGAAAGGTGCGCGGCTCCTCATTGCAAACGATGCCCTCGGATCTATAGGGGTCATCGTATCCGCCCTCATTATACGGCAGACAAGCTTTTATTTCCTCGACCCGGTCGCAGCCCTTATTATCGGCTTGCTCATTGCGTATCCGACCTACTTCCTCGTCAGGGACAGCGTCCATATTCTCATGGAGGGCAATCCGGCAAAGACAGGGCCGGAGGAGGTCGAACGATTCATTTATGCGCATTTCCCTTATATCGCTAGGGTGAAGGACATCCATATCTGGGGTCTCTCACCGGAAAGGATCATCCTGGCTATTCGAGTAAGGACCAGCGGGACGACCTATGACGGGACGGCGGTGCGGGATATGAAACACCGATTGCTGGCTGAATACGGTTTTTCCGATATATATCTTGAATTGTATGAAGAGAAGAAGCAGATAGACTGTGCGAAAAAGCTTGGGCGCGATGCAGCCTGACTCGCAAAGAAGCTTCCCACGGGCATTGCATGGCAAACGGGAGCCGCATCAGACGCAACTATTATTTTCCTGTTAAAAAAACAGAACCCGAGTCTGCTCCATACTATTACCCATCATTCTTCAGCGATCAGACTGGACATCAAAGTTTCAGCAGAGCTCTTTCAAAACTTTCTCTGTTACAAAAACTTAACATTTCATTCATTATGATTTAACAGTGCACGCATATAATAACTTATATGAGTGTAAGTACTGCAAAAGAAGTCGTAGAAGTGAAGTGTCCGTTGTGTAATGCCGACGCAGCCTACCGCTACGGACACATCAGGACCGGGGAGCAGCGGTTCCTGTGCCTCATATGCGGCAGCCAATTTACCCCCGGGGCCAAAAAGTATCCGGTCAAGGGCAAACCGGCCTGTCCCGAGTGCGGCAGGCCGATGAACGTATACAAGCTGGAGGGGGATATCATCCGGTTCAGGTGCTCCGGGTATCCGGCATGCAAAACATATAGGAAATTCACGATGAAGGAGGAAAAATGAGCTATTACATGCATAATGTGCCGGGAAGGTTAAGAGTGAAGAGCCCGCTTCTGAAAAGAAACAGCGCTGCCGCCGACGAGCTGAAAAAGGCACTCAGCACGATCCAGGGCATCGCCGCCGTGGATTTTAACCCGATCACCGGAAGCCTCCTGATCAATTATAACCATAGGACTGCGAAGCACGAAGATATCGTGGGGCTTCTCGAACGCAAGGGGTATTTCGACCGGACCAAGGCGACGACGAACGAAGGATATATCCATGCCGTAGCAGAAAAGACAGGCCGTATCGTCGGAAAGGCCGCTCTCGGCATGGCCATGGAAAAGGCGTTGGAAGGCTCAGCTCTCTCCCTCATATCATTGCTGATATAAATTCTATGGCTTCCAAAGCCTGTTCTCCTGATTCTGCGGTGCTCCCGCACCGAAAAAAAGGCGTCCTGAAGAAGTTTTATTTCCGCCATATCCATCCCTCTGCATTGCGCTGGTTTCGAGCCGCCGCACTGCTCGAATATCCGGAAGGGTCACTCGGCACTTTTGATGAAGGCACGGTGAATCACCATTATGGGGAATGGGACGAAGTATTCATAAGATGCGGCGGACAGAAACCCGGGTACGACCTCTGGCTGGAAAAATACGACGGCGCTCTGAAAGACTCAAAAGACACCCCGATTATTGATCTCGGCTGCGGCTATGGAAATGATACACTCTTCCTTCACGAAAGAGGGTACAAGGTGAATTCGGCAAAGAACATACCAGGGCAGGCTTCCCGCCGAATGCTCGCCCGAATCTGACTCGCGACGCCTTGAAATATCGTGCAGGCACTCAGGGGCGAACGACCCTCAGGAGCGATTAACGGACCCTTTTAGACTGCCCATCGCTCTTTTAATCGACGGGATTGATTCTCTGAAACTAGGGGGTTGAACTTGTCGACAGGGCATCGAACCCCGCCTTGACGCTTCTTCGGGCATAGGCGGCGAGCTGCTTTCTCGCCAACGAAGCATCCAGTGTGATGATGTCGCGGACCGCGGGATTCCCGCGCACGGTTACCTCAATCCTGCGCATCCCCAGCACGTTCCATAGGTGCGGGAAAAAACTCATGCCCCCATACCATGCAACCGCATCTCTCGATTGTGCGTCCAATATTTCGCCGTTTACGTGTAAATATACGATGCTCACCGGCAGCAGGACACAGTTTTTATCGACCGGGACAGTAAAGAATGAACTCTTGAATTCGAGGACTTCCGCCCCGTTGCCGGTCGTTCCTTCCGGAAATACGATGACGCTGACTCCGGAGGAAAGGCGATTTTCGATCTCCCTGATGGTCAGCGGCATGGACAAGCGCGAGGCACGGTCCACAAACACCGTGCCCGCAGACCGCACAAGACTTCCGATAAACGGCCACGACGCGACTTCTTTTTTAGCCACAAACACGGCCGGCGTAAGACTGCCGAGGATGAGGATATCGAGATAACTGCAATGATCGGCCACGATAAACGATCCCCGCGGGATGTCCCAGAGTTCCTCCTTCCTGATGCGAATGCCGAGTATCACGCAAGCGCACCGCATCCAGAGCGACATGCATCTCACCCGTACGCGAACGCCCTTGCCGCCTCCCGTGGTCATGCTGATAAGAATTCCTGCGATAAAACCTGCGAGACCAAGGAGGATAAGAAAGACCGTCTTATACGTCCTTCTCAGGCTGCACATAGAGGCTCTTTGTCCTCGCTGAAGAACCTCCGCCGGTAACGTCCGAGGAGCTTCTGCGTGTCGAGCAGGATGAAGAAGTCGGTTGTGCCGAATACGGGGTCGTACGCCGGTTCCCCGCATATCTCCGCGCCGACACGGAGATAGCCTTTCATGAGAGGCGGCAGCAAGGGGAAAACCGATTCCCTCTCACACCAGGAGAACGCCCTCACCTCTTCCAGTCTGGTGAGAGGCAGGACATTGCAGTGCGCCCCCGCCCTATGGAAAAGGTTGAGATACGTGTATATCATGCTCACCTCGGCAGGGTTTTTCGAGTGAAGACTCCCACAGCCGAAAAGATGGGTCGCTCGATGTCTTTCAACGTAGACTGCAATACCCTTCCAGAGCATCCCCACCACGGCGGCATTCCTGTAGTCCCTGTGGACGCAGGAGCGGCCCAGCTCCACCTTTTCACCAGGCATACGTTTGATTGCTGAAAGGTCGAATTCCGTCTCGGAATAAAATCCAACGCTGTTCTCGGCAACACCACTTCGCATCAGGCGATAGGTCCCGACTATCTTCCCGGTTGTCACTTCGGTCACTATCAGATGGTCGCAGTAGTCGTCGTACCTGTCCCTGTCCATGCCGGTCACATAAGACTCCTGAAGGCCCTCCTTCAGTTCCTTATTAAACACTTCGAAGCGAAGTCTCATTGCAGACTCGACCTCGCGCCCTTCCTCCGCAAGCTTCACGGCAAACCGGCCGTGCACTGATAAAATTTCTCCTGTCATTTCCATGGCTATCGCGCGCCTCCTTTTTTTATCGGGTCATGCCATTATTGTACGGAGGCGATTTTGCACGAGTATTACGGGGGAATGAAATTTCGGTTACGGCGAGGGAGCAAACTCCACCAGCCTTGACACGCCAGGACATTTGATAGCACTATAGAGTGGTTGATTATGGAAACCGCACCATGAGAATTGCAGTCCTGGGAGACATACACGGCAACATCGAAGCACTGAAGGCGGTCTACGATGCGGCCGTTTCCCTGAAGGTCGACAAGGCATTTCATCTTGGAGACGTGGGAGGTTACGCCCCCTTTGTGAACGAGGTTGTCGATTTTCTTGTTGCACATGACATAGACGGAGTACAGGGGAACTACGATTACAATGTGGCGCACGACAATGAACACTGCGGCTGTAAATATGAAGACCCTGTGCAGGCCGGGCTTGCGGACAAATCATTCGGCTGGACAAAGAAGCATGCATCCGACAAGAGCAAGGCTTATATGCGGGGCCTCCCGGTGACGATATCTTTCTCCTCCCACGGTAAAAAGATCCTTCTTTTTCATGCCACCCCCCACAAGAATAACCTCTACTGGTTCGAAGACAGGCCGGAGAAGTTCTTTCTTGAAATGGCGGCAAAGACTGATGCCGACGTGCTGATATACGGCCACACGCATACCCCTTACCGAAAGGAGGTCGGCGGGAAAGCTTTCATCAATGCAGGGAGCGTCGGGAAACCGAAAGACGGCGATCAGCGCGCCTGTCTGGCGCTGGTTGCTATTACCGGTGAAGGAGTAACAAGCGACTTCCTGAGAGTTCCCTACGACATCGAGAAAGTGGCCGCTGCAATACGCGCCAGCGGTTTGCCTCCCTTTTTCGCCGACAAACTAAAAGAGGCCCGCTAACCAAGGCTCACCAGCGAACCATCCCCGTGGCAGGTTCAGCCGTAGCATTCACGAGTGCCGATCCGTTTGAGCGCCGAATGCATCTGTTGCTCGACCTTCTGCTATAAATCCTTCAAAGTTCTCCTATCCTGTGCGGTGGAGCGATATGACGCGGATCGTCTCCTTATGCATCCTCATTTCGTTTTGATCTTCGTACAGGACCCGGAAATCACAAAATCACCGCATTGTCTTCACTTTGCGTCTTCACGCAGGAGGGCCGCCTTGTCCGTAACCTCCCAGGGCAGACCTATGTCCATTCTTCCCACGTGCCCATATGCGCTCAGCTTCCGGTAGAACCCTCCCTTGATCGTCGACGGCAGGTACCTCAAATTGAACTGACGCATGATCGAGGCGAGTCTGAAGTCGAAATGCCTTTCGACAAGCAAGCCGATCTTGTCATCCGGTATTGTCCCGGTCCCGAACGTCTCCACCTGGACGCTTACCGGCCTTGCAAGTCCGATGGAGTAACTGATCTGCACCTCGCATTCTCCGGCAAGTCCGGCCGCGACCACATTTTTTGCCGCATACCGCGCAGCATAGGCGCCCACCCTGTCTATCCTCACCGGGTCTTTGCCGCTCAGTGCCGCACCGCTGTGGCGTGAATATTCGCCGTACGTATCGATCGCGTTTTTCCTCCCCGTCAGGCCGGAATGAACCGAAGGCCCGCCCACAATGAAGGGACCGTCCGGATTGATGAATATCCTCGTCCTGTCATCGGGCCGGACCTCTTCGTCGTGAAAAGCGGGCCGGATGACGGTTTCGATAAGATCATCCCTCAACCGGTCGAGATCGGGGCCCCCTCTTTGAACGGATCTGATCTGTGCAGCTATAACGGTAATGCTATGAATCCTGTGGGGCCTGCTGTCCCGGTATTCCACGCCGACCTGGGTCTTCCCGTCCGGCATGAGGTAAGGCAGAATTCTCTGGATACGAACAGATGTCAGTTTCCGCGAAAGTTTGTGGGCGAGCCATATCGGAAGCGGCATGCATGATGCCGTCTGATTGCAGGCAAAGCCGAAGAGCGTGACCTGATTTCTGACCGGGATGAGGTCGATTTCTTCTTCTGAGAGCCTTCGTTCGTCAAAACTGCGCACGGCATCCTCCGGCAGCTCCTTGAGGCTTGTGATAATGCTGCAGGTCTTGCTGTTGAACTCCTTCTGCTCGTACCCGATCTGACTTATCGCGCCGCGTGCAACACTCGAAAAATCGACGTATGCCGCCGACGAAAATCTGGCGGCAATAAAGAGAATGGCGGTAGAGACAGCGCATTCGGCGATGACCGAAGAAGAGGGGTCCTGCTGGAGGAAGTGATCTACAATCGCGTCGCTGATCTGGTCGCAGAGCTTGTCGGGGTGGCCCTCGGTGACGGACTCAGAAGAAAATATGAAGTCCTTTTTCATGCCGTCGTCTCCTCTAACTGTCCGCTCAGACCGTCTGTTACCACATCCTTCTCCGGCGAAGCAGGCTCATAAGCCAAGACTGGTGATCGCTTTGTCGCCTCGTTGATCAACAGCGGCGCCACCGCCGCGCCGCCTACGACAAGCCAGTCTGCAAGCCCGATCGGTGAAAGACCAAGCAGACTCCGCAGGGCCGGAACAATCATGGCAAGCCCCTGGAGCGCCGCAGAGCCTGCCAGTGCCGCGTTAAGATACTTGTTGGACGGCAGATTTTCCTTGTCAAAAATGCTGTATTTCTCCGAGCGGCAGCTTACGGCATGGAGGATCTGGCCGAAGGTCAGGCCCATAAAGGCCATCGTACCGGCCTGGGGCCCCATGCCGTAACGCATGATCCCGTATCCGTACGCGCCCATCGCCCCTGCTGAAAGCATTGCCGATTCAAAGGCGATCCTCCTGAAGTCCTCTTTTCTAACAATCGGCTCGTCCGGGCTTCTCGGCGGTCGGCCCAACACGTCGGGCTCGGGCGCCTCAAGGGCAAGAGCGAGACCGGGTGCGATGTCGGTGAGGAGATTGATCCAGAGCAACTGCATCGCATTCAGTGGCTGCCCCAGACCGCTAGCCATCCCCCCTAACATGACCATAATCTCGCTCATGTTTGTTGCCAGCAGGAAATGGACGGATTTTCTGATGTTGTTATATATGGTCCTTCCCTGACTGATCGCGATTATCATCGTCTCAAGGTTGTCGTCTTCGAGCACTACGTCCGCGACTTCACGGGCGACGTCCGTACCCGTATGTCCCATCGCAATGCCGATATCGGCCGCTTTGAGCGCCGGACCGTCATTGATGCCGTCACCCGTCATCGCCACCACCCTGCCGGACGCCTGCAGCGCCTGCACGATCTGGAGCTTGTTGGCGGGGCTCACACGGGCAAAGACATGCACCTTCTCGGACAATGCCTTCAAGACATCCGGCGCTATGCTGCTGAGGTGGGTGGAGTCGAGGATCTCAAGCTGTCTGCCCCTGCTCAGGTCGAGCTCCTTCCCGATTGCGTATGCCGTAGGCCCCTGATCTCCGGTGATCATGACGGTGTCGATCCCGGCAGCGTGATATCTCCCGATGAGTTCTCTTACTCCATTTCTGACAGGGTCCATCATGCCGGAAAGCCCGAGCCAGACGAGGTCCATCGATTCTACAGCCGCCCCGCAGATGTCGGAGGGCTCGAAACAAGCGGTTTCGTCGATACAGTACGCGTAAGCAAAGCCGAGGACACGCAACGCGTCTCCCGCCATCTTTTCGTTTTCGATCACAATAGCCTGGCGGTCCTCTTCAGTAAGGGGGAGCTTCTGTCCGTCCTTCATATGCCACGCGCAGAGGGAAAGAACCTCCTGGGGACTACCCTTTACCGCAATCACATTGGACCCGTTGCCTGCAGAGGACTTCGGCAGCACCCCATGAAACGTGACCATGATGTTACAGTTGTCCGACCGGTGCCTGACTTTGAAAAGAGTGAACTTCTCCCTCAGTTCGGGCACATTCACGCCCGCGCTTAGTGCGACGTGAATAAGCGCATTTTCCGTGGCCGAGCCCCTGACGACAAAGTCACCCTGTTCCTTCGCGACCTCGCTTTCGTTGCAAAGGCAGGAGACGTGGATGAGTCTCAGGAGTTCATCATGCTCATAGGGGTTAAGGTCCCAGCCATCGCTCCTGAATCTCCCCTCTGAGACCTTAATCCGCCTCATCCCGGCAAACATTCCCACCACGGTCATCCTGTTCAGGGTGATGGTGCCGGTCTTGTCAAGGCAAATCGTCTGGACAGAGCCGAGCGTTTCGACCGCGTCCAGATGCCGGATCAGCACGTTGTGTTTTTTCATCGCCCTGATCCCGAGCGCCAGGGTAGTCGTGGCGACCATCGGCAGTCCCTCCGGCACAGCCGCAACCGCAAGCGCAATCGACGTCTTCAGCATCTGGAGGAAGCCGTATCCCCTGAGCAGCCCTATCAAGAATACGAGACCGCATACGGCCCCGCTTATAAAGACCAGTTGCGTCCCCATATGATCGAGCTGCCTTTCCAGCGGTGTCTCGGGCGGCTGCGCCTCTCCCACAAGTGTCTGGATCCTGCCTATCTCGGTATGTTTTCCGGTCGTCACCACGACAGCCAGTCCCTGTCCCCCGGTCACGAGAGTACCCATATAGACCATGTTTGTCCTGTCAGCAAGCGGGACGTCCTCGTCGTCAAGGGCTTTAACGGTCTTGATGACAGGCATGCTTTCACCGGTGAGCGCCGATTCGTCAACGCTGAGATGGTTCATCTCGACGAGACGGGCGTCGGCCCCCACATAGCTTCCCGGCCGCAGGACAAGGATATCGCCCGGCACAATATCTTCAGCAGGTAACGTGCTCAAAGCCCTCTCTCGTACGCATATCGCCGATGGACGGACGAGGCTCTTGAGCGAGTGGATCGTCTTTTCGGCCTGCGTCTCCGTGGTATACCCTATAACCCCGTTAATGACGACGACCCCGGCGATTACGAGCGCATCGACAAGGCCGCCTGTAGCGATTGAAACACCTGCGGCAACGCCGAGCAGGGTGACCGGAAGAGATTTAAACTGGTCAACAAAGATGCCCAAGCCCGAGCGGGGGACAGCTTCGGGCAACAGGTTCGGCCCGAATTTTTTCAGGCGTTCTTCCGCTTCCCTGCGTGAGAGACCCGCGTCAGACGTTGAGCCCGCATTTTCGAGTATTGCGGAGGCGTCCTTCGTGTGCCACGGCTCCCTCTGCTGTTCTTCGGCCCGAATAACGCTTTTTCTGACCTGTCGGCGGCTCCTTTTCGGCTTCCCCGATAGATAGCTTCCTCCCCCATTCTCAGGGACCGCGCGAAGTTCCCGCCTCGGTACTGCCAAGGGTGCCTGCCCGGCGGCATTCCGCCCGTTACTCTGTTGGACTTCCACAGCGTCCTGAATGACCCCGCGAATAGTATCGGCGGTATTGCCGGAGTTAAAAAAGACAAGGACCTTTCCTGTCAGGACGTTGATCGAAAAGCTGCTTATGCCGCTGTGGACGGTCAACGCAGCTTCTATCCTGAACCTGAGCGAATCAGTACGGTACAGCCCCTCTACCTTGAACCTGGCACGGCCCGTTCCCGTATCGTGGACTATATAGACCACACCCTCAGTTGCCGCGTCTGCTTCTTGTCTTCGTCGTGACTTCGACAGGAGCGGGCTTCTCCGCAATAGGAGCGCTCTGGGCTGCTGGCCTCGGCTTCGGAAGGGCCGCGCCCGCAATGTCTTTCACTCCTTCCACCACCCCGACGAGCATATCCCTGACAGAACGCACCGCCGTATTGCCAATAGTGCCGGCCGCTTCGATAGCGCCATTAACCGCTGATTTGGCCACTTCCCCGGCGTTCGCGCCGACCTCTTTGCTCGCCTCGATGACGCCGTCGACGGCACGCCTCGCGACAAGGGCAACGTCCGCGCCGACTTCGGCAGCGCCCTTTACCGCCCCCTTCACCGTCTGGCCGGCAACGGTAATAACGTCTCCGCCGACATCGCTTACCCCCATGATAATGCCCTTCGCCACACTCTTGGTGCTGAGGATAAGCCCTGTACCGACCTCTTCGGAGGCCTGGATCGCGCCCTTGACCACGTCCTTGCTAATGACGATGCTTTCGGTCGCCACCTCTCCTGTTGCGCGGAGAGTGTTCGAGACGGTATTTCTTACCAGCGTGACGATCTCGGCCTCGATTTCGTTGATCCCTTTAAGGCTGCTGATGACGCCGTCCTTCACAGTGGAACCCGCCCTCCCGATGACTTCCTGAACGTCTTCTCCGCCCATAACTTGTTCTTGTGCCATAACAACCTCCTTTTCCTTTCTCAGGACGCATTTCGGCTTCTCCGGAAATGCGAATACGGAATTACGATACATGATATGTATTGCATGAGTATGACCTCGCGGTTACAGTACCGTTAAAATCACTGTGCCGGTTGTTTTTCGGTGTTCGATTTCAGGAAAATGTTGAGGGCGTACCACGCCGCCGCGTACCAGGGGATCGCAGCAATATTCCCCCGCCATATCTGGTAGATACCCATACCCACAAGCGCGAGGAACGCTGTGCCGCCGACATCCAATTCGTTTCCCGTCACATCCCGGAGGGCGGCGTCCGCCGTGTCAAATGCCGTGAAAACGCGCCTGTGGAGGTTTGTACGGGTGTGTGCGGCATCGCCGATTCTGAAGAAGCCTTCAGCGACCGACCGCTCAATAATGCGGTCAGGGTCAGACGAGTGCAGGAGCAATACGCTTGCGGTAAGAGGGTTCGCCCCGACTGTCCCGATGCCTTCGACCGCTGACATCTTTTCGGCGACCGAAGCGAAAAAGGCATGATCTCCTTTTTTTGAAGGTACCCGTATCCTTATGCGCGACCTTGTACGATGGCTGATAAACGCAAGAGGAGGTTCATGCACCTGTTTCTCCCTCCGGCGGGGCTGCAGGAGCTGCTTCTTTATGGGCATCGGCCATTTCCGCCTTCGCTTCCGCCACAATGTCCTCAAATACCTCTCCCAGTTCTGAAGCGGTCTCCTTGCCCTTTTCAAATATGATAATGCCGCTTTTGATGGCGGCTTTTATCAGAGGTTTTGCCGCGTTTGCCACTGCCGGAAGAACCGTAGGGGCCAGAATCGCGGCGCCGATTCCTATCGCCAGGCCTGTCACCACATTGCCCTTCAGACCGTTATCGAGTAATCCCATTACGCCTCCTCAAGTATTTACATTCCTAATTTTAGTCTAGCAACCGATCAAGGGAGCGTCCACAGAATCTTTCATTACCTGCCTACCGTTCACAGAATTTTAATGTCTCCGACATGACCATGCAACACTCCGGTGGTATCGTATTTCATAAGCATCGAGGAAACGAGATCAGGCATCTGAGATAGGTTCATCCGATTTAGTACCGTACGCTATGTCGTTTCTGACGTGCAGATGCGTCTCAGGGCCGTATTTCTGTAAAAAATCATCTTCACTAAAGGAGGTAGATATGAAGTGCAGCGACCTTACCGCCGACTCTAGGCGCTGCAAACGGGGGATCCCGGTTGCGCGCCTTTTCAGGCACTATTTCTGCGAGGGAGACAACGACGGATGTCCGCTGAAAAAACGGGAGAAAGCGCGTCGCGGGTTACTCAGGGGCCGCCGGACCGGTCATCTTTCAGTAGTCGGGAGCGGGTCATGAAATGCGCGCATCTCACCATCGCGAGGGCCATACTTTCATGCAGGGCACTGGAGAGGCGGTACCTGCCGAGCCAGTTCGAGCTCGCGGAATACTGTCAGACAAATGAGCACAGAAAGTGCCCGCTTTATTTGAAAGGGATCATCAGTACGGGTCAATCTGAAAACGATTCAAGGGCAGCTCATCTGTAAATACATCTGCAATTGCCGCAATTGGGGAGGCTAATCAATGCACTGGACAGAAGACATGTCGGTCGGTGTTCCAATGATCGACAACAAACATAGGGAACTTTTCAAGAGGCTCAATGGCCTGCGAGCTGCAATCAAGAAGCAGGTTTGCAGATACACTATTGACGATGTGCTGGCTTTTCTTGAGGAATACATAGAGGTCCATTTCTGCGAAGAAGAACAATATATGAAATATTATGGATATTCGGATTACGCATTGCATAAGGAGAAGCACGGGAACTTCATAATGGAACTGCACTTTCTCAAGGAAGAATTGCAAAACATCCGGGCGTTGGGGTTAAAGGGATCCTATGAGCTTTCGGTAGAGACGGTACAGGCCATCACAGACTGGATATCCGGGCATGTCGTGAAAGATGACAAAAAGCTGGGCGAATTTCTGAGGCAATATTCCGGCAAAAACGGGTACCTTATAGCTTCCGGGTGCGGCCCAGAGGACCGGGTAAATGGAGGGCCTGTGACGATCTGCTCAATCTGCAGGAAAATACGGGGCACCAAAGGCATCTGGAAACGGAAAGAGCATTTCCGTGCACTCCCTGAGGAAATCCATTATTCCCATGGCCTCTGCCCCGAATGCCTGCAGGAATATTATGCCGATCTTTTTCAGGAGAAGAGAGAGAAGATATGAGAAGGACTCTTCTTCATAATTTAACTTCCCGTTAATACTCCCGTAACATTTCACATGCTATTTTAGACCATGGTTTTCTTGATAGTCCTGAGCATTTCCGCCTGCGTACTCGCGGCGATTGCGATTTTCACGTGGGAGCCCAATCTTTTCATCTTCCGGCTGATTGAGCGAGTTTTTGGAAAGCAGTATTCGCACAGGGGACGAGGTTGAAAATACGGCCACAAAGGAGGGAAGCGACATGTAACAGACTTTTAATCTTTTTGTAACACTGTTGTAACAATGGAAGTATAATCTAAATAAGATCCATAAGGAGGCAACCATGAAAATGTTTCTGAAATTAGCGATGGCATTAGCACTTGTCTTTTCTTTTGCACATGCGGAGGCAGCCGAACTGCTCAATGGAGCGGGAGCTACGTTCCCCTACCCCGTGTATTCCGCATGGGCGTTTGACTATAACAAGGTGACGGGAGCCCAGCTCAATTATCAGTCTATAGGCTCCGGAGGCGGCATCAGGCAGATCACCGAGAGGACAGTGGATTTTGGCGCGTCCGATGCGCCGCTCACTCCTGAACAGCTGGGGAAAGACAGGCTGCTGCAATTCCCTGCCGTCATGGGCGGGGTTGTCCCAGTGGTGACTATCCCGGGGGTCAAGGCAGGCGAGTTGAAGCTCGACTCCAACGCTGTCTGCAACATCTACCTTGGAGAATTAAAATATTGGGATGACAACACGATCAAGTCCTTAAATCCTAAGGTGAACCTCCCGCATAGCGAAATAAATGTTGTCCACAGGTCGGACGGCTCGGGAACCACCGCGATATTTACCAACTATCTCAGCGGCGTCTGTCCTGCGTGGAAAAACAAGGTGGGGGCAGGGACATCGGTGAAATGGCCCGTAGGCATCGGCGGCAAGGGCAATGAGGGCGTGGCAAATTATACGAAAAGAACGCCGAACTCCATCGGTTATGTCGAATTCGCCTATGCGGAGCAGAACAAGCTGGCATACACACTCCTCAAAAACCCTGCCGGCAATTTCGTAGAGCCGAATTTCAAGACTTTTGAGGATGCGGCGGCTACGGCGAATTTTGACCCCAAAAAGCATTTTGATCTCTGGCTCGTAAATGCCCCCGGCAAGCATGCCTGGCCTATTGCGGGTGCGACATTTATCCTTCTCGCAAAAGAAAAGACCGACAGCAACAAGAAGGTCGTCAAATTCTTCGATTGGGCCTTCAAGAATGGCGACAAAAAGGCAAAAGAGCTTGTGTACGTGCCTCTGCCGAAATCCTTGAAAGACAAGATCAGAGCATACTGGAAGGCAAACGGTATCTAATATCGTACAAAGGCGCAACGGGGCAGGCTTGGAATCACAACCTGCCCCGTTGCTTCTCTAATCTCGAGGAAAGGCGCTTCGATTGATGCCGAGGACAGCTAAAAAGAATCCTGTCGACAATATTTTTTCCCTTGTAACGGCGGCCGCGTCATTTTCCGTGATCATCCTCATCATCGGGATTCTTTATGTCCTTTTGTCCGAATCGTCTCTTGCAATCGGGAAGTTCGGCATCTGGAAATTCCTTTCTTCGACCGACTGGGACCCCGTCAAAGAATCTTTCGGCGCGCTTACCAATGTCTATGGGACCGCCTTCACCACCCTTCTTTCCCTGGTCATCGCGATACCCGTCGCCATAGGCATCGCCATATTCGTGACCGAGATCTCTCCGAATTTCCTGAAGGGGCCAATCGGCGCCGCGATCGAACTCCTTGCCGCCATCCCGAGCATTATCTACGGCATGTGGGGGCTTTTCACCCTTTCGCCGATCATGAGCAACCATATAGAGCCTTTCCTGAAGAAGATTTTCGGATCAGTCCCTCTGGTGGGCATCCTCTTCCAGGGGACTCCGATGGGCATCGATATCCTGACCGCCAGCGTCATCCTGAGCATTATGATCATCCCTTTCACCGCAAGTATTTCCAGGGACTCATTCAACCTCACACCCTCCGTAGTGAAGGAGTCGGCATATGCGATCGGCGCTACGAAATGGGAGGTGGTGAAAAATGTGGTGATCCCGTATTCCAAGCTGGGCGTATTCGGGGGTATTGTACTTTCATTGGGAAGGGCACTCGGCGAGACCATGGCGGTCGCATTTGTCCTCGGGAACAACCACAGGATTACAACGTCTCTTTTTGACGCCGCAGCGACGATAACGGTCACCCTTGCAAACGAGTTCACAGAGGCTGATACAGATATCTATTTATCGTCTCTGTTCTATCTTGCGCTCGTCCTTTTCGTGATGAGTTTTATCACCCTTGCCATTGCCAAGTTCTTTCTCCTGAGGGCAGAGAAGAAGTACTCTAGATGACGAGAGAACAGATAAGAAAAACAGAAGGTTTTATTGCGCTTACGCTGAGCACCCTTGCGGCTTTCATGGGCCTGTTCTGGCTGGTCTTCATTTTGGGTGACGTGCTCGTTCACGGCATCAAGGCACTGAAACTCAGCCTTTTTTTGAATGATCCTGCGCCGCCCGGGGTCGAGGGGGGCGGTCTGAGAAACGCCTTCGTGGGGCAGTTGCTGATCACGGTATGCGCGACGTTGATAGGCGTGCCTGTCGGAGTTCTGGGAGGGACTTTCCTTGCGGAATATGCTAGGGGCCGCGGGATTGCGCGGATCATCAGCATTCTTTCGGATATCATGGTCAGCGTCCCGTCCATCGTCATCGGCACCTTCATCTATGCGGTGCTGGTCAGGCCTATCGGTCATTTCAGCGGATGGGCGGGAGCCGTCGCGCTTTCGATCATCATGATCCCGGTTGTCCTGAGGACAACCGAAGACATGCTCTCCCTCGTGCCCTGGACATTAAGGGAGGCGGCATTTGCACTCGGGGCGCCCTACTACAAAGTGATCACCCAGGTGGTCTATCGGGGCGCGGCGACCGGCATTCTTACCGGCATTCTCCTGTCCATCGCGCGGGTTGCCGGCGAGACAGCGCCGCTGCTGTTCACCTCTTTCAACAATTCCTTTTTTTCGCTGGACATGAAACAACCGGTGGCCTCACTAACGGTGACGATCTTTCAGTATGCCATGGGGCCGTACGATAACTGGCACGCTCAGGCATGGGCGGCGGCCTTTGTGATCACGGTATTCATTCTTCTCCTTACCATTACGGGAAGGCTCATCATAAGGTGGAGGTACAAATAGTGGCCGGAAAGATCGAACTCGAGGTCAAAGGACTCGATTTCTACTACGCAGGGGATGTCCATGCCCTAAAAAAGATAAACCTGACGGTCTACAAAAACGCGGTCACGTCCCTGATCGGCCCTTCGGGCTGTGGAAAGACGACCCTGCTCAGATGTTTCAACCGTATGCATGACCTTTATCCAGGGAACCGGTACCAGGGGGAGGTCATCTTTCAGGGAGACAACATACTTTCCGGCGGCACGGATTTAATCAATCTCAGGAGCAGGATCGGGATGGTCTTTCAGAAGCCGACACCATTCCCGATGAGCATATTCGACAACATCGCCTACGGACTGAAGCTGAAGGGCGTGAGAAAAAGAGCTGACCTCTCGGAAAGAGTCGAAAAGGCACTTGTGCATTCGGCGCTGTGGGACGAGGTGAAGGACAAGCTCAACGCCAGTGCGTATGCGCTTTCGGGAGGGCAACAGCAGAGGCTCGTTATCGCAAGGGCGTTGGCAGTGAATCCCGAGGTGCTGCTCTTTGACGAACCCACGTCCGCCCTCGATCCTATCTCAACGGCGAAGATAGAAGAACTGGCCGCGGTCTTGAAAAAAGAGGTGACAATCGTTATAGTTACCCACAATATGCAACAGGCGGCGAGGATATCCGACTGGACCGGTTTTCTGATGCTCGGAGAACTTATTGAATTCGACAAGACCGACAGGATATTCACCGCTCCTTCGGAAAAGCTGACGGAAGACTATGTGACCGGGAGGTTCGGATAATGACCGTTTTCGACGATGAATTACAGCAGTTGAAGGAGAAGATCCTGAAAATGGGCTCCCTGGTGGAAGACGCGCTGAAAAATTCGATCCAGGCCCTCGTGGAGAGGGACAATGCAGTCGCCCGGCTGGTGATCGACAACGACCGAGTGATCAACACGCTGGATGTCGAGATCGACGAGGAATCCATACGTCTTATCGCCCTGAGGCAGCCGAAGGCCGGCGATCTCCGCTTCATTACCACCGCGATGAAGATCACAACCGACCTGGAGAGGATGGGTGACCTCGCCGTGAATATCGCCGAGCGGGCAATCGAGCTGAATGAGGAGCCTATCCTGAAGCCTTATATCGATATCCCGCGGATGAGGGAAATCGCCCAGGGAATGATGAGGGACGCGCTCGACGCCTTTGTGCGAAAAGACAAGAGGCTTGCGATGGACGTCATCATGCGGGACGATGAAGTAGATGACCTCAAGCATGAGGTCCTGAAGGAACTTGCGTTCTTCATGGCCCAGGACCCGACCACTGTGTATCGTGCTATGAAGATAAGCTTTGTAGCGCAGTACCTGGAACGCCTCGCCGACCATGCCACCAACATCGCCGAAATGGTGATCTATCTCGTTGAGGGGAAGATAATACGGCATATGGTGCCTCCTACGGAAGCTGCCGAAGGCGAGTGAGATATTTACGGGCTTAGTTGCCGTCCTTTCCGGCATTTTCCCCCGGCTTACCCACTGAGCAGTCGGCCATTGACAAGACATAGCATAAGTGATTATAGTAAAGGGTTTTGTGTAATTCCCAAGTCCGCTTTGGTCATCGCTGTGGACGTATAACCCGGTGACGCAAGACCGCGGAGGGCTGCGTGCCCGGTGAATTCTGAAACAACGAATAATGCCGGATCATAAATATGGAAAGGAGGTTCTATTATGGCAGGTGAAAAGAAATCCAAGACCGACGTTGGCTCGAGGCTCGAGAACAAGGGCAAAGCCAACTTCTGCAGCAACTGCGGAAAAAAGGTCGAAGTAGTGCTGGCCGTCTCCCCGAACGGGAAAAAGAGGATGAGAAAGCTCTGCTGTGAAGCCTAAATTCCCACAATGCGCGGCGGGATTGCCTTCCGTCGCGCATTGCGCATTTAGATTCGCTCGTTACTGCCTGTCGCTGCAGGCGGCCGGCGTCCCGAAGGTTCCATCTTTATAATAAAGAAGCGGCATAAGAGTTTTTCTCTCATGCCGCCTGGCAGTCCGGGTCACACGTCATGGACCTTCTTCCGCCATGAATCCAAATACTCTTTTGTCACCTTATCAATGTGATGGTCTTTCTTGGCGTGGTCCGTCGCCTTCCTGATAACCTCGCCGACAGTTTTGCTCCGCGCCTGATAGTCGCAATTGACGCCTACGTCTCTGCAAGACAGTACTTTCATAGCCCTCACCTTCTCTCCGCATCCGGGACTTCTTCATTTTCTCGCCCGGCCTCGACTCAATTCATGGCCGTTACCTTCTGGAGTATCCTTTCCAGCAGATACTGATCTTCACGCAGGCATTCCCGCAGTTCCCTGTCGTCGGTCCTCAATCTTTCATCCTTCAACTGATTGTCAATAGATTCAAGAGCGTGCATCAATGCCTCTTTTTCCTTATTGTCTAACTCGAGTACCATGGATTTCGCCTCCTTTCCTGCCCCAACGCCACAATGCAGTTGGATCCTCGAGGGCCTTTCCCAAGCACTCCTCTTATTTATAGGCTATTGCGCTATATTTAATTGCGCAACTTTGAACCATGCTGCATGTGGGCCTAATTTCGCCATTTTCCCGTGTTAAAGCAAAATATCCTCATTTATTGCTGTCAATTTGACGATAATAACTTCGGAGTTCGTCTCTCGCGGCCTCAGAATAGGGAGCAATCATGTGTTTGTGCTGCGAATTTTCGACTGCAGTTAAAAAAGGGCCAGTATGGACACCCTTGCCTTTGGCTAACGGCTATCAACCCCGTGCCGGGCGCACAAAAAAGGCCCGGAAGAAATTCCGGGCCTTCTATTAAAATCCGGCGGCTACCTACTTTCCCAGAACCTCGCGGTCCAAGTATCATCGGCCTTGGAGAGCTTAACTTCCGTGTTCGGAATGGGAACGGGTGTGACCCCTCCAGCAAAACCACCGGAAACTTTATTTCCGAAAAATTAATTATACCATCAAAGAACGTATCCTTGTCAACCTGTTTTTGACAACAGGAGGGAAGAAGTAAAATAAGGGTCAAGACACACGGTCAATTAGTACTGGTCAGCTGAACGCATTACTGCGCTTACACCTCCAGCCTATCGACGTGGTAGTCTACCACAGACCTT
>JAJZPM010000033.1 GCA_021811105.1 Nitrospirota bacterium | reverse complement strand
CCCACATGCCAATTGTGGATCGTTCTTCCTGTGATAACATTATTGGGGCTGCCGTTCTGCTCATATATTCACTATACATAAGATTCACCATATTGTAAAGCTATTTATGAGACACTACACTAGCTGATTTCTTCTCCGGCGTCTGATCCCCCGGGAGTGTACCGTCGCTAATTTAGCAACACGGGAAACCCTTTGTCAATAGAAAAATGAAAATCAGAGTTCAGGGGAGCTGAAACTTTTTTCTTGACGTTTTTATACCGAAAAAATAGAATAGGTACGATGAAACAGAGCAAAACCTTGTTCGAAATGCAGTCCGAGGTGTGCAAGACACTGGCGAGCCCCAAGCGACTCGAGATCATCAACTCGCTGAAAGACGGTGAAAAAACGGTCGGCGAACTGGTCGATATCCTGGGTGTGCCAAAGGCGAATGTTTCCCAGCACCTGGCGGTGATGAGGCACAAGGGGATCCTGAAATCGAGGAGGGATGGAGTCAACATCTATTACCGCATAGCCAACCCGAAGGTAGTGCAGGCATGCGTGCTGATGCGCGAGGTGCTCACCGAACAGATGAAGGAAAGGTCAAAGCTGATCGACATCGTCTCCAACGAGTGATCCGGACCTCAGGCGTTTTGTTCCTCCCTTTTTTTTAAAAAGACTTCTATGCGCTGCCCAACAAATTTTTTGTTGACACAACATTCAAATATCCTTATATATTTTTATAGACATGGCACTCCCGCAAAAAAATAAAATCGAAACGCTGCGCGTGATCGCGCATCCAGTCAGGCTCAGAATCCTGGATGAACTCGCGAAGGGTGTGAAGTGCGTAAGCGACTTCGAGGACTTCCTCGGCATAAGCCAGCCGAACGTTTCACAGCACCTTGCGCTTCTCAGGAACCACGGGATTATCGATTACTATATCGACGGCAGGCTGCGGTGCTATTTCCTCGTCGATCCTATGGTCCCGGACATCCTCGACATACTGAAAAAGGAATATGCGGGCACTCTTCCCGCACCCGCGTGCTGCCCGATAACGAAGAAAGGCAAGTATCCGGGTGACAGAACGAATTAGCAACTGTAGAGAAAGGGGGAAAGATGGACATCAGACTCACTGAACTGTCAAGCTGCGCAGGTTGAGCAGCCAAATTCAGTCCTTCGGACCTGTCCCAGGTGCTGGGGCAGCTGCCACCAATCACCGACCCTAATGTCCTTGTCGGGTATGCAAATGCCGATGACGCTGGCGTCTACCGCATTACCGATGATATTGCGGTTGTCCTGACGGCCGACTTCTTTACCCCCATTGTGGACGATCCGTACTGGTTTGGCGCGATAGCCGCGGCAAACTCGCTCTCCGATGTCTACGCGATGGGTGCACGGCCGCTGACCGCGCTGAATATCGCGATGTTCCCGGCGCAGCCCGGTTTTTTTCCGTCTCTGAAGGCGATCATGCAGGGCGGGATCGACAAGATGGCGGAGGCGGGAGTATCGGTCGTAGGGGGTCATACGATCAGGGACAAAGAGCCGAAGTACGGCTTTGCCGTCCTCGGCGTAATTCATCCCGGCAAGATCCTCGACAACTCCAAGGCAAGGGTGGGCGACGCGATCGTCCTTACAAAAAAGATCGGCACCGGAATTATCTCTACCGGCGTGAAGGCCGGCCTTTGCAGCGACGGGGTGATCCGGGAATTCACTTCTTCGATGGCAATGCTGAACAGACGGGCGAGCGAGATCATGATTGAAGTGGGCGTCAGCACTGCAACGGACGTCACCGGCTTCGGCCTGATCGGCCACTTAAACGAGGTGCTCACCGCCAGCAGATGCAGGGCAAAGATTTTTTCCGGGCAGGTGCCTTTTTTCGAGGAGGCCGCGAGACTTATCGGCCTCAACAAGGTGCCGGGAGGCACGATCGCCAATATCAAGAGTTTCAGCAGGCACGTCACGTTCGGCGAGGGGGTTTCAGAACCCGAAAAGATCCTCTTCAACGATGCGCAGACATCGGGCGGCCTTCTCATCTTCGTGCCCACGGGGAAGAAGGAGAGACTCATCAGCACCATGCAGAGCGAGGGGCTTCTGGCCGCCTACATCGGCGATGTGACGGGGGAGCTAAAGGATGACATCCATATCCATGTCGAAAAATAGGTCCCCGCGTTGCGCATCCTTCCGGTGAGACAATATGCCCCGTTGATCCGCTCACATTGCCGCCCCCCCGTCCGTTGTCGGGAACTCAGCGGAACTGCCCTTCACTTTTGTCCTTCCAGCATTTATAATAGGTATCATCTTTGTGTATGAACTGAACTCATGTTAGTCGGTTATAATACCAATGTGCCTTATAAGGGCAAGCTCTACCATGTCCAGACAGAGGATAACGGCCTCAAAAACCCGCTCGTAATCACCCTGCTCTATTACAAGGGCACCATACTTGCCTCGAAGAAGAGCAGTTACGCGGACCTGATTTCCAGCCCCGATTACAAAGAGAAAGTACGGGAGTTGATGAAAGAACAACACAAGGCCATGATGAAGGAGTTGATCCGGGGCGTGCACGGCGACGTCGCAGATGCACCCGGAGATTCGCAGGAAGAAAAACAGCCGGAAACCTCTGCAGTCAAGCAGGAGGAGCAACCGCAGGAACAGAAGGCCGGCGCAAAGCAGCAAATTTCCAGGAGCCTCGACGACGTATTGCTCGACTATATCATCAGGGGAGGGAAGTAAAGGAACGATGACCTGGGCCAACGACGGAAACAATCCGATGATTCACTTCAGCGGTGTGACGAAAGATTACGATAACCTGACCGCACTGCGGGACATCACCTTCTCTGTAGAAAAAGGCGAGATGCTCTTCGTTACGGGTCCCAGCGGCTCGGGCAAGACCACCCTGCTGAAACTTATCTATTTTGCGGAAAAACCGGACGGGGGGACCATTTCCGTCGCCGGATGGGAAACGGGACTGCTGAAAGAATCGAGCATCCCCTTCCTCAGGCGGAATATCGGCATCGTGTTCCAGGACTTCAGGCTGCTCCAGAACAAGAACGTCTTCGAGAACGTGGCGATGGCACTCAGAATCAGAGGGATTAGCGAAAAGGAGATCAAGACAAAGGTATACGAAACGCTTAAGGCGGTCAATCTCAGACACAAGGCCGACGTGTTCCCCAGACGGCTGTCAGGCGGAGAGCAGCAGCGCGTAGTAATATCCAGGGCGATAGTGGCCGAGCCGACCGTTCTCCTCGCGGATGAGCCGACCGGCAATCTCGATCCTGATACTGCCGAAGGTGTGATGAGGACTTTCAAGGAAATAAACGCCAAGGGCACCACGGTCCTCATCGCCACCCACAACCGCGAGCTTTTCCGGAACAGCGGCAGGAGGGTGATCAAGCTCGATATGGGCAACCTCGTCGCGGAGGAAAGAGCGCAATGACCTATGCCGTCATACTCGCCTTCCAGAGCCTGATCAGGGAGAAGTGGATCAATCTCCTATCCGTCCTCACCATCGCTTCGGGCCTGCTGATCATCAGCCTCGCGCTCTTCACCGTCTACAACATCGACGCGGCGACAAAGAACCTGCCCGAGCGGTTTTCGATGATCCTTTACCTCGACAACGACATCCAGAAAGAAAAAGTCGATGCCGCAGTCGGCCTTCTCAAAAAGAACAACGCGGTCCTTTCGGTGCGGTATATCCCGAAAGAGGAGGCACTGAAGGAGTTGAAAGCAACGCTGAAAAACTCGAGTTACGTCTTCGAGGGACTCGATGAAAATCCCCTGCCCGACGCGATCGAGGTGAAACTGAAAAAAGACGCAGTGGGGCAGGAAACGGTCAGGAAATTTGCAGGCGAAGTCATGAAGATACCGGGAGTAAAAGAGGTCGATTACGCCGAAAAATTCCTCTCCACACTCAATTATCTGAGGGTCGGGATGAAGACAATCGGACTAATTCTGATCGCGAGCCTCGGGGCGGGCATCGTCTTCGTCTGCTACAGCACGGTAAAGATCCTTTTTTATCGCAGGGACGAAGAGATCGAGACCTTCAAGCTGCTCGGTGCCACAAAGGCCTTTATCAGGACGCCCTTTCTTGTCGAGGGCGCCCTCATCGGCACATCGGGCGGCGTCGTGAGCCTTCTCGGCATCTTTGCCTTTTACTATATAGTCCTTCTGAGGCTCAGCGTCTCGATGCCGATCTTCAAGGCAATACTCTTTCCTACGGACCTGTTCCTCGTCCTGCCCTTCGTCGGTACGTTCCTCGGCGTCACCGGAGCCGCCATCGCCCTCGGAAGGCTGAAGTACTGATGTTCCTGTTTCTGCCCCTGCTCCTCTTTCTGCTCCTCGTCCCCCCGCCCGTTACCGCAGCCGTCAACTCACACGAGGAGGAATACCAGAGAGTCCAGAAGAAGATGGCCGAGCAGAAGAAGAAGCTCGGTGAGGCGCAGAAGCGGGAATCTTCCATCCTCGGCGAGATTGAAGGCGTAAATGGCAATCTCGACAGGATCGAGGCGGAACTGAGAAAGTACAGAAAGAAAATGAGCGAGACCGAAGCGGCGATCCGGACCACCACTGCCGAGATCGAGAAGATCAGGGGGACACTCGAAAAACAGAAGGACTGGCTGAAGCGAAAACTGCGGATCATGAACCGTTTCGGCTATTCGGGCGACATGCTCGTGCTCCTGCTCAGCGCCGAGGACATCTCCCAGATGATGAGGACCTGGAAATATCTCGAGCAGATCACGCTCCACGAGCATCAGGTTCTCGGCGATTACCGCGAAAACCTGAGGGACTTCACCGAGAAATACGAACATCTGAAGACCATGAAGGCGGAACTCAAGACCGATGCGGAGAGGATCAAGGCAAAGGAAAATGAATTGGCCGATCAAAAGCGGGCAAAAGAAACTATCCTCTCTTCAGTCAGGAAGGAAAAAGTGTCACGGCAGAAGATGCTCGCCGAGCTGAAAGAGGCTTCCAGGAGACTCCTCGACCTCATAGAACGGTCGTCAAGGACCGATACCTATACGGGACCCGGCATCGGGTTCACCCGGTTCAAGGGGAAGCTCCCGTGGCCCGCGGACGGCAGGATCGCCGTCCCCTATGGGTCTCAGAGAGACCCTCAGTACAATACACCGGTTTTCAGAAACGGCGTCCAAATCGAGACCTCTGCAAACTCCGACGCGAGGGCCGTCCATGAGGGGAAGGTGATATTCGCCGAGTGGTTCAAGGGCTTCGGTCAGCTCGTCATCGTCAACCACGGCAGCGGGTATCATACGCTGTACGGAAACCTTTCGGAGATTTTTTCCCATGTTGGAGATATAATAAAAGAAAACCAGGTTATCGGTAAGGTCGGGACGTCAGGCATGTTGAATGCCCCCGGCCTTTACTTTGAAATTAGATATAAAGGCAAGCCCCTCGACCCGGCCCAGTGGCTGCGGCACAGGAGAGGATAATCAGGAGGTCAGTTTGATGAAAGTCAAGAGGATAGCGGTGGTCGTGATGCTGGTCGTTTTCACGGCGGTTCTCGGCGTATCGGTAGGGAGAATGTCGGTGACCAGCGTGAGCGCCGCCGGCGAGGGATACGAGGAGCTCAAGACGTTCACCGAGGTGCTCTCGATGGTGAAGAAATACTACGTCGAAGAGGTGAATACCAAGGACCTCGTCTACAGCGCCATAAAGGGCATGCTAGGTTCCCTCGATCCTCACTCAAGCTTCATGCCTCCCGAGGCGTACAAGGAAATGCAGGTAGAGACGAAGGGCGAATTCGGGGGGCTGGGCATACAGATAGGCATCAAGGACAAAACCCTTACCGTAATCGCGCCGATCGAGGATACGCCTGCCTACAAAGCGGGTATCAAGGCTGGGGACAAGATTGTGAAAATAGATAAGGAACCCACCAAAGACATGACACTCGAAGACGCGGTGACGAAGATGAGAGGCGCCCCGAAAACCTCTGTCACGCTCAGCATCTTGCGCGAGGGATGGCAAGAGCCGAAGGACTTCACACTTATGAGGGACATCATTAAGATAAAAAGCGTCAAGGCGAAGGTGCTCGAAGACAAGATCGGATATATAAAGCTCAGTCAGTTCCAGGAGATGACGGCATCCGATCTCGAGGCGGCCCTGAAAAAGCTCGAAGGTGAAAAGGTGAACTCCCTCGTGCTCGACCTGAGGAACGATCCCGGAGGCCTCTTAAACAGCGCCATCGATGTGACAAGCCAGTTCCTTCCGAAGGGCAAGCTCGTCGTGTATACAAAAACGAGGTCCGGCGAAAAGTCGGAATTCTTCACCGACGGTGAGTCGCACTTCACCAAACCGATGATCGTGCTGGTCAACCAGGGGAGCGCTAGCGCTTCGGAGATCGTGGCAGGCGCTCTGAAGGACTGGAACAGGGCCGCCATCCTCGGAACGCAGACCTTCGGCAAGGGTTCGGTACAGACGGTGATCCCGCTTAGCGACGGCGCCGGCCTGAGGCTCACCACGGCCAAATACTATACTCCGAAGGGTATATCGATCCAGAACACAGGCATCACACCGGATATCGTGCTGAAACTCGAGGCGAAAAACGGGGCAAAGGAGCATCCCGTTTTGAGGGAAAAGGACCTCGCGCGGCATCTGAAGAACGAACAGACGGACATGAAGCCTGAGGATGTGGAGATGGCCCCGATCGAGGTGGACGAAAAGGACGATATCCAGCTTCAGCGCGCGGTGGACATCCTGAAGACATGGAACATTTTCAGGGACATCCCTGCGCCGCCTGCTTCGGCAGAAAACAAGAAATGAGAAGGGGAAAAGCAGGGGAGCCATGCAGGCGCGACGGTTGTTGAGCGCTTTCGCTTTTTTTACTGCTCACTGTTCATTATTTACTGCTCACTGAAAATGTCCCGCGTCATATTTGATATAGAGACCGTCGGAAAGGATTTCGATTCGCTCGAACAACCGGTCCAGGACTATCTGCTCAGATGGGCTGAGTCCGATGAAGAAAAGAAGGAAGTCGAAGAGAGTCTTTCTTTCTATCCTCTTACGGGCGAGATTGTCGCTATAGGCATGTTGAATCCCGACACGGCAAAAGGAGCGGTCTACTTCCAGAACAGGAGCGACCCCCTGCTGCCCTTTGAAGAGGACGGCATCAGGTACGAAAGCGGGACCGAAGAAGATATCCTGGTAAAGTTCTGGGACACGGTGAAGAGCTACGACCAGTTCGTCACCTTCAACGGCAGGGGTTTCGACTGCCCCTTCATAATGGTGCGCTCCGCGGTCCATAAGATAAAGCCGAAAAGGGACCTTATGCCGAACCGTTACGGAGACGCCCATATCGACCTTTTCGACCAGCTCACCTTCTTCGGCGCATCCCGCAGGAAGTTCAGCCTCGATATGTGGTGCAGGACCTTCGGCATTAAGAGTCCGAAAGAAGACGGCATCACAGGATACCAGGTAAAAGAGCTCTTCCAGTCGGGAAAGCACATCGAAATCGCGCGGTATTGCGCCGGCGACCTGAGGGCTACAAAGGAATTATTGGCGGTCTGGGAAAACTATCTGAAGTTTTCAAATCGCCGGTAGCTCCAATAATTTTTTGCTCTTTAGACTTTGCTGTAATATTTCCCTGTCCCCCTCTTTAGCAAAGAGGGGTCGGGGGAGATTTTTATGGTTACTGTCAATTCAATTATGAGACTCTTAATAACGGCCTCATAATATTGACAACATTTTTTTGTAAAATCCCTCCTGTCCTCCCTTTGCCAAAGGGATTTTCCCTTATCGGCAGGGTCCTCGGAAGACTCTAAATCGTAATGCCCTTCTATCCTTTCAGGTACTCGTTCACCCGCTCCGCGTCGAATCGCTCGGCTGAAAGAACCGCCCGCGTAAAGTTGAATATCTTTTCCCGCGCATCTTTCGGGAGGTCAGGATAGAAGATGGGGTTCGCGACAACCACCGCCCTGAACGCAAAAAAGGGAGCGACCACGCCGTGAATCTCGGTGTCGTCCGTAAGGCGTATATACTCATCAAAGAAGAACTGCAGCCCTTCCAGATACGCGCCCCGGACATCCCCATGGTTTCTTGCCGAAAAAAATATATAGTTGATCGCCAGCGCCGTGACATCGTCTGCCGGCTCACCCCACGGTCCCCTGCTTCTGTCGAGAAGTATGAAATCCTCATCGCCGCTGAACCATATGTTGCCCGGATGAAAATCGCCGTGTATCTGCGACAATCGCGCGTGACGGGGCTTCAGCTTCGCCCTCCAGTCGACGCACTTTTTCTCGATATCCGCCATTCCCCGATAACTCAGCACACCGTCGGGATAGGTGTCGAAAACCCCCATGAGACACTCGCCGTGACCGACCGTGTCCCTCAGCTTCCGCCAGTAAAGCGTCTTCGAATTCTTCTTTACCGAATGAATATTCGCGAGGTACGAGGCCATCGCCTTTATCTTTGCGATGTCGCCTGCCTCAAGGCGCTTCTTCTTCGGAAACGCCGCAAGGTCATGGAAGTAGTCCGTCCCTTCCCCTCTTTCCATGAGCAGATAATATTCCCTGCCCCCCCCGATGGACTTTACCGTGCCGTCTTCCATCTCTGAAAGCACGTCGACCGCCCGCACGTGTTTAGGAAGGTTTTTGTATTCTTCAAGGTCGAGGAGGAAGACCGCCGCCCTGTCCGAAGGATAGTCGTGCCCGAGCCCTTCTGAGAGCAGACCCTTGACGACGTACGAACGCGTTTCCGTTTCCGTCTTCAGTTCCACGAGGAACCCGGAGCCCTGCACGCCGGAGCCGAGTTTACGTATCTCGACGCCGACGGTATCTTCGTATTTCTGCAACAGATAGGACTTTATCGCCCCTTCGTTGATCATGGTTCATTATATCGCCGCAGTATGCTTGTGAATAGGAGGCAGCGTTACAAGACCTTTAGGCGTTCTCGTCCGGTATCTGTGCAACAGCAGTGAGTCCGGTGTCTGTAACGTGAGCTATCCGTCAATCAGGCGATGTCTTATTGCGTACTGCGCAAGCTGCGCATTGTTTGTCAAGCGCATTTTTTTCAGGATGCGGCTCCGGAAGGTGGCGACGGTCTTTACGCTGAGCGACAACTCATCCGCTATCGTTCTCCCCGCCTTCCCCGACGCGATCATGCGCAGGACCTGCAGTTCCCTCGCCGAGAGTATTTCGTGCGGCGCTATCATTTTATCTTTCCCCGCCTCGCCGGCAAAAGGCTCCGCAAGAGGAAGACCCAGGTTCCTGCCCGACTCATACACTTCGTTTATGACCGCAATCAGTTCTGAAGGAGCATGGCCGAGTTTATCTATCCGGCGGCAAAGCTCGTTTTCGGCTCTTTTTCGGGCGGTGATGTCCCGGACGACCTCGATCCCTGCGATGATGCGGCCTTCGGCGTCCCTGAGTACGGAGGCGCTATTGTATCACATCCGGAATGGGTGAGCGCCCATCAGGGAGCCATGCCCCGAAACTTCTTCTGCATCCAGGATTCGGCCGCAGCGGCATCCATCGGTCTGGAGAGCAGAAATCCCTGACCGTAGGCGCAATTCAGTTCCCGCAGGCGGACAAGCTGGTCGGTCTTTTCGAGCCCCTCGGCAATCAGGTCGAGTTTCAGGTTGCCCGCCATGGAAACGATCGCTTTGACGATCTCGAGGTTCTCCTTGTCGATATGCATCTTGTCGACGAACGACCGGTCGATCTTCAGCGCGTTCACCGGGAACCGCTGGAGGTAACTAAGTGATGAATATCCCGTGCCGAAGTCGTCTATGTGGATATGGACGCCCATCGCCTGCAGTTGTTTCAGCACCTCCACCGCAGAATCGATGTTCTCCATGATCATACTTTCGGTTATTTCTATAGTGAGATTGGAGGCATCGAGCGCATTCTTCTGGAGGGCCTGACTGATCTTCTGCGCCAGATCGGACTGCAGAAACTGCCGGCTCGAGATATTCAGACTCATCTTCAAACCGGCGTGCATAGGGTACTGGCTCCGCCAGCTGCGCAGCTGGCTGCAGGCCTCGTTGAGTATCCATTCCCCGATCTGGAAAATAAGTCCGGTCTCCTCTGCAAGGGGAATAAAATCTGCCGGATACACGAGGCCCCGCACCGGGTGGTTCCAGCGCACAAGCGCCTCGAACCCGATAAGGCCGTCTGTGCTGAGTTCGATAATCGGCTGGTAGTGCACGACAAAGTCGCCATGCTCGACCGCCCTGCGCAGGTCCGTCTCTGTCTCGAGACGGGCCACTGCGGTGGTATACATTCCCGACTCAAACACCGCGTGATGCGCCTTGCCTCTCGCCTTAGCCTGGTACATCGCGATGTCCGCATCTCGGATCATGTCTTCGGGCCTCTCGTAATCCTGCGAACTGAGGGCGATCCCGATGCTTGCAGTAGTAAATACCTCATGGCCTTCGATAAGGAAGGGTGCCGGCAGCTCCTTCTGGAGTCGCTCCGTGACCTGCTCAGCATGTTCCCTGTCCCTGACGTCCTCGAGGAGAACCGCGAATTCGTCCCCTCCCAGGCGCGCCACGGTATCCCCGGGCCGGACAGACTCGGTCAGTCTCCGGCTGACGGCCACGAGCAGGCGGTCGCCAATGAGATGGCCGAGGCTATCGTTGATTATCTTGAATCGGTCCAGATCAATGAAGAGCACCGCGAACATATATCCCGTGGGCCGCTGTTTGCTCTTGGCCGCCTGCCGCAGTCGGTGCTGGAGGCGGTCCGTGAAAAGCGCCCGGTTCGGCAAACCCGTCAGGGCGTCATGGAAGGCATCAAAGAGCAGCTGCTTCTCCGCCATTTTCCTCTCGGTGATATCGGTCTGTGAACCGGCCATCCGGTAGGCTTTTCCGTTTATGTCTCTCACTGCAAGCCCGCGATTCAGCACCCATCGATATGCGCCGTCCTTGTGCAGGATTCGGTACTCGCATTCCAGGTGTGTCGTGTGGCCGTTTACATGCGTGGCGATCTTGGCTTCAAAATGTTTCCGGTCATCCGGATGCACCAGCCTGAACCATTCCTCCGGGCCGGTCCCCAGATCGGCACCCTCGTACCCCAGCATGCTCTTCCAGCGGCTCGAAAAATAGACTTTGTTCTGGGAGAGTTGCCAGTCCCAGAGTCCGTCGTTTGCGGCACGCGCGGCAAGGGCATACCTTTCCTCGCTCTGCCGCAGCGCCTCCTCGGTCTTCTTGCGTTCGATGATTTCACTATGGAGTTTCGTATATCCGTCTTCCAGTGCCGCGCTCATCCTGTTAACCACGCCGGCAAGCTCGCCCAGTTCGGTCTTGTCAGAATAAGAAATCGTATATCCTACTTCACCCAGCTCGATCGCACGGGCCGCCTTCACGAGTTCATTTACGGGATGCGTGACGGCCATGGTAAGACGCACCGAGATAACAATCCCGAGGATACACGACAAAATGATGGTCGCATAGAGGATTGTTTTGACCCTTTCTATTTTTACCATCACGGATCTGGTCATCTTTCCGAGCTCGTCACCCGCCCTGACCGACATGCCCTCGGCGGCAAATAGGATCTTGTTGCCTATGCCCACCGCGCCGAGCTTCAGTCCTTCGATCCGTTTCGCATCGGCAGAAGCCGTGATGTACTGGCTCAGGGCATCCTGATAGCCATGGACAAGCGACTGCATCCTTTCAAGTTCCTTTGTCACCAGAGGCTCGTGATGACAGGAAGTGCAGTGCCCGGCGCGCACTTCGAGAGTCGATACATTCTCGATAATAGGCTCGATGTTTTCGCCGGGAGCGCTTCGTACGGTGTACAGGTCTGCCTGGACCCTCTGCACGCTCATCACCAGGTTCTGACGCAGGTCCTCTATCTGATGAAGCATAAGG
The DNA here is from genome assembly GCA_021811105.1 of Nitrospirota bacterium. Lineage (GTDB taxonomy): Bacteria > Nitrospirota > Thermodesulfovibrionia > Thermodesulfovibrionales > UBA6898 > Sulfobium. The sequence continues at coordinate 28,683 of JAJZPM010000033.1, read as the reverse complement.
AGACGGTCGACTTCTTCAGTGGTAGTCCTGATATAAAAGACGGCCAATATCGCGCCGGCGGCGAAAAACGCGAAAAGAGAGAGGAGATAAACTGTTATTTTATGCCTCATTTTTTCCCTCAGGGATTTCGGAAAACGCCGCGTTTTCCTGCGCCTTTACCGAGCAATCCCTCCGGATATTCTACCGGAGAGCAGCACAAAATTTCCAAGCTAACCGTGATACAGGCCTGGGGGAAAAGCTGGTATTCTTAAAACCCCTCTTTGGAAAAGGGCTAGGGGAGATTTATTGAAAGATGATATCCTATTATTCTGAAAAATCCCCCTTCATCCCCCTTTGCCAAAGGGGGAATATTCAACATACTCCAGGACGCTACCAATAAATTGGTCGCCCCCCCCAAGTTACCTCTCCCCGAAGTTCCGGCGGTATCGCTCCATGAAGTCTTCATGCGAAAAGCGGTGCTCCTGGGTGCCGTACCTTTCGACTGCGTAGGCGGCAGCCACCGTTCCCATCTTCGCAGCGGTCAACATGTCCTTCCCTCCCGCAAGCCCTTTCAGCAGCCCAGACCGGTATGCATCCCCTGCGCCCGTCGGATCGACCACGTTATCCACCTCTGCCGCGGGGATGGGGACCGCTGAGTGCGGCGTGCTCACGAGCGACCCCTTTTCGCCGAGGGTAGTAATCAGCGTCCCTGTCAGGCTCAAAAGCCCCCTTTTGTCCTCGCCGGTCATCTTCATCACCAACTCGAGTTCATAATCGTTTGTAATCAGAAGCAGAGACCCCCTGATCCATTCTCTCAGCGCCTTTCCGTCCCACTGCGTGAGCGACTGCCCGGGATCGCAGACATACGGTATCCCACCCTTCCTGCAGTCCTCAGCGTATCCGATCATGTCCCCGAGGTTACCAGGCGCGACCAGGCAAATCGCCCCGCCGTCTGCCTTTTCGAGCGAATAGCCTGCCCGGTGCTTCATCGCACCAGGGTTGAACCCGGTTATCTGATTGTCGGCCTTGTCGGTGGTAATATAGGCCCCCGCAGTGAATTCCTCATCGATGATCCTGATGCCTTCGACAGGGATACCGTTTTGCTTGAGCCACGAGAAATAGGCCGCGTAGTCTTTGCCGATCGTAGCGACTACGACCGGTCTTTCCCCCAGGAGGCTAAGCGAATAGGCAACGTTTCCGGCGGTGCCCCCGAACTTCTCGATCATGCCGTTGACGGTAAAGCAGACGTTCAGTATATGGAGTTTATCAGGGAGGATATGGTCCGAAAACCTTCCCGGAAAATCCATGATCCTGTCGTATGCGAGCGAGCCCGAAATAAAAATTTTCATGCTGTCTCCTTCTCTGACTTCGCCAGTGATTCGTGTATCTTCTCCGCGATCTTTCTGTGAAAACCCTTGAGCCCCGCGATCTCTTCGACCGGGGCGCTTCTGATCGCCTCGATACTTCCGAAATGTTTTAGCAGGGCAAATCTCCTTTTCCTCGCGACCCCGGGGATCTTTTCGAGAGGCGATTCGAAGGTCCTCTTCGCCCGCAGTTTCTTGTGATAGCGGACCGCAAACCGGTGGACCTCGTCCCGTATCCTCCTGAGGAGGAGCGACGGAGCACCGCCGTCTTCCAGACTGAGGGGCTCTTCCCGGTCCGCGAGAAAGGCCCTGTCAGGGTCTTTTGCAACCGCTATGACCGCCGTGTCAATACCGAGTTCTTCCAATGCCTTCCGTGCAGCCCCGAGCTGTCCCTTTCCACCGTCAATTACGATGAGATCAGGCACAGGCAAAGGCGTAAGACGTGAGGGGTGAGGTGCAAGGTGTGAGGTGTTTTCTTCTTTGCGCCTCATTCCTGACTCCTCACTCCCGACTCCTGACTTTTTAAAAGTCCTCCTAACCATCTCCTTCATCATCGCGTAATCATCCGGCCCCTGCACCGCGTCCATCCGGATATGCCGGTATTTGTCTTTTCGAAACATGCCGTCCGCCCAATAGACAAAGGCGCCGACCGGCTCCTTGCCCGCGATGTTAGAAATATCGAACGCCCCGATATCTTCCGGGACTTTTTCGAGCCCGAGGAATTCCGTGAGCCTCTCCGTCGGTGCGGTCCCCTCCGGTCCCCGGTCGCTCCGGGAAAGAAGCAGGGCGTTCTCTTCCGCCATCGCCACAAGTTTCTTCCTGATCCCCCTTTTGGGCACGGCGATCTTCACCGCCGAGTCCCGCCTGCCGGAAAGCCATGAGGCGAGCAGCCCGGCGTCTTCAGGACGAAACGGACAAAGGACTTCAGGCGCAGGGATGATCTCTTTTTCATAGAACCGTCCGATGAAATTGCCGAGCAGGGCACCGTCTGTCTCCCCTGCCGCATCGACGATGATGAAATGCCGTGATCCGATCATGAAGCCGTTTCGAATGAATAATATCTTAAAGACCGCTCTGCCCGCTTCTCTGAAAATCCCGATAACGTCCACATCTCCGAGTTGAGGAGCGACCGCCTTCTGCCTTTCGGATATCTGCCTGATCGCCCGTATCCTGTCCCGCAGGAGCGCCGCCTCCTCATACTTCATTTCGGCGGAAAGCCGCCTCATCTTTTTCTCGAGGACGTTGAGAAGGCCGCTGTTCCTGCCCTCAAGGAGGAGCCTCACCTCGTCGATCATCTGCATATATTCATCATGATCCACGTGGCCGCCGCAAGGAGCGATGCACCTCTTGATCTGGTGCTGGATACACGGCCTCATCCTCTTTTCGAGTGAATATTTGCAGGTCCTGATATTAAAATTGTTCCGGATAAAGGAGAGGATTTCCCACATCGCGCCTGCGGGGACGTACGGACCGAAGTATCGCGCCCCGTCTTTCTGGACCCTCCTCACCACTTCGAGACGCGGCCATGTTTCGTTCACCGTTAATTTCAGGTAGGGGTAGCTCTTGTCGTCCCTGAGGAGTATATTGTATCTCGGCCGGAACTGCTTGATGAGGTTAGCTTCGAGCACAAAGGCCTCGAGTTCGTTCTCGGTAACGGTGTATTCAAAGTCCCTGACGCTCCTCACCATAGCGGCCTTCCTTTCGTCGAGGGCCGCGGATTTCTGAAAGTAGCTGCGAAGGCGGTTTTTCAGGTCCCTTGCCTTGCCTACATAGAGTATCCTGCCTTTTTCGTCCTTGAAAAAATAGACGCCCGGCTTGGCCGGCACGCGTGCGAGCTTATCCTGAATCGTCCGCAAAATAAAATTATTTGGCGGCCTTCAGTTGCTGCATGAGATTTCTGATCGTCGGCGCATCGGGAGCGTTCGGGGCAAGCTGGAGATACCTCTCGAACTCCTTCACCGCCTGGGCATTGTCCTTCAGATCGGCCAGGACGACCCCAAGGTTCCGGTGCGCAATGGGATGGTTAGGGTTTATCTCGAGCGCCTCCCTGTACTCCTTCTCCGCGACATCGGGCTTGCCGGTATTCCGGTAGCAGGTCCCCATGTCGACTCTCACGTCGACATTCTTCGGGTCCAGCGCAAGCGCCTTCTGGTATGCATCGATCGCCTCGCTGAAACGGTTCGTATCCATCATTGCGTTCCCGAGCTTTATCCATGCGGCGACATTCTTCGGATCGTTCTTCACCACTTCCTTCAGCATCGCTGTATCATCCTGTATCGGTCCGGTCTGGACAGGACCAGTCGGGAACTGGTATTGCGGTTTCGGCTCCTCCTTCTTCTGACATGAGACGGCCGCCAGTGCAAGAAGCAGCAGGACAATTATTTTCTTCATGGTTCCTCCAAGATTTTTATTTGTTATTGTAACAAAATCAGGAACGCTTCCGGCTGCTATGCCTCTCCGGCGAGTCCGCCTATCTTTCTCAGCCGCTTATACCGTTCCTCCACGAGCCTGGCAGGGGTCTTCTGACTCAATTCTTCGAGGGCAACGACAATCTTGTCCCCGATGTTCTTCGCAGCCTGCTCAACGTCCCTGTGCGCCCCCCCCACCGGTTCAGCGATGATGTCGTCTATGATCTTGAACTTAAGGAGGTCCTGCGCGGTGAGCTTCAACGCCTCGGCAGCCTTCGAAAAATCCTCCGGGCCGAGCTCGCCGTTCTTCCTCCAGAGTATCGCTGCACAACCCTCGGGGGATATGACCGAATACACCGAATGCTCGAGCATGTAGAAGCGGTCGGCCACACTGAGGGCAAGCGCTCCGCCGCTGCCTCCCTCGCCGATCACGACCGAAACTATCGGGGTCCCGAGCCGCGCCATCCGCATGAGGTTGACTGCGATCGCCTCTGCCTGGCCCCGCTCTTCCGCGCCGAGCCCGGGATAAGCGCCCTGCGTGTCGACAAAAGTGACGACCGGTCGTTTGAACTTCTCGGCAAGCTCCATCAGTCGCAGCGCCTTCCGGTACCCTTCGGGGTGAGGCTGCCCGAAATTCCGTTTTATCCTCTCCTTTGTGCCGCGTCCCTTCTGCTGGCCGACGATCACAACGGGATGGCCCTTTATCCTCGCAAGCCCCCCGACTATCGCCTTGTCGTCGGCAAACCTCCTGTCGCCGTGCAGCTCAATGAAATCCTCGGTAATAAGCGGTATGTAATCAAGTGTATAGGGTCTGTCGGGATGTCTTGCCAGGAGCGTCTTCTGCCAGGGGGTAAGCTTCGAAAAGATCTCTGTCCGAAGATCGCGCACCTTCTTCTCAAGCTTCTTTACTTCCCCGGTCAGGTTAATGTCCTTGCCGTCGGATATGCGCTTCAGTTCCTCGATCTTCACCTCTAGATCTTCGATAGGCTTTTCGAACTCCAGGTACGACCTCATCACGAGACGCTCACCGCCCCTCTTCCCACCATATCTTCAAGCGTGCTGATCAGCACATTGTCCGGGTTCAGGTTGATCCCCGTAGCGATCAGCGTCTGGGAGCGGTTGAGGCTGATGCGCAGATAGAGCTGACAGTCGCCCGGATAACGGGAAACGAGCGTCCGGATATCCTGCAGCCTGTCCCTGCATGAATCAGGGTCCCTCAGCGCAATCTCTAGCCTTTTCAGGCCCGCCTTTCCTGCGTTTTCGAGGCCCAAGACCTCGCGCGCCCTCACCCGGACACCTTTTTCGTCCCTGTCGATGCTGCCTTTGATGAGCATGAGGGCGTCCTTTTTCAGAAGAAGGTTGACGCTCTTGTACAATTCAGAAAAAACGATCACCTCTATGCTTCCCTCGTCGTCTTCGAGGGTCAGGTATGCCATCAAATCTCCCGTGGACTTTACGTTCTTCTTCTTGATCCCCCTCAGCACACCCCCGATCACGACTTCTTCCTTGTCGGCGGCGCCTTCGAGATCAGACGTCTTTCTGGCCCTGATCCTCCTCAGCTGGAGGTCGTATCGCGACAGGGGATGACCCGTGATATAAAAGCCGAGCGCTTCCTTCTCGTTCCTGAGCAGTTCCGCTTCGTCCCATTCAGGGGCTTCGGGTACGGCAGCCGCCGGCTCGTCACCGAACATGCTCGTCTGGCCGTCGTCTTTCCTGGGGCCGCCGTTGAGCAGGCCGGTGACCGTCTGCATTGCCGATGCACGCGTGACGCCGAGAGAATCGAACGCACCGGCCTTGACCAGGCTTTCCAGTACCTTCTTGTTCACCTTCCTTGTATCCACGCGACCGACGAAATCGGCAACAGACTGAAAAGGTCCGTCACCTGTCCTTACCTCGAGGACCGATTCTATCGCCGCGCCTCCGACCCCTTTCACCGCCTCGAGTCCGAAGCGTATGGAGTTGCCGATCACCTTGAACTCTCTCCCTGAGAGATTGATGTCCGGAGGCAGTATCTCTATCTTCATCTTGCGGCACTCGTTGATCGATTTGACGATCTTGTCGGTGTCGTTCCTGTCCGAGCTGAGCGTGGCTGCCATGAACTCGACCGGGTAGTGCGCCTTGAGATACGCGGTCTGGAACGAGACATATGCGTAGGCCGCGGAATGGGACTTGTTGAACCCGTACTCTGCGAAGAGTTCCATGAGGTCGAAAATCTTGCCTGCCTTCTTCTCGGATATGCCGTTGGCAATCGCGCCCTTTACGAAATTCTCCTTCTGCTTTGCCATAGCCTCGGGGTTCTTCTTACCCATCGCCTTCCTCAGAATATCGGCCTGTCCCAGCGTGAAGCTCGCCAGCTTGTTCGCGATCCGCATCACCTGTTCCTGGTAGAGAATGACGCCGTACGTCTCGTCGAGGATCTCCTTCAGCTGGGGCAGGTCGTATCGTACCGGGGTCTTCCCCTTCTTCCTTTTTATGAAGTCGTCGATCATGCCGCTGCCGATCGGACCCGGCCTGTAAAGCGCCACGAGCGCAATGAGGTCCTCGAACCTGTTGGGGCACATCTTCACGAGGATGTCTTTCATCCCCGCGCTTTCGAGCTGGAATATGCCGGTGGTCTGGCCGGAGCTCAGGAGCTCATACGTCTCCTTGTCGTCGAGCGGTATTTCCCGCAACGACACCTCCCTGCCGCCCTGCCCGATCAGCGCAAGGGTCTTCTCTATCACCGTAAGCGTCTTGAGTCCGAGGAAATCGAACTTCAGCAGGCCGATCGCTTCGGCCGATCCCATGTCGAACTGGGTCATGATGCTTTCATCGGAAGGGCTCTTGTAAAGAGGGGTATATTCGGTCAGCGGAACCGGGGCGATGATGACGCCCGCGGCATGCGTCGAGGCGTGGCGGTTGAGCCCTTCGAGACGCATCGCGATATTCAGAAGCTCTTTCACCTCGGCGTTCGACTCATACATCTCCTTCAGCTGCGGCTCGGCCTTTATCGCATCCCCGATCGTTATCTTGAGTGTATTCGGCACAAGTTTGGCTATCCTGTCGACCTCGGCATAGGGCATGTCCATGGCGCGGCCGACGTCGCGGATCGCCGCCTTCGCCGCCATCGTCCCGAAGGTGATGATCTGGGCGACCCGGTCCTTGCCGTATTTCTCGGAGACATAGGATATCACCTCGGACCTCCTGTCCTGGCAGAAGTCGACGTCGATGTCCGGCATGCTGATCCTCTCGGGGTTCAAAAACCTTTCGAAGAGGAGGTTATACCTGATCGGATCGATCTCGGTAATGCCGGCGGCATATGAAACAAGGCTGCCGGCGGCAGAACCTCTGCCGGGGCCTACCGGTATCCCCTTCGAACGCGCGAAGCTTATGAAGTCCCAGACGATCAGAAAGTAGGAGGCATAGCCCATCTTCCGGATCACTTCGAGTTCGTGTTTCAGCCGCTCCCGGTAGGCCTCAGGCGGATTTCCGCCGAATTTCCGGTCCAGACCGGACGCCGCAAGTGCCGTGAGAAAGTCATCCGGACTCTCGCCTGTTTCGACCTGGTAATGCGGCAGAAGGCTTTCGCCGAGCACGAACTCGACATTGCACCGCTCGGCGATGCTGACGGTATTCGCAATCGCCTCGGGGATCTCCTTGAAAGCCTCCTTCATTTCCTGCGGCGATTTGAAGTAAAACTCGTCCGTAGCAAACTTCATCCTCGTGGCGTCTTTCATCGTCCTGCCGGTCTGGATGCAGAGGAGCACTTCATGCGCCTTTGCGTCCTCGCGCTTCAGGTAATGGCAGTCGTTCGTCGCCACAACGCCTACATGGAGCTCCCGGGCAAGCTCGACCAGTTTAATGTTCGCCTCGGTCTGTTCGGGAAGGCCGTTCTCCTGTATCTCAATGTAGAAGTTCTCCGGGCCGAGGATATGCTTGAACTGCAGCGCCCTTTCCCTCGCCCTGTCGACCATCCCCCGCTGCAGACAGTAGGGAATCTCGCCTTTGAGACAGGCCGAAAGACCGATAAGTCCGCCGCTGTATTGTTCGAGGAGGTCCATATCGATCCTCGGCTTGTAATAGAACCCCTCCAGATAGGCCTTTGTCACGAGCGTCACGAGGTTCCTGTATCCGGCGTTGTCCCTCGCAAGAAGGATGAGGTGGAACGATGCCTCTTCTTTCCCCTCGGTCCCCCCCCTGTCGGTCCTGGTGCCGGGTGCAACGTAGACCTCGCAGCCGATGATAGGCTTGATTCCTGCCTTCGTCGCCTGTTTGTAGAACTCCACCGCGCCGAAGAGATTGCCGTGGTCGGTCATGGCAAGGGCCGGCATTTTGAACTCCCTCGCCCTCTCGACCAGTTCCTTTATCCGTATCGCCCCGTCCAGCAGACTGTATTCAGTGTGAAGATGGAGGGAGACAAAATCCGCGTGTGAATGCATACAGAAATATTACCTTTACGGAGAGAGCCAAGTCAATGAAAGAGGTTGTGCATGAGAGGTCGTTAAGGGAAAGAAAAATGAAACAAATCAAATAGTTTCCGCCACGAATAGCCGCGCCGCGAGACAGATCAAATTTATTTTATCGCTTCGCTCTTTATGGTTACATTCGCGGTATAGCTCGTCTCGCCGCCCTGACCGTCTTTTGCTATCACAGTGAAAGAGCCGCTCCCCTTAAATTCAGCGGGCACGTTCCATGTCACGAGACCCGAATCCGCATTGATGGTCATGCCCGTCGGTCCCTCTTTGAGCGCATAAGTGAGCGGATCGCCGTCGGGGTCGGAGGCCTTCACCTGATAGGTCAAGACCTTGCCGTCGAAGTTGATCTTATTATGCTGGGCGATGACGGGAGGCATGTTCCGGATCCCGGCATTGAGGACGACCGGCCGCCCATAGACCTCGCCGTCAAAGGGGGTAATTTTTACCGCAATAGCATCGCCGCGCTTGATGCCGCCCTCTATTTTCTGGCCCGTGCCGGCAGGTTCGCCATTCCTTGTCCATTCATAAAGGAACGTCAGCGGATCATTGTCAGGATCATTGCCAGTTACTTCGACATAGAGTGTATCACCAGGCTTAAAAATTTCAGGCATGATCCTGACCTTGCCGACCGCCGGAGGCGAATTCCTGACCCGCACCTCGTTCGACTTTATCTCGATGCCGTTAATTAATGCCCTGACCTGGATAGCGTCTCCCTTCGCGACGTCAGACGCCTTATATTGGACCACAAGGGGGTTTTCGACCGGGGCGCCATTAACAAGCCACTCCACCTTCGCACCTGCCAAATTAAAGCCTCTCGGGGCAACCGCCAGTGTGCTGTTTTTCCAGACTTCTGCCGGTCTCAACTCCAGGCCATATTGCGCATTCCCGACTTCTCCACCGCCACCCGGGCCACTCGGAGCAGCACCTGCCGGCGCAACCGGCTGCGGCCGGTTCGCGTTTTCGACGGGCTTCTCCTGAGCGCATGCAGCAAGGCCGATGACAAGCGCAAAAAGCAAGATCTTCATTATGAATTTCATGTCAATATGCATAGAGAACAGAATATCTCGTCCTTACGAAGGTATTCGTCGGGTCCTCAGCCTGGACTTCGATCCTGTAGACATATGGGTGATGCGGAGGATTGACGAGCCCCGTGTTTGAATTATCGACTCCCCCCAACGACAGGTTCCCCCCCATAATTAGTCCGCTGCGATCGGAATTGCCCGCAACCGTGTCGACAATCTTGGAAGAGACATTGAACACCTTCCCCGCAGGCCCCGGCAGCGTGAAAAAGAGGTCCGGGTTTGTTGCGGCATCAAGCGACATCTCATTGGTATTGCAATTCGTCCAATTCGTGGTCGTCCAGTCCCCTCTTGATAATGTCAATTTCTGCTGGAGACACGTGGAATTTACGGTCAACGTCGTCCAAGCACCGGGGAGGTACCCTAGGTTTTTCACGAACTCCACCGATATCTCGGACCCACCGAGTCCTGCATCATCGGCCGACCTGAAAAATCTGTGTTGCCCCGAAGTGCGGGTGCCCATGGTAATCATAAAGAGGAGTGAAGAGACGATCATGAGCCCTATCAACGAAAGCAGCATCACGATCACCAGCGCCATGCCTTGCTCATTTTTCAGGATTTTCTTCATTCGTCACCTCTTTACCTGAGATTATACGGAGTCACTGCGATTGTATACACCTTCCAGCGGTAATGGAGATAATCATTTGTGTCTGCGCTGTTGGCGCTGATCTTCGACAGGTCGAAGATGCTCCCGGCACAGTTCTCGCCTACCGCTATACAGGTCGCACAATTGCCCAGGCAAGTATTCCCGGGGGACGCGCCGGTGAAATTGTTGAAGGTAAAAGTCGGGTCCTTCTGCCCTTCCTGCGCAAGGACATAGACCTTTATCTCCTTAAGCTGGGTCCTGATCGTGTTTGCGTCCATCAAGGTAAGATCACCGGTAGTCGCGTCGATTACGCCGTCGTTGTCCGTATCCAGCATCGCGACCGCCTGCATGTCCGCGACGCAGTTAAGGATCGGCATCGGCGCCCCCCGTTTGCCTGCATTAGTGCCGCTGGTGCTGTTTATAATAACGCTTTTATAAAGAACGCCCGTTGTCCTTTGTGTTTTCGGCAGTTCGGAGGCGGCACATACCGACGGCACATTCGAGGCGCTGATATAATAATCGGCCCTGTTAAAGGGCATCCTCGGGGCGCTGCCGTCGTCAGGCTTGATGCCGTACACGATGAAGTCGTTATCAGTGTCCCTGAAGGGCTCAAACGGAAAGGTAGTGCTATTACTGCCCGGTGGAACGAAGGAGAAATGGTTGTCATTAAGCTGCACCGAGAAGACTCCGCCGTTGTTCATAAGCACCCTCTGGCTGGTCGAAGTGCCCGGATTGATGACAATCGCATAATCTGAAGAAAGCGGGTTTTCGGTCTGCATAGTGCCCCACTCTCTAAGGATATTGTGCTGGGCCGGCACCATTTTAATGATGTGCGTCCATTTCTGCGCGGCGTCGCTGGTGGCGACGTTTGTCGCCTTGATCACCAGCACATCGGACCCCGGATAGCTGGACCCTACTGCCTGGCCGGGGCTTCTCCATCCTGTTTCGGGAGCACCCCCGTCCGCAATGATCATCGCCTTCGGAGGGTTCGTCGGCGCATCATCATATAAGGCACCGTCGCCTGATGGCACTTCGCTATAATTCACACCGTCGAGCTGCCACGGGATGCCGTTGCCTGCCTGCTCCAGGTCATAGCGCAGCAGTTCGAGACCTATAATGCCTTCTATGTTCGTCTCGGCGATCCTGCTTTGCTGCTTGAACTGGGTAAGCAACCCTGAGAAGATATTGGTTGCGGCCACTATAACGATCATGAAAACCAGCAAGGTCACCATCAGTTCGACGAGGGTGAAGCCGTCCTGTCTCCTGTCAGTCCTGCAGCGCCTCATTTGTTCCTCACGTTTGCAGAGATCGCCTGCGTATGAGTTTCTCCCTTGGGATCGGTCCAGACCACCCTGACGTCAACACGCTTCAGGGAGGGTGTCGGACCGGGGTCCAGGTCGGTGATCATTATCTGTCTGTCATACTGCTGCTGAAAAAGCCGGATGTTTCTGCGAACGGGGCCGCCGGGCAAAACCGCCCCCGATGTGCCCAGGGACGGAAAGGTGACCCAGTTTCCACCGGTGTCGACCAGGACCGCATTGCCGAAAGGTGTTGCCCTGACCCCGGCCATGGACTCGGCGGCAACCCTGACTGCTTCGTCTCGGAGCTCGTTTCTGGTGTTGTAATCGATGCTCAGCAATGAGGCCTGGATAAGCCCGACAAACACCAGGAGCAATATCACCATCGAGATCATCACTTCTACCAGTGTCATTCCTTTTTCGTTTCGCACCCTATTTCTCACGGCAGCCCGTTCCTCCCGTTGTCATCGTTCCCCACTTGCCCATGGCTATCCCTGTTTGACTCATTGAAAGGCAGTCGTAGTCCGCATCATAAGTCGACGTCATCCAGAACATAATCCCGGTAGTCGCCCTGTTTGCCGGCGGGGCAGGCATGCTCGGCCACGACAGCGTTCCCTTGTCGCCGAAATCAGTCTCGGCGTTCGACAGCGCCTCGCTCCTAAGCTGCCTGTCGGTATAGTCATCGATATTTGTATTGACTGAATAGACACTGACGGAATATTCAACCCTTTTCGGGAAACCCGGCAGGACTGTATCCCCCGCATCGTTCTGCCCGCTTCCATTGGTGTCCTCGCGTATCTCGTATTCATTGAACGTCGGCCAGTCAGCGAAATACATGCGGCCCCTCTGCATCGACCTTGACCGCGCGTCCATGAGGTCGGAATAAAGGTCTTTGGTGGTCTTTTCGACCTTGTACCTGCCCAGCCAGCCGCTGTAAGTAAAGCCGAGCGCAACCGCAAGTATGCCGATGATCGATATGACGATCATAAGCTCGACCAATGTGTAGCCTTTTTTCTTCATCGTTTTCGTATATGCATTATGCTCTGTATCGGCTTCGGTGCGACTACCACGGTCAGGCCCTGACCTCCGGGAGGCATACCGTTGATCGCGCCGGTCCGTCTTCCTGCCGATTCCGGCCCGGGAGTGAAAGTAGGCGGCGGCGGCCGGAGCGGCGGCGGGTCGTGCTGTATCGCTATTTTGGAAACGAAGGCAGACCCGAGATCGATGTTCGTGATCTGTCCGGTAGAGACCTGGAGAAACGCCTGGCCCTGCAAGATGCCGGCCGCGGCCGCGGAACTGCCGGTGTCCCATTTCAGCGCCCAGAGGAAGCTGTTTCCGCCATACTGGCAGATGTCCGCACTCGGCTCGAAGGTAGTGAAAAAGACCGCGCCGCTCGGGGTCACCAGAGGGTCGGTAATCAGGCGCTCTGCCGTGGAAGTGACATTCATCGTCGTGCCTTCGATATTGTTCGTCTCGGTATTGGTCGGACTTTCGAGTTTCACGTACCAGCCGTTCGTCACAGACGGCCCATGGACATCAATCGTGGTATTGTCAAGTTCCGACAGCGCATATTGGTCCGTGGCGCTGCATACGGTGTCGGCTAACAGATAGGGGGGGCTCGCATTCTTGACAAACTTGCTGAAGCACGGGTCCTTCATGCCGAAGAGCATGCGCTGAGTGCTGTTGTCGTCCCCCTTATAGAAGTATCTCCCTGACCCAAAGAACAGCCAGCCTGAGGCAGGCCACGAGGCCCCGGTCGGGATAAAGCCGCTCGCGACGACCGCTGCCGAAACTGAGCCGATATCGTCTATCGCCGTGCTGATCTGCCAGTTGGCCGGGTTCAACGCGGTATTTCCGGTAGCCGAAACATCGGCGCCGTTCAGGTCCTCCTTTGTAAGGAGCCTGAGAATGCCTCCCTGCGTCCATGTATTGGGCGCGCTGTCCAGTTTTGTGTAGCCGAAGTATACGGCATCATCCTGGTAGTCATGATCGAAGTCGATGTTTCCATTCACGAGGGAGCCGGAGAAAGCATTGGGGAGGTTGGGGGTGCCGTTGGTCCCGTCCATGGTGATCTTTGGGGTTGCAAGGACCCCGGTTTTCAGATCGAGGATGAAAAGGGAGAGGGGCTGGTCCGATGTTCCCATAAACTGATGGGCCCCGGTATCGATCGGCCCCGTGGGCCCCGACGCCAGGACAACGAACCATCTGCCGTTCTTGTTGTCGTCAGGAATGCTGACAGAACCTGATGCCGTGCGAGCCTTTATTTTCAGAACGGCGGGGCCGGAAGTCGAGAACCCGAGGGTCGGATCGGTAAACTCCCAGAGCTTCTTCGGCGCGGTCGGGTCGGTAATGTCCAGCGCGAAATAAGAGGAAAAGCCGAGCCCCTTGGTATTGTCGGCAGGGTCCGTGATGGGGGTATTCACGCAGTTGCTGCATCCCGAGCCTGTCTTCCTGCAGGCCGCGCCGTATCTCATGCTGCCGATAAGGATCGTCCGCCAGCTGTCCGCCGTCTTCGCGCATTTCCAGTAGTCCGTCTCTGTGCAGGCGGAAGGGATCCCTACGCTCGCATCTACGATAAAGGGCGTAGCATCAACAGAATAGATGTGACAGTAATCTTTGTCCGCGAGATACTTCAGGTAGGGAAGGGTCTGTCCGGGTATGAACGCCCACTGTTCAGTGCCGAGCGTGTCTGTCGCGGGCACTCCGTCGTCGCAGACCCCGTTTCCGTTCGCATCGTCACACAGCACCGCCTTCAAAGACGTATTGTCGTTATTGAGCTGGAACAACCCGAGTTTGAACGCATGGAGCATGCCGTCATTGGCGCCGGTAATGATAGTTCCCCTCTTTTTGTACGAAGACGTACTGACGAACTCCTTATATGTCGAATCGTTATACGTTTGGTCGTATTTGTCCACCGGTATCCACGACACGATCCTCGGCGTCGAGTTCACGATGTCGCCAAGTTTCCAGACCTTCGGCGATTCAGCCGCGCCGGAGATCTGATTGTCGCCGTTCAGGTCGATCGCAGTCGTCCTGGACCGGTAATCCGGGGTGAACCCGGCGATCGCCGGATTGAACGGGGTGTCTTCACCCCTCGTATACCGGATCACCGCCTCTGCCTCGGCATCGCTCGCCGCGTTCAGATAGGGCCGCAATGTCGTCTTGTTGGCTGTTGAAAAATCGAGCAGTCCGGTGCCCGAGATACAGGTGCCGCCGGTTAGCCCGCAGTTCGTGTAAATTGTCCTCGAAGCGGCCGGGGTATTCCATAACTGGAGACCGGCCTCCCAGAGGTTCTTCAGGTTCTCGATATACACGGTAGGCTGCTGTGCCCCGATGTTGCCCTGCGCATCACCCTGATTGCGTCTGGCCTTGGTCCTCTGCTCGGCATCGTCGAAGAAGAAATTCACGATATAATCCTCGTCCAGTTTCATTTTTCTGTCCTGGATGGTGTCTTCCCTTATCGTGCTCCTGCTCAGGGACGGGTCCAGGTAATACCAGTAGTTCTGCAGCGTCCCTATCCAGCTGAGCTCCGTATTCGCCGCGTCAAACATCTTCTTGGGATAGAATATCGCCTGCGCGAGGTTTGCGCCGCTTCCCTCTCCGGAGGCCAGCACCGATGCTGCGGTACCCGAGGACGCGCGCCTCAGTATAGCCAATAACGCCGCCTCCAGCTGCTCCTCGATCTTAAGGGGGTTCACGGCCAGGAAGTAAGTGTCGGGGGTGCCGTTATTGTCTTTGTCCCATTCCGACTGAAGGTTCGGCGTGGGCGGGCTGGCGTCGTTGTCCGCGTCTTCGAAGCCGCCCCATTTAGCCGCGTACCACAACGGGTCTTTCAAAGACTGAACAGAAGTGCCCGTAGTCGTGAAGGTGTGCTCCCAGTTCAGCGGCAGGCTCCCGGCCCCTGTTCCAGCGGAGGCGCTGTCGGCGTCCCTTACAGGCAGGTAAACGCCGTCTTCAGTAGTGCCGGAGATTACGAAGCCGAGCACCTGGTTGATACAGCCCGCGGCGTAATCGGAAGAGAGCGAGATGATGATCTTGTTCGTCGGGTCGGTGGGGTCTACGGATATTTCATAAGTTACGATCGCGTCCATGTCGTGGTCGGCGCCCTGTTCCGAGTCCTCGAAGTTGATCCTGAACTTGGCGTAGGTCACATTGCCGCTCGAATCATAAATGATCCTGTCCACGAACATATTCACCAACTGGTTGGAAGGGCAGAAGGCGGTGCTGCTGCAGTTGCAGAGCTGAAGGCCCTTTGAGTTCGCAATCCCGCCGCAATCCTGATCGACATTCAATGTGCATTTATTTGCGCACGCCTGGTCGACATTCAGGCAGCCGCTCACCGACTTGCCCGCGGGAATGAACTTTACGCTCTTTCCGCCGATCTTCATGGTCAGTTCAGGCGCGAGCGCAGGAAGCGCCACCGAGTATGTGCTGATGTTCTTCCTCACGCACTTGCCTGCCGGCGCCGGTGTTGCGCAGTCCGAATCTGAAGTGCAGACCGTCGTCTGGCTGTTCGTGCAGGTCTTCAGCATCTCCTTGGCGTAATACGCGACAGCGGCGGAATAATAGCTGCCCTGTTTGTTCGGCTCATAGGGACAGAGTCCCCTTACATTACCGAGGTTGCTGATGTTCTTGGCAGAGCAGAGAAAGTCCGTGGTCGCGCCGTTCTGGCCTATGAATTCGCTCGTATTCGCAAGGCCTTCAGATGTCCCGATGATATTCGCCTCGGTCGTCGCATTCAGGCCTGTAAGGTCGCCAGTAAAACTGCTGAACGACGATCCCGGGATCTTGTCCGAGTCGTAGCTCGGCGAGATGTCGCTGAAGACGAGCATGAACGGTCTCGAACAGGCGGGATACTGATCATAGGGCGCTATCCAGGGCTTATTGCTTACGCCGAGCTTCGAAAGGTTAAGCCCGCCATCGGCATTATTCGGATACATGAAATCGGCGGTGGGAGCCCCTTTATCGGCAAAATAGCGCGTTGCCTCGTACATCATCTCGCCTATGGGGTTGCCCCACATCTTGCATTCCCCTTCGTTCGGCTGACGGGTCTCTATCCAGCCGCAATCATAGGAATAACTGGAGTAGCTATAGCCTACGACCTTCATCCGCTCCAGCGTATTGATGATATTTCCCTCGACGTTTTCCGACGTCTGGAACGTGCCGTCGTTGACGTTCGTCTCGTCGAGTATCGACCAGACATTTTTACGGAGGACGCCGCCGGAGAGGTTGTAGTCATATGAGCCTGACAGCAGGCCGAAGAGCATCTTCACCCTGTCCATGCAGATGCCTTCCCCGGTTACACAGTCGGAGTTGGTGTTGCATGCCTTCGTAAACTGCTTAGAGCAGACCTTGGTGCCGTCGCTCTCGCCGTATTTCTGGAGAAGCCCTATGGGCTTGTACGTTCCGCCTCCACCGGGATAGAGCTTGCAGTACTTCTTGAAATAGTCTGTGTTCGCCGCAGCGTCGGTCGCGGTACAGACGTTCACCCTCACCGCGTAATCCGTCGGGGTGCCCAGTGAGTTGTCGCAGACAGGCCTTTCCTTTGCCGACCACTCCCATATCCTGTTGCTCCTGTTCGTAAGTAGCCGGAGCAGCGGGGAATAGCTCGGTCCGTCGCCGAGGGATGTGCTGCAGAAGAGGTGACGCTTGGCGTTGCCGGTCGTAAAAGGGGTCGTAGGCAGCGTGCCGTCGCCGATGAAGGTCCCCGCGCCGCTGCCGGACTCGACGTTGCATTCGTTTCCGGGGGTGATATTCGGGGCCTTGATATTTAACTGATTATTCTTCTGGCCGAAGATCGACCACTTCGTATCGCCCGGCCTCTTATACCACACCTTGACTCCGTCGTTGCCGCTCCTTTCGAAATGCCTCGCGATCAGCCTGTGCCACGACGTGCCGTTGATGCCGTTTGCGGAGTTAAGAACAATGGACCCAAAGTGCGTCTGACAGTTGCAGCTGCCGTGTGCCCCGTAAAAATTGGCAACCACAACGCCGTCTATCTCGACCTCGACTGCGTCGTCCCCGTCGACCGCAAACTGCCAGGTGCCTGAATTGCCGGTCACATCGAAATCAGCCATAACAAGATAGTTGAAATTGTCGCCATGGTTTTTGGTAGGGTCGACCTGGGTGGCATTGAAATCAGTGATATAGGTCGGATACCCCGAATGCAGGTTCCCCGGCTCGTAGGAATTGAGCATATCCGTATGAGTTGCCGGATAATTAGTGGATGGGCTATGGTCATATTGGACGAGGATCATCTGGCCGAACTTCGGCGAGTCGATGCAGGTCTCGGGCGAAGTGCAGTCGGCGTCGGATGCGCATATAGTACCGACCGTCTTGTTCGTGGTGTTCGAGCAGACCTTGGGAATGGGGGTGCACTGCGTTGGCCCCGAGGCGGCGGCGATGCCGATGAGGTTCACCGACTTGTCGACGCAGGTATATCCGGAGTTACAGTCGCTGTCAGAGGAGCACTGGTTCGTATACACGCTCCCTCCGTCCCAGCAGAGCCTGCCGGTCACCTCCTTGCCCCAGCTGTGGGCGTCCTGGGGGATAAACGCCCTTTCGAGTACAACGGATGAATTGCTGTCGGTGCTCCTGTGGCCCCCGTAAAAAACCTTCCTTATCACGTCCATCTTAGACATGGTAAGCCAGTTGAGGATGTTGCCGCTCCACTGGCCTGTCGTACAAAACTTGCCGGTTGCCGGCCCCGCGGGAGAGAATCCGTCGTTAGACCCTGTGCCGCCGCTGTGCGTGTAGCACATGTCAGGGTCAAAATAGCCGTAATAGACGATGGAGTGGTTGTAGGTGGTGTCGAGCTGGCCGTCTCCATCAAGGTCCGAGGCGTCGTTGTACGCCTGATAATAGTCTTTATGGTCCCGGCCCATGATCAGCATGACGAGCGGCGGGACGCTCTGCGTCACAAAAGGCGGGGTTACGCAGTAATCGGACATCGCCGCATCTGCCCTCTGTGCCGTCCACGGGCCCGCAAAAAAGGCAACAAGCAGCGTAAAGGTCAGGATTAAGGCCGTCTTATTTCCCCGGATCTTCATCTCTTCCACCCCTCAATCTGGATTTGCAGCAGCGTCCTGCCCATATTCCTGGCCCATACCGATTCCCCTACCCGCAGGTCCCAGCGCGAGGCCTTCTTCACATGCAGGGCGTCTTTTTCTCTGTACTGCAAGAGTATCTCGCAATTGGGATCGATTTGGTAGGTGTCCCCTGAGATAGTGATTTCATCGCCCGAGAGATACTGTATCGTGCCGTTTATATAGACGCCCCCTCTGTCATAGGCCGGAGCCACTGCATATGCAGAAAGAAGCAACAGCAGCGGCAAAAGGATTTTCTTCATTTTCATTATGCCCTCCTTGCAGAGACGACGCTATTATATAAAAATATGGGAAAAATCTCTATGCTGCACCGGATTTATTGCAAGGGGAGTGCCATCGCTAACCTATTGATAAACTGTAGTTCCCTGAACTGTACTCCGGCTTACCTGGGTATTTGTCTTCCCAACTATGTAACCGGTTACATAGTCGAACCCCTTAAACCCCTCCTGACCTCCCCTTATCAAGGGAGGAACCGCCCCCTCACAGCCTCCGTATCCCCGGCCCCTTTCCCCCCCCTGATAAGGGGGGCCAAGGGGGGGTGGGAACCTCAAAACATGCGTAGAAGTTCATATCTCAGTACTCCACTCCAAGCCCCTCTACTTTCGTGACAAGCCAGTTCGTCCGCTCCTTTTCGAGCGAAAAAGTCAGATGCGCAGGCCTGGCCGCGTCCCCGAGCGCATAGCCGGTGTCGCTGCCGTGCGTCGCGATGATCCGCAAATCGAGTTCTGCGGAGGCGCTCTTTTCCCTGATCGTTATGCCCTTGATCTCGTATTCGACCTGAATTCCGGACATCTCTTTGAACGTCCTTTCGATGGCCTGCTTCAAGGTGATGTACGAAAGACCGTGCCCGTCGGAATAATTGTACGAGACCTTCGACATTACCTCCTCCGGATTCCTCTCTTCGACCGCCTTCGTGCCCTCTCTGAAGAGTTTCTTGATCCTCGCCTCATCGGACGGCCAGAGGAAGTAGATGATCACCGGAGAGATGATCAGAAGGGCGAGCAGTGCGATCGATTTCTTACTCATAACTCCCCCTTCCCCCTCTTAGCTTAAGAGGGGGTGCTGAAGGCGGGGGCGTTACCATCAAAACACAAGCCGTCATCCGCAGCACTCTGTTACCGCCTCTCCAATAGCATCAAGCATCCCGCTGAGCTCTTCTTCTGATATGCTCAGCGGGGGCATGATCACAAGGACGTTCCCGAGCGGCCTGAGCAGGAACCCCTTTTCCTTCAGCCGGTAACAGACGCGCCACCCCATCTTTTCTTCCCAGGCATAGGGCTCCTTTGTTTTTTTGTCCGTGACAAGCTCGATGCCGGCCATCAGACCTTTGTTCCTCACGTCTCCCACGTGCGGAAGGTCCGACAACGTCCTGAGTCCTTCTTCTAGGAGTCTTATTTTGGGGGCCAGTTTCTCCAGAGTCCCCTCTTTTTCGAAGATATCGAGACAGGCCAGGGCGGCCGCGCATCCCAGCGGATTGCCGGTATACGAATGGCCGTGGAAGAAGGTCTTCAATTCGCTGAATTCCCCCAGAAACGCATTGTAGACCTCGTCCGTTGCGACCGTCACCGCAAGCGGGAGATACCCCCCGGTGATGCCCTTCGACAGGCAAATTATATCGGGGACAACAGACTCATGCTCGCAGGCAAACATCTTTCCGGTCCGGCCGAATCCGGTCGCGACCTCGTCCGCGACGAAGAGGACGCCATACTTCGAGCAAAGATCGCGTGCCCCTTTGAGATATCCCGGCGGAAAGACGATCATCCCGCCCGCCGCCTGGACAAGCGGCTCTATGATCAGCGCCGCAATCTCCTGATGACGGGCCTTGAGGATGTCCTCCATTTTTTCGAGACACGCCAGACCGCAGCCCGGATATTCGGCAGCAAGTTCGCAGCGGTAGCAGTACGGCGAAGGCGCCTTGAACGTCCTGAAGAGGAGCGGCCCGAACGCGGCGTGAAAAACATCGATGCCTCCTACGCTCACTGCGCCGATCGTATCGCCGTGGTAGGCGTTGTTCAGTGAGAGGAAACAGTTCTTTCCTTCGACTCCTTTGTGTTTCCAGTACTGGAAGGCCATCTTGAGGGCCACCTCGACTGAGGTCGAGCCGTTGTCGGAATAAAAGACCCTTGTAGGGGCGTGGCATGCCATGCCCCTACCGACCACCTTTACCAGCCGCTCCGCCAGCTGTATCGCCGGCACGTTGCTCAGGCCGAGGAGCGTGGAATGCGACACCCTGTCGATCTGCGCCTTGATAGCCTCGTCGATCTCTTTTTTCCTGTGGCCGTGGATATTCACCCAGAGGGAGGAGACGCCGTCAAGATAGCGGTTGCCGTCCGTATCCACGAGATGGCAGCCTTCCCCGCCCGCAATGATAAGCGGCTTTTCCCCCACCCACTCCTTCATCTGGGTAAAAGGGTGCCAGATATACTTTTTGTCGGATTCTTCGAGCTGCCGCGTAACGCCCTCCCGAAGCCCTTTCGGGACACCCCCTCTTTCCGCACTCAGGCGGATTCGCCGAGGAGAAAAGATAAGAGGGGGAAAGGGGGAGTTATGATCCGGAGGGGTCACCTTCGCGCCCCACCGGTCTGTTTGATGTAGGCTGCCAGCCCCGGGAGACTCCCCAGGAAACTCGAAAAAAACCACGACAGGGAGAGCGAGGTCGCCAACTCGGGCCTGATCCCGATCAGACCGAGCAGCAGGACAAAGGCGCCCTCCCTCACCCCGAGTCCGGATATCGAGATCGGGACCGTAGTCACCGTAATGATAATCGGCAGAAAGACAAAAAGAAGAAAGATCGGGATGTCCTCGCCCATGGCCGAGGCGAGGAGGGCGACCGCGGAAAAACCCATGATCTGGACACAGAGGGACATCAGGACCGCCTTTGCGATCACCACCTTGCGGGACTTCAGCAAAACGAAATATTCATAGAACTCGGACATAGTCGTGAACCGCCTTCCCAGCCTGAGGCCGAAGAAAAGAAAGCTCCCCACGATAAAGGCGCAGACGATGGCAGGCATGACCCACTTGTAGACCGACGCCCCGAAATAGCGAAGCGCAAAAGGATAGGAAACCATACCCACGATCATGAGCGCCACGTATCCGACATACCGGTCCATGAAAATGGAGGCGAGGGTAACGCCAAGTTTCCTCGCGTCCTTGTTGAGATAATAGGCCTTCACCACGTCTCCGCCGACGAGCCCCGGAAGAAAACTGTTGAAGAAGGCGCCGATCATATACAGGGAAAAAAGTTTCCTGAAGGTGAAGTTCTCCGGAAGGAGGAGTTTCCACCGGAAGGTCGAGATCGCCTGCGCCGCTATATATATGAGACATGCAGTAAAAAAATAAAGGGGCCCGATACGCCTCATCATCGACAGGATCTGGCGCGGGCCCGCCTCCGAAAAAACGATGTAAAGCGAAAGCGCGCTGACCACCAGCTTGAAGAGAAAAAAGGCGGTCTTATTTATCTTCATGCCTGCTTACTTTTTTGATGACGTATATCGGCTTCTTCTGGGTTTCGTGGTAGACCCTGACCATCATCTCCCCAAGCAGGCCCATGCCGATAAACTGTATGCCGACGATTATCAGGAGCGCCCCGAGCAGAAGCAACGGCCTGCCGCCGATATCTCTCCCGAGGAACAACTTTTCGACAGTCATATAGAAGGAGATGAGAAGCCCGATAAGACCGCTCAGGAGTCCTATGGGGCCGAAAAACTGGAGCGGCTTGGTGGAAAAACTCTGGAGGAATTTTACCGTAATCAGGTCGAGCACCACCCTGACCGTGCGCGAGATCCCGTACTTCGATTTCCCCCTCAGCCTGGGGTGATGGGTCGTCTCCACCTCTGCGATCTTTACCCCGTACCAGTTGGCAACCGCGGGGATGAAACGGTGCATCTCCCCGTAAAGCTTCAGGTTCTTGACCACCTCCCTGCGGTAGGCCTTCAAAGAGCAACCGTAATCATGGAGTGTCACGCCGGTGACCTTGCTGATCAGCCAGTTGGCCATGACCGAGGGCAGCCGTCTCGAAAGAAAAGGGTCTTTCCTTTTCTTCCGCCACCCGCTGACGATATCGTTTTCCGGGATCAGTTCGAGCAGCTTAGGGATATCGTCGGGATCGTTCTGGAGGTCGCCGTCAAGCGTCACGATCACTTCCCCCCTCGCATAGTCGAAGCCTGCGGCAAAGGCGGCGGTCTGTCCGAAGTTCCTCCTGAGGCTGAGCACCACCGCGTTTCTGTCGGCCGCCTGGATGTCCTGCAGCAGGGGGAGCGTACGGTCGGTGCTGCCGTCATCGACATAGATGACCTCGTATTCTTTCCCCGTGCCGTCCATAGCGGATTTCACCCTCCGATGGAGCTCGCCAACGTTCTCTTCTTCGTTATAAAGAGGGATTACTACCGATATAGTCATCAATACGTCTCCGAAGATCTGGATTTAATGCCCTTGAAATCATAACACTTAAAGACCGTAAATTTCATTATCCTGTCCCTCTTGAGCACGATGAGGACCGGTATTTTCTCACTTCTCGCAAAGGCATGCGCCAGTTCCTGCGGGAGGTCTGTGTCGTTATACGCCACAAAGAGAGCGTTATACCCGATGTCCTTTTCGAACCCCGGCCAGAGGTCGTACTGGTCCATCCGTCTCCCGAGGTTCACGCAGTAGGTGACCGGATTCCCCGCCATATAGAAGGCGAGTTCGCTCGAAATCTGATAGCTGTCGGAAAAGACAAATGCGGGGCCTTTCGATGACAGTTCTCTATAGATGCCGCTCGTCTGCTCGCCGAGTTCCTTCCAACCCAGCAGCTTCATTGTCAGCCTCGCCGTCGGGTCAATCCTGGGGGGAAGGAATTTCAGAAGCGACGGGTAATAGGCAATGGAGGTCAGGACCAGGGCAAGGGTGATCGATACGGCCACGAGCCACCGGTAAGATTTTTTTGCAAGGGCCGTTTCATTGACGAAGCATGCCGAAAATGCGATGAATCCGGTTGCGTATGCAGGCAGTGCCCAGTTTCCCTGGACCTTGCCCTGGATGCTCTTCAGTGCAAAAAACACGAAGATCGGGACCGAGAACCAAAAGAGGAATGCGCCTTTCTTATCGCCCTTCATCTTCCAGAGGGCGATGAAGAGAAGCACAAACAGGACCGGGGTGATCACGCCAAGCTGGGAGCCGAGAAAATCGAAAAAATATTTCGGCGACAGGACGAGCCCGTCATACAGATGGGCCTGCCCTGCGGTATGTTTCAGGGTGACCCAGCCGCGGCCGGCATTCCATATGATCACAGGACTAAAGACGATGAGACTGACCGCCGCCGCAATATAGGGGCCTTTTTCGAGAAGGAACCTCCGCGCGTCTTTATTGAAAATATAAAAAAGAAATCCTGAGAGATAGAAAAGGGCCATGGTATATTTCGCCAGGAGACCGAGCCCTATCGAAACCCCCAGCAGCACCCAGGGAAGCATGCCCCGTTTCCCGGAAACTCCGGGGCCCCCGGATTCCATCGTCTTCCAGAAGAAGAGGAGCGACAGAATCCAGAAGAACATGAAAGGCGAATCTATCGTCATAAGCACACCGTAGGTGGAGTAGAGCGGGACGACCTGCACCAGCAATGCGGAGAAAAAGCCGGTCCTTCCGTCATAGAGCTGCTTGCCCAGCTTGAAAAGCGCGAGGCTGCTCAGGGCCGAAAGGACGACCGCGAATACCCTCACCCCCAAAACAGTATTGCCGAACACCGAGGTGCCGGCACGGATGAGATAGGCGATCATCGGCCCCTTCGAGTAATAGCTCAGGTCCAGTCTTCTCGACCATTCCCAGTAATGGGCCTCGTCAGCGCTCAGATCAAAGGGACCGGTATGGATATAGTAAATACGCAATATACTGATAAGCACGATGACGAGAAAAAGCAGTCTGCCGTAAGCTCCTCTGCGGTACATTCCGGCCGCACGCGCGGACAGCACAACCGCGGTATACGCGACCCCGACGCCGAACAGTGCGCCCGCCAGGACATCGGCCGGATAATGGACCCCGATATACACCCGCGAAAATCCGATAGCGGCCGCGACAAAGAGATAGAAACCCGTGACAAAATCCTTGCGGAGAAACCAGAAGGCGGCCGCGACCCCGAAGGCATTTACTGCGTGGTTGGAAGGCATCGAGAAGGAGTTTCCGCAGCCCGCAAGGAGGCGCACGCCGTCGAGCACGCTGCAGGGTCTGGGCCTGGCGATCAACTGCTTCAGGATGTTCCCTCCGGAATCAGCCAAAGCAAAGGCAAGACCCGCAATCGCCAGGAAAGACCATGCTTTTCTTCCCTCTTTCGCGAATACCCAGATCAGAAGCGGCAGAAAGACCAGCTTCGAATTGTTCGAAAGAAAAGGCATCACAACGTCGAAGAGGCCGTTTTGAAGATTTCTGTTGATGGAAAAGAATACCGAAACGTCTAATTCAGAGAGACCCATTGAGTATGTCTTTGACCTTTTTCCTGAGCGTCTCGATATTAAAAGGCTTTTCGATGAAGTGCCCGGTCTTCCCTCCGCCGGCCGCGCCGCTCATCTTGAGGACCTTGATCGACGGGGATGTCTTTCGCACTTTTTCGATCACCTCATCGAGGGAGCCTCCCTCCATGTAGATATCCGTGATAAGCAGGTCGAACGGCCCATCTTTCACCACCTCGTCGAGTTCTTCCATGGTTTGCGCCCTCGCAATGAAATAGCCGACCTTAACAAGCGCCCTCTCGACCGCGGTAAGTATCAGGGTCTCGTCGTCGACAACAAGGATCTTCTCAGCCATAGCACCTATAATGTAACACTTTACGCCCGAAATTGGTAAACCGGGAGTCATCAATTATTCGAGGGATGGATAACAAATTATAAAATCTCCCCGTTTCCCCTCTTTGCTAAAGAGGGTCGTATTTCCTCCCTTTGGCAAAGGGAGGTGAGGAGGGATTTTCCGATAAACATGTGAATACTATTTCGAGGCCATTAATACGATCAGACCGCTGGTGAAATTTCACTCCTCCACGAGCTGCCACTCGGCGTAGCCTTTCTTCCTCTGCTCCATGGTCTTCCCGATCAGCCTTACGGACGTCTTAGCAGGATGGGTCTTCACCGTGACGAAGGCCCTCAGGATATTCGCCACCGCCGCCTCCCGGAACACCAATTCCGTGCCGTCCCTGAGTACGATGCAGGTCCTGATATGTCTGTGACCTTCCGGGACCCCGACTGTCACCTCTTGAATGTCTTCATTCCGTATTTCCATCGCCAATGTCCCCCGGTTTCTCCTCCTGGTAGAAACCCCTGAAAAAAATCACTTTGTTATCATTCCCGAGGACCTTAATCGGGAATCCATTGCAGGTTAAATTGGATTCCCGCCTTCGCGGGAATGACACCCCGTTAATGAACTCACTTGATAATTGCCGCTTTTATGGCTTCTTTCATCATGTCCGCCTTACCGGTGTGCGACATCAAAACTTGTTCCACGCTTCGAGTTTTTCCCGTATGAACCTGATCACCCGCTCATGCTCATCTGAGCCGCGACCCTCCACCTTCATCGGTTCTCCGAAGGCGAAGTGCACGGTCTTCCGGTTGTCTATGGGCCCGAATTCCTTTACGTATTTCCCGATTCCCCAGGCGTCTGTCTTCAGTGCCACCGGGATGACGGGCACTGCTGCCCTCGCAGCGAGTTTTATCCCGAGAGAATTGAACTCCTCGGGCTTGAACTCGACGGCCCTCGTGCTCTGCGGGAAGACAATGACCGACCTGCCTTTTTGCAGTCTCCTTGTCCCTTGTTCGAGGACCGTCTTTAGGTCCTCCCTCGGGTTAGTGCGGCCCACAACGATCGGGTCCCTCGACCGCATGACGTGTCCGAAAACAGGCATCGTGATCAGGCTTTTCTTTACAATGAACGTGGCCTCTTTTACCGGCTGAATGATGCATGGAAGCACCATGGTCTCGAGCGTGCTCATGTGGTTGCCTATGAAGACCGCCGGACCGTCGAACTTCCTCATATTATGCATGCCGGTGATCTCGACCCGGACGCCCACGTTCTCGAGGGCGCGCATGACGTCGAGGCTGCTCTCCGCCCATTCCTTGCCTCCGTACAAGCCCCTTTTCGCCTTCCTGCTGTTCGCCCATACGATCCAAAAAAACTGGGGATAAAAGGTGAACTTCGGGCTGAGAAAGACCCTCGAAAAAAGGGACCTCGGACGCTGCGGGTCGGTGATATAGATATCTTTATCTGCGAGCATCGGACATGTGCGAACAAAAAAATAGTTCGTTCTTCAAAATAGGCTGACAGGCGGCCATAACTCCCCCTTCCCCCTCTTATTACTCCGGCAACAAAATTCCGTAATTTGTCATTTCCGCAGTCTGTAGGCGGGAATCCAGAAGAAACAATGACTCTGGATGCCCGACTGAGAACCTCGGGCATGACGATATTTAATTGCCGGGTTCATAGCTTAAGAGGGGGCGCCGGAGGCGGGAGCGTTACTTGCCACCCATTCTTTTATCGCTTCGACCATCGCCTCGATCGTCGCCTCCCGAGGCATGATTGAGACATCGAGCCCCGCTTTCTTCACCGCCTTTTCCGTAACAGGGCCTATCACGGCGATCGCAACCTTTTTGAGAAGCACATCCGATTCGTCCCCCATGATCTCCCTGAAATTATTGAAGGTCGCCGCACTCGTAAATGTCGCGATAGTGATCCGGCCCTCCTTCAGAAACCGCCGCAGCCTCTTCCCGTGAAGCTCGGGCAAGACCGCCCTGTAGGTCACCGGCACGTCGATCTCCCCTCCCAGTTGGCGGACTTTTTCAGGGAAAATCTCCCGCGCCACCTCTGCCCGGGGAAGGAGGAACTTAAAACCCGCAAGGGGCATAGCGCTTGGCGCACAGGGTGCAGATTCCTTACTTCCATAGTCTTTTCTTTCATCCACGCTTCGCCCTTTGCTCTCCGCTCTATGCAATTTTACAAACGCCTCTATCAGCCCCTCAGCCCTGAATTCCTCTGGCACGAGATCAACCTTGAGGCCGAATTTTCCGACCTCGGCAGCGGTCTTCGCACCGATCGCGCATATCCTCAGCCCCTTCAGTTCGCGGATATCGACCCCGTTTTCGAAGAGCCTTCTGAAAAAATATTTTACTCCGTTCGCACTCGTAAATATGAGCCAGTCGTACGCATGTATCCGGTCGATACATACATCAAGTTCTTCCCATGACGGCGGGGGCACTATCTCGACCGTCGGGAACTGGATCACTTCGGCGCCGAGTTCTTCGAGCGGTTCGAACCCTCCGGTGTGCTCCCTTGTCACGAGTATGCGGTGACCGAACATCGGCTTTTCTTCGTACCAGGAAAGTTCCTTCCGGAGATTCACAACGTCTCCGACCACCATCACCGCAGGAGGCCTTATGTCCTTCTCCCGGACTAGCTCGGCGATATTCCCCAGCGTGGACACAAGAGTCCTTTGGTCGGGCCGCGTTCCCCATCGTATGACCGCAACAGGAGTGTCGGAGCTCCTTCCGTGTTCGATCAACTTCTCCGTGAGGACCCCGATGTTCTTGACCGCCATGAGAAATACGAGGGTGCCTACCCCTGTGGCAAGTTTCGCCCAGTCTATGGCCGACTCCCCCTTGGTGGTATCTTCGTAGCCCGGAATGACCGCGAAGGAAGACGAGTAAAGTCTGTGGGTAAGCGGGATGCCCGCATACGCCGGTGCGGCAACTGAAGAGCTCACGCCAGGCACGACCTCAAACCGAATGTTCTCTCTTGCCAATACCTGGGCCTCTTCACCGCCCCTCCCGAATACAAAGGGATCGCCTCCCTTGAGCCGGCAGACGATCTTTCCCTCTTTTGCCTTCGCGACGATCGCCGCGTTTATCTCGTCCTGGGTCATCGCATGATGGCCCCCGCGCTTTCCGGCGTATATGAATTCAGCGTCGCCGCTTATATAATTGAGGATCTGGCCGTTCAGGTGAAAGTCGTAGATCACCACTTCGGCCTTCTGGAGGCACCGCAGCCCCTTGACCGTCAGCAGCCCGATATCGCCCGGCCCCGCGCCGACAAGATAGACAATACCTTTTCCGTTTTTCATGAGCGTTCCATTTTAACACATTCGGCACCTTCCCCAAGAAGTTCCCGGGTATTTTGTCATTGACAGTCCTGTCCCCGTGTCAGTAAAATCGATGTTGAAAAAGTAATATTTTGATCTTTCATAGGAGTTTGTCATACCCGCGGAGGCGGGTATCCAGAACTCCTCGAATACACTGGATTCCCGCCTGCCTGCCTGCCGGCAGGCAGGTCTTCACGGGAATGATAACATGAAAAAGTGCACCTCCGTTACAGGGTGATAGCATAAACTATCCCCTACGATCTCAAAGGATCACATAAGGAGGTGCACACATGAAGTATATGGGAATTGATTATCACAAGCA
>JAJZPM010000032.1 GCA_021811105.1 Nitrospirota bacterium | reverse complement strand
CGTGAAGGTGAATTCAGGAGCGGTGGGCCGCTTAATCCAACTGATAGAGGAAGGTTACGTACAAATGCAGCCGTAGTTTTAGAGGAGTGATGGCATATGGTGATGAAGATAATCGCGCCAATATTGTATTTATCACCCGGCTCAATCACCCACGAATGCGCTGGGGCGAGTAGCGGCTGGTATGAGGTCCGTAATTATCCAGCAGAAAACGAAGAAAATCAGCGAAGGCTTCTATATTTCCCGATTCCGACTCTTGATAAACGACTTCTTCTGGTTCCCCACCATGATCTTCGGATTCGATTCTCAGCACCACCCCATTCCGGGCATGTCTTATTTCGAATTTCATCTGTCCTTATCCTCTCGAGGTTTACTGCCCCCTCAGCAATTGTCCGATGGTCTCCATGCTCACAAGAGCAAGATCGCGCTCGCGTTCAAGGAAAGGGCGCACGTCATCACGGGCCCTATCCCAGTCCAGAGTTGCAAGCCGCTTCCGCACTTCCTTTCGCCAACTCTTTGGCGTCATAAGCGGTCCGGTCCATCCGGTCTGCTTTAGAGCAGCATTCAATAGGACCAAATTAGGCTCCGGCCACGACCTTTCCGCCAGATACCAAGCCAGGTCATAAAGGTCCCGGCCCTTGACCCAGGGACGACTCAGCACGGCATGCAGCTTGCCGGCCAGCAGAGAGGCCCTGTCGTGATGGCATAATTGCAGCGTTACATGACGACGTACAACCGTGTTTTCGATCACTGCGCCCGCAGGAGGGTTTTTGTCCACCTCCACCTTTATGGAAAGCGACTGTGAGGTATGCGGAGACAGGCCGAGTTCATAAGGCAGACCGGGAAACCTGATGAATGCCGAGGCAACTGTTTTGTGATCGCTGAGCTTGATATCGATCCTGTAGCCTTCCATCGTCAGTGCCTGCTTCACCCCGGTCAGCGCCGTCCTGAAGCCAGCTTCATCGCCAGGAGTGATAAGTGAAAAATCCAGGTCTTCAGAAAAACGGGGAATGGAATACAGAAAGCGTAAGGCGGTGCCCCCAAGGAAGGCCCACCGAAGGAAGACCGCATTGTCCTGCAGGGACTCAAGTATTCTTGCTTGGAGGTATTCGCGCACAACACTGTGCCGGAGAAGGTCATTGGCCTCCTGCCCGACTAATTGCCGGAGGTATTCCTTCACAGGGTTTCTCCCTCCTCCCTTGACAGAAGTGACTCTACGATCTTGGCTGTCCGGAGCAGCTTCGGTCTGCCGCTCCGCTTTGCCAGATCATGGAGATTCTGCATATTTATCGCAGCAACATTTTGCAGTCTCAATTCCCGGAGATAGTCGGGAGAATCCGCGTCCGGTGTGAGATAAACGAGGTCAAGCAATGCCTTCTCGGCTGAGGCGACAAAGGCAAATTGCCGGGGTGCGACCTCCAGCCGCACATAACCGAACAGCATTCTGGAGGTCACGTGCTTGAACTGAAATGAGCCTATGGGGTTTCGCAGCATCTCCGGACGGCCGGGCCCGACACTGGTGACGACCGGCACATGCTCAGGGATGACGTCGTGAAACGATAGTGCCGATTGCAAGCTGACGTATGACCCATGCTGAAGTTTGTTGGCCACAAGAAACGGGTGAGGTTCCACCTTGCGCCAGGCAGGTGCAAGCGTATAGAGACCGCGTCGAAGTTGAAGCAGGCGACCCGTCTGCACCCATCGCGTCAATTGCAGGCGAACTTGGGTTGCAGAGACCTTTCCTGCCAGCAGGAGGGATGAGGAAAAAACCGCCTCGCTTCCGACGATGGTGAGTAGCGTTTCCCATTTCACGGTTAGAAAATATCATAAATGCTAAGTTATTGCAATATAAAAGAAAGTTCAGGCAGGAAATATTGCTCATTTCTCAAGAGGCCGGCGGGAAGTCCGCCGGCCCTCTGATCTTGAGTCAGTGCGATTCCTTCAGATCGAATACCGGGAAGACCTTGGCGATCATCCAGAACAATATGAAGGGCAGGATGAAGACTGAGACTGCGCCGAAAAGCCCTTCTTTGAAGGTCTCCCAGTCGTGCGGGATGATCGGCATATGATAGTGCATATAGCCTGCAAAAGTCAGCGAGAATGCCTGACCGCCGATGACCACGTTCCACCGCATCATGAATACGCCGAAGAGCACGAGAATTACGCCGACGATGGTCCGTCTGATCGTAAGCCCCGGCATCAGAAAGAGTATGAGCGGGATGAGGTTGCCGATGGTGTACTGGAAAATGAAAATATCCGTGAAGTCCCTGCCGTAGATGACGCTTCTGAGCACGTCCCACGATTTCACCGCGGTGTAGCCCCTGAAGATAAGGTCGAGGAGTTCGAGGCTGATTGCGAAGACCATGAAGAAGAGGAGATACTTCGCGGTCATGCGGACCACGCTCACCTCTACCCCTTTCAGGTCCTCTTTCGACTGGAAGCGCTGCGTGGGCGTCATCTTTCGTGAGGCAAGGAATTTCCGTATCTCCATCGTCATGATATAGGTGAGCATACAGAGCGCGATACCCGAGACGATCGCCGACATGATGAAGATGACCGGCATTAGCGGCGTCATCCAGAGTGCGTTCGCCTTGACCGAACCGAAGATGAAGCCCGCATAGCCGTGGAGAAAACAGGCGACGGGGATGCCGATGCCGGCAAGGACCTTGATCGCCTTATGGTCCCGCTTCAGGGTCTCCTCGCTGATATCGTATACGCCGAGCGTGAGCGTACAGAAGATGAAAAATTTCAGCCATTCGCCGACGGTCTTGTCCTGCTTCTCCTTCAGGGGAAGGGCGACCTCGACGAAGTGTTTCCTGTAGAGGAACCAGAGTTCAGAGGCGACGATCGCGCCGTAGGTAAAAAAGACGATGCCGAAGGCGGCGATCGCAGAAGTGAAGTGGGGCGTCATAAAGACATTGATGCCTCTGAAGGGATGCTGCAGGTGCAGCACGATCGGCAGCGGCGCCACGAACAGAAGCGCGAATGAAAAGACGAGCGCGAAACGGGCCATCTCCTTAAGTTGTTTGATCCCGAAGACGTGGTACAAGGACGATAGTACGAAGGCGCCCGCTACCAGACCGGTCATGAAAGGATACATCACGATCTGTATGCTCCAGTAGATATATTCGTTAGGGTAAACGAAAAGTTCCTTTGCCGTCCAAATCTCACCGTGGACCATCATGTTACTTCACCTCCCTGTCGAGACCGAGATAGTATACCTGTGGTTTGGTCCCGTATTCTTCTTTTAATATGCCGATCCTCTCAGTCATTATGATCTTCGTGACCGGGTCGTTGGGGTCTTTGATATTTCCTATCTGTCTTGCGCCGAAGGGACATGTATCGACACACGCCGTTTTCATGCCTTTCGTGATCCGGTGGTAGCAGAACGTGCATTTCTCCGCGGTGTGGTATACGGGATGGAAGAACCTGACACCATAGGGGCAGGCCATTATGCAGTACCCGCACCCGATACACCACGTCCTGTCGACGAGGACGACCCCGTCGGGGACCTGGTACGTCGCCCCTACGGGACAGACCTGCACGCAAGGCGGGTTCTCGCACTGGTTGCAGAGCTTCGGCACGAAGAAACCTTTGTCGATGTCTGCGTTCTTGATGTCTTCATATCCGTCAATGCCGAGGTCGATCTTCGACGTGGTGAAGCCGTCTCTCGCGCCCATCGGGGAATCGGCGTGCGTCTTTCCGTCTTTTGTGATCACGTACCGTTCGACCCATGTGCGCGTTACCTTGGCGTCATACGGGATACCGTTTTCGAGTTTGCACGCCCTGACGCACATGCCGCACCCTACGCACTTGTAAGTGTCGACGAGAAAAACCCATCGCACCTTTGTCTTATCACCGGTAGACGCCAGGAGCTCCCTGGGGTTGATTATCTTGAAGGCCGTCAGAGGAAGAGTA
The DNA here is from genome assembly GCA_021811105.1 of Nitrospirota bacterium. Taxonomy (GTDB): domain Bacteria; phylum Nitrospirota; class Thermodesulfovibrionia; order Thermodesulfovibrionales; family UBA6898; genus Sulfobium. Next base: position 36,806 of record JAJZPM010000032.1, on the reverse strand, counting down.
ATTCCACCGATAACTCTTGCCGTATTCTTCAGGAAGTCTCTTCTGTTCATTTCAGGCCCTCCAGGGGGTTATGGGGATTATGGCACATGACGCATTCGGTGCCGGGGTTGTGGGTGTCAGGATCGATAGAGGGAATGTTGGCCCGCCCGCTCGTAGGATAGGGAAGGGGATAGTGGCATCTGAGACAGAGTCCCCTGCCTTTCTGGATCTGTAGTTTCTGCGGGTCCACGGGATGGTCTATTGCCGGGCTGTGGCAGTCTTCGCACGGGATGATCACATGCGGCGACTGCATCAGCTTGTTGTAATTTTCGCTGTGGCAGTCCTTGCAGTATGCGGAGCCTTTATACTTCACCTTGTAATTTTTCCAGAATTCCACATCTGCCTTGCGGTGCCATCCGTACATGTAACCCCTCCTCCCTATTCCGAAGTCCTTCGGCACGTAGAAATAACGGACGACCAGGATGATGCAGACAAGACCTAACACTACCCATAATGGGCGATAGACATGACTTTTCATTCAGCAGTACCTCATCTCCTGTCTCATTTTTCAACTATTATAATCGTACCATCAATATGACAATGCTGACAAATACGAAAAGAATAAAAGGAAGCTTTTTCTCAGCACTAGTGAATGCGCGCGACTGTCTTCCAGAACCGGCGTAATCCGGCCTCGAAGGATAAAGGCAGGCTGCATTCAGTTGCCGGCAGGCGACTTGGCGACCGTTCTCTTTCCGGACGGTCCGGAACTCGCAGCGTTCGTTTTTTTATCTGATACGGAGAGGGTAGCGTCCTTTTTCCCGGCCTTATCGGTGGCCGTGATTTCAGTCAAATCGTACTTTCCTCCGACGCAGAAGCTGCAACCGTTGCCGGCTGCGACATGGCCGCCCCCGATCAAACACTCGTTTTCAGTCGTTGCATAGACGCCGGACACAAAGAAGAGACTTGCGGTGATGAAGCATACCGTTATGAAAATCCGGAGCATTGTCGTGTTTGTCATTTAGGTTCTCCCATCGTTGATAATAATCTCGATATGTACCGAAAAACCGGTTCCCATGTCAGAACGAAGCGCCTCTTTTTACCTCCTCTCCTGAACTATTTCCCGGAAATGCCTGCCGGAGGCTTTCGCCTCGTATTTATGTTTCTCCGTTTCCGGTGGGGAAGAATTTTTCATCTCCCTCGTTTTTCTATTCTTAGAAATTATCATCCGGCTGACAGGTGTGTCAATTTGAAGTTTAAATAAATAAGAAACTTTAAAACTGCAGTTATTAAAAAAGAGAAGTCGTGAAAGGGGCTTGCCGAAACAAAAAAAAGGCCGGGAAGAATTCCCGGCCCTGATTTGGTATCCCGTCACGACAGAAACTTCTTGGGGTCTCTGTACTCGTGGCATTTCACACATTCTTTCTTCGCCTTCTCCGGCGTGACCCGCCAGATATGCGGCTCATGACACTGCTTGCACTTCAGGTTCATGCCCTGGACATGGAGTCTGTGCGCCCCGACATCCAGAATGTTCCTGTGGCATGTCTCGCAGATACCCCAGTTCGGTCTCACATTCTTGTGAGGTTTGTGGCACGTATAGCAGAAGAACTGCATCGGCGCGTCCGGGGTGAGCTTTATCTTTATCGCCTTGTTGATCGTTTTTTCGTCGGGCTGGTAATGAGTGACATCGAGGGTACCGCCCGCGATCAGCTGTTCTCTTACCTTCTCACTTCCGTGGCAGTAGAGACACTTGTTGCGGCCGGGCTTGAGGTCGACCGTCCTGTCCGTGTGGCAGTTGAGGCATGCGAGCCCCTCCATACCGGTCCCGTGGACCTCCCTGTTCTTATGGCATCTGACACAGAAGCGCGGTTCGGCCGTGAACTGGTGGATATTGTACCCGTGGCACTTTACACACTCGATCTGTTCCATGTAATAGTGGCGCGCATGGAGCCGCGAGTGGCTGATGTTTTTGGCCTCGGGGTATTTCGGGTTTCTCTCCCAGTGGCACTGATAGCAGATCTTCCAGGCGACGAGGATCTCGCCGTGACGAGGCGAGACCGACTTGACGCCCTTGAACGCGAACCGGTACATCTGGATCATCTGCTCCTTCTTCGTCGCGTGATGGCATTCGTGACAGGTGACCATCTTGTGCTCGCTGTGCGCCCATTTTTGGTTCTGGGCGTCATGAACGTGGCAGGTCATGCAGGCGTTCGGGTCGTGTTCGAAATAGTCGTTGATCCTGTAAGCGGTATATCCCATGCCGACAATCATAAACAGTCCGGCCAATGCGATAATAACCTTCGCTTTTGTCGAGATGCCCTCGCTGAACCAGTTGTATATCCGGTTCAGGAGGTTGATCGGATTAAACATGTAAAGCCTCCCCTAAGTCTGTTCAATTACTGCTGTTTTATATTTTTTTAAGCGCTTTGTATGCTGCTTGTACGGTACGTTCGATGTCCCTGTCGGAATGCGCCAGCGACATGAAACCCGCCTCGAACTGGGAAGGAGCAAGGTTCACTCCCTGCTGCAGCATCTCGGAGAAGAACGCCGAGAACTTGCGGGTGTCGGATGTCTTCGCTGTCGCGTAGTTGTATACCTCCTTGTCGGTAAAGTAGGTGCAGAACATGGTGCCCGCGCGATAAAAGCGGGTCTTTGCGCCTGCACGCTTTGCTGCGTCGACCAGTCCCTTTTCGAGGGCGACCGATTTTTTTTCTATTTTCCTGAATGTCCCGGTCTTCGACAATTCCCTGATCGTCTCTATGCCGGCTGTCATCGCAAGCGGGTTACCCGAAAGAGTGCCGGCCTGGTAAACCGGTCCCTCCGGCGAGACCATCTTCATGATCTCCTTTTTCCCTCCGTATGCACCCACCGGCAGGCCGCCTCCGATCACTTTTCCCAGGCAGGTCATGTCAGGTCTGATCCCGTAACGCGCCTGGGCACCGCCGAAGGAGACCCTGAAACCGGTCATCACCTCGTCGAAGATAAGGACGATCCCGTGCTTGGTCGTCAGTTCTCTCAGAGCATCGAGAAAACCCGGCCTCGGAAGAACGCAGCCGATATTGCCTACCACCGGCTCGGTGATCACGCAGGCGATGGACCGCCACTCTTTTCTTATCGTCTCCTTCAGCGCCCTCACGTCGTTAAACGGAAGGGTAATGGTGTTTTTCGCGTATGACTTCGGCACGCCCGGACTGTCGGGAACGCCAAAAGTCGTCGCTCCCGAGCCGGCCTTGACGAGTAAGCCGTCGGCGTGGCCATGATAGCAGCCTTCGAACTTGATGATCTTGTCCCTGCCGGTGAAGCCCCTTGCCAGCCGGATGGCGCTCATCGTCGCCTCGGTCCCGGAGTTCACCATGCGTACCTTGTCCATCGAAGGATAGGCCTTCAGCACGAGCTCGGCGAGTTCAGTCTCAAGTGATGTGGGGGCGCCGTAGCTTGTACCCTTGTCGACAGCCTTTTTCAGTGCCGCGGTCACCTTCGGGTGCGCGTGGCCGAGTATCATGGGGCCCCAGGACAATACATAATCTATGTAGGAGTTTCCGTCGGCGTCGTATATCTTCGGTCCCTTCGCCCTTTCGATGAAAAGAGGGTCGCCGCCGACAGCCCTGAAGGCCCGGACGGGACTGTTTACGCCGCCGGGGATTACGGCAAGGGCTTTATTGAAAAGTGTTCTGGAGCTGTTGAAATTTCTCATATGTAGCAACCAATTCTACTTAATTTATCATAATAATTCTTTCCTTGTCAAAAAGCTCAGCAAATACCGCAGCTCATGATATAAAATAAGATATGCAACAAAAAATTCTAATCTTCCGGAGGAATAGAATGAAGAGGATTGCGGTGAGTTTCTTTTTGATTGCGCTGCTCGTTTCCTGCTCGCAAAAAAAGGCGGAACAGCAGGCGCAGGGGCCTTTTGTGGCGAAGGTCGGCAGCGACGTCATCACACAGGCCGATTTTGAGCGGGAGCTGAGTTCCCTGCCTGACTATGCGAAACAGATGTTCGAAGGCGAGACGGGCAAGGAGAAGTTCCTCGACGAGATAATAAAGAAGGACATCCTTTATCAGGAGGCGCTGAAGAAGGGGATAGACAAGAACCCGGATTTCAAGAGTAAGCTCGAGGAATTCAGGAAGCTGACGCTTGCCTCCATGCTGCTCGAAAAGGAGATCATGACAAAGGGCAAGATCTCGGACCAGGACGTCAAGGACTATTACAACAAGCATAAGGAAGAGTTCGCTACGACGAGCCAGATAAGGGCGAGCCATATCCTCGTGAAGACCGAGGAGGAGGCGAACAAGGTGCTTGCGCGCCTGAAAAAAGGGGAAAAGTTCGAGGAGGTCGCCAAGAAGGAGTCGCTTGATAAGGCTTCCGCGGCTAACGGAGGAGATATCGGTTATTTCTCGAGGGGACAACTCGTGCCCGAGTTCGAGAGGGCGGCGGCGTCTCTGAAGGTCGGGGAGTTGAGCGCTCCCGTGAAGACCGCTTACGGGTATCACATCATCAAGGTGACGGACAAGAAGGCGGGGCCCGTCCTTGAATTCGACAGGGTGAAAGATATCATTGCGCAGAGACTTTCCGGAGAAAAGCAGAAAGCGGCGTTCGACAGTTACATCGAGGGACTGCGGAAAAACTACAAAGTAGAGATCAACAAGGACGCGCTTGCGCAGGTCGTGCCGGGCACGGGGAATGCCGGACCCCAGCAGGCTACCCCTGCGGAGCCTTCCGATGCAAAGTCCGGGAAGAAGACTGAGCCGAAGAATTAAGAGACACGAGAAGGGGCGGCGCGATGCGCCGCCCTCACCGCTGTACCTTTTTCATGAAGTCTATCCAGATCGGAAGCGCGGCCTGCGCACCCGTCTCTTTATTCCCGATCGGTTTGTGATTGTCCCTGCCGACCCAGACGCCGACCACCAGCCTGTCGTCAAAGCCGATAAACCACGCATCGGAAAAATTGTTCGTCGTTCCGGTCTTGCCGTATACCGGTCTTCCCAGGTCCCTTGCCTTTGTTGCGGTGCCTTCTCTCACCACCGCGCCGAGGAGCACTTTCATGCTGCTGACTGTGTCTTTGTCAAGCACCTCCTCGGAATGCGGATACCGCTCATCGATTACGATGCCGTCCCTGTTTTCAATGCGCTCGTACGGTATGAGGTCTATCTTCCTGCCGGTTGCGAACACAGAATATGCGCGGACCATCTCGGCGAGCGTAACATCGGAAGCGCCGAGGGCCAGCGGAAGATAGGGCTGGAGATCACTGGTGATCCCGAATTTTCTCGCCGTTTCGATGATATTGTCGACCCCCAGAGTAGCGGCGAGCCGTACTGTCGCCGCATTCAATGATTTCGCAATGGCGGTCTTCAGCGGGACGGCGCCGTGGTATTTCCCATCATAATTTTTCGGGGACCAGATCTGCCCGGGTCTTGCCCCCTGAAATGAGATCGGAGAATCCTGGATCATGTAGTCGGGCGTCATCCCGTCTTCGAGCGCGGTTGCGTAGACAAAAGGCTTGAAGGCCGAACCGGGCTGTCTCAGCGCCTGAGTCGCCCTGTTGAACTGGTTCTGCCAGAAATCAAAGCCGCCCACCATCGCCTTGATATGTCCTGTGCGCATATCGATTGCGACAAGCGATGCCTGCACTCCCTTTTTGACCCTCTTTTCGACGGCATTTACGCCTTTTTCGAGCGCCTCTTCCGCCGCAAGCTGCATGGACGAGTCGATCGTCGAATGGATCTTATATCCGGCAGTGTAGACTGCGTTCCCGTATTTGTGCTCCATCTGCTGCCGCAGGAGTTCGACGAAGTAAGGCGCCTCATATTTTCTGTAATGAGGGGAAAGAGGCAGGGGTTCCTGCATTGCCCTTGTGTACTGGTCACGGGTGATGAAGCGGTGCCTGAGCATCGAGTCCAGCACGGTTGCCCGCCGCTCCTTCGATTGTTCAGGGTTTCTGAAGGGCGAATAATGGGACGGCGCCTTGGGAAGTGTCGCCAGAAGCGCCGCCTCCCCCAGAGTCAGGCCTGTTACGGACTTCCCGAAGTAGGCCTGGGAAGCGGCCTCGACCCCGAAGGCCCTCGTCCCGAAATAAGCCTGGTTCAGATAGAGGCCGAGTATCTCGTCCTTCGTATAGCGCTTCTCCAGTTGCAGCGATATGACCGCCTCTTTGACTTTCCTGCTCAGCGATTTTTCGGGCTTCAGAAAGAGCATTTTCGCGAGCTGCTGGGTGATCGTGCTTCCGCCCTGTACCATCCCCCTTGCCCTGATGTCCTCTGCCAGCGCCCGCAATATGCCTATGAAGTCGACCCCGGGATGGCTGTAGAAGCGGGCGTCTTCGATCGCGACGAATGCCTTTTTCACGTAATCGGGGATCTTATAAGAAGGCACGAATGTGCGGCGTTCATAGTAGAACTCGGCGAGGATCTTCCCGTCGGATGAATACACCTTCGACGATTCCGCAGGAACGTATTCCTCGATCGCGTTTACCTGTGGAAGGTCCGAAAGCGTCCAGTAGACGAACCCTCCGAGGATTCCGCAGACCGCGCAGGCGAAGACAAACAGATAGAGAAACTTTCTTGACCGGGCCTTTTCCTCCGCCTTCCGGAGATCCTGTCCGAGATTAGACATTACAGCTACTATTATACAAAGATAACGCAGGCGGTTGGCAACCGGCAACGCATCTTGAGAAGTCGCCAATACTTGATTTGCCGGAGGTGAGCACACGCACAGCACGTGGACGATATGGCAGTTACCCGGACAAACCCGCCTTCTATGGCCGCAGTCCAGGATGAGAACTCCACCCAGAAAGTCGCGGACTCATCGGGAAGCCGGGAGCGGAACGGGAGATGGAATAAGGGGGACAGGAACCCATCTGCCGAGGTCATTTTGCGACATAAAGATTGCTGCTTCGGCATTTAGGTTATACCGATGTGACTTTTGATTCGAAGAAAGAGGATTGCATCGCGTTCATAAAATTGAGAAAGGTTTCGCTCAATATCTGTCACAAGAACGCAGTCATTCGTCGGCTACATTTTTATCATGGGAGGAATACCCCTTTTACCCGACAAAGTCAGCAAGAAACCGGACCTGTGCCCTGAGTTTCTGCACATGGGCACGGACCACATCCCTGATGGAAACCATGCCTGCCAGTTCCCCTCCTTCCACGATAGGCATATGTCTTATATTCTTCTGAATCATCACGGCCATGACCTGATCCTCAGAGTCATCAGGCTCCGACACAATGAGGTTTTTGCTGGTGATCATGATATCCTTCACCCGGAGGAACTTAAACTCGCATTCAGTCTTCGCTACTGCAATAACGATGTCCCTCTCGGTGATGATGCCGCCCAGTTTGCCATTGTCCTCCACCAGGAGGGCGCCGATTTTCCTGTCGGCCATCTTTTGCGCTGCCACGATAATGCCGGATTCGGCCTCGATTGTGGTGACGTCCCTTCCCTTGTCCTTCAGAATATCCCTCATATTCATCGCTTATCGCTCCTTATGAAATTTCTTATCTTGTGATCATTTTATAAACGTTGCCGCAAGTCTGCTCAGACCATCCAGCGGTTCCCAGTAGATGCCGAGGAGAATGGTCAGAAACGCGAGGCCGGCCATGACCGAATAGGGCAGATAATCACTCTTCTCGAGTTTTGAAAGGTCTGCACCCCTAAGCCTCCTTGAGAGAAACATGAGCCTCAATATCCGGGAATAGTAATAGAAGGATATAACCGTGTTGATCACCGCAATCACCGCCAGCCAGTAAAGTGAACTCCCCTTTGCAAGGACCGAAAGGAGGAGGTAGAGCTTCCCGATAAATCCCGCAAATGGCGGAACGCCGGTCAGGGAGAAGAGGCATATCGCCAACATCGAGGCCAGAAACGCTCCCTTGCGGCTCTTCCATACGAGCCCCTCATAGTCTTCGATCATTTCGGAGTTCAGTTCATTATTAATGATGATCACCGCAAGGAACGCTCCGAAGTTCATGATGAAATAGACGCAGAGATAGAAAAAGGCTGATGATATGCCCGGCTGAGAACGACTCGCTACCGCCATCAGCACGTATCCTGCCTGAGCGATGCTCGAATAGGCAAGAAGCCTTTTTATGTTCCTCTGCTGAAGGGCCGCCATATTGCCGTAAGTCATGGTACATGCAGAGAGGACCGCTATTGCCATCGGCCAGTCGAGGATATCGCCGAGGATCTCAAAATTCCCGCCATCGCCTGCTCCGAATATCTGGAAGAAGAACCTGACGATGATGACAAATCCTGCGGCCTTCGAGCCTACCGAAAGAAATGCCGTAAAGGGTGTGGGAGCTCCTTCATAGACATCCGGGCACCAGGCATGAAACGGGAATGCGGCGATCTTAAACCCCATGCCCGCAAGGATCATGATGGTCGAGATGGAGAGTACCATACCTGAAACCTTATGTTCCCAAAGGACCTCCCTCATGGCAGTATAATCCAAAGTGCCGGTCACGCCGTAAAGAAGTGAGAATCCGTAGAGCATGACACCCGACGCGATACCGCCGTAAAGGAGATACTTCACCGCAGCCTCGGAGGTCTTCTCTTCGCGGTCAGCGAAGCCTGTGAGGATATACGAAGTGAGGCTCAGCAATTCCAGAGATATATACAACATCAGGAGGTTCGATGAAGAAGCCATGAGTATCATGCCCAAGGTGCTCGATAGGATCAGGAGCACATATTCGGCAGGGTTGTCGAACCTCTTGTTCGTTTCCCGTGAGACCATGGAGAAGACCATAAGAATCAGAGAGGAGAGCACGCAGAGGAATTTGAAGAGATGAGCCAGATGATCGTTCCGCGCCATGCCGTAAAAGAGAATTGCGCCGTCTCCGCTTTCTCCCCATCCCGCAAGGTCTAGGATGAGGGTGACGGCGATACCGAATACTCCGGCAAGGTAATAAAAGCCTATCCCGTTATCCCTGTCCATCCTCAGAAAACTCATCACCAAGAGTAGAATGATGAAACCTGACAGAAAGATCTCGGCAGTAAAATAGTTCAGGCTCGCCAGATTATTCATTCCTCGGTACCCTTCATCACAGTTTCATATGTATGATGAGATTGTTGAGAAAACTCACTGTCGGCTTCATGAGGTCGAGGACCGGGTGGGGGTAGATACCCAGGGTTACCACGATGACACCGAGGGGGATTAGAGTCACCGCTTCCGTCATGGTGATATCCGGCAGCAAGGCGTAATTTTCATTGAGCTTCCCAAGAAAAATCCGCTGCAATGTCCAGAGACAGTAGGCAGCGGTAATGATCGCGCCGGTCGCAGCCACGGCAGTGAGGATGCGGTATTTCTGAAATGCTCCGAGCAATACCAATGCCTCGCTGATGAAGCTGTTAAGACCGGGAAGACCCAGCGCCGCAAAGAAGGCCAGGAAGGCCAGAAAGGAATAATTCGGAACTATTGGTGCGATGCCGCCGAAACCATCGATCTCCCGGTGATGGGCCCTGTCATAGATAACGCCTACCAGTAAAAAGAGCATTGCGGTAACGACACCGTGGTTGAACATCTGGAATATGCCGCCATTGAGTCCCTCATCGGTGAAGCTCGCTATCCCAAGGATCACATAGCCCATGTGGCTGATGCTCGAATAGGCAACGAGCTTCTTCAGGTCCTTCTGGAACATGGCGCAGAGGGCGCCGTAAATGATGTTGATCACGCCGAGGACCGCCATAAAGGTGGCCATCTTCGCGGTCATATCGGGGAGCATGGTGTAGTTGATTCGCAGTATCCCGTAAGTCCCCATCTTCAGGAGTATCCCCGCCAGAATAACACTGATGGCCGTGGGCGCCTCCACGTGGGCGTCGGGCAGCCAGGTATGGAACGGGAATATAGGGACTTTAATGGCAAAACCGATGAAGAGGGCGAACCAGCAGATCATCCGGTTGCCGAACAGGGCATTGTTTTTTGCGAGTTCGGTCATGTCAAAGGTATGGGGAGCGGATGCGAGGTAAAAGTAGATGATCACCAGGAGTATTATCACCGAACCCACGAGGGTATAAATGAAGAACTTGATCGCCGCGTATTCGCGCCTTGGCCCTCCCCAGATGCCGATAAGGAAATACATCGGAAGGAGCATCACCTCCCAGAAGATGAAGAAGAGGAAGAAGTCCAATGCCACGAAAGCACCCATCATGCCGGTCTCAAGGAGGAGGAAAAGGAAAAAATACCCCTTGACACCACGCTCGACATTCCACGAAGCCAGAATGCAGATCGGACAGATGAGGGCGCAGAGGAGGACCATAGGCATACTCAGGCCATCGACCCCCATGAAGAAATTCATGTTGAAGTCCCTTATCCACGTGTACTTCTCGATAAACTGAATCCCTGCTGTATGGCTGAAGCCCGCCGTAGACCGGTCGAATCCGGCATAGAGGACGAGAGCGAGGAGGAGTGGGATAATGGTGATGACCAGCGCGGACCATCTTATAAGATTGGCCTTGTCCCTCGGAAAGGCGAGGACAAAGAGGCTCCCGATCACCGGGATAAATGTTATGAGCGATAAGAGATGGCTATTAATGAACTCCATATTTTAGACTTCTCCCTTCAATATCACTACGAGAGAAACTCCAAGTACCACCAAAAATAAAAGGACCATAACATATGCCTGAATCCTTCCGGTCTGGATCTTTCTTAACTGTGATCCTGAAAAAAGAAAACTTTCAGCAACACCGTTAACAAGCCCGTCGACGATAACGCGATCGATTGCGCCGCTGATATACGATTTGAATCTCAGGACATGTGCGGTAAGATCCACAAAGAGATCAATGACATACCGGTCAAAGGAAGCGAATACCCTGGTCATAAGCATCGTGCCTGAAACGAACAGGAATGCGTATATCTCATCCACGAAGTATTTGTTATAGACGATACGATGGACCATCTTTATCTTCGATACGATGATATCTGGAAGTTCCGGCCTGATCCTGTAAAGGAATACACCAGCGCCGATCCCGCCGAGGGACGCCGCAACCGAGGCAAACATGAGCACATATTCCATGGGATCGTGATGTGCAACTGCGTGATGGCCGAAGACCGGCATAAGAAAATGCTCGAAGTGGTTACCTCCTCCCAACGCGGCAGGAACGCCGATGAATCCGGCAACACCGGAGAAAAAGGCCAGGATAACGAGCGGCATTGTCACAGATGAAGGAGACTCCTTGACGCCGTCTCGATGGTGGTCATCATGGTCGTGTCTGTCATCGGTGGAAGGCCGCAGATGAAGCCTGTTCTCCCCATAAAAAGTGACCATCACCAGCCGCGTCATATAAAAGGAGGTCATGCCTGTCGTCATGAAGCCCACGAGCCAAAGACCCTGGTGTCCGGTCTTCCACGCCTGCCAAAGGATCTCGTCCTTGCTGAAGAAACCTGAAAAAGGAGGGACGCCGCTTATGGCTAAGGTCGCGATCATGAAAGTTAAAAAGGTCTTCGGCATGTATCTCTTCAGCCCGCCCATCCACCGGATGTCCTGTTCGTGGTGCATGCCGAGAATGATGCTCCCTGCACACAGAAAAAGACAGGCTTTGAAAAAGGCATGTGTCACGAGGTGGAAGATCCCTGATGAATAAGCTGTTACGCCCATGCCGAGGAACATATATCCCAGCTGGCTCACTGTTGAATAGGCGAGGACCTTCTTTATGTCGTTCTGCACGCACCCGACGGTGGCCGCGAAGAGGGCGGTGGCAGCACCGATAGTTGCGATAACATTTAATGACGTTCCGCTCATGGAGAAGAGGAAGTTTAGACGGCCGATCATGTAAATTCCAGCTGTGACCATGGTAGCCGCATGGATCAGGGCGCTTACCGGCGTCGGCCCTGCCATGGCATCCGGAAGCCAGACATAAAGGGGTATCTGGGCTGATTTCCCTGTCGCTCCTACGAAAAGGCAGAGACAAATAACCGTCGCAGCGCTGACACCAAAAATATCAATATTATTTATAAGGTGGACATTTTCTGCAAGGAATCTGAAGCTGAGGAGCGACGGCGCAACGGGTACAACGAGACCGCCGCCGAATATCTTGTCTTTAAGAAGACTGTACAGGGCGAGTATCCCCAGGATAAAGCCGAAATCACCCACCCTGTTTACGATGAATGCCTTGTTCCCGGCTATTGCGTTGGCCTTTTCGCTGAACCAGAAGGATATGAGGAGGTAGGAACAGAGCCCCACCCCTTCCCAGCCTATGAACATGAGTAATAGGTTTTCGCCGAGCACCAGTAAGAGCATAGAAAATATAAAAAGGTTGAGGTATGAGAAGTAGCGGTAATAGCCGGAATCTCCCTTCATGTATTCAGTTGAATAGGCGTGGATCAGAAAACCTATGCCGGTGACGATGAGGATCATGACCGAACTCAGGGGATCAAAAAGGAAAGAGACGTCCGCCCTGAGATCGCCCACGCTCAGCCAGTTGAATACGATACAGATGATCGTTTTTTCACCCTCTCTCGCGCCCGCAACTGCGGCAAATGCAGCGAGTGCGATGATGAAGGAAACAAGAACCGATCCGCACGCGATAAGACCTATCGGCCGTGCGCCATATTTCTTCTGAATACGTCTTCCAGCGAGGCCAGTGATCGCCGAGCCAAGAAGGGGGGAAAGCAAGATCATGAAGCCGTATTGTTCAATGAATGTCTTCATGCTCATCCCTTCAGGCTATCCAGTTTGTCCGCGTCTATGTCGCCAAACCGCCTGTAGATTGAAAGCATTAAAGCCAGGGCTATGGCTGCCTCCGCTGCCGCAATGACGATGATAAAGATCGAAAAGAGCTGACCTTCAAGGTTATGGGCCGAAAACCTGCTGAAGGCAGCAAAGTTAAGGGCCGATGAGTTCAGTATGAGCTCTATACCCATGAAAATACCGATGATGTTCTTTCGGGAAATGGTCGTGAAAATCCCCATGAGAAACAGGAAAAGACTAATGATCAGATAACTCTGTATGGCTATGATTCCCATGTCACTCCTATTTCACCGACCTATTCGCGATCACGAGACTCCCGATCAGAACCGCAAGGAGCAGTATGGAGATTGCCTCGAAAGGGAGCAGGTATGTGGTCAAGAGGAGTTTCCCGAGCGCCTTGGTAGTCACAGCCGGATATTGTCCGGCACCTGAATGCCGGAACGGCCACCCACTCGCGAGAAAGGCGTACAGGATTACACCAAACATGGCCGCAGTTACGACGCCTGCGGCAGCAGCCCGCTTCGCAGCCACGGCGTTGGTACTCCTGATATTGTCGATGTTCTTGGTCAAGAGGATGGCGAAGAGTAGTAACACCAGGACACCGCCGATATAAATGATGAGCTGGACCAGTGCCAGGAAATCCGCATCGAGAAAGAAATAGAGGCCCGACGCGCCGAGGAAAGTGAAAAATAACGCGAAAGCCGAATGAAGAATGTTGCGTGAGAAGGCCACAAAAAAGCACGGCACCATGGTCATCGCTGCAACACCGAAAAATACTATTTCTTTCATTTCGACATTCATTATTCTTCTTTCTTCTTAGCCTTTGGCCTTGCCACCGATACCGGCTCCTGCAAGTGTTTTATACAAAGCTCGCCGATGTCATAGCAGGCCCCCTCGAACCGCTTCGAAAAGGTTATCGCTCCGGTGGGACAGACCTCAACACAGAGGCCGCAGTACATGCACTTCGACTGGTCCACGTCAAACCTCGTCAGGTACCTCTCCTCACCGATCTTCTCGACCTTTATGAGGATGCAGTCGATAGGACATGCCCTCATACACTGGAGGCAGCCGATGCATTTCGAAGGATCGAGCTTCAGGAATCCCCTATAACGTTCAGAGACAAGATCCTCAGCCGTCCTTCCCTTTCCGAGCCTATCGGGATATTCGATGGTGATAGCAGGTTCCTTGACCCAGTATTTGAGGGTGATCTTCATGCCCTTTGCTGTGGTCAGGATGGCTTCCCTGATATTTTTGAAATACCGCACTCCTTCGTTCGTCATCCCGAGATCCTCCAGAAGATGCCGTTTCCATTGAAGATCAGCAGCCAGACCGCCGTCAGTCCCAGACAGGAGAAAGAAATTGGAATAAAGTATTTCCAGCACATGGACATCATCTGGTCTATCCTAAGCCTGGGCAGCGACCACCTGACCCATATGGTCACAAGACAGAGTGTGAGCACTTTTGCAAAGAAAACAAGGACCATGAGGAGTTGATAAACAATACCGCTTTTGTAAGGATCGAGCCCTATATTGCCACCTCCCAAAAATACTGCAGCAGCGATTGATGCGGAGACGAAGATGTTCGCGAATTCGGCAAGAAAGAAGACGCCGAAACGCATACCCGAGTACTCCGTATTATAGCCGGAGACAAGCTCTGATTCTGCTTCCGGAAAGTCAAAAGGCAGCCTGTTGATCTCGGCCAAGCCTGAGATCACAAAGATGAAAAAGGCGATAAAGGTGAAGGGATTATGGAATAAAAACCAGTTCCAAGGCCACGGTCCCTGCTTCATCACTATCTCCTGCATCGAGAAGGTCCCGGCGATCAGAACCACAGTAAGCAGTGAAAATGCGGCCGGGATTTCATAACTTATGATCTGAGCTGCGGAGCGTATGCCCCCCAGGAGCGCCCACTTGTTGTTCGAGGCCCATCCGGACATCAGAAAGCCCACGACAACAAGGGAACTCACGACTATGATGAAGATCAGTCCGATATTCAGGTCCGCGATTATAAAAGGCCCTCCGAAGGGGATCACGATCGCCGCGAGAATCGTGGATGAAAAAACGATATAGGGCGCGAGTCGAAAGAGGAACTTATCTGCTGCATCGGGGATGATGTCTTCCTTCAGAAAGAGCTTGATCCCGTCCACCACAAACTGGAAGATGCCGTAAGGACCGACACGGTTCGGACCTATGCGGTTCTGGATATCAGCGGAGACCTTTCTTTCGAAATACGTAAGCAGGCCGCTGATAGTACTTACCACGCCCAGGACCACGAAACAGGGAATGAGGTAGCCGGCAAGGCCGAACAGGGGATCGAGCAGATCTGAACGGCCAAACCTGGCCACGAGAAAATCGTATATGATTCCGGCCAAGCTATGCATTGTTTACCTGTCAACCTCCGGGGCTACGATGTCGAAGCTCCCGATGATCGCCACAAGGTCGGCTACCATAACTCCCTGGCTAACCTCGCTGATTATGGCCATTGAAGTAAATGAGCCGGTCCTGATCTTGAGGCGGTAAGGGCTCGCTCCTCCGTCGCTAATGAGGTAAAAGCCCATCTCCCCGCGCGGGCATTCGGTTCGCACGTATATCTCGCCCTTGGGCGGCTTGAAGGCACGAGTCAGTTTAGTCCTTATCGCTCCTGATTCCGGCATCTGGTCCAGGGCCTGGCGTATGATCCTGCAAGACTCCCTGACCTCTTCGACCCTAACCCAGTACCTATCGTAGCAGTCGCCGAGGGTGCCGAACTTTCCGTGCCCCACGGGAACATCGAAATCAAGGCGGTCATAAATGGAGTACGGATCGTTCTTCCGCACATCATACTTTACGCCCGATCCGCGTAGGTTGGGCCCCACGAGACAATGCTCGATGGCCTGTTCCGGGCTGATCACCCCTACGTTCACCATCCTGTTGATGAAGATAGTATTGAAGGATGCCAGTTCATTAAATTCATCGATGAATTCATTTTCGATGTGGTCTATGAATTTCCTTGTCTTTTCCCTGAAGCTGGGAGGTTCATCATGGGATACACCGCCTATCCTCACATAGTTGTGGGTAAGCCGCGCGCCGCAGAGGGCCTCCATGAGGTCATTGAAAGTTTCACGTTCCCTGAGGGCATGGACAAAGGGAGTGACCGCACCAAGATCAAGGAGAAGTGCGCCGAGGCCGATGAGATGGCTGCCTATCCTTGTCAGTTCGGCAGCGATTATACGCAGATAGTCGGCCTTTTCAGGGATCTCAATACCGGCCAACCGCTCGACGGTCACCGCGTAACCTAAGTTGCAGCAAGCGGAGGCCAGATAATCGATCCTGTCTGTAAAGGGCATGAATGACTGATAGGGTACCAGTTCGGCGATCTTCTCGATGCCCCTGTGGAGAAACCCAATATCCGGGACGGCACGCCTCATCATCTCCCCATCGGTTTGGAGAATAAACCTCAGAACACCGTGGGTGCTGGGATGATGGGGCCCCATGTTAAGGATCATCTCTTCAGTCAAGAAATGTGCCATATCGCCCTTTTTACCTGGAAGGACATTACTCCTCAAGCAGCGTCTTTCTCTTCAGTTCCAGACCGTTATATACTTCCGGGTAGACATAGTCCTTCCGAAGAGGATGTCCTTCCCAGTCAGGCGGGAGGAGGAGCCTTTCGAGGTTGCCATGTCCTTTAAAACGGATGCCCAGGAGGTCATAGGTCTCACGCTCGAACCAGTTGACACCACGGAATATGTGCTCCACCGAATCCACCTCGGGATTGTCCTTGTCCATATACACCTTTACCGTCAGCTTATTGTCGAGATCAAAGGAATAGAGGTTGTAGATGACCGCAAAGCTTTCGCCGTAATCAACGCCAAGCTGGTTCATCAGCGTCGTAAACCTCAGATCTTCATCCTTCTTCATACTTACCATGATAGGGACAAGATCATCCGTATATATCTCCATGATGATGTCGTTGTTCGGCATCTCCTCTATCCTGACAATGGAACGCCCCATTTTCGATAGCAGCAGTTTTATGAGATCTTCTCTTTTCACTCATTCAGTCCTTCTTAAGGAAGTATTTTTCTTTCTTTATTTTTTCCTGGATTTTGATAAGCGCCTCTGTCAAGGCCTCCGGCCTCGGCGGACATCCGGGAAGATACACGTCCACCGGGATTATCTTGTCCACCCCTTTTACGACGCAATAGCTGAGATTAAAAAGGCCTCCGCAGTTGGCACAGCTGCCCATCGCTATGACATACTTTGGCTCTGCCATCTGGTCGTAAAGGCGTCTGAGGCGGGGCGCCATCTTCAGCGTCACTGTTCCGGCCACGATCATGAGGTCTGATTGTCGCGGCGTGGCCCTGAAGAGGGAGCCAAAACGGTCTATGTCTGCCCTTGGGCCTCCGGTCTGCATCAGTTCAATCGAGCAGCACGCAAGACCCATAAGGAGATACCAGACCGAATTGGCCCGAGCCAAGTTCACCGCCTCATCTAAGGTCGTCAGGATCATCCGGCTGTCTTCGTTCAGCCCGTTTACTATATTAAATCTCTCCAGCATCCCTATCCTGCGCCCTTGACTCTTCAGCGATGATGTCCTTCACCCTCGTAACCTTGCCCTCTATTCGAAGCTGTCTGCGCACCGTGCGGAGCCATTCGAGATAGCCGTTCTTCCAGGCATAGACAAGGCCTAAGAATAAGACCGTAACAAAGAGAAAGATATCGACGAACGCCGTCAGGCCTCTGCCGGCCAGGACGTAGTCCCTGAAATTGACGATAACCGGAAGCACAAGGATGATTTCGACATCAAAGATTATGAACAAGATGGCGATGAGATAAAAGCGGGCGTTGAAGTTGATCCAGCCCGATCCTATAGGGTCCTCACCGCACTCATAGGTCTTGTTCTTCTCCGGGTTCGGTTTCCTTGGCGCTACGAGCCTGACAAGGGCCATGTTCAAAAAAACGAACAGGAAGCCCATGACAAAAAAGACGAATATGTTTCCGTATGGGTTCACCAACTCCTCCTCCCATCAGCTATCTTCAGCAATCGCTGGTAAATCGGGTCCAATTCAATTACCATGCCAGACAAAATTACTTGAAAAATTAAAGGAGAGTATCGATGGAATGCTACCTTTTGGTAACAAAAAGAAAGATCTGGAGTGAAATTTCCGGTTTTTTCCTTTCGTTGAAAGGGATGAGAACCGTTACTGGACGGTAACAGATTTCAAGGGGCAGGCCTATTTGGTGAGGTTAAGTATCTTGATTCTTTCCCAAAGGTTCTTCCTGCTGATGCCCAATATTTCAGCTGCCTTTGTCCTGTTCCACATAGTGATCTCGAGCACCTTCTCTATATAATCCCTTTCGGCGTCCGAAATCACAACTGCAAGAGGCAGCAAAGACTCCTTATAGGTCTTTTTCAATACAAATGGCGGCAGGTCGCCTCTTTCAATCACGTGGGAGACCGACAGTGTTGCGCACCGCTCGATGATGTTTTCCAGTTCCCGTATATTACCGGGATAATCGTATTCGAGGAGCGCATCGATAGCCTCCTTCGAAAAATGCACCTCTCGCGCGGTTTTTCGCTCATATTTTTCGAGAAAATACTCTATGAGAGGGAGGATATCCTCCCTCCTCTCCCTTAGAGGAGGAACCGTGACGGGGATTACGTTCAACCGGAAATAGAGGTCCTCCCTGAAACGCCCGGCCTTCACCTCTTCTTCCAGGTTCTTGTTGGTGGCGGCGATGACCCTGACATCAACACGTACGGTCTCTATCCCGCCTACCCGCTCAAAGCTCCTTTCCTGGAGGACGCGCAGTAGCTTCACCTGTGTGGAAAGGGGGAGATCCCCTATTTCATCGAGAAAGATGGTGCCCTCATCCGCGAGTTCGAACCGTCCCTCCTTCCTCTTCATCGCGCCGGTGAATGCACCCTTTTCGTGACCGAAAAGCTCGCTTTCTATCAGTCCCTCCGGCAGCGCCGCGCAATTCAGCCTCACAAGGGGCTTCTCCCTGCGACTGCTCTGGTAGTGGATCGTTGTGGCCACAAGTTCCTTGCCGGTCCCACTTTCCCCGAGCAGAAGCACGGTCGAATCGGACGTTGACACCTTCTCAATAACAGAGAATATCTTTTTCATCGCCTCACTGGCGCCGATGATATTCGGGCGGTTGAAGTACTTGGTGATGTCCTTCCTGAGCCGAATGTTCTCCTCGCGAAGCATCCTGACGTCCAGGGCCCTCTCGACCGCGATCAGAAACTCGTCGATGGAAAAAGGTTTGGTTATATAGTCAAAGGCACCCATTTTTATCGCCTTCACAGCGTCCTTTATGGTGCCGTGGGAGGTAATAACAATCACGCTTGCATGGCTTACACTGCCAATCTCATTGAGGACGTCGAGACTCTTCACATCAGGCAGCACAGCTTCCGTAACGATAACGTCAAACGCTCCGGACTTCAGTGCATTCATACCGGCCGTGCCCCGCTCGGCGCATGAGACCTCATAGTCGGCGGCCGCGAGCGAGTCCCTGAGGGTGACCCTCATCTCTGTTTCGTCTTCAATGATCAAAACCCGATATTTCATGCTCCCTTACACCTCCCCGCAGTGAAAAAAGCCCGCCTCTCCAGGAAAAATCGGCCTGAAAGCGAAAATTATCTTTATAGCAATTATGCTGAACGACATGCAATGGCAGGGGCCGGAAGTGACCTCTGTGAAATGTTTCGCAATGACTCAATATACCATTTGGGGGCCCCAAGAATCAAAAATGAGATTCTCGGGACCGGGGCAAAATTTGAGGTCGTAATCCAAAGAGTCAACGAAGTTGTCAGAGGATGGGTAGGCTACTTTTACTATGGTAACTGCTCTACAGCCCTGTCGTCCCTGAGAAAATACTTGGTGAAACGGATTCGTATTTACCTGCGCCGCAAGCATCGTTACCATGGCTTCGGGTACAAGGCGTTTCCTGACCACTACTATTACCAAACCTTAGGGCTTTACAACATACCAAGAACTGCTCCATGGACTCACTCTGTGAAAGCTGCTGGAAGAAGATAATCGGTAAGGGTGTGCGGGAAAACTGCATGCACGGAATTTGATGAGGGGGAGCTGGAGATAGATCCTTTGGGCCACTACGCCAGCTCTCTACGGTACATCGCTCGCGATGGATCACAGAGGGCGCGTTCTTTTCCGGAAGAAACCGTAAGCCTGAAGGAGAGCGCTGCATTGTCATTACAGCCAGCTACTTTTTCCTGATGTAGAGCCGTATCTCTTCGCCCTGGATCTCGATCTTCAGAAGCTCGTCGCCGGTGCGCTTCAGATAAGGCGGGAATGATGCTTTCGTGCTGAAGTCGTCCGAGATGACCTCAAGTGTCTGTCCCGGCTGCATCTTTTCGAGCGTCTGCTTGGTGGTCAGCAGAGGTCTGGGACAACGCAATCCCTTCACGTCGATCACAAGGTCGGTTTTAAGAACTATCATGCCGTTTCCTGTCTATTGTTTTTCAGCAGCCTTTTTGCCCTGTTGACGATATCTTGCGCGGTGATCCCGAATTTTTCGAACAGGACCTTTGCAGGGGCCGAGGCGCCGAAACGGTCTATCCCGATCACGTCTCCCCTGAGACCCACGTACTTGTGCCATCCGAGCGTTGCTCCGGCCTCGACCGCAAGCCTGGTTTCAACCGCCGGCGGCAGGACTTTATTCCGGTAGGCCTCCGGCTGGGCCTCGAAGAACTCGAAGCATGCCATGTTGACGACCCTTGCCTTAACGCCGGCCTGTCCGAGCGTCTCTGCCGCGGCCAGCGCGATATGGATTTCGGAACCGGCCGAGAGGAGAATGATGTCGGGCGTACCTTTCGGGTCAGAGAGTATGTAGCCCCCTTTCAGGACGCCGTCGGCCGGCGCATATTTTTTTCTGTCCAGTACCGGCAGGTTCTGGCGGGTGAGGACTAGCGCGTACGGCCTGCTGCTGTCGCCGATGGCTGCCTTCCACGCCACGGCCGTCTCGTTTGCGTCGGCCGGACGTATCACCGCCAGATTCGGCATGGCCCGCAGGGCCGTGAGCTGCTCTATCG
Organism: Nitrospirota bacterium; assembly: GCA_021811105.1. Taxonomy (GTDB): domain Bacteria; phylum Nitrospirota; class Thermodesulfovibrionia; order Thermodesulfovibrionales; family UBA6898; genus Sulfobium. Next base: position 16,116 of record JAJZPM010000032.1, on the reverse strand, counting down.
GCTGGTGGGTGGGGCCGTCTTCGCCGAGGCCTATCGAATCGTGCGTGAGCACATAGACAACGTGCTGTTTCATGAGCGCCGAGAGCCGCATTGCCGGTTTCATATAATCGGCGAAGACGAAAAAAGTGCCGCCGTAAGGAATAAGCATCCTGCTGAGCGCCATGCCGTTTAAGGCGGCCCCCATCGCGTGTTCCCTCACTCCGAAGTGGATGTTCCTGCCGCCCTTCGCGACGCCCATGTCGGGATATTTTTTCAGATAGGTGTTGTTGGAAGGCGCCAGATCTGCCGATCCGCCTATCAACTGGGGAAGGACATCGGCGATCGCGTTCAGTATCTTGCCCGATGCGCTCCTCGTGGCAACCGGGCCGTCCGAGGGATTGAACACCGGCACTTTCTGCTCCCATCCTTCCGGCAATCTGCCGGCCGAAAGATCATCCCATCTCCTGCCGAGTTCGGGATATTTTTTTGCGTATCTGCCGGTGAGCGCGTTCCACGCCTTCTCTTCCTGTTTGCCTCTTTGCACCGCCTTTTTCAGGTGCGACGCCACGGCCTTCGGAATGCAGAATTTCTTGTTCGGGGGACAGCTGAGATTTTTCTTGGTAAGGCGGAGTTCTTCGTCGCCGAGGGGCGAGCCATGGACACCCGGCGTGTCCTGTTTATTCGGGCTCCCGAACCCTATATTCGTCCGCACAATGACAAGAGATGGTTTGTTCTTCTCCTTCTTCGCCTTCTTTATCGCTTCTGCTATCTGAGCGATGTCATTGCCTGCTGCGCGGAGGACCTGCCAGCCATAGGCATCGAACCTTTTCCCGACGTTCTCCGTAAAGGTCAGTTGCGTAGGACCTTCGATCGTGATCTTGTTGTCGGAGTAAAGATAGATCAGGTTGCCGAGTTTCAGATGTCCCGCGAGCGATGCTGCTTCAGAGGCGACGCCTTCCATGAGGTCTCCGTCGGAGATGATGCCGTACACATGGTAATCAACGACCGGAAAGCCGGGCTTATTGAACATTTCGGCAAGATATTTTTCGGCGATCGCCATTCCTACTCCCGTCGCGAAGCCCTGTCCCAGGGGTCCTGTCGTTGTTTCGATGCCTTTTCCCGGGCTGTACTCGGGATGCCCCGGCGTCGGGCTTTCCCACTGCCTGAAATTCTTTATGTCGTCGAGCGAGATTTCATAGCCGGTGAGGTGGAGGAGGCTGTAGAGGAGGGCCGACCCGTGGCCGGCCGAAAGAACGAACCTGTCGCGGTTATGCCAAAAAGGATTTTTCGGGTTATGTCTGAGGAACTTCGACCAGAGCGCGTATGCCATCGGAGCGTCGCCCATCGGCATCCCGGGATGTCCCGAATTTGCCTTCTGCACGGCATCTGCCGCGAGCATCCTTATCGTATTGACAGAGAGTTCATCGATATTCGTCTTCACCTGGTCGCCTCCGGTTCGCAAAAAATTATGAAACTTTTTTTTTGAAAAAATTCCCTTTTCGGGCAGGATATCTTAACACAATCCGCAATTTCATGTCCCGGACCGTATGCCGAACCTTCCGCCCTTTTTCTCCGGGAAGAGTCCCCTAATTGCAATATTGAGTGCCCCTAAACTTATAGCTACATGCTGACAAAACCCTTCACTTTCCGTTAATCTAAAAAATCACGAGTTGGGCGGAAATAGCACGGGCAACGGGGGACGGGCCGTGCTGATGTGCTGCATGACTGACTGAATGAATTATGTTCAAAGATAATCCATCAAAAAGTATTTTGCTTATCGCTGTTGCATCGGTGTTAATCCTGGCGGCATATAATCTTTTTTTTGTTTTTCCGTCTTTTACCAATTTATTGACAGAGGCCTCAGAGGATAATTCGGAACGCATAGCGGCCCACCTGGAGAACAGATTGCTTTCGGGAGATATCCAGCTCACGAGAGGGTCTTTGCCCGATTCTTTTAAGAGGGAAGTTGAACTTCTGAAGAACGATTTCGGCTTGATGAAAATATTGTTTTTTTCGGCTTCGGGAGAAACCGTATATTCAAGCGACCCTTCCGACATAGGACATGTAATCGATGAAAAATTTTTTTATGATGTTGTGGCGAAGGGGATTATATATAAAGAGTTTGTGAAGAAGAATACGCGGTCGGTCAGCGGCCAGCTGGTAAATGCAGATGTCGTGGAAACATATATGCCGGTAATGAGAAGCGGTAAGTTTGTCGGCGCCAGTGTAGTATATATGGACATCACGAGGGCAAAAGCAAAAAGCGATAGACTGCTCGTGACAGCCTTTTCGGCACTCTTTTTCCTGGTATGTGGTCTTATCGGCGCCGTCGTGATGACCTCAAGGGGGTCGCGGAAGAGCGATATCGCCCGCAGGAAGGCGGAGGAGGCGCTGAAGGAAAGCGAAAACTTCCTGCAAACGATTATTGATACCGAGCCGGATTGTGTCAAGCTTCTTTCCCGGGACGGAAAGTTGATGCGTATGAACCCTGCGGGCCTTGAGATGGTTGAGGCCGACTCGTTTGAACAGGTGAAGGGCAGGCCCGTCTACCCTTTGATTGTTCCGGAATATCGACAGGCCTTCCAGTCGCTGACGGAAAGAACTTTTGAGGGCAAGCCGGGGAAAGTGGAGTTCGAGATGGTCGGTTTGAAGGGGGGGCGGATCTGGCTGGCAACCCACGCTGTTCCGGTCCGCAATGAGCGGGGAGAAATAATCGCCTCACTCGGCATTACCAGAAACATCACGGAGCGCAAGCGCGCGGAGGGACTCATCAAGGCGTCTCTCAGGGAAAAGGAGATACTTCTCAAGGAGATCCACCATCGGGTTAAGAACAATCTGCAGATTGTTGCCAGCATGCTCGAGCTTCAGGCGGGCCAGATACAGGATAAGGAAGTGCGGATTTTATTCGATGAAAGCCAGAGACGTATCGAAACGATGTCTCTCATACACGAGAAATTATATCGCGCAAGGGACCTGTCCAAAATTGATTTCAAGGAGTATGTTGAAGAACTGGCTGCCAACTTGACGGCCCTGACCGGGCACAAAGCGGAACAGATAGAACTGGAGACGCTCATCGAAGGGGTTTTTCTTGATATCAATTCCGGAATCCCATGCGGGCTGATTATCAATGAGCTCGTTTTTAATTCTCTCCGGCACGCCTTCCCCAATGGACGGAAGGGCCGACTGACGATACACATGCACGAGGATGATGATGGGAGCATTACCCTTAGTGTGCGCGACAACGGTGTTGGCCTTCCTGAGGGGCTGGATTTCAGGAACGCGCCGTCGCTTGGGTTGCAGTTAGTGATTTCCCTGGTGACCCAGCTCAATGGGATTATAGAACATGATGGAAGTAACGGGACTGCTTTTAAGATTAATTTCCGCAGAAACAATGTTAGGGAGGTTTAGGTCTTGGCAAATGAAAAGATACTGGTAGTCGAGGATGAAGGGATAGTCGTACTTCATATTAAGAAAACGCTTGAAAAGTTGGGATATGTGGTCGCCGACATCGCTTCCACCGGTGATGATGCCATCATGAAGGCGATGGAATGCCGGCCTGACCTTGTGCTGATGGATGTTGTCTTGAAGGGCGCCGTTGACGGTGTAGATGCGGCTGAGAAGATTCGCGCCCTTTTCGGTATTCCCGTGGTATACCTGACCGCCCATGCAGATGAGGCCACGGCCCAGCGCGCCAAGGTGACCGAGCCCTTCGGGTATATCGTCAAGCCGTTCAGGGCAAGAGATCTGTATATTTCGATAGAGTTTGCCATCTACAGGTCCAAAATGGAAGCCAACAGGAAATCGCTGACGGGTGAGCTTCAGGACGCCCGCGAGAAGATCAGGACTTTGCAGGGACTGATCCCGGTGTGCGCGTGGTGTAAAAAAGTCCGGAATGACAAGGGCTATTGGGAGCAAATCGAGAAATTCATTTCTGAAAATACCGGAGTCAATTTCTCCCACGGCATATGTCCGGAATGTGAGGGCAGAGTAGAAGAGGAAGAGGTCGCCGACCGCAAGGAATAATTCCTTCATTGTCCCGAAGGGTGCCCGGATGCTGCCCTGATCGCAAATAGTTGCGGTCACTATGCCTATGCCCTTATCATGTGTGTTCACAAGTCGTTTGATCTTCCGGTGACCTGCTTATTTTATGGAATGCGCTTTATTTTTTGACAGACGCTCTTCCTTAATTTTATGCTTAACTATGGCTTCACGGTGGATCGAGTTAATGGTGACCTACGACGCCCTCGAGGCGGAGATGATCAAAGACCTTCTGGAAAGTGGGGGCATCGAGGCCGAGATACGATCGGCGAAGGTCACTCCTTATCCCGTTAATGTCGGGAGGATGGGGGAAGTTAAGATTCTGGTGAAGGAATCCGACAAGGCGGCTGCGGAAGAGCTGGTAAAAGGCATGAAGGATGGAGGATAAAGAAGGGGGGCTATGGTTTCCTCGCTGAATGATCTTAAGAAACGGGTGTTTTACGACATGCTTAACCTTGCCGGCAGGGTCTTCATCCTCGCCCGGTATTCCGAGGACGTGACTATCGGCAACAGGGGTTTTCTTCCTGAAGAAAAAGAGAAGGGTATCGTCCTCGTGTTCAATAAGCGGATGAACTTCGAGTGGACGGATTCAGGTATCTCGGCGAAACTTGTTTTCGGGGCCGCGACCCATCAATGCTTTATCCCGCATGATAAGATCATGTCGGTCTTCTCTCCTGAGTTGTCTGCGCAGTTCGCGGTCGCTCCGACGTCGGAGTCCGGGAGTAAAGAGGCAGGGGACCGGCAGAAGACGCACTCCGGGGTCCGAAAGAAACCCGATAGATCGCCGTATGACAAGGTGGTCAGGGTCGATTTCAATAAAAAAAGTAAATAGTGAATAGTGAATTGCCCGCCATCTCTGAAGCCTTGCAAACACTAATCTGCGGGTGCTAAACTTCTAAATCCCTTTTTTTCCGGAGGTATCAGTTGGAGCTTTACAGTCTCGGCGTGCAAGAACTGCGGCGGATGCTCGATAAAGGCGAGGTCACGGCAAAGGAGATTATCACTTCCGTCTATTCGAGGATCGACGCAGTCGAGGAGAAGATAAAGGCCTACGTTACTCTGCCGCGGAACGAAGCTTTCCTTATGGCTGATAAGGCCGACAGGGACCTTTCAGCCGGGACGAAGAAATTGATGACCGGCATCCCTGTCGCAGTCAAAGACAATATGTGCACAAAAGGCGTTCCGACCACATGTTCGTCCAAGATTCTGAGGAACTTTATCCCGCCCTATGAAAGCACCGTCACCTCGAAGCTGATCGAGGCCGGCTACGTGCTGTCGGGCAAGACGAACCTGGATGAGTTTGCAATGGGGTCGTCGACCGAAAATTCGGGGTTCCATACCACGAGGAACCCCTGGGATACGGAGAGGATACCCGGCGGTTCGAGCGGCGGTTCGGCGGCTGCGGTCGCGGCGGACGAGTGCAGCGCAGCGCTCGGCTCCGATACCGGCGGATCGATCAGACAGCCCGCCTCACTCTGCGGGGTGGTTGGAATGAAGCCCACGTACGGCCGTGTTTCGAGGTATGGGCTGGTCGCCTTCGCCTCTTCCCTGGACCAGATCGGTCCGATAACAAAAAACGTGACCGACTGCGCCATGCTTTTGAATGTCATAAGCGGCAGGGACTTCCGCGATTCGACCTCTGCGCCGGTCTTAGTCCCCGACTTCACCGCGGCGATAGGAAAAGATGTAAAAGGGATGAAGATCGGCGTCCCGAAGGAGTATTTTATCGAGGGGATGGACCCGGAGGTGGACTCGGCCGTCAGAGAAGCGATACGAAAATTCGAGTCACTCGGGGCGGTGCCGGTCGATGTCTCGCTGCCCCATACCGGCTACGCGGTCGCAACCTATTATGTGCTTGCCACTTCTGAGGCGAGTTCGAACCTCGCCCGCTATGACGGCGTCAAGTACGGCTTCAGGGCCGAAGGCAAGGACCTGATCGACACATACATGAGGACGAGGGCGGAAGGATTCGGTCCTGAGGTGAAGAGGAGGATCATGCTCGGCACCTACGCGCTCTCCTCCGGGTATTACGATGCGTATTACAAGAAGGCCCAGCAGGTGAGGACGCTGATCAAGGACGATTTCGAAAAGGTATTCCGGGAGGTCGATGTCATCGTGACCCCCACTTCGCCTACCGCCGCATTCAGAATGGGTGAAAAGACCGAGGACCCGCTCCAGATGTATCTTGCGGATATTTTTACTATATCCGTAAACCTCGCGGGCGTTCCGGGGATCTCGGTCCCCTGCGGTTTTACGACAGGGAACCTCCCGATCGGACTCCAGTTGATAGGCAAACACTTCGACGAAGAGACGCTTCTCACTGCGTCGTTCGCCTACGAGCAATCGACGGAATGGCACAAGAGGAAGCCGGCGCTATGAAATACGAGTCGGTGATAGGGCTCGAAGTCCACGCGCAGATGAGTACCGACACCAAGATATTCTGCGGCTGTTCCACAAAGTTCGGCGCAGAACCGAATAGCCAGACCTGCGAAATCTGCATCGGTATGCCGGGCGTGCTCCCTGTTTTAAACAGGAAGGCGCTCGAATTTGCGATACGGACGGGTCTCGCGATGCACTGCAGAATTTCCCCGTACAGCCGGTTTGCGCGGAAAAACTATTTTTATCCGGACCTCCCGAAGGGCTACCAGATAAGCCAGTTCGAGCACCCGATTTGCGAAGGCGGCTTTGTCGAGATAGTGGTAGAAGGGGAGACGAAGCGGATAGGTATCACGAGGATCCATATGGAGGAGGACGCGGGCAAGAACATCCACGAAGGCAACGGCAGCTATAGTTTCGTCGATTTGAACAGGGCTGGCGTACCCCTGATGGAGATCGTCTCCGAACCCGACATCAGAAGCGCTAAAGAGGCATCTGAATATATGAAGAAGCTGAGGACGATCCTCAGGTACCTCGGCGTCTGCGACGGCAACATGGAGCAGGGTTCCCTAAGGTGCGACGCCAACATATCTATCAGGCCGGCAGGGCAGAAAGAATACGGCACGCGTGCGGAGGTGAAGAACATCAACTCCTTCAGGTTCGTTGAAAAGGCTCTCGAATACGAGATCAAAAGACAGATCAGAGTGGTCGAAGAGGGCGGAAAGGTCATTCAGGAGACGAGGCTCTGGGACTCGGCGAAAGGGATCACCGAATCCATGCGCTCCAAGGAAGAGGCCCATGACTATCGCTATTTCCCGGAACCTGATCTCGTCCCGATTGCGGCGGAGCAGCGTTGGATAGACGAGATACGGGCGTCACTTCCCGAACTGCCCGATGTGAAGAGAGAGCGGTTCACGTCCGAATACGGTCTGCCGAAATACGATGCCGATCTTCTCACCACGGAGAAGCCCGTTGCGGAGTGGTTCGAGGAATCGATAAAGGCCGGGGGGCAGCCGAAGGCTGTCGCGAACTGGATGATGGGAGATCTCATGAGGCTGCTGAACGAGGAGAACAGGGAATTCACTGACTGTCCACTTAAGCCTTTTCACCTGGCCGATATGCTTAAGCTCATCGATAAAGGGACTATCAGCGGCAAGATCGCCAAGACTGTCTTCGAAGAAATGTACCGGACCGGCAAGAACGCGGAAGATATCGTCAGGGACAAAGGGCTTGTGCAGATAAGCGATGAGTCCGCTATCGAAAAGATTGTCGACGAGGTGATCGCGAAGCACCAGAAAGAGGCCGAGCGGTTCAGGGCGGGTGAAGAGAAACTAATCGGCTTTTTCGTGGGACAGGCGATGAAGGCGATGAAGGGCAAGGCCAACCCCCAGGTGCTGAACGAGCTGCTGAGGAAAAAACTTTCGTAGAGGGTGACCCATGGAAAACATTGTCGTTAAGACGAACTTCCCGGACGTGAACCTCCTCAGACGGGGCAAGGTGAGGGATGTCTACGAAATCGACGAGTATCTGCTGATCGTGGCGACCGACCGGATCTCGGCCTTTGACGTGGTGCTCCCCAGCGGCATCGCGGGAAAAGGAAAGATACTTACCGGGATATCCCTTTACTGGTTCGGCCGGATGAAAGAGATCATAGAAAACCATATCGTGGCAACCGAGGTGGACGAGTATCCTGAGGTGCTTCGCAAATACCGGGAAGTCCTTGAAGGCAGGAGCATGCTGGTAAAAAAGGCTAAACCGATGCCGGTGGAATGCATCGTCAGGGGCTATCTCTCGGGCTCTGGATGGAAGGAATATAAGGCCAAAGGCACGGTCTGCGGCATCACGCTTCCCAGCGGACTCGTCGAGTCATCGAAACTCGCTGTCCCGATATTTACTCCGAGCACGAAGGCCGAAGAGGGACACGACGTGAATATCAGCTTCGACGAGATGAAGAAGATCGTCGGCGAAGAAACGGCCGGGCAGTTGAGGGATGTGAGCCTCGGGGTCTATACGAAGGCGCGGGACATAGCCGAGGAGAAAGGGATCATCATAGCCGACACCAAGTTCGAGTTCGGCATCTATGACGGCAGATTGATTCTCATCGATGAGGTCCTTACGCCGGATTCGTCGCGGTTCTGGTCGATGAAGACCTATCAGCCGGGAAAGGCCCAGGACAGCTACGACAAACAGATCATACGCGACTATCTGCTTGCTCTCGACTGGGACCAGACATATCCGGGCCCCGAGTTGCCCGACTACATCGTCGAAAAGGCTATCGCGCGGTACAAGGAGATTTACCGGATCATTGTGGGATAGAGATTTTTTGAGGTGGTTCTCCCTGCTGCAGCAACATTACCGTGAAAATTTCTACTTACTGACCTTCGAGATGAGCATTCCGATGTATTTGTTGATCGGGTTGCAGCGTTCGAGGAAAGGTACCGGAGGCCGTTTTCTTTTGCCGAGTTTCGTCAATTCCCATAGCAGGTCATGGTTTTCCCGGTCGTGTTTCAGCCCTTCCTGGAAGGCCTTCACCGCGTCAGTCTTGTTGTTGTCTTTCAGATATGCCCTGCCGAGGTTCAGATAGAAGACCGGATAGAAGAACTCACTGCCGAAGGACTGTGATTCCTTGAACCCGGCGAGGGCCTCCCTGCATATTCCGACGCCCTCCTTTGGATTGTTCTCTGCTACGGCGACAAGACAACCATAATACGAAAGCAGAAAAGGGTCGCCCGGAAAATTCGCGAGCGCCTCCCGCAAAGTCCTCAATGCCTCCTTCGCGCCCCCTTTTCGCAGCAGTTGTTTTACGTCTTCAAAATACTCCGGCTTGGACTTTTTCTGCCTTGCCTTCTCCTTGAGAAAGAGATCGATCGTAGTCTTATGGTGATTCTCCATAAGGGAAGCGAGCTTTTGTCCGAATTTTTCGAGTTTTACGAGGTGCGCATAATCGGTTTTTCTCGACAGCACCACCTCTCCCTTCAGGAACACTTTCGATATTACCTTGCACGTTTTCAGCCCCATGTCTTCGGTCTGGACGTGATATGTTACGTTGTCCGCCTTGATGTCGCTGCTGAACTCCGAGGAGAGCCTCGATACAATATTTATTTTAGATTTTGATACCATAGTGCATTTTACCAGATCGCAGGCCTTCCTTGCGAGAGGAAATCCCGCCTGCCGTCAGTCCCTCAGAAGACCTATGATCTTCCGCATCTGTAACTTATGATAGTCGATGATGTCCTGCGGCGTACCCCATGACGCGGCCTTCTTCGAAAGCGCCTCGACCACCTTCGACAGACTTGCCTTCGTCGGTCTTTCAAAGTCTTCCCCCGCTCCGCGGAACGCCAGCTTAATCGATCCCTCCACGGTGGTCATGAGGTCGCGTGCATTGAACGAGATCCCGAGGTCCTGCCTGGCCCTCTCGAACGTCTCCTTCTGCGCCTCGAAAAAACATTTGATGACAAGGTCCCTTGCCTTTGCAGGCGTCAGATCGTCGAGGTCGCTTTCTTTGAGACTCCACCGTTTGAATCGTTCTTCCCCCGCCATGGTGCAACTCCTGGTGTTTCAATTGACTTTTTCTCTATTATACGATAACTTTTAGCGGGAAGGAAGGACATTTTAACAGGTTGAGCGGGGTGTGTGAGAGATGGAAATGAAGGTGGTCTATTTCGAAAAAGTCGGGAAGGAGAATACCGGCGCCTGTCTTGAAGTCGTAAGGCAGACCTTGTCCGAAGGCAGGAGAAGAAGTGATCGCGATCGCCGGTACCGGATACGGTGCGGACACGGTCATGGTGCTGAAATCGGCGGCGTCCAAGAGGTTCCTCGATTTACGGGTGCTCGAAATACTCGCCAAACCACGGGTCTGAAAAACAGTGAACAGTGAAAAGTGAATAGTAAATAGTAAATAGGAACTAATAAGTGCAGAGGTAAGTTGACAGATTAATAAAATCTCCCCTTACCCCTCTTTGCCAAAGAGGGGTAATTTACCTCCCTTTGGCAAAGGGAGGATAGGAGGGATTTCCCAATATGCTACTTACTTCTTAATTTTCGTATCCCGTATTCCGCAGCGCCCCAGAGGCCGCTGTTTTCGTCCCTGATGAGATATACGGGTATTTTCCCGATAAGGGCCGGGAGCGTGTCGGAACTGCGGAATTCTGTTCCGAATGCCCTGTGGAAGACCAACTCAGGACTTTTTGCGGCGACCCCGCCGGCTATGTACAGGCCGCCCAGCGCAAGGGTCTGCAGGGCAAAGTTGCGGCATGCCCTTCCGTAAAACCTGGCCGCCCATTCGAGCGTCTCGGGATGTTTTGAAAATTTTCCCGCTACTTCGGCCGGAGGCAGTTTCTCGCCGGTCAGGAACTGGTGGATATAACTCAACCCCCCGCCCGATACGACAGTGTTTCCCGTGATGTAGTGTTCCCCCCGTTCTTTCAGGAGAAACTCCTGGTATTCATATTCCCGTTCCGAGACGAATGAAAAATTCGAATGGCCCGCTTCTGAAGGAAGGGCGGTAAACCCGCCTTTTCCATCGGGCATAAGGGCGGCGTGCCCGAGTCCGGTTCCTGCGCCGATGACCGCCAAGGCAGCTTCCTGTGCCGGTTGCCCGGCAAGCACCCTGTCGGCCGACCTGCCCGCCGCGGAAATACAGGCGAACGCCTGGGCCACAAAATCGTTGATAAGCACGGAGTCCCTGAACCCGAAATCCCTTTCTGCCGTGGAAAGATCGATGTCCCAGGATATCAGCGGGGGCGAGCTTTTCGTCCCATGCTCGACGGGACCGGCGAGCGCTATTACGACTATGTCGGCATCCTGGGGCCTGAGGGACATCTCGGCAGATCTCAGAGCGTCTATCAACTGCCCGAATGAACCGGCATCAGCGGTATTAAACCACTTGATCTCGATGAGCGAAAGATTCCCCTTTTCCTCTGCGCCGAAGTGCGCAAACCGGCTATGCGTGCCCCCTATATCTGCCGCAAGAATATTCTTCATAGCCCTATCATACCGCAGAAACAACGGTGAAGAGTAGATGCCGGCGAAAAAAGCTGCGGATCTAATAGCGGATATATCCCTCGATAAGCACGTCTTCGCCTATCCTTTTTACCGACAGGTCTTCAACCCGATATGCTTCTTCGAGCCTTCTGAACGTGTTGCCGCCGACCGCGGGGAATGAGCTCCGTCCGCCGATGATCTTCGGCGCGACAAAGAACAAGACCTTGTCAACGATCCCGCTTTCGAGGCAGTAGGAATTCAGCGAAGACCCACCTTCCACGAGTATGGAGGTGATGCCCATGCCCCCGAGTTCCTTCAGGAGCCACTTCATCCCGACCTTTTCCCCCTCGTATTCGATGATGCGGGCACCCCTTCTCATCAGTATCCCTTTTTTCCCCTCTGCCTCCGACCCGCCTCTGTCTCCCCGGTCCCGGCGCGTCACGATAATCGTCTCGGGGGGAATGCACAACACATTTGAGTCGGGTCTGACTTCCAGACGGGGATCGATGATAACGCGGACCGGATCATGACCTTCGCCGGCCCTGCAGGTGAGACGCGGGTTATCGGCCTTGACCGTGCCGATGGCAGTCAGGATCGCATCGACCGAACCCCGCAGGCTATGGACGGCCGCCCTGGCCTTCTCGCCCGTGATCCATTTTGATTCGCCTTCGGGAGTCGCGATCTTACCGTCCAGGGTCATCGCGACCTTCAGCAGTACAAAAGGCTGGCCGGTCGTGATGTGCTTCGTGTAAAACTCGTTGAGCCTGACCGCCTTTTCCTCCAATATTTCCGATACCACCTTAATGCCCGCCGATTCCAGTTCCGTTATCCCTTTGCCCGAAACCTTGGGATTCGGGTCTTTCATCGCGATCACGACCTTTCGGATGCCGACCGCTATGATCTTTCGGGTGCAGGGCGGGGTCCTTTTGTCCTTGTGGCAGCAGGGCTCGAGGTTCACATAGAGCGTCGAGCCTTTTGCCCTGTCGCCGGCGTTGTCTATCGCGATCACCTCGGCGTGGGGGCCACCCGCTTTCTTGTGGTACCCTTCTCCGATGATCTTCCCGTTCTTGACGAGAACTGCTCCCACCATCGGATTGGGACTCGTCTCCCCCCGGGCGCGGGCCGCGAGGGAGAGCGCCTTTGCCATATAAAAATCATCCGTCATAGCGATAAAGAATACCATAAAATGCTTTACTTGGAGTATATTTATCAATAAAATCTAAATATTGCTCCTCTTTTTGGAGCCGGGAGAATCTGTGATATAATCTTCACAAGGAGGCGGGATGAACATTGTGCTGCTGATAGTTATAGCCGTTATCTTGGTCGTGATCGCGGGGTATCTCATCTATCTTGTCTCGCTGCTCGTCGAAATGAGGAAGGCGATGGCTACGTTGATGAAGACCGCTGAGGAGAACTTCCGCCCCACCTTGGAAGAGATCAATCTTACTCTCAAGAGCGTGAGGACGATAACCGATAATGTTGGCGAGGTGACTGAAGATGTAAAGGAGTTGTCTCATTCCGTCCGCGAGGTCGGAAAAACGATCGGCGCAGTCAACTTCCTTGTAAGCAATATAGGCTCATCGACGGCGGTCAAGGCCGCAAGTCTGAAGGTAGGGATCAGGGCCGCGCTCGGATATTTAATCGCACATCTGATGAGGAGAGGAGAGAACAAATGAAAGACGAAGGGTACAGTTCAGGTTCGATGCTTTTATCGTTTCTTTTGGGCGGCATAGTCGGTGCGGGGCTTGCGCTCCTGCTTGCGCCCCAGTCCGGAGAAGAGACCAGGAAGAAGATCAGGGACCTCGCCGAGGACGTGAAGGACAAAGCGACTGGCTATGCGGACAAGACTAAGGACAAGATCACTTCTTATGTGGGCGAAGGAAAAGAATATTACGAGCAGAAGAAGTCTCTCGTAAAGTCCGCGATCGACGCCGGCAAGGAGGCGTACGAAAAGGAGAAGGAGAGGCTTTCCAGGGAACCGAATGCATGAGGTTTCGATAGCCGCGAACCTTCTCGAGATAGTATCGGAGCAGTGCAGGAAAGAAGGCTATAGGAAAATAGAATCGATTCATCTGAAGATCGGCAGGGCGTCGGGTATCATGACAGATGCCCTGCTTTTTGCGTTTGACGCGATAAAGACCGATTCCCTTGCAAAGGACGCTGTCCTAATGATAGATGAGATCGCGGTCTCGGGCCGGTGCAGGGACTGCGGCCGGAACTTTACCGTGGAAGAGGAGTATGTGCTGCAATGTCCCGTCTGCGGCGGGGCTTCATTTCAGGTCAGCGGAGGACGGGAACTGGATATCGTCGACATGGAGGTTTCCTGATGAAGGTTAAAGTTGCGGCGAAGATCCTCGAGGCGAACGACAGGATCGCGCTCGAAAACAGGAAGATATTCGACGGGGCAGGCGTATTCGTGGTCAACCTCATGAGCGGACCCGGGGCGGGAAAGACATCCCTGCTCGAAAAGACGCTGGCAAAGAAGGACGGTCTGCGGATCGGGGTGATCGAAGGCGATATCGCGGGCAGCGATGACGCCGAGAGGATAGAAAAATTCGGTGCGCCGGTGGTGCAGATCAATACCGGCGGCGCCTGCCATCTGGACGCGAACATGATCTCCGATGTCCTTGATGATCTTCCGCTGAATGAAATCGATCTTCTCTTTATCGAAAATGTGGGGAACCTCGTCTGTCCGGCTGAGTTCAAGGTCGGCGAGGACATGAAGGTGATGCTGCTGAGCATTGCCGAGGGGCATGACAAGCCGCTGAAATATCCGCTCATGTTCCAGGAGTCTTCTGCCCTCGTTATCAACAAAATAGACCTTGCGCCTTACGTTGATGTGGATGTGAGTAAGATCAGGAAAGACGCCCTTTCGCTTAACCCGGGATTAAAGATGTTCGAGGTATCCTGCAGAACAGGCGAAGGGCTCGACGCATGGGTGCAATGGCTCAGGGAGACGGCCGGAAAGCACCGGGTGTCTTGACTTTCCCCTTTTTCGTCCTTTATCTTTAGGAAAATTCGCATGGAAAAGGAGACGACATGGCGAAAATCAAAATCGCCATCATCGGCGGATCGGGTCTTGACGATCCCCGGCTGATGAGGCAGAAGAAAGAAAAGAAGGTCAGGACACCTTACGGCAGTCCGTCCTCTGCCCTCACGATAGGGAAGATACAAGGTGTGGACACAGTCATCCTCGCGAGGCACGGCAAGGACCACTCGATATATCCTACCGGCGTAAATTACCGCGCGAACATTCATGCTTTGAAGGAAGAGGGCTGCACGCATATACTCGCCACTACTGCAGTGGGCTCGCTGCGCGAAAAAATACGACCGGGCGACCTTGTCTTCGTCGACCAGTTTATCGATTTTACCAGGCACAGACCTCTGACGTTCCACGAGAAGAAGGTGGTCCATACGCCGATGGCGGAGCCCTTCTGCCGGTATCTGCGCTCTATCCTGACCGGTTCCGCAAAACAATTAAAACTCAGGCACCACACGCGGGGTACGGTCGTGACGATCGAAGGGCCAAGATTTTCGACAAAGGCCGAGTCTCACATGTTCAGAAAGCTCGGCGCTGACGTGATCAACATGTCCACGGTCCCGGAGGTTGCGCTGGCGAGGGAGGCGGGCATCTGCTATCAGACGATCGCGATGTCGACCGATTACGACTGCTGGAAAGAGGGTGAAGAACCCGTTACATGGGACATGATAATTAAGATCATGAAGAAGAACGCAGACAACGTAAAGAAGCTGATTACAGACGCGATCGCAAAGATCGACAGATTCGAATGCGAATGCCGCTGACAGGAGGAAACGCAATGCCGATCAAATCAAAGATAAGGACGATCCCCGACCATCCGAAAAAAGGTATCATGTTCCGGGATATCACGACGCTCATCAAGGACCCTGTGGGGTTCAGACTGGTGATAGACAGTTTCACGCAGAGATATATTACGGCAGAGGTGGACTTCGATGTGATCGTAGGGATCGAATCGCGGGGTTTTATCATCGGGGGCGCGCTCTCCTACACCCTCGGCAAGGGGTTCGTTCCGGTAAGGAAAAAGGGCAAACTTCCCGCGGAGACGGTCAGCCATGAATACGAACTCGAATACGGCACCGATACTATCGAGATACACAAGGACGCCCTCGTCAAGGGAGCGAAGGTGCTCCTTGTCGACGACCTCCTTGCGACCGGGGGGACTGCGCTTGCTGCTGCCGCATTGATCGAAAAACTCGGCGGAACGGTATCAGAGATGGCATTTATCGTCAATCTCCCGGACGTGGGCGGCGAAAAGAGACTTGTCGAAAAAGGATATAAGCTCTTTGCGCTTACCGAGTTCGAAGGGGATTAAGACGCCTTTCAGGCCAGTCGTCTCCGTACTCTGCAGCAGTAACGCTGACGTTGAATAAACGCCTGACAGGAACTCCGGAAAAGTCTTGTAATGACGACATGATTTATTTATCTTCCACGTGGCCGCAGTTTTAAACACAGTGAGCTTTCAGAAAAAGGCTGGCTGGCCTCTTGACAGGTCTGTAAGGTGTCGCGACAAGCCATTTTTCGGCGTTCCTGCCCGGCTTTGTAAAGATTTGTTTGAAAGTAAGGTTAGCGTTATCCCTAACGTTGCATAAAGTGTGTGTATTTAGGCCGTCATCATTCCCGCAGTCTTTAGGCGGGAATCCATTCTTAAGAAAACATGGATGCCCGACTGAGAACCTCGGGCATGACGGAAAAAGAACTAT
>JAJZPM010000083.1 GCA_021811105.1 Nitrospirota bacterium | reverse complement strand
CCAGCGCCAGATATCTTTCTCAATATCTACCATCTCCCAGATATTCTATCAGCCTATAGCTTTTCCCTCAAAAACTTTACGTACATCGGAACTGCGGCAGAGACCGCAGGGTGTATTTGTTATAAATGCATTTAAAACGTGTCGTGAATATTAAAAATGGCTGGCTGGCCTCTTTATAGGGCTGTGCGGTGTCGCTACAAGCCATTTTCCGCTGCCCCTGCCAGGCTTCGTGGACATTCTTTCGCAACTGTAAGTTTTAATCGACAAGAAGAAATGCGCATTTCAGATATTCCGTTTCAGGCATCGCCAGAAGCACCGGATGGTCCGCGTCCTGCGACCTCAGCGAGAGGAGTCGCGCATCCCGCCCGGCGTCTTTCGCAGCGGCCCGGAGCATATCGAGAAAGGTCTCCCTGTCGAGATGATACGAACACGACGAAGAGGCGAGCACGCCTCCGGGTCTGACCAGTCTCATGCAATGACCATTCAGTTCGCGATATGCCCTCACCGCCTCCTTCAGTTTCGCGGCGCTTTTCACAAAGGCGGGAGGATCAAGGACAACACAGTCGTATTTTTTTTCTCCTTCGGAAACCTCCCTCCTGAGAAAAGAAAATACGTCCTCCTCGATAAAGACCGCCCTGCCCTGAAGCGAATTCAATTCGGCGTTCTTTATCGCCTGCCTGACCGCCCGCTCGGACTGATCGACGCCCTTCATTTCGACCCCTGACGAAGCGAGATGCATCGTCCATGCGCCGGTGTAGCAGAAAAGGTCGAGTCCCCGGCCGCCGCCGACATATCGCTTCAGGGACCTCCTGTTTTCTTTCTGATCGAGGAAGAAACCGGTCTTCTGGCCGCCGAGGGGATCAACCTCGAAAAGCAACCCGTCCTCACGGACCAGAGGCAGCGCGTCAAGCGACCCTTTGACGACCTCTCTATAAAGCGACAGGCCTTCCAGGGTCCTGGACCTGCTTTCGTTCTTAAGAACGATCACCCTGGGGTTCAGCATCTCGTCGATCAATTCTATGATTACGTCTCTTAAATTTTCGATACCCTGGGTGAGAAACTGAAGCACCGCGCATCCGCCGTACCGGTCGACAACGAGCCCGGGGAGATAATCGCCTTCGCTGTATACCAGCCGCACCGCTTCCTGGTCCCCGAACAGCCGCGCCCGCAGGTCCAGCGCGGCCCGCAGCCTTTTTTTGATGAATTCGCGGTCTATCGTCACGCGCTCTCTGGAGAGTATTCTGACGGAGATAAGACTTGCGGGGTTTATATATCCAATCCCCAGAAAAGCATCGGTCCTGTCGAAAAGCTCTACTATAGAGCCGGGCACGTAAACCTTCGGGCTTTCGTAGATCTCATTGGAAAAAACCCATAGGTGTCCCGCGAGGACCCTCTTCGTGCGCTTCAGGTGGACTTTGTTCAACTCGACCATCGGCCACACCTCCTTTTACTTGAAGAAAAGAAAAAAGCCGTTCGCAAAATAGACTATGCCGCAGACCCCCACGAGGCACCCCAGCAGCCAAAGAGGCTTTTTCTTCATCAGCGCCGCGATAGACGAAAGAAGAATCGCTATCTGGAGAAAGATCACCGCCATACCGAAGATCCCCGAATGTCGTTGCGCGTCGTCCCTTATCTTTTCGAGCGCCTCGGCCGCCGACTTGATGGCCGTCTTCTCATCCTCGTATTTCTTTATTTTTCCGGCATAGGAGGCGATCTTCTTTTCGTACTCCTCCGCCGCGTACCGTGAGGCCCCGGGCCCCATCGCCTTGAGTTCGAGTTCGAGTTTCTCCTTCTGCACCTCATAAAGGTATCCCTTGATGCTCTTGGCCTGGTAATACGCCCATTGGTTGGCCGCCTGGCTCTGGCTCATCACCGATCGGGTAGAGAAATTCCCGCCCTTGAAAGTCGACAGGGTTGCGCAGACCGCGAGGATCACCGTCGTCAACGCAAGATAGTTAAGCCACTTCTCCTTCTTCTCTTCAGCCATACCCTCCGTTTCCTCCTTATGCCTTTACGCTAAATTATCGCCACCGGTAATAATACCAAAAAATCGGCTTTCGGGTGATACACCCGCCAAAAAGTTGCCGTTGTCAACAGACATGTGTTATAACTAGTCAGGTCTGCGAAAGAAGCCGGTGTCAAAAAAGAATAGAGACAAAAAATCCGGGTTGACGGAAAAAAAAGAAAGAGTTGTCGGGCTGCAGGGCACGGTCAGCATCAGGCGTTTCGCCCTGGTCTACGTCGGCCTGATGGGGGCTTTTTTTGTCCTTATAGGCTTCAAGCCGGTCCAGAATGTCATCGACCTTAACGGAATATACACCACCGGCGTGGTCATCGCCACGTCGAAGATCCTGGGGATTGCCAATATCCCCTGTACGTACCAGGGGTCGGTCATCAGCCTGCCCTCGATCGCGCTCGATATAAAGTTCGGCTGTAACGGACTCGAAGCGGTGATGATCTATTCCGTCGCGGTCATCGCATTCCCCTCATCCTGGAGAAAAAAACTGCTCGGTATCTTCGCCGGCTTCTGCGTGATTCAGGCCGTAAATGTCCTGAGGATCGCCGGTCTTGCATATTCGGGCATCCATTTCAGACGAACCTTCGAGTATATCCATATTTACGTTGCCCAGGGCATGATGATCGCCGTTTCGCTCGGTGTCTTCTTTTTCTACCTCCATTATGCAAGAAGCGATTCAAAAACTGCGGAATAAAAGGGTCGTCCTAAGGGCCGTCCTCATCTTCCTCGTGTCCTATGCCCTTTTCCTTTTTGTCTGGATTCAGGTGAAGGACTATTACGGGACCACGCTCACGCTCACCGCTTCGAAACTCCTCACTCTGGTAAAAGACGTTTCCTATGAGGGCGTGACACGTGTCGGCGCGGCGATTGAGGTGACCTTCAGCCCTCTCAGCCGCCGCAACATGCTGGTGGACATTCCGGTCAACACTTCTTCTTATACATTCAATGCGCCCCTGACTTTTTCTCTCATGGCAACGCTCTGGCTTTTCATCGGAAAGAAGGGAAAGGCTTATTCCGAGGCTCTCCTGATCCTCATCGGTGTGCACCTCCTCTACGTCTTTTCACTCGAGTGGAAGACACTGACGGAAATATTGATGCAACGTGGGGTAGAGCAGGAAAACACTCTGCTCCTCTTTTTTTCCCAGTTCCTCTGGGGCTTTACCGACAATATGGTGATACGGTTCGAGCCCTTTCTGATAGGGTTCTACATGTACATCCGGTTCGGGGAATGAATCCATGCGGCCTTCTCTTTCTTCTTCATACTGTGCTGCCGCCGCTTGATCATCTCCGGATTATTATGATATTCTTGCAGCGAAGAATGTCGGTCCTGCCGGCCGATAAGTAAGGATGGTATCTATGGGATATAAAGCCTGGTTTCAATGCATCAAGGAGGAGTGCCGAGCGAGTTATCCGATAAACTCGATCATCTACCGCTGCAAGAACTGCGGTTCTTTGCTCGAAGTGCGCCACGATCTCGAGGCCTTGGCCGGGAGCAGCGCCAAAGAGTGGATGAAACTCTTCGAAGACCGGTACAAATCCACCCAGTGGCCCTATGGATCGGGAGTATGGGGGAAGAAGGAATGGGTCCTCCCTCAGGTCGACAACGAAAACATCGTTTCGCTCTATGAAGGAGGCACCAACCTCTTTTGGGCTGAACGGTTCGGCAAGATGCTCGGCCTTGAGAACCTCTGGCTAAAACTATGCGGCAATTCTCACAGCGGCTCATTCAAAGACCTCGGGATGACTGTGCTCGTATCACAGGTCAAACAGATGATCAGCGAAGGGGCACCGATCCAGGCCGTCGCCTGCGCCTCAACCGGCGACACCTCGGCCGCACTGGCGGTCTATTGCGCCGCTGCCGGCATCCAGTCCATCGTGCTCCTGCCAAAGGGGAAGATATCGGTGGCGCAATTAGTGCAGCCGATCGCCAACGGGGCGCTGGTCCTGTCGCTGGACACCGACTTCGACGGCTGCATGCGCGTGGTAAAGGAGATTACGCAAGACGAGACGATCTACCTGGCAAATTCCATGAACTCGCTCCGCATCGAGGGGCAAAAGACAGTGGGTATCGAGATCGTGCAGCAGTTCGATTGGGAGGTGCCCGACGTGATCATCATCCCCGGCGGCAACCTCGGCAACGTCTCGGCGCTGGGCAGCGGACTTCTCATGATGCGGGAGCTGGGACTCATCTCCAAGCTGCCCCGGATCGTGGTGGCACAGGCGGAGCGGGCCAACCCGCTGTATCGTTCCTATCTCAAAAACTTCGAGACGTTCGAACCGATCCAGGCACAGAAGACGCTTGCCAGCGCCATCCAGATCGGCGACCCGGTCAGCATCGAAAAGGCAATACGCACGCTGAAGCAGTTCAACGGCATCGTGGCGGACGCGACGGAGGAGGAATTGGCGGATGCCGCGGCGCTTGGCGACACGACGGGCATGTTCAACTGCCCGCACACCGGCGTGGCCCTGGCCGCGCTCATAAAGCTCATCAATGCGGGCAAGATCGACAGGGCCGAGCACGTGGTGATCATCTCCACTGCGCACGGCCTGAAGTTCACCGACTTCAAGGTCCGCTATCACGAGGGGACGCTAGACTTCCCGTGCCGCTACGCAAACAAACCGATCGAACTGCCTGCCCGGGTTGATGCGGTAAGGGAAGCACTGGAACACGCGTTACAGAAGAGGAGAGAGCAGAATGACTAAGAAGAAATCGAACGCAAAAAACTGGAGGCCCGCCACGCTCGCAATCCACGGCAGGGGCCGCCTTCCGAAGGCGCATCACGCGGTTTCGACGCCGATCGTGCATACATCCAACTATTACTTCGAGACCGCCGGCGAGGTCGAGGATTTCATGCGTGCCAAGGGCCAGGGCAAGGTAACGCGCGAACACGAGTATGCGCGCTATGGCAATCCCACCCAGCAGGAGACGGAACGCAAACTTGCGGCCATCGAAGCGGCTGAACGCGCCGTACTCTACACATCAGGCATGGCCGCTGTTTTGCTGGTTCTCATGACGTATATGAAACCCGGAGGACATATCATCTTCACGGGAGACTGCTACCGCCAGACGCGGGACTTTGCCACTAACTTTCTCGGGAAATTCGGAATAGCACACGCCATTGCTGATCCCACAGCCGAGGCGATAGAAAAAACCATACAACCGAACACCAATATCATTTTTACCGAGTCTCCCACCAACCCTTATCTGCGCGTGCTCGACATACCTGCTATTGTGAAGGTGGCCAGAGCGCGCAACATCATGACGATCATCGACGCCACACTGGCGACACCGTATAACATCAGGCCTCTCGAACTCGGCGTAGACGTGGTCATCCACTCTGCCACCAAGTATCTTGGCGGACATAACGACCTGATGGCCGGGGTAGCCCTGGGCTCATCGGCCCTGATGGCAGACCTTTACAAGATGCAGCGCATGATCGGCGCAACGCCCGGGCCGCTCACCTGTTTTCTCCTGGAACGGGGGCTCAAGACCTTCGGCATGCGGATGGAGCATCACAACAGTGCTGGACTTGCGGTGGCACAGATGCTCGAAGCGCATCCCAAGATCGAAAAGGTCTGGTACCCTGCCCTGCCGTCGCATCCCGACCACAAGATCGCCAGGGAGCAGATGAAGGGGTTCGGCAGCGTCATCAGTTTTCTTGTCAAAGGCGGAAATACCGAAACGCGGAAATTTATCGATGCCCTGGAGCTCTTCCTCATCACGCCGAGCCTCGGGGGCAGTGAAAGTCTGGTGACCCAGATGTCGACCATGTCCTTTTTCGACTATCCCGAGGACTACCGTAGGAAGATCGGTATGGTGGACAACCTTGTGCGCCTCGCGCTCGGACTCGAAGATGTGGAGGATCTCATCGCCGATCTGAAACAGGCTCTTGACAGGGTCTGATCCGGACGCTCCTCAGCGTCTGATCTTCTGGAGCGGTTCGAGATATTCTATGAGCTGCCGACACTTTTCGGACGCGAGGGCCGGCCTGTCGGCTATATATTCGAGAAGGTCTACGGTACGCCCGATGTCGACCATCCTTTCGCTCAGGAGCCTGAAATCCGCCCGGATCGAAGATATCATCCGGTCGAGTTCTTCGGCAGTATCCTTAAAGTCGTCGTCTCCCCTCAGCCAGATATTCCGCGAGAGATCCCCCTCCGCAGCGAAACCGATATCTTTATGCAGGCGGTACAAGGGCCCGGCAGTTTTCTGCCGCATGAATTTGATGTAGACAAAGAGTGCAGCGCCTGTGAGCAGCAACGCTACGACGCTCGAATAGACGAGGTAGGAGCTCACGATCTCTCCCAGCGTGTCTGCCTGAATGTGCGTCCTCCAGCGCATCGCCTCCACATTTCGATACGACAGGTAGTTGAACAACACAAGCTCGAGCGCCAGACCGGCAAAGCATATCTGGAGGATCCTCATGATGATCCTCCCCTGGTAGCTCCTGTCTATGAAAAAATTCCTCCTCTTATATCCTCTCATCTATACCCCCCTTATTTGACGTGGCACGACAGACACATCCTGCTTCCCTCATTGGTCATTGTGAGCATTGCGGGATTCTTCGAATAGATGTCGTGACAGGTGCCGCAGCCGATCTTTCCATTGAACAGGCGCAACCTCCTGCTCACCCGACTCAGCGGGCGCAGTTGTCCACTTTTCATCCTGCATTCCCGGTAATCGACGCCTATCGGATGTGACCCCTGATTGTGGTCCCATACGCCAAGCCCGATTTTGTAGTTGGTCAATTTCGCCAAAGTGCCGTCGTGACAGCCGATGCAGTCGAGAGACATAGGATCCAGGAGCGCCGAGGCATCCGTCACCGTATACCTGTTCCCGATATGAGCAGAGGCGACAATCTCCACGTGCCTGCTTCCCTGGCTGCCCACTTCGTGACAGGCGACACAAAACTCTCTGCCAGCAGAAGCTCTCCTAAGGAAATATGTCTGTCCGCCGAATGCCGAGATTCGCCTCTTGTCATGAATATTATGGCAGGTGTTGCACGTGATCTTTCCGTTGGTAAGCGGCAGGTCAGCTGGAACCCTCGCCAACACCGGAACCCTGTCCACCGGATGTGAGGATTTTCTGATTGTTTTTTTGTGGCACGGCAGACACAATTCCGTCACCGACGTGACAAGAACCTTCGGATTCTCTGACGCGTCCACGTGACACTTCGGACAATCAGCTTCGGAGAAGTCATGAGGGTTCTCGTTGGACACCGTATAGGCGATAACCGCCGTCAGGCCGAGCAGAATTATGGCCACAAGGATTTTTTTCATAATTTTATCCCCTCAAGGACGCTATTGAGCTCACGCATCCGCTCCACAATCCGCACACGAAGCGCGAAAGCGCCTTCGATATCGCCTTGCTGGATGAGCTCACCCATCGCAACAGCATCCCGGTACATGTCGCGGATGCTGTTGTCCAATACCGCGTAGCGGTCGCCGTACGCCCTGGCAAACTGATTGAGTGAATCGGCGATAAGGGGCACGGCGTCGCCGTCCCGAAACCGCACGGTCACATCGAACTTGCCATCGGCGAGTTGCTTCGCCACAAGCCTCGTCCGGACCAGGGGACCTACTACTCTATGGGTCTGCAGCACCCCAGATGCGGAAATTCCGAAAAAGGCGAGAAGCGCAAAGCCGCTGAAAATAAACAAACTGTGAGTCACCAGTTCGGTCTTGTAAAAACCGAGCATCCGGATCTTCTGCCCGTATGTCTCGCCTATGTCCCGGTCCATGCTGTAATAGAATAAAAGGGAAGATAAGACCACACTGAGGACAATACACAGGACGGTGACCGAGACGAGTCTGACCGAAAAAGTTCTCTTAATGACCTCCGACGGACGCATATCTCCACCTCTTGTGCGCGTGATCCTTCTGCCGCGGTACTTTATAACCTCTTATCGGACATCCCCCCGAGAAACTTTAATTCACTGAGAAATTACTCCTGACGGAATCCAACGGTGCATGATCCCTCCTTTTCATGCATCATCCGCCCATTCTCACGAGATTCACCGGAGCTTCCCGGGCGATCTCGCAGACACGTCAGCCGACGCCCTTTTCACTGCGCGCCTCGACTGCTGCCTATAGTCTAGCAGATCGCGACAACTTGTCAAGTTTCGTTTAGATTTTTACGTGAGGCAACGGGGCTTCGACCTAACCCATCTTCCGCAGTTCGAAAAGTGAAAGTTAGTCATATCAAGTAGTTACAGTTGCAAACAGGCTATTTTCTGCACTACATTTTCTGCGTTTTCGATAATCTTGGGTCTATTTGGCAAATGGATCTT
>JAJZPM010000031.1 GCA_021811105.1 Nitrospirota bacterium | reverse complement strand
GCAAAGGTATGTAAATAGGCCGGCGCTGTCAACGATACTCTCCCAAGGAGAGCACTCTGCCAATCAGATAAGAAAAGCCGTGATGGACTATGGATACAGCCAGAAGGAAATGGCGGAATTCCTGGGCGTCCACTATTCCACAATAAGCAGATGGGTGAACAAGACATCTAATGCAAGAAAAAAGACCTGACCCCATTTTCCTTCCGCGTGCGCGTGGTCTCGACACCGCCAAAAGAACTGAAAGTTCTCCTTCAGAGACTGAAGATCCATTTGCCAAACAGACCCAAGATTATCGAAAACGCAGAAAATGTAGTGCAGAAAATAGCCTGTTTGCAACTGTAACTACTTGATATGACTAACTTTCACTTTTCGAACTGCGGAAGATGGGTTAGGCGCTCTGAGCGGCCAGGTCCCCGGAATACCGAAACCGATGATTGAAAGGGGGGGAAGGTTTCTTCCCCCTTTCATCCGGAGTCGTAAGAAGCAGGGCTAATGTGCGGTAGTGCGACTAAAAAGTAGCGATATAATGCCAGTCATCGCTATAACCGGTATTTGATCCATATACGTCAAGGTAGCCGTCGCTACGCACATCGGCAAATAAGTAATTCCATCCATAAGTTTCTGACGGCCGCGGGACGCCGTTGGCATCGAGAACGACAGCAAAGTAACTGCCGTTGGCGTCCGTGCTTTCATAAGTAATCATCGCATGATCGCCAAAAGCATTAAAGTCCGGATATACTGCAAGATAACTCGATGTGAACGGAGAATCGGCGATAAATGCCTGAGCCTCGCTCCTGGAATAGCTTAATACCATGAACAGACCAATGACTGCAACAATCAGAATGCCTCTTTTCATTTCCTCTCTCCTTTCGAGAAATTAGCTTGAATAATTACCGAGCCTCGGCTGGACTGCAAATTCCCACGATATTTTTTTCTTCTGGAAAATCACCTCCTATTCGATTTTGTAAGCCCACTGAGATAATGCATCGTGATAAGCTTATCTTACCAAATATATGCCGAAAACTGGTTAAGTGATAAGAGTGTATCGGCCGGGGAGACCGGGGTTGGGACATATATAGAAAATAAGCGCATCCTACCGCGTCATCCATGAACGGGAGCGAACGGAGAGGAGCGCATAAGGGAATATCCAAAAGAGTGTAAAGGCAGAAAAATAGGAGTAGAGGATGCCGTAGATGAAATCCCACGATCTTTCGGAACGGAAATAATACAGCGTATTAAGGAACGACATTAGTCCGATGGCGAAAAGCAGCCGGAGGATAGTCGCCGGGTCGTGCATGCACATGAACACGAGCAGCCCGAGAACCGCATAGCTGATCGGAAAGCGCAGGTTCCGCACACAGACATCCACAAGCGTGATAAGGCGGGACCATAAGGGCCGCTTCCAGAGGACCTTGAAAAGCCGCAGTTCTTCCTTTATATAACTTCTCTCCCACCTCAGGTACATCCTGCTCATTTTTGTATATGTGGCGGGAGCCACCGTATGGACGACAGCAGTTCTTTGATAGACCGTATCGTACCCTTCGGAAAGGATGAAGTTCGTCAAAGAACGGTCTTCCCCGTAAGTACAGGGCTCGCCGAGGAAGGTCTGTTTCATCCAGCGTTCCAGCACCTGGCGAATGGCCGACAGGCGGTAGGCGGAAAGGGCCCCCGGGCAGCAGTAGACGGCCCCGTAAGTAGACTGTGCGGCGCGCAGAAAATCAAAGGACAAAATGAACCGCACGTGGAGCATTCGGGGAATAATCCCCTCCTCTTTGTTGAAGACGGAGACTTTCCCGGCGACCGCCCCGACCCTCGGATTGCGGAAAGGGCCGGCAATGGACAGAAGGGTGTCACGCTCGATCACGCTGTCTGAGTCTATGGTGACGGCTATTTCCCCCTCCGCCCGCCGAAAACCCTCCTCGAGGGCCGCACGCTTGCCCCGATTTTCAGGGAATCGGACCGGTTTTACCAGGCCCGGGTGGCGGAGGGCCGCCCTCATGATGTAGTGCCAGGTATCGTCTTTACTGCCGTCATCGATGACGATAAGTTCCAGCTTTTCGCTCGGGTACCTCGCTGCCGCCACGGAATCGATCGATTTTTCGACCATCCGCCCCTCATTGTATGCCGGGATGATCACCGTTAAGGAGGGCGCATTGTTCCATGCTGCGGAGGCGGCAGGTTTATACCAAAGCCATAGGATAGTTCTGAATACCAGAAGAAGAGAGCCCATCGTTGCCCAGATCACACTCGGATGGACGATGAAGTGGGACCATTGGGCCGTTCTTGCATACTGCAATACAGGATGAAAGAGATTCGAGAAAATACTCGTGTAAAGTATAAAAAGGAGGGCAGTGATGATCGAGGCGATAATACTCAAATTCCAGAGGATCTGAAGAGGTTCCGCCGAAATGCCCGCAGAGTTATCGGGAAGATTTCTGACCTTCTGAGTATACATTGTCGTATTTCCTTTATTGCGTGTTGGGAGTGGCCTAACGTGCAACCGAGGTTAAGGAGCTTCTCAGTGCATCCTCCGGCTCTATTCCGGAAATGTATCCCGACTGAACGGCTGCCCGTCAAATTATAGATTAATACTTGGTGAAACAGATTGTCAAATTAAAGAAATTTCATTCTCAATCGTCCCTCCTGGCCCCGACGAACCAATCGCTCTTGTCCGCAAACAGTGCGTTGAAGGTCGTCAGCGACCCGTAGCACCGGGTGATATATTGCTGCAGGTCCGCTTTTTCTGCGTCCGTCAGGTTCTTATGGGAATTGATATTCTGTTCGAGGACCCTCAGCTGGTTGCGGACAATGACGATCTTATGGAAGAAGGTATCTATCGGAACGGTCTTTCCCTGTAAGTCCGGCTTCCCCGGCTTCAGGACCATCTCTCCGCCTTCCCACTTAGCAGCAAGACGGGGGGCAGCGCCGACAAGGCCCTCTTCACGCAGGACTTCCCTGATCGCGTCTTTCAATTCATCCATCTCCATATCTCTTCCTCCCTCCTCCTGATAAGGGCCATCCGACAGTTCGTCTGCTGCCGCAGACGGATCAAACAATTTCACGCCGCCCCTTATGAAGTCCACGACGAGCCGCGTCTCCTCTATATTGACAACTCTCCCCGTGCCGAGGACTTTGTGGTGCACTACCTGTCCGTTATGAAATTTGTCCGTCATAAAACCTCCGTACTGCCTGATCCCGTGATATTATCCACCATTATCCCCTTGTTGTCCAGGACATTACCGGGTAATCTGCTCTGCCGCATGTCCGCCTCTGCGGATTCGCCGGGGTGGACAACACCTTCCAAACCCTTGAGTGGCCAGCAGTCCCTTTCTTTGGATTACACTCAGAGCGTTGACTGCATTTACTTGTCTATGATCGATTCCAGTTGTCGTGTCCCGAAGGCCTTCAGGATCTGCTGTAATATATCGATTAGGTCTCTCTGCCGGTCTTTATGTTATTATTTATACTTCATGGAACAGAGACTTCAGAAGATAATCGCAGAGATGGGCATAGCCTCTCGCCGGAAGGCGGAGGAGCTGATCATGGAAGGACGCGTGACCGTGAACGGGCAGCCCGCGGTCATCGGGATGAAGGCCGATGCGCTCAGGGACCATATCAAGGTGGACGGCAAGCTCCTCGTGACTCCCGAAAAGAAGGTCTACTACATATTCAACAAGCCGAGGGGAGTGGTAACTTCGATCGGCGACCCGCAGGGAAGGCCCACGGTTAACGATTTCCTGAGGGGCATCAGGCAGAGGGTCTTTCCGGTCGGCAGGCTCGACTACGATTCCGAAGGCATGCTCTTTCTCACCAATGACGGGGATTTTGCGCACGCGGTACTTCATCCCTCCAAAAAGATACCGAAGACCTACCTTGCGAAGGTGAAGGGCGTGCTTGAAGAAGAGGACATCGAAAAGTTGAGAAACGGAATCAAGATCGAAGGCGGAATGACCGCACCCGCGAAGGTGAAGCGGTTGAGGAAGACCGAGAACAATTCCTGGATAGAGATGACGATATACGAAGGAAAGAAACGGCAGATCAGGCGGATGCTCGAGAGGGTCGGCCATCCGGTCATCAGATTGATGAGGGTGAGGATCGACGGCATCGAGATGGGAGATCTGGGTCCCGGAGCATACAGGCGGATGACAGCGGAAGAGATGAAGAAGATAAGCAAAGAATTGCAATTGGGGGAGGCGGCATGATTCGCGACAAAGGGTGCGGAGAGCTAAACGAAGGCGACATACAGTCGGTGCTGACGATCGCAGGATGGATCTTCAGGCGAAGGGACCACGGCGGCCTGATATTCATAGACCTGCGAGACAGGAGCGGCCTGTGCCAGGCTGTCTTCAGCCCGGACGTTGCGGCCGATGTCCATGAGCGCGCCCACGACCTTAGGGCCGAGTATGTGATCGCCGTGA
The DNA here is from genome assembly GCA_021811105.1 of Nitrospirota bacterium. Lineage (GTDB taxonomy): Bacteria > Nitrospirota > Thermodesulfovibrionia > Thermodesulfovibrionales > UBA6898 > Sulfobium. The sequence goes on along the minus strand of JAJZPM010000031.1, from coordinate 38,254 downwards.
CGGGCGAGATCCGGAGACGACCCGCAGGCACCGAAAACCCGAACATTCCTACCGGCATGGTCGAAATGTATGTGAGGAAACTCGAGGTGCTTAACGAGGCGGCGCCGCTGCCCTACAACATGGAAGAGGCTGCCGAGGCCGGCGAGGCCTTGCGTCTGAAGCACAGATATCTCGATCTGAGAAGGCCTGAGATGCAGAAGAACCTCATTATGCGCCACCGCATCGCAAAGATCACAAGGGATTACCTCGATGAGCGCGGCTTTCTCGAGATCGAGACGCCCATGCTCACGAAATCGACGCCCGAAGGCGCGAGGGACTATCTCGTGCCGAGCCGTCTGAACCCGGGCCAGTTTTACGCGCTTCCCCAGTCTCCCCAGCTCTTCAAGCAGATCTTGATGGTCGCGGGTCTCGAAAGATATTTCCAGATCGTCAAGTGTTTCCGTGACGAGGACCTCAGGGCAGACCGCCAGCCGGAGTTCACCCAGGTGGACCTGGAGATGTCCTTCGCCGACAGGGAAGAGGTACTTTCTCTTATGGAGGGGCTAATGAAGCGGCTCTTCAAGAGCGTCCTCGATGCCGACATAGAAACTCCCTTTCCGAGGTTGAGTTACCGGGAGGCGATGGACCGGTTCGGAAACGACAAACCGGACCTGAGGTTCGGCCTCGAACTGAAAGATATGGCCGATCTCGCTTCAAAGGGTATGTTCAAGGTGTTTCTCGATGCGCTCGCTTCCGGCGGGTCCGTAAAGGCGATAAACGGTAAAGGCATGGCCGGCCTTTCACGGAAAGAGATCGACACCCTGACCTCCGAGGCCCAGTCTTTCGGGGCGAAGGGACTTGCCTGGATTAAGGTGAAGGGCGGGTTCGAATCGCCGATCGCCAAGTTCTTCCCGGAAGATGTGATGACGGAGATGGCGGCCCGCTTGGAGGCCGAAGACGGGGACCTGATGATGTTCGTTGCCGACAAACGGAAGGTCGTCTATGACGTTCTCAGCCGTATGAGACTCGAACTCGGCAGGAGACTGAATCTCATCCAGCGCGGATACCGGTTCTCATGGGTCCTGGATTTTCCTCTTCTTGAGTGGGACGAGGAAGAGGCGAGGTTTCAGGCGATGCATCACCCTTTCACCTCTCCTGCAGACGGGGACATCGCCGCGATGCTTGAAGGCGATATCAACGACAGGGAAATGCTCTCTTCGCTGAAGGCGAAGGCCTATGACGTGGTATTGAACGGCTATGAGATAGGCGGGGGGAGCATCCGTATTCACCGGAGGGATGTCCAGAAGAGGATGTTCGATCTCCTCGGGATTACTGAAGAGGAGGCGAGGGTGAAATTCGGGTTTCTCCTCGATGCGCTGCAGTACGGCGCGCCGCCGCACGGCGGCATCGCGCTCGGGCTTGACCGTCTCGTGATGCTGATGGCAGGGGCACCCTCCATACGGGACGTAATCGCCTTCCCGAAAACGCAGAAGGCCTTCTGTATGATGTCCGGCGCGCCTTCGTCGGTCGATCCTAAGCAGCTCCGGGAACTGCATATCAAGACCGACGTGATTGTCGAGAAGACGTAAGGCCCTCTCACGACTCAGCCTTTTCGATCCGTTTTTTTTCTGCTACAATTTTTGTGAGAGGCCCGCGCTCTGCAATACTGAAGGAAAAAACGGAATATGGAAGATATCAAGGCGCTTTCTCCCGATAAGCTTACCGGCATTGCCTATAAAACCCTGGAGACTTGCGATGTCGAGATCCCGCGGCCTTTTTGCCTCGTGGTCTTCGGGGCCACGGGAGATCTCGCCCGGAGAAAGTTATTGCCCTCTCTCTACCGGCTCGCAAAAAATGGCCTCCTTCCCGCTAATTTTTTTGTCATCGGAGTTGCCAGAAGCGACATGGAAAGGGCCGCTTTTCGCGGTACCGTGCGTGATGCCGTGCAGAGCGCGCTTGCAGGCGATTTCGATTTCCGGTCCTGGACCGAGTTTTCGCACAGGCTTTATTACGTGAAGGCCGACTATACACAGACAAGCTCGTACAGGCTGCTGAAGAGAAGGATCACCGACCTCGAAAAAAGGCATGGGACAACCGGAAACCGCATCTTTTATCTCGCCGTACCTCCCGATATCTATGAAACGGTGGCGTCGAACCTGGGGACCGCCGGTCTTTCGCGCGAGGAGAGGGGATATGCGCACATCGTGATCGAGAAACCGATCGGCCGCGACCTCGAATCCGCCGAGAGGCTGAACAGGGTACTGAGAAAGTCCTTCGAAGAGGGCCAGATTTACCGGATGGACCATTATCTTGCCAAGGAGACGGTCCAGAATATCCTGATGTTCAGGTTTGCGAATTCGATCTTCGAACCCCTCTGGAACAGGCGATATATCGACCATGTGCAGATAACGGTTTCGGAGACGCTGGGGGTCGAGCACAGGGCGGGATATTACGAGAAGGCAGGGGTGATCAGGGACATGTTCCAGAACCATCTCTTCCAACTTCTCGCCCTTACCGCCATGGAGCCTCCGGTCGCCTTCGAGGCGGAACATGTCCGCGACGAAAAGGTGAAGGTCTTTCGTTCGGTAAGACCGTTTCCTGCCGGAGAGGCGGGTGACGTGGTCGTGCTGGGGCAGTACGGCAAGGGCGTCATCGGAGGGGAAAAAGTCGTTGGCTACAGGGAAGAAGACGGCATTCCGGAAGATTCGGTCACCGCCACCTATGCCGCGCTCAAGGTGTTTATCGACAACTGGAGGTGGAACGGCGTGCCTTTTTACCTCCGTTCGGGGAAGAGACTTGCCTCACGGAAGGCCGAGATATCGGTACATTTCAGGCCTGTTCCCCATCTGATGTTCGCCGGCACCCTCGAAGGTAGGATAGAGCCGAATACCCTGATCATGAGGGTCCAGCCCGATGAAGGGACCAGTCTGATCTTCCAGGCCAAGACCCAGGGAACGAGGGTTTGTCTCGGCACCGAGACGATGGACTTCTCCTACAAGAAGATATCGGCCTTGGGCGACTATGAGAGGATATTGCTCGACTGCATGCAGGGAGACCAGATGCTTTTTGTGAGAGAGGACGGGGTCGAGCAGACGTGGGCGCTGCTCTCACCGTTGCTTGAGCGTCTGGAATCTGCCGCGGAGTTCAACACTTTCCCGAATTATGCTGCCGGTCTGTCCGGTCCCCCGGAAGCCGACCTGCTGATACAGAAAGACGGGCGGGCATGGAGAGCGCTTTGAGAAAGGCAGGAATGAAGGACAAAAGGGAGAATACGTGAAAGGAATGCCGGACTCCTCAATCGGGGGGTTTGTACTCTTCGAATGCATCCTGGTCTTCGCGGCCCAGTTCCAGCACAGTAGTGTGAAGGTCCCCGAATGGTTTGAACGTGTGCACTGGCTTTTTTTAGTGCCGCCCTCGAAATAGTATGCAGATAATTATCAGAAAATCCCTCCTGGCCTCCCTTTGCTAAATCCCGAAAGCTTTCGGGACTCTTTTGCAAACCAGGGGCGGGGGGAGATCCTTCGATCGGAATGCGCATCCAATTATGAGACACTCGATAACTGCCTTAGTGTCGCGACTATTTCCTTCATGTCCTGCGGGAGATCGGTCCTGAATTCCATATGCTCGCCGGTCGCCGGGTGGATGAAACCGAGCAGTTCCGCATGCAGCATCTGCCGCGGGAATACGATCTTCTTCCCGTGAATCGTCAGGATGGTTTTCTTGCCGTATGTCCTGTCTCCGAGGACCGGATGGCCGACCGAGGCGAAATGGACCCTAATCTGGTGGGTCCTTCCGGTCCCAAGTTTCGCTTCAATCAATGTGGCGGCGCCGAACCGTTCGAGCACCTTCCAGGCGGTGACCGCCTCCTTGCCACGCCTTATCCGGGTAGACATCTTTTTTCTGTCGGATTCCGACCTCCCTATTCTTGAGGAAATTTTTCCGCAGTCCTCTTTTAAATTTCCGTAGACAATAGCCCTATATTTCCTGTCGATAGTCCGTTTTCGGAATTGCTCGACCAGTCCGTAATAAGCCCCGTCGTCGACTGCAACCACCATTACCCCGGACGTATCTTTGTCGAGACGATGTACTACTCCTGGCCTTAGGGGTGCACCGACCGAGGCCAATTTTGTGCGGTAATGTGCAACAGCGTTCATCAGCGTTCCGCTGCTATGGCCTGCGGCCGGGTAGACGACCATGCCGGCGGGCTTGTCCAGTACGACCAGAAAATCGTCGCTGTAAAGAACCCTGACAGGCAGGTCTTGCGGTATGAGTTTCTCCCCGGCCTCAGGAATCGTCAATGCTATGATGTCAGCCGGCTTTGCTTTATAGTTCGGCTTTACTGCAAGTCTGTTGACCGTGAGAAGCCCCTTTTCGATAAGTTGCTGTATCTGGGAGCGGGTTATTCCGAAAACCGATGAAGCGAGAACGTCTACCCTGGTGCCGGCGTCTTCGGCCGTGACCGTGAAAGGGCGTCCGCAAGCGGTATTTCGTGCGGCCACATTCTGCCTGGCTCCGTCGTGAAGATCGGCAGAAGGCACGTCAGACCTGCGTAATTCTGAGTTGTCGGCTTTTTTCATGATGACCGGCAGTTCACGAATCCGGAGAAATCAACACATCCGGGCTGGGAGCAGAGGGAATTAAGGGCCGCGGCCGCAGTCAATTTCGCTGGAGCCTTTTTTTTATCTCGAAGAAACGCGCGGTGAGTATGCCGAAGAGTATGCCCCCGATGTGCGCCATGTGGGCAACACCGTCGGAACTCCGCTCCATGATACTTCCGATCTCGCTCAGGAGTTGCAGCACGAACCAGAAGACGACAAGGATCAGTGCGGGTATGAACGTAATGGTGAAAAAAAATCCGATGAAGACGACAGTCCTGATCCTGTCTTTCGGAAAGGTGACGAGAAACGCGCCCATCACCGCAGCGATTGCGCCGCTTGCGCCGAGATTCGGTACGTTGGACAAGGGATTAATCATAACCTGCGCCATGGTTGCGACAAGCCCGCCCGCCAGATAAAAGATCGGATAACGAATGCGGCCCATCGCGTCTTCTATCTCCGGGCCGAATGCCCAGAAATAGACCATATTGCCGATGATATGCAGCCAGCCGCCATGCAAGAACATCGCGGTGAGAATGGTGATGAGGTCATGCCCGGCTGATATCTTCGAGGGGATTAGCGACCACCGAAGGATGAAAGATTGGCCGTTAGTCAGTTCGAGAAAGAACATAATGACATTTGCCCCGATGATAAGTGCGGTCACGACCGGGAACCGAAAGGGATGCCTGTCAATATCGCTCAACGGAATCATGCGTTACCCTGCATAAAGATTTTTTCTGCAATTGTCTGATACCAGGGAGATTTCCGGCCCGCCCTCTGTTTGCCCGCGGACAGGGCCATTCTTACGGTCTCTCCGTCCCGCCAAACCTCCTCAAACCCGAGTTTCCTCCAGAACGCGTATGCCGGAGCGTTGTCTCTTCTGACCGAAACAACCCATCTTCTTACAAGATGATTCCCTTCAAGTGCCGCTGAGAGCAGACGGAAGGCGGTCGTGCCCAATCCCATGCGTCGGCAGGAGGATTTGAATATCATAAGGGACATTTCGGCCGACTGATCAGGCCGGAGGTTGCAAAGCCCGATAAATCCTATTGCGTCTGATGCGTATTCGATACGGTAGGCAAGGGGGAACATCGCCTTTAATCGGCGATAAAGAGAAAACCACGGTAGTTCGAGGGGCCTTCTCAGCCCGCAGGACCTGAGTATATCTTCCCTCATCAGCATCCTCGAGAGGAAGGGACCGTCCCATATCCTCAGCGGCCTGAGTGTAAGGTCTCCGTCTTGTATCGTTCTCGGCACCTTTGCGATCAGCATGGGTGTTTAATTATGAGCACCTTTTTGCATGATGTCAACGTGAAGGATGTGCGGACCGGCATGTTGAAAGTAGTCTTTTTATGTGATAGGGTAAAAAGAAGGCGGAGATGCAGGGCATGCCGGCCGTGCACTCCTGATGCGGCGTCATAACGAAGTTTATGCCGCGAAACAGTCATAACAATTCGAGGAGGTTTTTTATGTGCGCTAGCAGTAAGAGAAAGAGTACTTTGTTGATAAGGACAGCGGCCGTTACGGTAATGTTTTTATGTCTGATAGGGTCTGGTCTGCAGCAAACGGCATGGGGACAGGATTCCGGGGTTTCAGTTGCATCGAGGGAGTTCCTCGGCAAGATGAGCCAGGCGTTGTCTGAAGTGGCAGAGGTGGCGAGACCGTCGGTTGTGAACATTTCAACCACAACGACTGTCACCATGCAGGGAAGTTCCTTCGGCGACTTTTTTAACGACCCGATGTTCAGAAAGTTTTTTGGGGAGGGACAGGCACACCCGAGAAAATTTAAACAGGCTGCCCTCGGCTCCGGGGTGATTGTCTCAAAGGACGGATACATCCTGACCAACAACCATGTGGTGAAGGGCGCAGACGAGATCAAGGTCATCCTTTATGACAAACGCGAGTTCAAGGGGAAGGTCATCGGGGCCGATCCCAAGACTGACATCGCGGTGGTAAAGATCGAGGCGAAGGACCTTCCGGCAATAAAGATCGGCCAGTCCCGGTTGTTAAAGTCCGGCGACGTCGTCCTCGCGATAGGCAATCCCTTCGGACTGAACCAGACGATCACGATGGGTATTGTAAGTGCGACCGGGAGGTCGAATGTGGGGATATCTGCCTATGAAGACTTTATTCAGACCGACGCTGCGATCAATCCGGGCAATTCCGGCGGTGCGCTTGTCAACACCAACGGCGAGCTTGTCGGGATCAATACGGCGATATTTTCTACGAGCGGCGGATACATGGGCATCGGCTTCGCAATCCCCTCCGACATGGCAAATGCCGTGGCCCAGAGCATTCTCAAGTATGGAAAAGTCATACGAGGCTGGCTCGGCGTATCGATCCAGGATCTGACCCCCGAGCTTGCGAAGTCTCTTGGGATTTCCCTGGAGCACGGCGCGCTGGTAACAGACGTGATGAAGGACAGCCCTGCGGAAAAGGCCGGGATGAAACGCGGGGACCTCATCATAGCATATGACGGCCAGACGGTCGAAGATACCACGAGCCTAAGGAATATGACTGCAAATACGGCTCCGGGCAAAGAGGCAGCCGTCAAAGTGCTGAGAAACGGTAAAGAGGTCACGCTCAAGGTCCTGATCGGAGAAATGCCGGAGGCAGCAAAAGTGACCAGGACCGTCGAGCACCACAATGCGCTCTCGGGAGTCTCAGTGCAGGAGATCACACCTGGTGCGAGGGATGCCCTCGGCCTTCCGCACAACGTAAAAGGCGTGATCGTCGCCGAGGTGAGCGAGAACAGTCCCGCAAGCGGCGTACTGGCAAAGAATGACGTGATCGAGGAAATCAACCGCAGAGAGATACGGGGGTTGAAAGATTATGAGGACGTGGCCTCGAAGATCGGACCGAAAGAAGGCGTGCTCCTATTGATTTACCGGAGCGGCGGGTATATCTACGTAACGATAAAACCATAGCGCAGTATTCCGGGGTTGTCATCATGAATAGGCGGGACAGCTGTCCCGCCTATTTTGGGAATCGCCAGCCGTTAAGGAAAAGAAATTGGTGGAGGCGCCGGGAATCGAACCCGGCCTTCCACCTTTGAAATTAAGGACTTAGGATGCCCCGTGAAACGGGAGCGAAACGGATTAATGGGGGAGCGTCCGTGCCTTAGCGCCCTCGGAGCCAGCCCTCTGAAGGAGGATTTTCTTGCTGGCCTCCCCGAGAAATGTAATATCCGTCATTGACAGGATCTTCCATCCCTCCAACAGGTAAACTTCGAGCGATTGTGACTCCGATGTATCTACTGCTCCGGTCACTCTGTTAAGCCCATAACAGAAGGCTTGATCGCCACGGCTATCAAACTGGGAACATACCACCGTCTTCATCTCTGCCTGCGCGATAGCAGACATAACAAGCATGAACAGTAATGCAATTACAACAACCTTTTTCATGGAATCCCCCTTACGGTTGAATTGATAAAAAAGAGTTACCACCAATGACGAGGTGATCGAGAAGATGTATCCCAAGGACCTCGCCGGATAGAAAAACAGACCGGGTTAGCTCTTTGTCTTGCTCTGATGCTTCGAGTTTTCCTGATGGATGGTTGTGCGCCAGGATGATCGAGGCCGCCCCGTTGCGTACCGCGTTTTTGAAAATCTCCCGCTGGTGCGTCAAGAGAGAACTTTGCGTCCCGAGGGATACCATCTCTGTCTTGATGGACATCCCCTGCGAATCCATATGGACAACGCAGAGCATTTCTCTGTCGAGCTGCCCCATAAAGCGCAGCATCTCAAATACATCGCTAGGGTTTTTAACTGCCACCCTGTCCGGTGTTGTTTCAACTACGATTTCAATATCCGCCCTAACGCAAAACCGCTCCCTGTGTGATTTTATAGCTCCTGATATCTTCAGGTCGATATCCGACATGGCCGATGGCTTTTGCAAGAAGCCGTACCCTCCTTTATCTGTAAATTCCCTTTCAGTATAATCCTCACCAAATCCCGAGATGAGGACGGTTGGTGTATTGCCCCGCAGCCTCTTCTCAAAAAAATCCATACCGCTACCATCCGGCAGCATCAAATCCAGAAGGACAGCATCTGGTGTTCGTACATATAATTTCTCGCTTGCCTCTCCCAACGTCAAGGCCCTTTCTACCTTGACCCCTTGAAGTGAATAATGCCATTCCACAAGCTGTAGGAATGACTCCTCATCATCGACCACCAACAGGCTCTTCCCCCTCATTTCCTGCACTCCTTCTTTCGCTGGCATATTTTTCCGGTTTGGGCTCTGCGGCTCTCAATACCTGGTCGTTGCTCAACTTGTAAGCGCCCCCCTTCTTTCTGTCAACGAGGAACATTATATACTCCTCTATGGGTTTTAAGTCAACCCCCAATTCTTCGGCCTCGCGCACTCTGGCGAGAAGGCCCCTCTCCCTGTCATCCTTTGGGATCTCAGATGCCGCCCCGAGCACAAGCCAATCTAGGGTCTTCCCGAAGTATTTGGCGATCTTGATGAGCACCTCCACGCTGGGCATACATATCGCATGGGTGTAGCTCCAGAGCGTGTTGTGCTTAATATCAAGCTCCCTTGCGATTGGTTCTAGTGTGTCCTCACCGATGAGCTGGGTGAGCCTCTTTGCGATGGCCTTTGTTAGGGCTTGGTCTCTCATCCGTACCTTCTTGCCGAGCTTGATTACCTCTGTCATCCCTTCCCCCTTTCTCGCGAGGGGCTATTTATATTACTTATAGCCCCCATAAATGGGTTTTACTTCTTCAATGGCATTGAAGCATAATCACTAAGATGCCATTGACCATGACTTTTCCCTTAACTGTCAATACAAAATTAGCACTAACTGCGAAGTTTGTCAAGTTTTTTTTCTATGACAAAGAAGGCGGGCTTCCCGCTCCATTCTACCATTGCCTCAAAGGAGGAGAGATGAAATTTTGCCGTATGCTGTTGGCCTTTACCGCTGGTTTTTTGTGCGGGGGGCTTTTAATAATGAGACTCTCTGCGCATGTCCACGAAACCGGACAGCAGGTTCTTTCGGAGATGGACAGCAACTACATGGAGGCCATAACAACCAAATGCCCTCGGTATTGGGCGAACTACAAATGGACGCCGCTGGCTGAGGGTGGGGTGAAAGTGACCATCGATGATCGTGGGGGTAAATAATGGAGGGGTTCTTGGCAGACTTTCCGACGCGATGCCGTGACATCCAGGGCGAGCCAACAATTAATCCGGAATTTTGCGCTAAAAGGCATAAGAAGGCGAGGCTCGGCTTGGCCGATTTTGCATTAGCCAGTACATGCATGCATTGCGACCTGGGCGCTATGGCCGCAGATGCGCTCCTCCGCAATGTATCAATCACAGAGGAAGGCAAGCTGCAGCGCTTACAGCGACACCGCGAGATAGGGCTGCGCAAGGCGTTACATTCAAATTCACTAAGGGGAGGAGGAATAGATGGGCGTATTCAGAAAATTTAGAAGAAAACAGGAAATCCCCGGCAGTAAGCCGAGTCTCGATGGCAGGATCGGCCTGGAGATGAAGGAGGTGAAGAGGCTCCATAAGAAGCTGTATGGCAGTAGTATCAGCCGGGAGGTGCCAAACACCACGAAGCTGAAGGTCGGCTTCCTAAGTGACATTACGCAGCTCAGGCACCGCCTCGAAAGAGAGATCAAGGCCCTCGAAGGTCAGCATTACGCAGAGGTCGGCAGCAAGAAGGAGCGACGGCGCTTCGTCAAAAGGCTTCTCAATAGGCTGTTCGGGCATCCGGAGGTCACTACCAACAACGCATGAAAAGGACTGAGCCGACGAGACTGGAGAAGATCGGGATGATGTCTAATTGCGAAAAAACCATCTGGCTCAGGCAGGTGGAACGCGAGGAGGAGGAATGCACTGTGACATCGAACAAAAAAAGTGTGAGTACGCACAGCAATACACCCTCGGTGTCTTCTGTGTGACTCAGGCACGGCTTTATGGGAAGCCCTGCAAGATCGACGAGATGGTCGAGGCAAAAATAACCTGTCCCGACAAAAGAAAGGAGAAATGAAATGGAGATTTTGTATGACAAGACGGTTCGCCTTAAGGCCCAACCGGGCAAGCCGCAGGAGGCCACAATAACACTTCGCGTTGTTGGTCTTGGGGTGGACGATGAGATAGCACTCATAGGTCTCAGGGGGAAACCCCTGGCACTTAAGCCTATCGAAGGGGAGACTGATATTGTGTCGATGGACGATATCGATCGCCTCCTATTCTCTATCCGCCCGGCTGTTGAAGCAAGGATGAATTCTGCAAGGGCGGCGGGATTCAAAGAGGGCCAAGAGAAAGCGATGGGCCTGTTCGCAGGGAAGGGGCCGGAGATCGAGAGGGAAGAGATTATTGATGCGGAGTTTGAGCTGGAAGGGGCGGACAAGGGGGAGAACCCGGCATGAAAATAACCTCACTACGAATCTCCAATTACGGCATCCTGAAAGATGTCACCATTCACCCCCACAGCCGCTTGAGCTTTATCACGGGACAAAACGGCATGGGGAAGACTACTATCTTGGACGCGGTTCAGGATGGCCTTGTCGAGGGTATCGACCCTTCAATGATACGCAAGGGCGCGGACAAGGCCGAGATACTTATCGACCTCGAAGGCATCGAGGCCAACCGCATCAGGACACAAAAGTCCGAGCGGTTTTCTGTGAAGGTCCCCACCCATCTACCAACAAACGAGACGGTTATGTCGCCCGTTGCGGCACCGCAACAGTTCATTAGTAAGCTGACCGGGGGCTCCAGGTTCGATCCCCTCCATTTCCTGTCGCTTGAGCCGAAGGAGAGAGCGAAGTATATGCGGGATCTATTCAAGACTATCCTCACGCCGGAGATGCTTTCTTTCGTCCCCGAGGAGTTCCTGCGCGGCATCGATTATAGCAGGGATGGCATGGAGATTGTTGAGACCCTGACCAATACCAAGAACGGGGTTATCTATCTGGAGAGGGCCGACATCAACAAGGAGGCCGCACAGAAGAAGGCCCTCGCCGAAGCTGCCAGGGAGAAGGCCAAGAATTTTGACCCGCTCTCATTCCGTGGCGATCGGTCTGGAGAGATCCACGAGAAGATCAAGGCTGTTGAGCACAAGATCACCGAGGCTAAAACATCAGACCGGCAAGCCAAGGGCACGCAGGCCCTCAGAGACAAGACCGAGAGGAAGATCAAGGGGGCCGAGGAGTGGTTAGCCGTTCCGGAACATGCGGACATGGCGAGCTTTATCAAAGAGAACAATAAAAAAGCCTCCAGTCTTGCGATGCAGATTGCAGAGACGGAGGAGAAGCTTAGTGACCTTCGGTCATCACAATACGCGGTTGAGGGACTTATCGCCGCCGCTACAGATATCCAACGCGAACGCGAGGCTTATCTTCTGGCTCTCGAAAATGAGAAAGGCACCCTGGCGGCACTCCCGAAGATCGAGGATGTTCCTGCTATTGAGCCCCTCGAAGAAGAACTCCTCGCACTTCAGGGCGAGCTTGAAGCGGATGCGGCAGGGGTAGCGCTTTACAACGACCATCTCGACGCCGGAAAGAAAGAGGCTGATTACGAGACAAAGAAGGTCGAGACGCAGAAACTCACCGACATCCTCAGCAAACTCAGAAACGAATTGCCGGATGTTCTGGCGAAGGCGGCGAATATGCCCATTCCAAACCTCAAGATCGTGGGCGACAAAATCTTTGTCGGGGATGTTCCGCTCGACAGGCTGAGCACATCGGAGAAAGTTGCCTTCGCCATAACAATCACAAAGGCGCTGAATAAAGACAAGGCCCTGAAGACGATTCTTCTTGACCGGGCCGAGTCCCTTGATGATTCAACACTCGAAGAATTCGGCAGGCAGGTCATGGAGGACCCCGAGGACTGGCAGTACCTCCTCACCGTTGTTCAGCATGGCGACAACATCCCTCCTGGTGCTTTCGTGGTTGTTGACGGCGCGGTGCAGCAGGCACCGACAGACCCCACGGAACTTGAGGCATTCATTGAGGCCCTGAAGGCTCCAAAGGGGGAGGTGGCGGCATGAAGCCATTCTTCCTCGAAGCGAACACGATCGCGGACGCATGGTTTCAACTCCTCTGGAATATCTTCGATAATTCTTACACGCAGAAGATCCAGAAGGGCTCCTTTGAAAAGGAGCAGTATCGCCTCCAGTATCCGGGCATCGGGGTCTACATTAAATATCCGGATCAGGATATGGTGCCTGTTATTCCTCCCCATCTCAATCTCCCGGTGCCCTGTACAAAGGAGTCAGTCGAAGACTGTTTCGTAAATTATCTCATGGACCCCGAGCTGCCCTGTCTCCGCCTCCTCGACTTCAAGGCCATTCCCGCGGGCGACGGCCTGGCGCTGACCGTCACCTGCCATTTCCGCTCGTGGGACCTCTGGGCGGGTTTTCCGACAAACCTCGGCGGCATCGAACTTCTCAAGCAGTATGTCGCCAGGGAGACCGGCCTGAAGAACGGACCGATGTACGCATACTCAGCGGGGGCGCATATCTACGGCTACCAGGAAGAGATCGCCCGGATACGGACGATGAGGAGGGAATCATGAGCATGGACCTTTGCTCTAATGGGCACGAAGAAATTTGCTACGATGGCCGGGACTGTCCAGCCTGCCTGCTCCTCGGAGAGATCCGCGATCTTAATGAGGAGTTGGGCCATAGGGCTGATCGAGCCCGCGAATTACAAGATCAAATCGATGAGCTGACAGATGAAATAAGAGCCATAGGGGAGGTGGACCATGAATAAAAAAACAGCTACCAAACTTCTCATCCGCAAACATAAAGACTTCCTAAAGTCGATCGACGACGAGGAGATCCGCAAGCTCATTGACAAGAACTCGATGATAACGGGAGGGTCAATCGTGTCTCTCCTTCTCAACGAGAAGGTTAACGATTACGACTACTATTTCACCGATCAGGAGACATGCAGGCGCGTCGCCGAGTATTTTGTGAAGAAGTATAACGATGCACACCCGGAAGGGGCAGGGAAGAGGCCAGGCACGGGAGCCCGCATCCGTCCACGGGTCGAAGTGGAGGAGGATACGGGCCGCGTTCGCGTCATTGTTAAATCGCAGGGCCTCGCCGGGGATAAAACCGATGGCGAATATCAGTTCTTCGAGAGCCGCCCCTCGGAGGAGGGTGAGGAGTTTGTTGAGGGCGTAACAGCCCCGGTTGAAAGTATGGTCTCGGATGCGGACGACATCCCCGCAGGGGAGCTAGAGGGGGATGGCAAGAAGGAGCCTTACCGCGTCATCTTCATGACCTCCAACGCGATCACGCTCTCCAACGGGGTCCAGCTTGTTATTCGGTTCTATGGCAACCCTAAGGAGATCCATAAAAACTACGATTTTGTGCATTGCACGAACTACTGGCTCTCCGAAGACCAAAGGCTCTACCTTAACCAGCCGGCGCTGGAAGCGATCCTCTCGAAGACTCTCTCCTATGTTGGGTCGCTCTATCCTATCGCGTCGGTCATTCGCACGAGGAAGTTCCTGAAGCGCGGATGGCATATCAATGCAGGGCAGTACCTCAAGATGTGTTTCCAGGTGAGCGAACTCAACCTGAAAGATATCAATGTCCTCGACGATCAGCTCATCGGCGTAGACTGCGCGTATTTCTATCAGGTGATCGAGAACCTGAAGGAGCGCATGATCGAGGACCCGGACTTCAAGATCGAGATGCCATATCTGATCTCGATTATCGACCGCATCTTTTAGAGTGATGGGATTCTATGTATATTTTAAACTTCACAGTAGGGAGGTATTGATGGAATACGACATAGACACAGTAAGCGTTAATGATACAGAGATGATTCGTCTCTGGATCGATGGGCAGCCGGTGGGGATTATGGACGAAACCACAGCGCTCCTAGTAGGCAATGCCCTCCGCGATTTCGCATGTTTTCGCGTGACTTCCGGGGGGCGTGCGTAGGACAATGGCGAGCTTCCCTTCGGGGTGTGTGGCGGGATGGCAGGCGGGAGATGTGGATGGTTTATGTATGGCACGACGGACATAAGAATTTTGTGGGGTATTTTACGTCAGAAACGGAGGCAGCTAAGGCGTACAATGCCAAGGCTAAAGAACTCAACTTACCAAAGTGGAAATTGAATTTTCCAGAGGAGGAGATCTAAATGGCAACAACAGCAGCTCCGGGCGCCAGTGTCCCGGCAACACAGGAGAAAAAGAACGTACCGATTTACGAATTGCAGGCGATGGCCGCAAAGGCTGCCTTTGTGAGGGCGTGCGGCAACGACGACGGGAAATGGAACCGGGAGGTCGTCTATGCTCTACAGGCGCTCAGGAGGAACGATGCCACGGGAGAGGCTCTCCGCAAGTCCGACCCGGAGAGCATCAAAAATGCGATGGTGAACGTAGCACTGACAGGAGCAACGCTCAATCCGGTTATGCAGCAGGCATATCTTGTCCCGAGGGATGGGAAGTGTTGTCTCGACTTTTCCTATCGGGGACTTGTGAATATCTGCATGGACGCCGGGCAGGTGAAGACGATCGAGGCCCAGGTTGTTTATGACTGGGACGAGTTTGATTATGAGCAGGGGAGTGACTCGCGCATCAGGTACAGGATGTGTCTCAATCCTCCGGTGGATATGGACAAATTCATCAAGGAACCGATCAAGATCTGGGACCATGTGGTTTGTGCCTATTCCAAGTCGGTGCTCCATGATGGCACAGTAGATTTCATCATCCTGCCGAAGTGGAAGCTCTGGAAGGTGTTTCAGTCCTCGAAGGGGAAGGACAATAAGAAGATGCCATGGCACACCTGGCCGGACGAGCAGATGAGGAAGACGGCGATCAAGTACCACGTCAAGACCCTCCCCGTGAACGAGCGCGTGGCGAAGGCGGTGCAGGTGCTCAACGAGCACGAAGGGCTCGACCTCGGCAAGGACGGTGACTTCATCGAAGTTCCCGTGGAGCCTGTGGATTATAACATCCCCGCAGATCTCAAGGAAGACATTGACGCCATGTGTGACATCCTCGACATCAATGACGCGGCGAAAAATATGGAGTTAGGTCAGAGAAGGGCCAGGGCAAAAAGTGACGAGGACTATATCGCCTTGGTGGCCGAGTATAGGAATTCCCTTAGCGTACTGCTCTCAAGGAAGCAGCAGGGTAAGGCATAAGTGCCGTCACTTTGCGATATAAACAATCAGGGGTTTGGCCGCCTCCTTGTTCTTCGGCGGGACAAAAACACGCCGCAGGGGAAGGCGCTATGGCTCTGTCGGTGTGATTGCGGTCGGGAAGTAATAGTGCTGTGGAATGTGGAAAGAACATTAAACACCCCAGTTCGTCCGAGTAAATCCCAAAATTGAAGGAGGTCTACTTTTGATGATACCAATAAGTAATTCTAAACTAAGCGCATTTGAATGTCCCTTCTATTTCCGTGAGAAGTATATCCTGCGGACGCCCTATGAGAAGAACTCATACCTGGAGGAGGGGACGTTTCTTCATCTTGTAGCGCAGGTCTATACGGACCAGCTCGTCAAGAACAAGCTCGGGCAGGATGCCGAGCTCCTGGAGATGGTTTTCTCTGGGCTGTGGAAGGCCCAGACAGCCCTGCCGGAGTCGTTCTATAACAGCCTGTACGGGGTTGTTAAAGGATTCGGCGAGCGATTCAAGATCGATCCGGATAAGATCTGGAAGACAGAGGTCGGCATCGCCTTCAACCAGAACTTCTCAGCCGTGGAGTTTCCCAATCTCCATTCCTATGAGGATGAGGATAGGTGGTGTTCCGAGAATGGCATCTTCGTCCACCAGAGAATCGACCGAGTAGACATGGTGACGGATAGTATCTGGAAGGCTACCGACTACAAGAGCGCCCGGACGGTCACATCACAATCCGAGTTGGAGCGTAAGGGCCAGGGCAAGCAGTACGCCTGGGCGATCATGGAGAAGAACCCATTCATCCAGAAGGTAATCTTTGTCTGGGACTTCATTCGGTACGAGAACGCCAAGGTCGAGATCGAATACGACCGTGGCTCGGTCGTGGATGTGCCGAAGATGCTCAAGACTTTCTGGGAGAAGGTGAACTCACTGAACGCCGAGGACCCCGCTGACTGGCCGGCACATCAGGGGACGACGTGCTCACTCTGTAATTACCCCTGCCCACTGAATGACTCGTCACTCGCGATCCCAAGGGTCATCCAGGACGAGGAAGTGGCCTTCAGGCTCGCTCAGAAGGCGCAGTGCCTCAAAAGAGACACCAAGACGATAGAAGACCGCCTCAAGATGTTTTTGAAGGAGAGAGAGCCTCTGGATATCGGCCTAGGATCATACGGCACCAATACCACCATGTCCCTCGGTGTGGGTGTTAAAGAATTGGTTCAATTCTGCCTTGATAACGGGTTGGATTTAAACAAATATCTCAGCGCAGATAAAGAGAAGGCCCTCAAAGCAGTCGAGAACCTCAATGACGACCTCAAGGAGAACTTTAACATGCTGCGGTTAGCCTGCGGTGGTGGAAAGATTTCTCAGCGGTTCGGCTTCAAAAAGGCAGCTAAGGTCAAGGCCACCGAGGAGGAGATCTACGGTACACCCGAAAAAGATGAGGTGTCTGAGTAAGTGGCCTGGCGCGATCCCAGGCTGAACCTTTCAGTTGTGACTAATTCCGGGACCCTTGCGGGGGAGCAGAGAGATGCCCTGATAGAAGATATCAGGGCTCTCAAAGCCTCTCTCCCTGTTGATGTTTTTACCTCGATACGAAAGAAGTATGACCCGTCTGTTAATCGACTCGCGATGCAGAACCTAAGAGAGTTGCAGGCCGAACTGCAGGCCGCAAAGAAAGGATAAACAACCTGTGCTACCAAAGGAATTTTCATATAACGGAAATATTATTCTGAAAGGCGTGCGCCTGTTAAGGGGTGGTGCGTTTTCCTACCTGATGTATCACAACGAGGGCAATCTCCGCTATTGCGATAACACCAAAAGGGGATTCTGCGAGGGGCATGTAATAACACGCCCAGGCTTCATCCAGAAATATTGCCCGGACGATGTTCCTCTGGAGTTCGATTTCGGGGAGGGGGTGTAGATGAACAAACACAAAACAAGGGGGCGCATGATTAACAGAGATATATCGAATTCTGAGGGGTTTGCCTCGCTTTGCCCGGAGGCTGCTGTTTTATTCTGTATGTTGATACCCCATTACAACTCATACGGGAAGATGAATGGTGGGGTGGGGTATATTAAAGACGAGATTTGTCCTCGCGTCCCCTATCTGACCTACGAGAACATGCCCGGCCTACTCCAGGAGATCAACGACAAGACAAGTGTTAAGTGGTTCCTACATGATGGTCGGAGATGGATACACTCAATAAATTTTCTGTCGGAGCACCAAACTCTCGATAAGGCAAAGCTCGGCATTGACAATCTCCCGTCTCATCTCAAATCTCCAGTGCCCGCCATTTTGGCGTGCTCCGAGTCTGATCTTGAGGACGCCATAGCGAACATCCTCTCTATGCCGGAGGCGTCCCTGTATAACGAAAAGGTGCTTTCGGTATCTCGCCAGGTCAGGGTAGGAAATAGTTATATCGACATAAGGTGTGATACTGCCAGCGGTCCAATTATTATTGAGCTCAAGAGGGGGCGGTTATCCCAAAGGACGGTTGACCAGATTAATTCTTATGGGAGGGCCATAGGTGATTGTCGAAAAATTCTCATTGGGCATGGCACTACCGTGAGTTTTGACCTTGGCTCGTGTGAAAAAGATGGCGTTTCGGTGATGGTTTTTGATGCTGCGCTCAACCTCAAACCCCTGCTATCCCTCGGGGATCTTTGTTATTTAACGTTAAATAACACGTTAAATAACAGTTATCCGACGTTAAATAACACGTTATTGGAATGTTATCAGGAAGTAGAAGTAGAAGAAGAAGTAGAAGAAGAAGAATTATCTAAAGATAATTCTCTTGTCACGCGTTTTCAACGCGATGACGTAGCTTACCGTTTAGCGGGAAGGCTTTACTCCCTAATCCTCCTAAACGGATGTAGTGACAGACTGTGGCATTTAACAGAAGCAAGGATTGAGAAAAAGATACAAGGGTGGGCAGGAGACATGGACAAACTCGTCCGCATCGACAAACAGGAACCGCAGGTTATTGCCAGGGTTATGCGCTTTGCTGCCGAGGACGACTTCTGGGGGCCGAATATTCTCTCGGGCAAAAAGCTGAGGGATAAGTGGGATGTGTTGCGGGCCAGGATGGAGAAGGTCGTCCGTAGCGCTACCGGAACAACCCCCGTCAAAAGTGAAAGGCATTACGATGCTGCTGGCCGCGAGTTGAGAATAATTCCACACAAACCGGGAGGGGGCAAGTAATGAAAATTAAGCACCTCTTTGTTATTTGGGTTATAGTCCTGTTCCCATCATTCCTTTTCGCGCAGGACGCCGCGCTAAAATGGGAAGCTATAAACGTCGCTGGTTATAAAATCCATTACGGGACAACCACCGGTGTTTACCCTAACGTCATTGATGCCGGTAATACGACTGCCTTCCTCGTGACGGGACTGCAGCCAGAAACTACGTATTATTTCGTTATTACGGCATATGATGCATCCGGCAATGAAAGCGCCCCGTCTCCGGAGGCTAGTGCCACCACTCTTTCGTTGTGCTCTACGCAGTTAGTAAGTATCGCTGCCCTATATTGGGGTTCCATACAGGCAGCATACGATACAGCAAAAGAAGGTGACGTTATAAGAGTTCTCGCAAAAATTTTCCCGGAGAGGGTTGCGATGAACAGAGCTATCGCTGTGACCATGGAGGGCGGATATTCATGTGGGTTTAGTGACAGACCCGGAACAACAATCATCGATGGAAGCCTTACGGTGGAGGGTGGCGCAGCAACCCTCAGTGGGATCACCATCCAATAACAGACGAACGAAAGGAAAGAAATGCTTAATAAAATTCCACCGCACAACATCGAGGCCGAGCAGTCTGTTTTGGGGTCGATCATCCTGGAGCCTGACTGCTTACTGGATGTATCCGACACGCTCAGTGCTCAGGATTTCTACAAGGAGACCCATAGGAAAATATTCAACGCCCTGCTCGATGTCTATCAGCTTGAGGGGAAGGCCGACATTATAGCCGTGTCTGAACGGCTTGCGAGCATGGGCGAGCTTGGGGCTGTGGGTGGCAACCAATACCTTGCCTCCCTCGCTATTAATACGCCCTCGGCGGCCAACATCAAACACCATGCGAAGATCGTCAAGGACAAGGCTACCATCAGGAGCATCAGTAGGTTTACCGCTGAGATGCACGAGAAGTCTTACTCCGGGGAGGTGCAGCCCCTACTGCTGGAGCTGGAGCATGGGGTTATTGGGCTGGCCGAGACCGTCAAGGGGAAGAAATCTCCGAAGGCCACTGATATCATCCAGTCTCTCAATGAGCAGTGGGCACTCGCCAAGAGCGGCAAGCAGACATTTGTGCCAGCTCCCTCGGCCATATCAGACCCGGTGCCTGGAGCATTTCCGGGGCATATGTGGCTAATCTGTGGGTACACGAGTGCGGGTAAATCAACCTTCCTCGCGCAACTTATGGCTTCATTTATGCGCAAAGGTGAGAGGCCGCTCATATTTTCGACGGAGGATTCCCGCGAGGAAAAGATGATGAAGCTCATCGCCAACCTGGCGGATGTCCCACAGAGGCTCCTACTCACCGGGAGGTTTATCGATCGCGAGGCCGAGGTAGGTGAAGCGACGGATCTGCTGGAGATGTGGGACCCGATAATTTACGACGATATCTGGACGCCAGAGGAGATGCGCCTGAAGATCAAAAAGCATAAACTCCAGGACGGTGTTAGAATCGTGGCCCTGGACTATGTGCAGAACCTCAAGGGCACTGGAGATTTCTTCGTCGATATGAGGCATGCCGCAACAAGCTTATACGCAACCTTCAGGGAGATGGGTGTCACAGGGATCGTGCATTCAAAGGACCTGGAGCGGGCCGTTCCTTAAGGAAACCACAAAGACGAACACGGCGAGGTACATCCCGCTATCCACTAGAGCCAGGGAGATCGTGTCAAAGAACGTGCAGGACAAGCTGCCCGGTGCGCCCCTGTTCATCAATGCTACTACGGGAGGGTATTACAGGCCGAAGGTTCTTAATAATGCCTGGAAGCAATACAGCGGCATCCCGGTGACATACTACGAAGCATCCCGTCATTCATTCTGCACTCAGATCGCCCAGACCCCAGGAGCCAACGTGTTCGACGCCCAGCTCCTCATGGGACACAGCGATCCCCGCACGACCCAGAAATACTACCACGCCACACCCCGGAGACTTGAGGAATTGGTCAACCGGAGAGGGCAGGTGGTAGACCTCAATGCGAAACGAGATGGAAACCAAAAAACGTCTCAGTCGTAAATCTAACCCCTTGTAAAATAAAGAAAAGATTGGTGGAGGCGCCGGGAATCGAACCCGGGTCCGAAGGTACTACACTCATGCTTCTACGTGTGTAGGCTGTCTTTTAATCGTCAGGCCCCGGGACGCCGGCAGTCAGGCTTCCCGAAACCCCATCTCCCTTAGTCTCGCCTCGGGGCTGGGAGCGCACCCTTTGGCCAGCCTGCTGATCGACGCTTTCTCCGGAACACAGGCGACCCCGGAGGAGCGTGCAGCTTAGTTAAGCTGCGAGTGCCAGTTCGTTGTTGGCTTTTGTGTTTGTTTCCACCTTTTTACGTGGTGATGGAGCCACGACACGCCACAGGAGCCTCATAACCCCCGTCGAGCCCAATCGCCCCCTTTCTATATATATATTTTAGCACATTCAGCGGCTTTTCATGGCCCTCTCTATTTCGCGGTCTGCCTCCCGCTTTTTGATAGACTCACGCTTTTCGTACATCTTTTTCCCCCTCGCAAGACCTATTTCGACCTTGGCGCGGGAATCCTTGAAGTATATTTTCAGGGGAATGAGCGAATAGCCTTTCTGGATCGTCTTGCCCAGGAGCCGCGCGATCTCCTTCTTGTGCAGAAGCAGCTTGCGGGTCCTTACGGGGTCGTGGTTCATGATGTTCCCGTGGGTATAGGGGCTTATGTGGCAGTTGAGGAGGAAGACTTCAGAATCTTTGACGAGGACATAGCTGTCCTTGAGGTTTGCCTTTCCCTCCCGCAGCGACTTGACTTCGGTGCCCGTCAGGACGATACCTGCCTCGACTGTTTCCTCTATCGAATAGTCATGGAAGGCCTTTCTGTTCTGTGCGACTATCTTCATTCGAAATATTAACACGCCACCGTTACAATTGAAAGCGGGGAGACAGAGGTCCCGACTGATTGGTCCTTACCGTACAGTTGCATAAATAGCACAACAAAGAAGGCGGATGTGCGGGAGTCAAAAAAAGTATAATAGCAGAAGGGCTTTCTGCATGAACAAAAAACTTCTCGGCAAGGCCGAATATCTGCTGTCCAAAGAGAAGGGGACCGTCTTTAAAGATCCGGGCGGTAAGATCAATATTGTCCTTGTCTTCCCGAATACTTATTCGGTGGGCATGTCGAACCTGGGGTATCAGGGCATCTACGGGCTGTTGAACGATATGGATGACGTGGTATGCGAAAGGGCATTTCTTCCGGGGCCTGAAGAAATGGCGGAATACGAGAGGACGGGCGACGAAATATTTGCGCTGGAATCCAAACGGCCGCTCGGCAGGTTCGATATCGTCGCATTTTCAGTCTCATTCGAAAATGATTACCCGAATGTGATAAAGATGTTGAAACTGGCGAATATACCCGCGAGGTCGTCGATGAGGCACGGTGGGCATCCCGTGGTGATCATGGGCGGTGTATGTGCCTTCTACAACCCCGAGCCTTTGGCGGAGTTTTTCGATATCTGTGTGATCGGAGAGGCTGAGGAGGCGCTTCCTGAATTTCTTGCGGTCTTCAGAGCGTCTCGCTCGAAGGAAGCGCTGTTCCGGGAATCCGCGAAAATAGAAGGTATTTATGTCCCCCGCTTGTACGAGGTGTCCTATTCCGCTGAAGGCGGGGGCATTATATCGAGGAAGGCATTTCCTCCCGCGAGCGCAGTCATCCGCAAAAGGACGGTAGCGGATATCTCCGCGTTGCCCATGAAGCAGCGTATCACGACTCCGGAGGCCGAGTTTTCCGACATGTATCTTCTGGAGACGATGCGCGGGTGCGTCTGGTCATGCCGGTTCTGCGTTGCCGGACGTATCTATAAGCCGGCGAGGCGCAAAGACCCCGGACTGCTCAGGGATGAAATCCAGGAGGCGCTACTGAGGACCAGGAAGGTAGGTCTTGTCGGACCCTCGCTCACGGATTATCCAATGGCGGAGGAAGTGCTGTCGATCGAAGGAGTCGATTTTTCGATCACTTCTTTGCGGGCAAGTCCCCGAAGCGGAAGGATCGTTGCCCTGATGAAGGGACATAAGAGCATATCAATCGCTCCCGAGGCGGGCACCCAGCGGCTCAGGGACGTCATCAACAAGAGGATCTCCGATCAAGACATATTCGAGACTGCGGGGCTTATTCTTGAAGGCGGGATAGAGACCCTTCGCCTTTATTTCATGATCGGGCTTCCGACGGAGAGGATGGAGGACATCGAGGGGATGATCTCGCTCGTGCGGAAAGTACGGGAGAATACGGCCCGGGGGTTTATCACCCTGAGCGTCAGCACCTTCATCCCGAAGCCGTTTACACCGTTTCAGTGGCATCCGATGGCTGCGCTGAAAGACGTAAAAGAGAGACTGAAATATCTTAAGAAGGGACTTTCAGGCCTCAGGGGCGTGAAGTTATTCCACGACGTCCCGAAGTACGCCTACCTGCAGGGGTTGTTTTCACTCGGGGACAGGCGTCTTTCCGAATTGGCGGAGTATCTCGCTTCAGGAAAGGAATTTTCCCTGAGAGAAGGCCATCCCCGGATCGATAGTGATTTCTTTCTATTCAGGCAAAAGTCCGGGGAGGAGATCCTTCCGTGGGATTTTATCGATGCCGGCGTTCCGAAGGAGAGGCTCTGGAATGAATACTGTGAGGCGGTCGGTCTATGAGCATCCTGCTGATAGCAGTCACCTCCTTCGTCGTCACCCTGTCGGGAGCCCAGGTGCCGGGGCACTGACATATGTTTCTTAGTGTTTCCGACGCTGTTGATCTGCCCCAATTTATTGAATTTTATTGCGAGAGAGAATAGTATAATATTTCTGGACGAACCATGGACCGCGGTCTCTCGGAAAATACAAAAAAGATCTATAGGGCGATTTCCCATGCCGCCATGAGGGCCGGGAGGGAGCCTCATGATGTAAGACTCATCGCGGTGACGAAGAATGTGGCTGCGGATGTGGTTGTGAGGGCGCTTGAAATAGGACTAAGGGACTTCGGTGAGAGCAGGGTGCAGGAGTTTCGCGATAAGCTCGCGGATATAAGAAATCTGCTAGGCGTACCCCCCGGAGGGACTTTGAAGGGATACAGGCCGCGCTGGCACCTTATCGGACACCTGCAGAAGAACAAGGCAAAAATGGCGGCCGATCTTTTCGATCTGATACATTCCGTAGATTCCGAGGAGCTTGCGGAAATGTTGAACAGTTCGGCGGAGAAGATAAACAAAACGCAGAGGATCCTTGTTCAGGTAAAACTTTCAGATGAAGAGAGTAAGTATGGGATATCAGAGGATAAAGCGATAGGACTCCTCGAGAGGTTAAGAGGTATGAGGCACCTGAAGGTCGAGGGGCTCATGACGATACCGCCTTACTTTGAGGACCCACAGGAAGCCAGACCCTTCTTTAGAAAATTAAGGGAAATCAGAGACAGGGCGGAAGCAAAGGGCTTCCCGTTGCAGGAACTGTCGATGGGGATGTCGAACGACTTCGAAACAGCGGTTGAAGAGGGCGCAACCATGGTGCGGGTGGGAACGGCGATCTTCGGAGAGAGAAAAAAGGAGGAGGCATGATCGGCTTTATCGGCGGCGGAAATATGGCGGAGGCGATGATAAAGGGGATGACGGCGAAGGGAATGAAGGATATATATGTCTCCGAGCCGAGGGAGGATCGGCGACATGAACTCGCGGCGACGTACGGCGTGAAGGCGACTTCTTCCAATCATAAGGTTGTCTCCTCCTGCGATGTCATCATACTTGCAGTAAAACCGCAGAATATGGGAAAGGTGCTCGATGAGATCGCCCCTGGGATAACCGAGGAGACACTGGTAATCTCGATAGCGGCGGGTATCACGCTCGCCTATCTCGAATCCAGGCTAAAGACAAGGCAGTTGATAAGGGTGATGCCGAATACCCCGGCGCTGGTACAGGAAGGCATGTCGGTCATGTCTCTTTGCGGATCTTTTCACGGCTCCGGGGTCGACACGGTCCAGGCTATTCTCATGTCCATCGGGAGGGTCCTTGTCCTTCCGGAAGAGTTGATGGATGCCGTGACCGCTGTGTCCGGCAGCGGCCCGGCCTTTTTTGCGTTGTTCGTCGAGGCGATGATCGGGGCGGGCGAAAGGATGGGGCTCTCGGGAAAGGACGCGACAGCCCTTGCGCTACAGACCATGCTGGGCACTGTCAAGTTGCTCGAAACCGGCATGTCGGCGGAAAAATTGAGAAGGATGGTGACTTCTCCCGGCGGGACGACCGAGGCGGGGCTGAAGGTCTTTGAGGAGAGGTCTCTGCGAGACATTGTGAGCGATGCCCTTCTGGCCGCTCGGAAGAGGGCGGCAGAGCTTGGAAGGAGGGAATAGTGTTCGTCTTTGGTGATTTTATCGTTGCAGTGGCAAAGATCTTCGATATGCTGCTGGAAGTCTACAAGTGGGTCGTCATAGTGGCGGCCCTCATCAGCTGGGTGAACCCCGACCCCTATAACCCTATCGTCAGGTTTCTATACTCCGTGACCGAGCCGGTTTTTCGTCCCATCAGAAGGGTCATCGGTCACAGGCTGGGGCCGATCGATATTTCTCCTGTCGTGGTCATTCTTGCTATTATATTCGTGCAGTTGTTTCTGATAAGGTCTCTCATAAAAATAGGCTATACGTTTGGAGGAGGATGATATATGAGAATTACGCCGCTTGACATCCAGCAGAAGCAGTTTCCGATGAAGTTCAGGGGGTTCGACGTCGAGGAGGTCTACGCGTTTCTTGAGGTGATCCGGGAGGAGATGGAGGAACTTCTTCGGGAGAACGCTTCAATGAAAGAAAGCGTACAGAGGGCGGAGAATCATATCAAGGAATACAAGGACATGGAATCGACGATGCGGGAGACCCTGATGACGGCGCAGCAGATGGTCGAAGATTACAAGACCAATGCGCGGAAGGAGGCGGAACTCCTGATCAAGGAGGCGGAGTTAAGGGCCGATAATCTGGTCAGGGAGGCGCAGGAGAAGGTGATAAAAATCCACGAAGACATCGTCGATCTGAAAGGGATACGCCGTCATTTCAAGGAAGAGCTGAAGAGGCTTATCGAAAATCATGTCAGGATGCTCGAACACGATGCGTTCAGGGAAGGCGAGAACAGGGGAGAAGGCGAAGAATGAGTTCCGGACGTTTCCAGGCGCTGAAGGGCATGAAAGACGTAATGCCGCCTGATATTTACATCTGGCAATCCGTCGAAAAGAAGGCGCGGGAGGTATTCTCGTCTTTCGGGTTCGGGGAGATAAGGCCGCCGATCGTCGAAGCGACAGGAGTCTTTACGAGGAGCATCGGCGAGGACACCGATATCGTAGAAAAGGAGATGTATACCTTTGAGGACAAGGGCGGCCGGAGCATCACTCTCAGGCCTGAAGGGACCGCGCCGGTAGTCCGCTGCTATGTAGAAAACCACCTTTTCAATATTCCGTCACCGCAAAAATTCTATTATGCGGGGCCGATGTTCAGATACGAAAGGCCGCAGTCGGGACGTTTGAGACAGTTTTACCAGATAGGGGCGGAGTGTTTCGGCTCTCCGCATCCGGAGACTGACGCCGAGATGCTTTCGATGCTGGGGCGATTTCTTGCCGGTGTGGGTCTGCCCAATCTCAGGTTTCAGGTAAATTCGATCGGATGCGAAAAGTGCAGGCCGGCGTTCAAGGAGGCACTTTTGTCTTTTTTTGCCGGCAGGCTCGACGATCTATGTACCGACTGCCGCCGTAGATACCACCAGAACCCTCTGAGAATTCTGGATTGCAAAGTGGAGGGCTGCAGGGAGGTCAGAAAGGGTGCCCCCAGGGTCATCGATCACCTCTGCGAAGAGTGCAGGGCGCATTTCGAAAGGCTCCTCCATCTGATAGAAAAGCTCGGTATATCCTATACGGTGAATCCTGAGATGGTGAGGGGACTTGACTACTATACGCGGACTACCTTCGAAGTGACGAGCGAAAACCTGGGCGCCCAGAACGCGGTAGCCGCCGGGGGAAGATATGACCGGCTGGTGAAGGAGTTTGGCGGGCCGGAGACGCCGGCTGTAGGGTTTGCGGTAGGTATGGAGAGAATCGTCGAGCTCCTGAAAATGGCTGTGAGGGAGGATCTGCCCCGCCCCGCCGCTTTTATCGCGGTGATCGGGGAGAAGGCCGGCACCGAGGGTGTCCTCATTGCGGACAGCCTGCGGCAGGATGGGTACCGGACCGAACTCGGCGATGGCTCAGCCTCGTTGAAAAGCCAGATGAGAAAGGCGGACCGTCTCGCTGCAGAGTATGTCTTTATCATCGGCGATGACGAACTGCGCGCAGGTGAGCTTAAATGGAAGAGGCTTTCGGATGCGACCGAGGGTGCAGTCCCCGCGTCGGGTGTGCGGGACTTTCTGCGCAATGTGTCGCGAAGTCAAGCGGAAGAGCACTGACCATGGTAAAAGGCGGCGAGGGGTCACGCCTGTTCTTACTCGAACCACGATCAAACACCGCCTTTTTTGTTCCGTTTATGTAACTAAGAACAGTATCCTGACGGGACTTTTCGTCTGCCAATCACATTCCGATTGCCCGTGGCCGTAGAACAACGGCTTCTTCCGGGGACAGTACGGCCTGTTTCTTCATGTCAGGCATTTATGGTACACTTGAGAAAAATATAAAAGAAACATGAAGATTGAAGATCATATCGCGGGATTCTGCGTCGTCCTTGTCATTGCCGCATTGGCATATTTTTTGTCGACTTTTCATGCCTCTTTCGATGCCCTTGTAATCTCAATCATTGTCGGCATGCTCGCGGGCAACATGATCGGCAGCAGGGACTATTTCGAAAGGGGAACGGAGACCGCCCTGACTATATTCCTCCCCCTCGGGATCGCGCTGTACGGATCGCAGCTTGTTCTGGACGAGCTGCGGTGGGGACAGTTGCTGGCGATTTTTTTGGTATCCTCGGCGCTGTTCGGGCTTACGCTTCTCATCGCCGGGATTTTCGGCATTGAAAAAAAAGTGGCGGTGCTTCTTGCCTCGGGGCTTTCCGTGTGCGGGGCGTCTGCGATTGCCGTTATTTCGCCGCTGATAGGGGCAAAGAGAGAGGACACATCCGTAGCGGTCATATCGGTGATGATGCTGGGGCTGACCGGGATGATCTTCTATCCGATCCTCAGCGACGCCCTTTCGCTGACGCACGGCGAATTCAATTTTCTGGCCGGTGCGACACTGCCGATGTTAGGACAGGTGAAGGTGGCGGCATTGAACGTATGCCCTGAATGCCTCGCAGGTGCGGAGAAGATCAAACTCATCAGGATGTCCTTTCTTTTTTTTCTCGTGACTGCTTCCCTCTTTTATTCCGGGAAGGAGGGAAGGAGGGTGAATATACCATGGTTCGTGATCGTTTTTATACTGCTTGCCGTGGGGGTCAACCTGAGCGGTGCGTTTGCGCATGTTAAGGAGTATTTCAGGGAGACGAGCAATTTCTGTCTTAGCGCGGCGCTTGCGGCAATCGGTTTTTCTGTTGATTTCGATTCCATCATAGAACAGGGCATTCTGCCGCTGGGGGTGATCTCTTTTTCCTGGGGCGTGGTCGTTCTGCTTATGTACCTGATTAGGAACCTTTTCTGATGGCCAAGACGAGGATAATTTATAAACATATCGTAATCTTTCTGGTCTTCGCGTCCCTCATCGTGGTGCCATTGACGTTTACCGTGGTGAAACAGGTCAACAAGATGATCGCTGAAGAGGAGTCGGTCCATCCCCCCGAGAATGCGGATTATACTCAACCGCACAGGGAGTTTTCCGACAAACTTGTCGGACAGTTGGTTCCCTTTGTGTTTTACATTCTGGTGCTCGCGCTCATGCTGTCCATCCTCTTTTCGAGGGGCATGCTGATCTCTCTGAAAGGGCTTCTGAGGGGATCGAAGCTGATGAAAGAGGGCAATCTCGACATACGTCTGCCGGTCGTTTCCGATGACGAGCTTGGTGAAGTGACGAGGGCCTTCAACGAGATGGCGGCTGCCCTGCGTGAAAAAACTCTCGAGCTGAAGCGGAAAGACACGTATGTCAACGTGATGGTCGATCCTCTATGGGTCGTTGACGGGGAAAACAGGATTACGGACGTGAATCCGGCATTTACCAGGATGTTCGGTTATACGAGGGAAGAAGTAATGGGGGCCTCGCTCTATGACTTCTTCGACGAGAAAAATGCCGCGGTGATCCGCAGGCAAATTGAGGAGAAACGGGAGAGGGGAATTTCATCGATCTATGAGATCAACATGCTCTCGCGGGACGGTATACAAATACCGCTGCTGATCAGCGGGTCTCCGATCTTCGAAGGCGACAAGATGGTCGGGAAGATCGGCATTTTTAAGGACTTCAGGGAACAACAGGAGCTCCGAAACGAGCTGCAGCGAGAGAAGGAATACGTCGAAACGATCATGGACAGCATCGAAGACCAACTCTTCGTGATCGACAAGGAGTACAGCATCATCAGGGCGAACAAGGTCGCCATGATGGAGGCGGGGGGCCATGTGATCGGTCGGTTTTGCCATGCGGTAGCCCACCATATGGACAAGCCCTGCTGGACCGGGGGCCACGAGTGTCCTGCCCAGACTGTGTTCATCACCGGAAAGAATTACCGGACGACTCATCAGCATGCCGGTCCCGCCGGCGAAAGAAGGTTTCACGAAATTGTGGCGAGTCCCATCAAGGATTCCTCGGGCAACGTGCTTCACGTGATAGAACTCATCAGGGATGTGACGGAACGCATGAAACACGAGGAAGAGATATTCAACAAGAACAGGGAGTTGGTTGCCCTTAACAGCATTGCCGGCATACTCAGCAAGTCGTTGAGAGCAGACGAAATATTTACGAAGATCCTTGACAGGATGATAGAGATGCTGAGGATGGACGGCGGAGGGATATTTTTCATCGACGATGCCAAGAGAGAGATGGTCTGTCAGTATCACCGCGGGATATCGGAGGAATTCGTGAAGATGATGGGAAGGATCAGGCTCGGTGAGGACGTGCCCGGCAGGGTGGCGGTCACCGGTCAGGTGATGACGACCTCGGACCTTTCGAAGGACCAGAGGATAGAGCGGTCCTTTGTTAAACATTCCGGGATGAAGGGATATTGCTGCATACCAGTCCGGGGCAAGGAGAGGGTCATCGGCGTCTTCTGCCTGTTTAGTTTCAGGACGCACTATTTCACATCCGAGGAAGAAAATATCCTCACTTCCGTGGGGGAAATGACCGGGATCGCTCTCGAAAATATCAAACTGTACGAGAAGATGAGGGAACTTTACGAGTACCAGAGATCCAGGCGGGAGGAAGAGCAGGCGCAGATCCTCTCGCTTTCGACAAGGCTGGGGTCTGCGATCGAACTGAAGGATGTGATGGGACCGGTTCTCGAATTGATCAGAAACATATTCTCGGCTGATTTTGTCTGGCTGCTCGTCAGGGACCAGGAGGGGAATTTCATCCTCAGGTCCGCGTCTCCTGAAAACGGGAAAGAGGGCAAACTCATTTATGCAAACACGGTAAGTTCCATCGAGGGATATTCCGCGGAGAGACGGGTCCCCACCGTGGTTGGGGACATCCGGGTTGAAGCCAAATTTTATCTGGCCTCCGATATCGGCAACTCGCAGTTCCAGTCTGTCATCGCCGTCCCCATGCATATCGGGGAAAAGACCGTCGGCGTCTATTCCCTCTACTATCTGGGGACGAGGGAGTTTAAGGAAGACGAGCTCCATTTCCTCAAGATTATCGCGAATATCCTGGCCGTGTCGATAGAGCGATCGGATTTTTATTTAAAGGCGATTACGGAAAAGGGGCTCTCGGACACTATTCTTCAGAGCGTGGCGGATGGTATAATTACAGTCGATGTCAACGGCAGGATCATTTCGGTCAATAAGGCCTTCGAAAAAATGACGGGTGTTACCGCTACTGCTGCCGTTGGGATGCCGATCTGCGACGTGTTCAGGTATTCGGATGACAACATTGATTTCAGGTTTTCTCTCGGTGAATGTTTCGATGCGGCGCTGAACGGAGGCAGGATGAGCCGGGAGACCTTCCTGACCAGCGTGTTCCAAAGCAGAAATGCAGTTCTGATAAGCGCAACTCCGGTGCTCGACGCCGGGGGAGGAGTGTCGGGAGTGGTAAACCTCGTGCGGGACATCAGCCGCGAGAAAGAGATAGACCGGATGAAGACCGAGATCATACGGTCAGTCTCGCACGAATTCAGAACACCGCTCTCCGCAATCGTCGGAATGACCGAGATGATTCTTGAAGAAGACATCGACGGCAAACGGGCTAAGAAATATCTGCGTACTATTCTGAGCGAGGGGATAAGGCTGTCCAATATGGTGTCCGATCTGCTGAGTATCGCGCGGATAGAGAGCGGCAAGGAGATCCTGAAAATGGTAAATGTAGACATGAAGGAACTTTTGTCGGGCCTTTCGCGGTCCTTTTCTCCGCTCGTGGAAAAAAAGAAGGCCGAGATAAAATATGACGTTGACGCCGGACGGTATGTTGTAGGCGACGAGGAGAAGATAAAGCAGGTGCTGACGAATCTTATCGGCAATTCGCTGATGTTTTCAGACGAGGGGTGCCGCGTCCATGTTAGCGTTACGGACACGGAAGGGGGTATCGTGATTACCGTTTCCGACAACGGGTGGGGCATCTCCGAGGAAGACCTCTCTCATCTTCCGGAAAGGTTTTATCGCGGCAGGCACGGGCAGCGGATCAAGGGAACAGGGCTTGGCCTCTCTCTGTGCCGGGAGATCGTCAAGATGCATGGCGGCAGTATGGAGATCAGGAGCAAGCCGGGCGCGGGGACAGAAGTGGTCTTGTCGCTTCCCCGGAGGGAGATGAAATGAAAAAGGTCGTGGTAATTGATGACGAACCATTCATCCTGATGATGATCGAGGACAAGCTCAAGAAGGCCATGATCGACGTCGTGACCCTGAGAAGCAGCGTGGGCGCGGTGGATGTCATCAAGAGGGAAAAGCCGGGGCTTATCATCCTCGACTGGATGATGCCGGAACTCAGCGGGATAGAACTCTGCAAGATCCTCAAGCACGATCCCGAAATCGCGGAAATCCCCATCTTTATGCTTACCGCGAAAGGACAGGATGCGGACGAGCAACTCGGTCTGCGCAGCGGCGTTACGCGGTACATCACAAAGCCCTTCAGTCCCAAGGCCCTTTTGGAAATGGTGGAAGAGGTGATGAACGTTGATAAGCCGTGAACATGACCTTTCGTTGACGATCCAGGAACTGAGCAACGTATACGAGGAGCTCTCTCTTCTCTACCGTATGTCCGAGGTTTTTTCGTTCCTCAGCATCGACGAGATCGCGCTGAGGATAGCCAATGAGGCGATCAATACGATCGGGGTCCGTACCGCCGCGGTCCTATTCCTCGACGAAAAGGGCGAGAAGCTCCACACGAAAGTGAGCAAGGGAGACTGGGACGATACGCGCGTGTTCGACAAGAACTCGAGGGTCATCTGGAAATCGATAGATTCGAGAAAAGCTGCGGCTTTTTGCAGGCTTGCCGAGACGGAGCATAGAGGCTTTATGCCTGAACTGTCGTCGCTGATGGTCTGTCCCCTCATCGGCAAGGTGAAGGTCATCGGCGCGATCGTGGTCGCGGACAAGTCGTCCAGGGAGGAATTTTATTCAAACGATTCCAAGCTCCTCTCGGCGATTGGGGCACAGGCGGGACTTGCGATAGAAAACGCCATGCTTTACAGCGAACTTGAGTCGCTGCTGCTGGGCGCGATACGGTCTCTCGTGAAGGCACTTGAGGCGTCTTCATGCTGGACGGCGGGGCATACGGAGCGGGTCACGGAATATTCCATCGGCATCGGCCGGGTCATGGGGCTCGAGAAAGAGGTGCTGGAGAAGCTGAAAATCAGCGCGCTCCTTCACGACATAGGGAAGATCGCTACGCCGAAGGAAATCCTTAACAAAAACGGCAAGCTCAAACCGGAGGAATGGATCGAGATCAAGCGGCATGCCACCCTCGGCGCCGAAATACTCGTGGAACTGAAGCAGTTCAAGGAGATCATCCAGAGCGTGAAGTATCATCACGAACACTGGGACGGGCGAAACGGCATCTTCGGTCTGAAGCGTGAAGAAATACCGCTTATGGCGCGCATCCTCGCTGTGGCGGACGCCTTCGATGCGATGACTTCAGACAGACCCTACCGCCAGATGAAAACAAAGCAGGACGCTATCGAGGAGATCATTAGGTGCGCCGGGACCCAGTTCGATCCGTTAGTGGTCGAGGCGTTCCTGAAGTGGGTGGAGCACTTCACCCCACAACGTCGAGTTTCCGTATTCTGAGCTTTACCCCGAGTTGCGCGGCTATCTCGCGGCATTTTTCAATATCCACCCCCTCAAGCTCTACCACCGTCGCCTGAACGTCCGGGATGAATTCCTTTGCCTGTCTGATGAACCAGATGATCTCTGCGTGGGCGTTCTTGAACGCCGGCTTGCAAAGTCTGTTGTAAGTGGCTTCGTCCTGCGCGTCAAGACTGACCGAGATGCTGTCGACGATCCCTTTCAGCTCGGGAAGGATGTCCCGCTTGTGGATGAGATTGGCGTGGCCGTTAGTGTTGATCCTTACCCTTCCTCCCCGTTCCTTTATCCAGCGGGCCACATGCTTTACCGTGTCCAGTCGCTGGAGGGGCTCGCCGTAGCCGCAGAAAACCACTTCATTATAAAGGGAAGGGTCACCGATTGAACGGGTGATCTCCTCCTCGGTCGGCTCATGGCTGAGTCTCAGTCTGTGCCCTTTGACGAAATCGGAACGGAACTTTACACAGAAGGAGCACGCGTTGGTGCAGCGGTTCGTGATGTTCAGGTAGAGACTGTCCCGGATTTGGTAGGCGATCTCTGCCCTGTCAGGGAGGGTCCCTATCCCGAAAAGCCGTTTGGCGTTGAGCGTCGTGATCCGTGCCAGGTCGTCAAGACTGATCTCTCTCAGATCTGCGATGAACTTTGCAGTGTGTTCCAGGTATGACGGCTCATTGCGCCTGCCTCTGAACGGCTCCGGCGAGAGGTAGGGGGCATCGGTCTCGATCAGCAGATATTCGTCGGGGATGAGGCGCGCTATCTCGCGTAAGCGCGACGACTTCTTGAACGTCACCGGACCTGCAAGCGATATGAAAAGCCCCATCGACATAGCCTGTTCCGCCATATCAAGGTCACCGGAAAAACAGTGCAAGACACCACGGTCTATGCCCGACTCGGCAAGGATCGCCATCGTGTCCTCCTTCGCCTCCCTGCTGTGGACTATGACCGGCAGCCCGGCCTCCTTCGCGAGGCGGAGATGCTTTCTGAAGACCTCCCTCTGGGCGTCGCGGGGCGAGTGGTCGTAATGGTAGTCGAGTCCGGTCTCGCCTATCGCAACGACTTTCCTGTTCAGTGCGCGGGAGGCGAGCCCGAGGTACATTTCGTCAGAAAAGTCCTTCGCATCATGGGGATGGACGCCGACCGCCGCATAGATAAAATCGTACAGGGTCGCGAGTTCCATTGCTTTTGCGGTGCTGACGAAGTCCGATCCTACGGATATCAGTGCCTCAAATCCGGTGTCCTTTGCCCGCGCAATGACCTCCTCCCTGTCGTTGTCGAACTCGGACATGTCGAGGTGACAGTGCGTATCGATCAGCGGAACTCTTCTGTTATCTTTTTCGGTCATCTTCATATGATACGACAATTAGCAGGATGCTGTCATGAAAACGGCCTGCGTGAATCAGGGTAAAAAAGGAGACCTTGGTGGATCAGTCTGCAGCGATAGAGAAATGAGGTTTCTCAGGCGCCGAATTTCTTTAGTCGTCCGGCGTTGGCCAGCGCGAGAGGCATGAGGTTTACCGTGGGGAAGATGCCGAGTTCCCCTTTCGTGCACTCTCTTTCGGAAAAACCAGCACAGAGGTCTCCCAGGACATACGGGGATTTGATGAGCACGGGGACCGGGTGCCAGCTGTGGCCTTTGAGAATGGCGGGCGTTGAGTGGTCTCCCGTGACCATGAGGACGTCGGGATTGAGCGAGAGAATCTGGGGGAGAAGGGCGTCGAATTCCTCGATCCGCCTGCATTTTTCAGTGAAATTTCCGTCTTCTCCATAGGAATCGACCTTTTTCACGTGAAGAAAGAAGAAATCATGGGAATCGTAATTCGCCTTCAGAAAGTCGATCTCGTCCTGCACTCCGCCCGGGACATGGGGCGTAGACATTCCGACGAGTTTCGCGAGGCCTCCGTACATCGGATACGTGGCGATCGCTGCTGCGTTGAGACCGTAAGCCTCGTCGAATGAAGGGAGATGGGGCATAACCGAAAATCCCCTGAGGAGTATATAATTCGCCTGCTTCTCGTCTTTCAGCGCAGCGGAGACTCCCGCAACGAACTTTTCAGCCACCTTAGCGACACGCCCCGCGGCCGGCGATGATGCCACAGGTGCAAGCGGCGCTTTCCCTTCTTTTTGGGGGTCTGTGTCGTTCACGGCATCCGCAGCCGGACTTAGCGACTCCGGAAACCTGAAAATGACCGCGAACCTGTGCTCCATCCCGGGAGCGAAATGGACCTCTGCGTCATCGATCTTCTTAATGGTCGACTGGAGTTTTTCGGTAATTTTTCGGCTCAGTTCTGTAGGTATCCTGCCCGCGCGGCGGTCCTTGATGAGGCCGTTTTCTATCGTCGCATAATTGCAGCGCAGACAAATATCGGTTTTTTCCACTTCCATTCCGAGGCCCAACGCCTCGAGTATCCCCCTGCCGATCTGAAATTCGACCGGGTCATATCCGAAAAGTGACAGATGACCGGGCCCGCTCCCCGGAGTGATACCATACGCAACCGGCACGTGAAGGCCGCAGGCACCCGCCCGTGCGAGGGCATCTAGGTTAGGAGTGTTTGCCGCTTCGAGTTCGGTCTTTCCGTTCAGAGGAAGCCCGCCGAGGCCGTCAAGGACAACGAGCACGATCTTGGAGGAATTCTTTTGGACGAGTCCCTTCAGTAATTTTTGCATGTCGAAATATTACTGAAAACCGGAGAACTTTGCAAGTAGAGATGGCATTTCGGAATAACGCCCCCGCCTTTGGCACCCCCTCTTTCCGCACTCAGGCGGATTCGCCGAGGAGAAAAGATAAGAGGGGGAAAAGGGAGTTACGATCTCGGGATCATTTACAAGACTTTTTGATTGGCGGCTGCTCAATCATGAGCCTTAAAGCTTTCCGCGTGAGGAAATAATATATAATGAAAGAAAACAAAAGAGGGGTATTTATATATGGCATATGTAGTGGCATTGGCAGGGAAGGGCGGCACAGGAAAGACGAGCATTGCCGCCCTGACCGTGAAATATCTGATCGAGAAGAAGAAGAAACCGGTTCTGGCGGTTGACGCCGACAGCAACTCCTGCCTGAACGAGGCGCTCGGCGTCGATGTGCACGCCACCATAGGGCATCTCAGGGAAGAGTCGCTCCAGACTATTCGCAGCGGGGGCGACCGGCCCGGCGGCATGTCGATGGAACAGCTCTTCGATTATCAGGTGCAACAGTCGATCATCGAGGCCAGAGGATTTGATCTTATCGTCATGGGGAGGCCTGAAGGTCCGGGCTGTTACTGCGCCGCTAATAACATCATCAGGAAATACACCGACAAACTGTCGGAGACCTATTCTTATGTCGTGATCGATAACGAGGCCGGTATGGAGCACCTGAGCCGGCGTACTACGCACAAGGTCGATCTCCTGCTGATCGTGAGCGATCCGACGGTGAGGGGGGTGCGCACCGCCAAGAGGATCGACGGACTAGTGAAGGAACTCGAACTGGATGTCGCCAAACACGCCTTCATCATCAACCGCGTATCTGGTGACGAGGGACGGGAACTGAAGAAGGTGGCGGAGGAACTGGGGCTGACGGTCGCAGGACTTGTACCCCAGGACCATAATATCTTCGAGTTCGACCTTCAGGGCAAAGGGATCGTGGGGCTTCCCGCCGATTCCCCCGCGGTCATGGCGCTGTACGGGATTCTTGATATGTTTGAGATAGGGTAAGCGGGAACATTTCGTCCCCCTTTCTACAGAGCGCCCCAATACACCTTGATCTTAATAGTTCTTTATGGGCAGGTAATAGTCGCCGCCGACAATGCATTTGATGAATTTACGGTGATTCTGTGGCCCCCGCTGACCTGCAATTTGCCAGCGGGATTCGCCGTCCCGATTCCGACGTTGCCGGAGGCGGTAATCCTCATCTTTTCCGTAGTTGGACTGTAACCGCCGACGCGGAAGGTGATCGGGTCAGTGCCTCCGACTCCAACATCATCGCCTACGGAGACGTCTGTTCTTGAGGAACGTTATGAAAATCATATGATTGGCCTGAAGGTTCTGTAATTCTAGTAAGATTGCCTTTTGCGTCATATTCATAAGTCGTTACATTTCCAGAAGAGTCTGTCATTCTCGTGACTTGGCCCGCACTGTTGTAAGAATAAAAAGTAGTCTCCCGGTTGAAATAGTCTGTCACGGAAGTCACATTATTGTCTTTGTCGTAAGTGTATGATATTGTTTTCCCGGCAGAATCCGTTTCCGAAGTGATGTTTCCTTTGGAGTCATACTTATACGTCGTCTTTCTTCCCGACGGGTCTGTCTTTTCTGTTAATGGCGGAGTTACTGTCGGATTCGTCATGTCGTATGTGTACGCCGTGACCCCGCCTTCCTTTCCACCCGACGCCCAGAGGCAACCTATTGGAGTCAAGGCTGTTATAAGAAAGCGTGAAGCCGTTCTGCATTGTCGAACCGGGCAATTCGAACAATGTCTGGGAGTGATGAAGGTTTCCATTCGCGACGTCTACGGACGCGCCCAGACTGACGCCGGAGTAAAGAAAGAGCGGTAGGACAAAAAATAAAACCAGCGTTTTGGCGATATTATTGTTGCGTGATGATTTCATCCTTCCTGATAAGCACAACTCCTTAATTGTATGCATAATCAGGTCGACAGATATTATTGTGATTCCCCGTCCCTCATTCATGTTTCCCTCCCTTTTTGTTCCCCGGAAATGTGCGGCAGTTCCATGCATTTTACAATCGTATCAAAGTTAGTGTCAAGGGGACGGGGGAACGCACCGATTAATGTTTTGTAGCTCTTCTTAAAATTCATTCCCATCCCCCTCGGTTTCGAAATAATGCTCTCAGCCATCAGCGGGCAGCTTTCAGCATATGGATACAAATATCACTTCTGCAAGATGAAAGACCTGACCCCATTGACTCTTTGTGCCGTAGGTAACAGTTTAGTCCTTTTTTAAACTTTTTTTACCACTTTTTAGCACGCACCCACATTTCTATTGACTGGTGCGCTTTTTTTATTTAAAATAGTAGGAGTATTAATACTCACCTTAGAAGGGAGGAGC